>JAYOTF010000015.1:26613-71172 GCA_038150265.1 Deltaproteobacteria bacterium | reverse complement strand
GTGTGGGCATGGACATGGATGGAATCAAGCCGTTCCTGACCTATGCAACGACTGCAACGACCACCAGCGAAGGTGAAGCAGACCTTAAGAGCACTGCTTTTGAACTGGGAGCAACTGTTGCTCTGGGTGGGGACGACAGCGTCGTCTTCAACTACAGCAGCGCCACCTTCAACGACGGAACCAACGCAGGAACCGAGACCGGCTTCGAGTTGGGCTATGGCACCACCGTTGGTCCAGTTGCACTGGGCGTTGGCTACGGTTCGGCATCTTCCTCGAATTCCGACGCCAATACCACCGCTGCAGCTGATGGCGCGAGCCAGACCGACATCGAAGTAAAAATGTCCTACAGCTTCTAATTGAAGCCATAAGACGGAGCAATCTGCTCCACTTCGCTTAAAGCGAGGCCCTCCGCATGGAGGTGCCTCGCTTTTTTTGTTTGAGGCTCCTGGGCGCCACCAGTTCTCCGCGCGCCTCCGCTGCTGACTTTCCCAGGAAGGCGCTTTCCTGCGCTTCGCCGGCTTCTTCCACAGCCTTCCCCCCACGTTCCCTCAGACCTTGAGCAACGAGTGGCCAAACCAGCCACCCTCCTCTGCGTGCTCCCAGGGCAATCCCCTGAAACGGATTGCACCACTGAAGCGCTTGAGTTGGCGAGTCTTCAAGGCTACCAGCCGCCTCACCTTTTAGATCCTCCCTCGCTCTCCCGGAAGAGCCGCCACCCGTCTCACTTTTCTGGATACCCGCCTGCGCGAGAGGAGGTGAGGCTTCAGAGGAACCCGACTGTGCAGAAGAGACTGCAGCCCGGGTTCCAGGCGGGGCATGTGATGTGAGAGGGGTCAGGGCAGCACCGGCGTCACCCAGCGGTAAGCAGGTTCAAACGGAGGAATGGAAGCCAGGTTGAGCTGCGGATTGACCATCGGCACCGCAGGGTGGCCATTGAGGGAGACGTTGATCTGGGCGGTGACAATGGGCGTGAACCCGGCATTTGCCTGAACCAGGTCCGCCAGGTGATGCGCAAACTGCAGGACCATGTTCGGATTCCCGGCAAAGGTCCGGATTTGCGAGGGGTTCAGGTAGTCTTCCAGTGGGGCGTAGCGCACCTCCCTGGTCTGCGGATGCTGGAGGTCAAAGCGGACGTCAATCTGCTTCTGCCGGAGCATCATCCGCCACGCAAACAGGTGCCCCTCTTCATGCCACAGCGTCCACCCCGGATACAAAAAGTGCCGGAAGGGGAAGATCAGGTGAAACGCCACAAAGAGTCCGACCACCGCCATCACCCACGGTCGCACCGGTCCTGCGGCTTGGGGCGTCACCCGCGCCTCATACCACTGACTCAATCGCTGCCGGACCCCTTCCGGAAGCAACCGACGCGGAAAATCCGGAGGCAGGTACAGCAGGGTCAGCGCCAGCGAGAGCATCGGAAAGATGCCAATGTCAAAGACGAAGTAGTTGTGGGTGTGAAAGAGCAGCGCCGCCAGGAGCGCTGGCAGGCGGGTCGGCTTCCACAGCACCGCAAAGGGGACCAGCAGGTCAAACAGCATTCCGGACCACGCGTAGAAGACCGGCACCCAGCCCAGGTGCATCACCTGCTCCCACGCCGTGCCTTCCAGGCCCTTGCCAATCAACGCCAGTGTCGCCCGTCCGCTGAGCCACTCCGGATCCATCTTCGCAATCGCCCCATAGACGTACGCCAGCGTCATGGGAAAGCGGACGGTCCAGAGCCAGAAGGCGGGAAGCTGCTCACTCGCGGGCTGCTTGCGCCAGATGACGTCCAGCGACCCGGCCCGATTCAGCGGCACCAGAATCAGCAAAAACCCGAAGATGGCAATCAGGTAGAAGTGGTTGTTGTAGTAGGCGCGGTCGATCAAGAACACATACGTGTAGCCCACAAAGAAGACCACCGTTGCCAAGCGATAGAAGAGCCCGAGGGCAATCAGGAAACTCGACACCCCAATGGCAACAAACACGGCATACATTCCGGCATCCGGAAGGTCACTCACCCACTGAAACCACTCATACTTGAAGTGAAAACGCTGCTGAATGTAGAGGTCCTCAATCCAGTTGTAGAGGAAGAAGCGGATCACCTCCCACGTCAGAATCAGCCCAAATGCCACCCGGAGGAGGACAAGGCTGGCAACATCAACAGGAGTCTGCAGGGCGTGCTGAAGGCGTGAAAACACAGGAGTGGACATAGAAGGAATCGGCGTGAAGGGAACGGTTGACAGGCAACGGATACAGTCCCCGGAGTGACAGGAACTTGCAAGTCCGTTGGGTGTGGAACCGGATTGCACCTCCGCTCATCTTGCCCTACCGTAGGGCCTTTCCGTTTTTTCAGGTGGAGGAGCATGCCCGGGCGGCGGTTTCGGTTTCGTGGACGAGTTCAGGGGGTGGGGTTTCGCCCCAGCGCGTGGCGCCTGGCCCAGCAGCAGGGCCTCCGGGGTCAGGTGTACAACGACCGCGCCGGCGCCACCGTCGAGCTGTGGGGTCCGGAAGCCGCCCTTGACGCCTTCCCTGCTGAGCTGAACGCCGCGCTTCCGGAAGCCGCTCACGTCGAAAGCATCACCACCGAGCCACTTCCTGGCGCGGGTCCAGCGGCCTTCCGGATCGTCCCCAGCGCGCTGGAGGGTTCCGGCCTGCAGGTGCTGCCCGACCTCGCCAGCTGTCCCGACTGCCTCCGGGAGGTGCAGGACGCGTCCAACCGGCGCTTCCGGTATGCCCTCACCAACTGCACTCAGTGTGGCCCCCGCTACAGCATCCTCCATGACGTTCCCTACGACCGCTCCCGGACGAGCATGGCAACGTTCCCGCTCTGCCCCGCGTGTGCGCAGGAGTTCGCAGACCCGGCCGACCGGCGCTTCCATGCTCAGCCCATTGCCTGCCCGCAGTGTGGTCCCTCGCTCACGCTTGAGGTGTGGAATGCCCCCACCCACGCGCTTCCGGACGATCCGCTGGACGCCACCGCGGCCTTGCTGCGGCAGGGAGCCATTGTGGCCCTGAAGGGAATCGGCGGCTTTCACCTTGCCTGTGATGCCCAGCAGCCGGACGTCGTGGAGCGCCTCCGGACCCGCAAGCACCGGCCTCACAAGCCCTTCGCCCTCATGGCAAAGGATGAAGCCACCCTGCGGCGGTTTGCTCAGGTGAGCGCCGAAGAAGCCGCCTGGCTGAAGCATCCCGCCGCACCGATTGTGCTTCTGGACCCACTCCCGGCATCCCCACTACCGGAGGGGCTGGCTCCCGGGCAGTCGACTCTCGGGGGGATGCTGCCCTACACACCTCTGCACCACCTCCTCCTGCAAACGGCTCCGGAGGTGCTGGTGATGACCTCCGCCAACCGCTCTGGCGCCCCTCAGTGCATGGACGAGGCGGAGGTCCGGGAGCAGCTGAACCACGTTGCCGATGCGCTGCTCGGGCACAACCGCCCCATCGTCCATCGCTGTGACGACTCGGTCCTCCGGGTGCTGCCTTCCGGACCGCAGGTGCTGCGACGCGCCCGAGGCCTGGCGCCGGACGCCCGCCCGCTGCCTCCCGGATTCGCCAACACGCCCCCGCTCCTGGCGTGCGGTGCCGACCTGAAGAGCACCTTCTGCCTCGTTCAGGAAGGGCAGGCCATGCTTGCTCCACACATCGGGGACCTCCACGAGTTCCGGACCCTTCAGGCGTACCAAACCCTCATCGCACACTTCCTTCAGCTTCACTCCCTCCGCCCGACGCAGGTGGTGACGGACCTTCATCCGGACTACGCCTCCACCCGCTTTGGAGAAGCCTGGGCCACTGAGCAGGGCCTTCCGACGCTCGGGGTGCAGCACCACCACGCCCACCTGGCGGCCTGCCTCGGCGAACACGGGTTGCCGCGAGACACGCCTCCGGTTTGGGCGCTGCTGCTGGACGGGTTGGGCTTCGGCACCGATGGCACCTTCTGGGGAGGGGAACTCGGCTGGGGCACTTACCAGCACCTGGAGCGCGTTGGGCGTCTCCAGCCGCTCCCCCTCATCGGTGGGAACCAGGCCATGCGCGAGCCCTGGCGCAACACCCTGGCGCACCTCGACGCGTGCTTTGGGTGGGAAGCGCTTCAGCAGCAGTTTCCGGATCTGCTCCTTGTGCGGCACCTGCAGACAAAACCCGTCACGACGCTCACCGCTCTTGCCCGCAACAGCCCGCGCTCAAGCTCCTGTGGTCGCTGGTTTGATGCTGTTGCTGCGGCGCTGGGACTCGGGCCGGACCGCCTCACCTTCGAGGGGCAGGCGGCTCAGCTGCTGGAGGCTCAGGTGGACCTCACCCTGCCGACCCGTTACCCCTTTCACTGGCGCTCCGACCCCACTTCCGGACTGCTGGAACTGGACCCGCGTCCCTTCTGGGAAGCGCTCCTGCAGGACCTCCGGCACGGCACACCGCTCCCGGCCATGGCCACCGCGTTTCATCGTGGTTTGGCCGAGGCCTGGGTCTCGGGACTCCGCAAGGCCCAGGCGCTTCATCCGTCTATCCGTACCAATACGGTTGCGCTGGCAGGCGGGGTGTTCCAAAATAGGACGCTGTTGACGCTGCTTGAGAACGCTCTGCAGCAGTCCGGCTTTGAGGTCCTGCGGCCCCAGCAGATTCCTCCTAATGATGGCGGCATCGCCTTTGGGCAAGCCCTGATTGCTGCGGCCCGAAGCACCGCCTCCACCTCCTCTTCTCAAAGAAACTGAAGCCCATGTGTTTAGGAATTCCGGGACAGGTCATGGCGGTCGAAGATGCCGACCGGCGCCAGGCGAAGGTCAACGTCGGTGGCGTCCAGCGGGTCGTCAACCTCGCCTGTGTCGTCGAGGACGCCGCAGAAATGGAAGCGGCGGTGGGAACCTGGGTCCTCGTCCATGTCGGATTTGCCCTCAGTCGCATTGACGAAGACGAGGCCTACCAAACCCTGAAGCTCCTCAGTGCCCTGGGAGAGCTTCAGGAACACGCCACCGCCGGGTAACATGCAGTTTGTGACCGAATTCCGAGACCCGGAAAAAGTCCGGGCCCTGCGTCAGAGCATTGCCACTCAGGTTGCGCAGCTCGGCGCCTCGGCAACGTCTCCGATCCGGCTGATGGAAGTCTGTGGCGGGCACACCCACACCATCTTCAAGTTTGGGCTCGACCAGTTGCTTCCGGAGGGGCTGGAGTTGATTCATGTACCGGGCTGCCCCGTGTGCGTCCTGCCCCGAGAGCGCGTGGATGCCGCCATTGCCCTGGCTGAGCAGCCGGATGTGATGCTGGCCACGTTTGGGGACGCCCTGCGGGTTCCGGGCTCTCGGAAGAGCCTCCTCCAGTCCCGAGCGGACGGAGCCGAGGTCCGCATGGTCTACTCGCCGGAAGATGCCCTGAGCCTGGCGCGTCAGCACCCCAACCAGCAGGTGGTGTTCTTTGCCCTCGGGTTTGAAACCACCATGCCCAGCACCGCCCTCACGCTGCTGCAGGCGGCCCAGGAGGGCATCTCCAACTTTTCGGTCCTCTGCCAGCACATCACGATTCCGGCGACGCTGCGGGCCGTTCTGGAGGATCCGGACCAGCGCATTGACGCCTTCATTGGTCCCGGACACGTCAGCATGATCATTGGCCTCTCGCCGTACGACTTCATTGCCCGGGAATTCCGGAAGCCGCTCGTTGTCTCCGGGTTTGAACCGCTGGATGTGCTGCAGTCGATCTGGATGATTCTGCAGCAGTTGCAGGAGGGACGGTGCACGGTGGAAAACCAGTACCGGCGCGTGGTTCCGGATGCCGGAAACCCGGCCGCACAGCGAGCCGTGGACCAGGTGTTTGAGCTTAAAGAAGCCTGCGCCTGGCGGGGGCTGGGAACCATTCCCCATTCCGGGGTTCAGTTACGGGATGCCTTTGCGGCCTTTGACGCAGAAAAACGCTTCACCCTGGCAACTGAACCGAGCGACGACGACGAGGGCTGCCAGTGTGGTGACGTCCTCCGGGGGCACCTCAAGCCCCCTCAGTGCCGCATGTTTGGCACCCGCTGCACTCCGGAACAGCCGCTGGGCGCCCTGATGGTTTCCTCGGAAGGCGCCTGTGCCGCCTACTACCAGTATCGCTCCCGCCAGCACACCTCGGTGGCCTCATGACTCGCTCCTCCACGATCACCCTCGCACACGGCAGCGGCGGTCGCGCCACGCAGGAGCTGATCGACCAGGTCCTGCTGAACGCCTTCGGCCGCCCGGAAGCACCAGGGCTGCAGGACCAGGCACAGCTGACGGTTCCTCCGGGGCACCGGGTCGCCTTCACCACCGACAGCTTTGTTGTCAACCCCCTCTTCTTTCCCGGAGGCGACATTGGCACCCTCGCCGTCAACGGCACCGTCAACGACCTTGCCGTTGGTGGCGCAACGCCGCTGGCGCTCAGCTGCGCCCTGATCCTGGAGGAGGGCCTGGAGTGGGCCGTGCTGGAGCAGGTTGTGCAGTCCATGGCTGCAGCTGCAGAACGCGCCGGGGTCCGCATTGTCACGGGAGACACCAAGGTCGTGGAACGCGGTGCGGCCGACCGGCTCTTCATCAATACCTCTGGCATTGGCCTGGTCCCGGATTCCCTCACCATTGCGTCTTATCAGGCACAGCCCGGAGACGTGGTGCTGGTCAGCGGCTTCATTGGCGATCATGGCGCAGCGATTGTGGATGCCCGGGGAGAGCTGCACCTGGAGGTTCCCGTAACGAGCGACTGCCAGCCCCTGCACACGCTGGTGCAGGCGATGCTGGCTGCGTCTCTGGACCTGCACTGCCTGCGAGATGCCACCCGAGGCGGAGTGGCGACGGTGCTCAACGAGTTTGCACGCGACTCGCACGTTTGCCTCCGTTTGGAGGAAGATCAACTGCCGATCCGGGAAACCGTCCGAGGCGTCTGCGAACTCCTGGGCCTCGATCCGCTCTACCTGGCCAATGAAGGCCTGCTGGTGGCGGTGGTTCCGGAAGCGGTGGCGGAAGACGTGCTGGAAGCCATGCGTCAGGTTCCGGAAGGCCGAAACGCCTGCCGTGTCGGACGGGTGGAAGCCATGCCCCGGAACACCGTGGTGCTGGAGACGCCCTTTGGCGCCGAGCGGATGCTGGACGTTCTGCAGGGCGACCAACTCCCCCGCATCTGCTAGCCATGCACGAGTTGGCCATCACGGAGCAACTCGTCGCCTCGGCGGCCACCCACGCTCAAGGGCGTCCGGTAGCACGGGTGAAGCTGCAGATTGGGCAGCTGAGTGGCGTACTGGCCGACGCCGTCCGCTTCTGTTTTGACGCGTGTACGTCCGGAACCGCACTGGAAGGAGCGTCTCTGGAAATTGAAGAGCCTCCGGGTCAGCTGAAGTGCCTGGACTGCGGAGCCGTGTTCAGGGCTCCTACCCTTTATGAGTCGTGTGCCTGCGGTTCCTTCCGAACCACCGTGGAAGCCGGCACCGAATTGTTTCTTCAGGAAATCGAGTTGCGCTGATGTGTACCACCTGCGGTTGCTCCTCTGGAGCCGTTGTCACCCTCACCCACCTCCCCCAACGCCTGGGAGCCGTTTCTCAGCTCACCCCGGAAGCGCCCGCTCCGCTACCGCCTCCGGAATCCACAGCGGGCGCCCAGCATGAGGTCCTGCACCTGGAAGAGAACCTGCTGGCCTTCAATGACCAACTTGCACGACGCAACCGAGACTGGTTTGCTCAGCACCGCATTCTCGCTCTGAACCTCGTCAGCTCGCCGGGTTCCGGAAAAACGGCGCTGCTTGAGTCCACGCTGCAGACGCTGCGTCCGGAGTTCCCCCTTGCTGTCATTGAAGGGGATCAGGCCACGCAGCATGACGCTGAGCGCATTCACCAGACGGGATGCCCCGCGGTTCAGGTCAACACCGGGACCGGCTGCCACCTGGAGGCCCAGATGGTCTGGCAGGGGGTCGAGCAGCTGGCGCTTCCGGAAGCATCGGTGCTCTTTGTGGAAAACGTCGGGAACCTCGTCTGCCCGGCGCTGTTTGACTTGGGAGAGGCGGCCAAGGTCGCCATCCTGTCCGTCACTGAAGGCGAAGACAAGCCCCTCAAGTACCCGCACATGTTCCAGGCCGCCTCCGTGATGCTCCTCAATAAGGTCGACCTCCTTCCGTATGTCGATTTTGACCCGGAACAGTGCGAAGCCTTTGCCCGGCAGGTGAATCCGGACCTGCAAATTTTCCGAGTATCTGCCCGAACCGGCGAGGGGCTCGACGCCTGGCACGACTGGATCCGCCAGCAACGTCCGGAGCCACGCCCCTGAACACCAGCCCGTCTCGAAACTCCGGCCGCCCTCCCCTCAAATCACCTCCGGTTCCTTCATAAAAAGCGGTTGACAAGCCGTTTCAATGCACTCAGCATTGATGCATCATTCCCGCAGACTTTGCCGCTTCTCCGGAGGAGGCAAGGGCTTGTCTGTCTTTCACTTCAAGGAGGTTCCCCATGAAGCACCGTCATTGGCAAATATCCTTTTTCCTGACTCTTCTGCTGGGTTTGGGAGGATGTGCCGACCAGATCCTCGATTCGGCCAGCTCCGACCCCACTCCCTCCATCACGGCAGGAGAAGAGACGTCTTCGGTCACCGTTGCCCAGTTCAGCACAGACGCTGGACGGGTTCCGCAACCCAACGACCTCATCCTAAACACCGTCAACCAATCGCTTAGCAGCGCTGGTGCTTCGGAATTGACGGGGACCTCAACCTCCATGCCGTTGCGCATTCCCTTCAGTGGGGCGCTGCCCAGCCTGTACCAGGACAATGGCAGCATCAATGCCACCAACATGGCCAAGTACGCCCAAAACATCCTGATTTTCCCTAGCGATAACGCTAGCGCAATCGTTCGTCCCTGGCCCACCCAAGACTTCGCGGGAGGCAGCGTAACCGGTGGCACCTTCAAGGCCGTTTACCAGGACTCCAATCATGACCTCGTTCTGGTTCCGGGAAGCAGCACCTTCTCTGGTAACAAGACCTATGTGGTCGCCATCAAGAAGGCCCTGACAGACGCCAACGGAGATGACCTTGAGGCCGATATCCTCGGAGAGCTTCTGATGGGGCCCAACAAGATCGTGGAAAACGGCAAGATCGTCAACACCCTCATCCGTGAGAAGTACAAGGCTGAAAGCGATGGGGGACTGGCCAGCGCGACGGCTCTGGAAGGCGTTCGGAGTCAGTACAACGGCGGTCTTGTTGCGGCTCTCCAAGCCAACAGTGTGATTTCGGATTACACCGATCTCGCCATTCTCTACACCTTCACCACGGAAGAGCCGGCCAGTTCTGCAATCCAAACAGCGACTCAGTCACTACTGACTGCGATGGCAGGAAACATTGGTAACACCACCACTGCTTTTCAAGCTGATCCCGTTTGGGAGAGTGCCACCACCTTCGGGGCCTACGCGCAAGGAGTCGCTGCTACACCAGCTACCGACAACACCAGTGTGGCAGGAGCCGATTTGAAGGCCACGTTGCAGACCGTTCTGACCGCAGCCGGTCTCACGGTCCCCATGGACAACATTGACAAGGTGTACAAGGGTTATGTGCCTTGTCTGAATTTTTTGGATAACTCAACGAGCGCGACGACCTGGACGCTTGATCTTGCAGGCCGAGCGGCAAGCCCGGGGAGTGACTGTCCCAATAGCGTCACCGGCATGACGGGAAAGATCGGAGTCTGGGTCTTCAAACCTGCCTCCTCCACCCAAGTCGTGATCTACCAGCATGGCATCACCAGCAACAAAGACACTGTCTTCGCCGTTGCCAACACCCTCGCTGGTTATGGTATGACCACCGTTGCCGTTGACATCTGGGGCCATGGCGAGCGGGCCTATGAAGATGCAAACGCCAATGGGACTCTTGAAAACACGATGGCGCAGAGCTATGCCGACTCCGGGGGCCTCTTCATGCGTCCGGACAACCCCACCCTCACAGTGGGGTACATGATCCAGACTCAGGCAGACTTGACTCGCTTGAACGTGTTGCTGCAAGCCAATCCGGAGATGATCGCTGCCGTTGGCATGCAACCTACCACAAGCACCATCAACTTTTTGGGGGTCTCCCTCGGAGGAATCATCGGGTCGAATCTCGCAGCTGTCGGCCCTAGTACATTTCCAGCAAACAAGTTTGTCCTCAACGTCCCTGGAGGTGACCTGAGTGACATCATTCTCAACGGGGCGTTTGGAAGTGTCATCAGGGACAAAGTCGCCGAGACTTATGGCTATGACACCAGCACCAAGGCCGGAGAATATGCGCTGAACACCACACTGCTTGGTGTCGATTTATTGGCTTCTCACGCCACGTTTGCTGGCTCGGTGGATCCGCTTTACAGGGCCAATACAACATACCCGGCACAGGTGCTGATCCAGGAGATGGAAGGCGACACGGTGGTTCCGAACAACAACACGGCTCTGCTCGCTCAGGCAATGGGCGTGACCAACCTGGAGGACGGAGATAACGCCACCGACAATTCCAGCAATCCGCGAACTCGCTGGACTTTAAAAACGGCAAACTATACGGGAGGGACGCCCGGGCACGGATTCCTGCTGGATGGAGCCACAACAGCCACTCAGCAGGGCCAGCTTCAGGCGGCTTGCTTCCTTGCCATGGGGAAGATTCCTAATCCGGCAGCGACCATCGCCCCACTCACCTGTTCCAACTGATAAGGAGAATGACATGAAAGCGATTCGTACCCTATTCGCCGCATTCTCCTGTGCGGCGCTTGCCTCAACGACCTTTGCCGCCGGTTTCCACACCGGACAATCTGGCGCATCCTACACCGGACAGGGGCAAACGGGCCTGACCTTTTTTGACAATGCCGGGCTGGTCGCGCAAAACCCGGCGGCGATGGTCAAACTCGAAACCGGCAACCACTTTTACGGGGGGGTTGGGCAGTACCAAACCAAGTTCAGCTACGAGGACCTCGACGGCAACAATGCCGCTGACACCACACACTCCGCTGCGCTGGTGCCGCACCTCTACCTGATGCACAACTATGGAGACTGGGCCGCTGGCACCGGCATCTACTTCCCCTTCAACTCCTCCATTGAGTGGCCAGAAGACTGGGCTGGACGAGACGTGCTGACCAAACTCCGCCTCGCCACGATCAACCAGCCCCTCGTCTTTGCCAAGCAAAGCGGTGATTTTTCCTACGGAGGCGGAGTCAACTTCATTGCGGCCAGTGTCTTGCTGGAGCGCCAGGTCGTCTACAACGGGACTGACAGCTTCAAGGCCACCTTGGGGGGCAAGGGCAGCACCATGGGGGTCAACGGCTCCATGCTCTATGACAAGGGCAGTTGGGCCGTCGCGGTCAACTACAACTCGGGGTTCACCATTCCCGGCAAGGGGAAGGCTCAGTTTGACACGTCACAGGCACCTGCAGCCTACACCTCCATGTTCCCGGACGGCGATATCTCCGTTAACCTGAAGTACCCGGATCTGCTGGAGTTTGGTGCTTCCATCAAATCCTTTGACTCCGGAGACGGCTACACCGCCGGAGCGTATGCCGTGGAGTTCGGCCTGTTGCAGTCCGGGTGGATGGCGTATGACAAGATTGTCATCAAGTATGACCAGGGGCTCCCGGGAACCGGGCAAACGGTGATTGATCAGCAGTGGAGCAACACGACTGATTACAAGGTAGGAGGGTTCTACAGCCTGATGGATACCGTGAAGATTCGGGGCGGCTACTACAAGACCGCCAGCCCGATTCCTGCAAAAACGCTCGGGCCAACGACTCCGGATGGCAAGGGACGGAACAGCCTGTACCTGGGAGCCGGATACAAGGCCGGTGAGTTGGAAGTGGATGTGGCTTACGTCAACAGTACCTTCTTGCCCAGTGAAACCGACAGCAATCCGGACCTGACCGGGAAGTATTCGGGTTCAGCCAATGTGCTTCAGCTGAGCGCCGGGTACAACTTCTAAATCCCTTCCGGTCCGTCTCCACCGAGGCGGACCGTCTTGCTTTCCTCAGATCAGCTTCAGCAGCAAACCGTACGGGCTTTGAGCCTGAGCCTGTTGCAGAGCCGTGTACATGGCCTCAGCTTCAGCCTTTGAAACCCGGCGGTCTTGCAGCCCCTTCATCACCGTCTCAATCATCCGGGCCTGAAACCGCGTGGCCACGTTCCGGGGGTTCAGCTCGTAGTTGCGGATGAGTTGCACCAGCGGACGGTGGGCCAGTTCATTCTGCACCACGTCCAGCGGCTTCCCGCTCATCTCAGCCAACACAGCGGCCTGATTCTGCAGCACCTCGCCATGGAAGGTTCGTCCCACCTCTGCCAGCACAGTCTGCTGGGGGGAAGGCGCCGCCGGGGAGGCAGCGGGGAGGGTTCCGGCCCAGGCACTTCCGGTCAAGACAGCGGAGGTCAGCAGGGCGGCAAACAGGGTACTCAGGGGGGTGGCTTTTTTCATTTTGGATCTCTGGAGCGGGTTGGGTTTCTCAAAGGAGTTCATACTCCCTTGAGACGGACCCCGTTGGATTTTTCAAAAAATGAACAGGACGTTTCCGAGGAAGCCGGGGCCTCCTCGGAGGAGCTTAGTTGGTGGAATCGGGGGCATCAGCAGGCGGAGCGGTCCGGTTCAGGCCCGGGCCACCGCGGTAGGTGCCATAATCGTCATCGTCGTTGTCCCAGTTGCGGTTGGCCCCCTGTCCACGAGGCGCAGGGCGTCCTCCTTGCGGTCCGGCACTCATCATGGCATACATCCGGTCCGCTTCTTCCTGGGTGATGCGTTGCTCTTCGACCGCCTGGTAGACCGACATGACCATCTTCGCATGCAGCACCGGCTGCAGCTGCTGCGGCGTGACGTTCAGCTCGCGCAGCACCATGCCCATGGAGCGATTCTGCAGCAGGGTGCTGACCTCACTTTCGGACTTGCCGCTGATTTCTGCCAGCGCGGCCACTCGGTTGGTGTCCATGTCCTTCTGGAAGAGCCGGCGCATGTCCAGGGCAACTTCGTCCCTTGCGGCCAGTCCCATCCCGCCACGGCGATCCCGACGATCTCCGCGGTCCCAGCGTTCTTCCATGCGGCTGCCGTTGTAGCCGTCTCGGCTTCCGTCCCGGTCGCCATAGCCACCGCGGTGAGCCAGTGCCGTTCCGGCAATGAGTCCGGTGCCGACGAGTGCAGTCATGATCCATTTCGTTGACTTTTTCATAATCCCTCTTTGGGTGAGTTGGAAAGCATTCAGGAGCAGCATCGCTCGCTTGTGGTGAGCGATTGCCCGCTCAACTTGATTCCAGAATAACGAGGGAATGTGGAGGGATTTTGAAGGGAATCTGGGATGAATGTGGAGGCGTTTTTTTCAGGGCAGGGAGAACCGATAGCCGACGCCATAGACGGAGCCGATGCAGCGGTCCAACTCAAAGGGCATGAGTTTCTTGCGGAGGTTCTTGATGTGGGTGTCAATGGTCCGGTCGTACCCGGCAAAGTCGTAGCCCTGAACCTGATTGAGGAGTTCGTCTCGCGAGAAGACGCGTTCCGGACGATGCAGGAAGGCCTTGAGGAGTCCAAATTCAGTGGGGGTGAGGTCCAGGGCGGTCTCGCCCACATGGACGAGGCGCGTCTCGGGATTGAGGATCAGCGGCCCCGCCTTGAGCAGGGGGCCTTCCGTTTGTGGAAGACGCGCCCGGCGCAGAACCGCCTTGACCCGGGCCACCACCTCGCGCGGACTGAAGGGCTTGCTGATGTAGTCGTCGGCGCCCAGTTCCAGCCCCAGCAAGCGGTCGATCTCCTCCGTCTTGGCCGTCACCATGAGGATCGGCACCTGAGAGAACTTACGGACCTCCCGACAGATTTCAGTACCGTCCATGCCCGGAAGCATCAGGTCCAGCAGCATGGCGTCAGGCTCCCGCTGGCGGACCTGCTCCACCACCCCATCGCCCCGGTGCAGCAGTTCCGTTTCAAACCCGGAGGCCTGCAGGTAATCCCGGAGCAGCTCCGCCAGTTTGACCTCATCCTCAACAATTAAAATGGTTCCCGTTGTCATCCCTGTTGCTCCGGAGGCAGTTGAATTTCAAGACACAGTCCTCCCAATGAGGACGGTTGAGCCGAGATGCGGCCCCCATGGGCCTCAATCAGATTCTTGCAGATTGCCAGCCCCAACCCGCTGCCTCCCGTGGCGCGGTTGCGGGAACCTTCTGCACGGAAGAAGCGGTCAAACAGCTTCTCCAGCAATGCTTCCGGAACACCTGGGCCCGAATCCTCCACGCGGCAGTAGACCTGTCCTCCGGAGGCCTCACCGCTCAGGCGGACGGTTCCCGGAGCATCCGCATAGCGCAGCACGTTCTCCAGCAGGTTCCCCAGCACTTGCTCCAGCCGCTCGGCGTCTCCCTGAATCCACAACTCCGGGGCTGTCTCCAGCTTCAGCTCCAGTCCCTTCTGCTGCAAACGTCCCTGAAAGCGCTGGGCTGTTTCTTCCAGCAGCGTGCTCAGGTCAAGGGACCGTCGGTTCAGCTCCAGACGCCCGGCTTCGGCACGGCTGATCAGCTTCAGATCATCGACCAGGCGAGAGAGGTGAAGCACCTCGTGATGGAGCGAGGTCAGGCGTTCCGGAGTCGGTTGCCGGATCCCATCCTGGAGCGCTTCAATCTCACCACGGAGCACCGCCAGCGGTGTCGCCAGCTCATGAGAGGTGTCGGCAATCCAGCGACGCCGCTCCTCCTCAAAGGCTTCCAGGTCGGCAGCCATGGCATTGAAGTCCTCAGCCAGTTGCCCCAACTCATCCTTGCTGTAGGGAGAAATGCGGGTGGTGAACCGTCGCTCCGCAATGGCTCGGGTGCCTGCAGCCAGGCTCCGGATGGGACGCAGCAGGTAGGCCGAAAGCCCAAAGGCGACCAGCAACGCCATCACGCCCATGGACCCGGCGAGGATCCACATCAGCAGCACCTGCCGCTCCAGGAAAAGCCCCTCTCGCGAATCGGCCCCTCGCAGGCGAATCGAAGCCGCCAGCCGCCCGACCTCTTGCCCCTCAGCCCTGATCGGAACCGACAGGGACTCGTCGGGAAGCAGCGGTCCCATCAGCAAATGGTCCTGGGTGTCAAACAGGCTGATGTGCATCACCTTCGGAGGTGGACGCAGGCGGCGGCGGTTCCGGTCTTTGTAATCCTTCGAGTCCTCGTGGTCATCATCCTCATGATCGTCATCGTTCGAGTCGCTCCTGCCGTAACGATTGGGAGGCGCAGGCATCATCATGAAGAGCCCCCGGAGTTCCGGACGCCGAAGGACCTGGTCCCAGCTGCCTTCCACACGATAAGCCTGCCCCAGGGTCCGGGCCAGCTGCTCCAGACGATCCTGGGCCTGTTCGCGGACCAGGTTTTCAAAATCCTGAGAGATGCTCAGCTGAAAGGCCCCAGCCATCACGCCAATGACGACCAACGCGTTCACCAGCAAGACGCTGAAGAGCTTCCACCCGAGCCGGCTTTTCCAAATCATGGTGCTTTCCTGAGGAGAAGAAACAAGGAACCGGTCCAGTTTAGCAAGGAATCGTGTGCAAACCGTGAAGACCGGCTGCTGTCCATCAGGAAAGGGTGGTGATCAGCTGACGCAGAAACGCCTCTCCGGCAACCAGTTGGTCCTCCTCAATGAACTCATCAGGCTGGTGGGCCTGCTCAATGGAGCCCGGACCACAGATGACGGCCGGAAAGCCCGCTTGCTGGAACTGCCCCGCTTCTGCCGCATATGCCACCCGCGAGGTGTGGGTCCGCCCCGTCAGCTGAAGGGCCAGCTGCGTTGCCGGAGAATCCGGATCCTCCTGAAGTGGAGGCGTATCGGCCAGGATCTCGGTGCGGATGCTGGTGCCGGCGTGGATGTTTTGCATCTTCGGGAGGACCTCGCGGGAGCAGTACTGCTCAAATTCCGCCAGAACCTCCTGGGCTGTGTTTTCCGGAACCGTCCGGACGTCCCAGACAAACTCACAGTGCCGGGAGATGATGTTCACGGCCGTGCCTCCCCGGACTGTGCCGACGTGCACCGTCGTGTGATGCGGATCAAAGCCGGTGCTGGTGGACGTTTCACTCCGGAAGCGCTCTCCGCGCTCACTGAGCCAGTTGATGAGCCGGGCGGCATTCATGACGGCGCTCACGCCCTGATTCACCAGGCTCGAATGCGCTTCATGCCCAGTCACTGTCGTCCGGAACGCGGCAATGCCCTTGTGGGCCGTCACCGCCTGCATCAGGGAAGGCTCCCCCACGATCACCGCCTGCGGAGTGGAAATCTGGCTCCGGAGTTCCTCAATCATCCGTGGAGCCCCGAGGCAGCCAATCTCCTCATCATAGGAAAGCGCCAGGTGGATGGGCTTCTTCAGCGGTTTCATCTCCGGAACCAGCGCCAACGCCAACGCCAGGAAGGCCTTCATGTCACAGGTTCCGCGACCGTAGTAGCGGGTGCCCCGCTTCGTCAAGCTGAACGGATCCGACGTCCAGGGCTGTCCTTCCACGGGCACCACATCCGTGTGCCCAGACAGCACCACGCCTCCTTCGACCTGCGGACCAATGGTCGCATAGAGATTGGCCTTGGTGCCAGAATCATTCGGAACCCGAACGGTGCTCACGCCCTGCTCCGCCAGGTAGCCTTCCACAAACTCAATCAGAGGCAGGTTGGAGTCACGGGAAACCGTTGGAAAACTGACCAGCTTTTCAAGGAGGTCAACAGCATTCATGGGCGCACCTTTCAGTCAGGGAGGTCAGAAAAATCGGGAGAGGCCGGCAAACAGACGTGCGCTTAGTTTCGCGCAATTCCCTCAAGTTTCAATGCACTTTCCCGGATCTTCCGGAGGAGGATGGCGGATCTGAACCAAGCCTGAGAAGCTCCTCAAGGATTGGGTCCCAGCCTGCGCTGAGATGCCACCAAGCGGCCGTCCACCCCCACCACTCAGCCCATTCTGCCAGCCAGCTGTTTCAGGCGATTGCCCTGCCTGGTGTTGCGTCCGGAGGCGGCATCCAGTACGATTGCCAGAATCCTTCTTTTTCGGAAACCCCACTATGCCCATTTTTCATTACCAAGCCTACGATGACCAGGGCCGGCTGCAGAAAGGCTCTCAAGACGCTTCCTCCGAAGCCGAGGTGCAGCAGTGGCTTCGCGCCAAGAACTGGTTTCCCAAAGACATCCGGACCAGCCGCTTCACCCTGGGCACCCGAAGCGCCCCGTCTGGAGCAAAGGGCCGGAAGCGCTTTCAGCTGCCGAAGCTGCAAACGGGGTTTGGCCGAGAGCTGATGCTCTTCACCCGGCAGCTGGAGGTGCTGCTGGACGCCACCATTCCCTACGACCGGGCCTTTCAGCTCATCATCCCTCAAACGGAAAATCCCAAATTTCAGAGCATCCTCTCAGACATCCGGAGCCGGGTGGTGGAGGGGCAGTCGCTTGCCGATGCCATGGGGGAGCATCCGGAGGCCTTTCCCGGCATGTACATCAGCATGGTGCGGTCGGGGGAAAATGGCGGGTCGCTCGGAGTGATCATGAAACGGCTCTCCGAGTACTATGAGCAGCAGGATCAGCTCCGTTCCAAGCTCCGCTCCGCCCTGATCTACCCCGCCTTCATGACCGTCTTTGGGGTGGCCGTCGTCGCCTTCATGGTGACCACCGTGGTCCCCAAGGTGACCCAGATCTTTGAGTCGCAGCAGGCTGCTCTGCCCCTTCCGACTCGCCTGCTCATGGGCCTGAGCGACTTTGTCTCTCACAATGGGCTGTTGCTCCTGCTACTGGTGTTGGGGGCACTGACCGGAGCCCTGTCCTTCTGGCGCAGTCCGGTCGGACGCCGCTGGCGGGACTACCTGGAGCTGAATCTTCCGGGGCTGAAAACGCTTCGGATCAAGGTGATGGTCGCGCGCTTCAGCCAGACGCTTGGGCTGCTCCTGCACTCCGGAATTGACCTCAAGACGGCGTTGGAGATTTCCAAGCATGTGGTGGACAATCGCTTTTTTGTCGAGAAGCTCGACCAGCTCATTGTCGATGTGAACAACAAGGGCATTCCGCTCTCTTCTGCAATGGGACGGATCGAGTACTTTCCGGAATACGTCCGGCATGTGGTTGCGATTGGAGAAGAGGCGGCTCGCGTGGATGAGCTGCTGGAACGGGTCTCCAACCGGATGCAGGACGAGGTCTCCGGATTGATGGAATCGCTGACGTCCCTGTTGCAGCCGGCGCTCATTTTACTGATGGGAGGCGTGGTGGGGTTCATTGCCCTGGCCGTGCTGCTGCCCATGCTCTCGATGAACCAACTCATCAGCGGCTGAGCCTGCGCCTTTAGCTTGCCCCCACTGGCGACACGCCGTAAACTCGGCTTCCGCAAATACCGGAAGCTGTGCGTTTCCTCCTTCCCGACCTCCTTTTGGACAATCTGCATGAAAGCCCCTACGTTAGACAATCCCTTTGACCGGTCCGCTGAGGCCTCCTCGCAACCCAACCGATATGAGGAGATGATTGCCCGGGCAGAGGAACTGCTGGAGAAGCCGCGGAACGGAGGAGGCCCCGCACGGGTTCGGGTGCAGCACATCAAGGAGCGCATGACCGTCTGGGAGCGGATCCGGGTGCTGACTGAAGCAGAGCCGCACATCACCTTCCAGAACTGGGGCCCTCACCTTGATGGGGCCGGCATCGTCACCGGCATCCTCAACATCGCCGGACGCGATGTGGCGCTGTATGGACACGACTTCACCGTCCGGGCCGGCTCCATGGACGCGACCAATGGCGGCAAGCTGGCTCGCCAGATCCTCATGGCAGGAGAACACGGCATTCCCCTCATTGGCATCAACGACTCCGCCGGCGCGTTTGTTCCTGCTGGAGTGGGGGGCCTTGATGGCTACTCCGAAGCCTTCAGCGCCATGCGCAAGATCAGCGGGGTGGTTCCGTCCATCATGCTCATGTTTGGCTACAATGCCGGCGGAGGCGCCTACCTTCCGCGACAGGGCTCGTTTGTCATTCAGCCGGAACAGACCTTTTTCGGCCTCACGGGCCCAGACGTGGTCCGGCAGGCGCTTGGAGAAGACATCACGGCGGATGACCTCGGAGGCCCGAAGGTGCACAGTCAAAGTGGTGTGGTGGACCTCACGGCTCCCGATGAGCTGGGAGCCCTGCGACTCACGCTCCGGCTCCTCAGCTACCTTCCGGACAACAACCACTCCCTGGCCCCGGTTCGTCCCACGTCCGTGTCTTTGGACGACTACATTGAAGAAGAGGCCATTCTTCTGAACAAGACCTTCACCAACCCAGCCTCCGGATTCAACACGCCGTTTGACATGCGGCTGTTCCTGCAGCAGTTGGTGGATTATGGCGATTACTTTGAGCTCCAGCCCGTCCGGGCGCGTCAGATCATCACCGCCTTTGGGCGCATGGGCGGGCAGGTGTGTGGCTTCATTGCCAACAACAGCGCCTTCAATTCTGGAAACATTGACGTGAATGCCTCCCGCAAGGGGGCCAAATTCATCCGCTTCTGCAACCTCTACAACATCCCCGTCATCTTCCTTGAAGACGTCAGTGGCTATGCCCCCGGATCCGAACAGGAGCGGGCGGGAATCGTTCAGGCAGGACGGGAGTTGCTCGATGCCATTGTCGACCTGCGGGTCCCGCGCCTGACCCTGATTGTCCGGAACGCCTTCGGGGGCGCGTACTGTGCCTGGAACAGCTACCACATCGGCGCGGACTTTGTCTTTGCGCTGCCCAGCGCCCGGATTGCCGTGATGGGTCCTGCGGGGCGGCAGTTCATCTACAAGGACGAGTACCGGGAGATCCTCAACGCTTATCAGAAAGCCCTCCGAGCCAACACACCGGAAGCCGAAGCCGCGGCGATTCGGGACCGAGCCCTGGCTGAGCTGACAAGCCGCTACGAACGAGAATTGCTCAATCCGGAAGAGGCCCTGCGCCTGGGTTCCGTTTCAAAGCTGGTGATGCCGGGTCACAGCCGCCAGGCCCTGGGGCAGGCGCTGCACTACCTGCTGCGGCACTACCGTCCGGAGCCGATGTCCAGTCCTCAGCGTGAGTGATGGGGAAATTGAAGGAGAGGTCTTGGGGAAAGGGAGGCAACCAGAGGGTTGCGATAAGGAGGCTCCGGGAGGAGCCTCCTGCGAGGGCAATTACTTGATCTCGACTTTGGCGCCCGCTTCTTCGAGCTTCTTCTTCATCTCTTCGGCTTCTTCCTTGGAGATGCCTTCCTTCACTGTCTTCGGTGCAGACTCAACGAACTCCTTGGCTTCCTTGAGGCCCAGTCCGGTGATGGTCCGGACTTCCTTGATGACGTTGATCTTCTTGTCACCTGCGTCAGTCAGGACAACGTCGAACTCGGTCTTCTCTTCTGCAGCAGCCGGAGCAGCCCCTGCAGCAGCCGGAGCAGCAGCCACCGCAGCAGCAGCACTCACGCCGAATTTCTCTTCCAGTTCCTTGACCATCTCGGAGAGTTCCAAGACAGACATGTTGGAGATGAACTCAATAACTTGGTCTTTCGTGATCGACATGATCGGTTCTGAGGTAAGGGGTTAGTTTTTGCTTTCAGCGATGGCAGAAAGGACACGTACAAACTTCGCCGGAACTTCGTTGAGGGTCCGGACGAACTGAGTAGCCGGTGCCTGCATGAGGAAGAGCAGCTGGACCAGCAGCTCTTCTTTCGAAGGCAGCTTGCTCAGGGCTTCCACTTCCGTGTCAGACAAGACCGAAACTTTGTTTTCATCGGCCAACAGACCGGCGAGAACCTGTAACTTGCTGTGGGTTTTGGCAAATTCAGCCACCACTTTTGCCTGACCCACCGGGTCAGTGTCACTGTAAATCAGGGCCCGGGTCTGGACAAACTGATTGGACAGTTCAGCAAAGGCGGTGTCTTCAGCTGCCAAGCGAGCCAGCGTATTCTTCAGCACTTTCATTGAGGACGAAACCTCATACAACTTCTGGCGCAGCTCCACGACTTCCGCAGCACTCATGCCTTGGTAGTCGACGAGGACGCCGCTCGTTGAAGTGCTGAAAATACCTCGCAGTTCTTCGAGGAATTGCTCCTTTTGGGAACGGTCCATTTCGGACTCTCCAGCAGGGTTAGACAGAACAGGGGTCACGGAACCCGGAACCCGATTGGAGCTGAGGACGAAGGGAGAGAGAAGGCGAGGGGAGCGAACGGTAAGGTTCGCAGGCACGCGGTCTCGGTAGGGTCGCAGTGCGATTATGCCCTCAGGCCCCTACGGTCTTCGACAATCAGCCTAACGAAAAAGAAATGAGTGGCTCAGCGGACCGTTTGCAGGTCGACGTGCAAGCCAGGCCCCATGGTGGAGCTGATGCTGCAGTTACGCATGTACACGCCCTTGGACGTGGACGGCTTGAGGCGGTTGACGGCATCGACAAAGGCAACGACGTTTTCGCGCAGCTTCTCCGGCTCAAAGGAAAGCTTGCCCACTGGCGCATGCATGTTGCCGACTTTGTCGACTCGGAACTCCACCTGTCCGGCCTTGATGGACTGAACCACCGGTCCGACGTCAAAGGTGACGGTTCCGACTTTCGGGTTGGGCATCAGGCCTCGGGGGCCCAGGATCTTTCCGATCCGTCCCACGATCGCCATCATGTCCGGAGTGGCGACAACGCGCTCAAACTCCATCCAGCCTTCCTGAATCTGCTTGGCCAGCTCTTCGCCACCCACGTAATCGGCGCCGGCTTCTTCTGCTTCCTTCACCTTTTCGCCTTTGGCAAAGACGAGCACGCGGACTTCTTTTCCAAGTCCATGCGGCAGGGCGCAGGTGCCTCGGACCATCTGGTCGGCTTTTCGGGGGTCAACGCCCAGGCGGAGGGCGACTTCCACCGTTTCATCAAACTTGGTGGCCTTGACCTCTTTGAGCACCTGCAGGGCTTCGTTGAGGTCGTAATTTCGGTTGCGGTCTACCTTTTCCTGGATGAGTCTCCCGCGCTTAGTGACTTTTTTCATGACAGATCGATTGGAAGTTAAGCAGCAATCTCAATGCCCATGCTCTCTGCAGTTCCCTTGACGGTATTCATCGCCGCTTCCAGGGAGTAGCAGTTGAGGTCCGGCATTTTCTTTTTGGCGATTTCCTCCACCTGAGCCAGGGTCAGGGTTCCGACCTTGTTGGTGTTCGGGGTCGCCGACCCCTTGTCCAGCTTCAGCGCTTCCTTGATGAGGATCGGCACTGGCGGAGTCTTGAGGATGAAGTCAAAGGAGCGATCCTTGTAGACCGTGATGACCACGGGAATGATCGTATCCATGCCCTGGGTCCGGGCATTGAAGGCCTTGCAGAATTCCATGATGTTGACGCCATGCTGACCCAGAGCAGGTCCGATGGGCGGAGATGGATTCGCTTTCCCGGCCGGGACTTGGAGTTTGATGAACGCGGATGCTTCTTTTGCCATGGTGCCTTGCTGTTAGGAAATGTGCTTGACCTTATCGAACTCGACTTCTACCGGGGTGGGTCGTCCGAAGATGCTCACCAGCACCTTCAGCTTGCTCCGCTCCGTGTTGATTTCATCAATGACGCCGTTGAAGTTGCTGAACGGGCCATCGGTAATCTGAATCTTCTGTCCCACCGTGAACTCTTCACTCTCGGTGGTCTGCTGGAAGCCTTCGCTGATCTGCTGACGAATGGCGAGCAGCTCCTCTTCATCGAGCGGCAACGGGTCCTTCTGGGTGCCTCCGACAAAGCCCGACACCCGGTCAACGCCCATGAGCAGGTGCCACAGGTCCGGAGTCAGCTCCATGTTGATGAGCACGTATCCCGGGAAGTACTTCTGGTTGACCTTGCGCTGCTTGCCTCCTTTGGTCCGGACCACATCTTCTGCAGGAATGAAGATTTCCTCAACGAGGTGCTCCATTTCCTTGATCCGGAGCTTTTCGCGGATGGTCTTCTCGACCCGGGTCTCGTATCCGGCAAAGGCCTGCAGGATGTACCACTTGGCGTTTGGATTCGCAGGCGGGGTCGGAGCAGCAGGCGGCGGCGTGGGAGTTTCTTCCAATTCTTCTTCGGGGACCGTCATTCTGTTTATTGTCCGGAGATCAGGATTTTCATCACATTGGACAGCCCCAGGTCCGCAATGCCCAAGTAAACCGCTAGCACCAGGGAGACGCCCAGGACCACAGAGGTGGACTTCAGAGTGGTCTCACGGCTGGGCCAGTGGACCCGCTTGAACTCGGACCGCACGTCCTCGTAAAATTGCTGGACTCGCTTGAACATGACTTGCCTAAGGGGTGTCGAGGGCGTCGCAAACGCCTGGGTGAAGGTCTCAGGAAGGTGCTGCCGGATGAAGGTACCGAATGGCAGGGCAGACAGGGTTCGAACCTGCGACCTTCGGTTTTGGAGACCGATGCTCTACCAGCTGAGCTACTGCCCTACAATTCTGTCGGACTTCCACCGAAGTGCCGCGTCAGGACGACCTACTTGGTTTCCTTGTGGGTCGTGTGCTTGCGATCCCACTTGCAGTACTTCCGGATTTCCATCCGGTTGGGCTTGAGTTTCTTGTTACGAGAAGCCACGTAGTTGCGCCGTTTGCACTCGGTACATTCCAAGTGGATCGTTTCTCTCATGCTGCCTTTGTCAGGACGTTCGTGGAGCCTTGGAGCGGGATTGAACCGCCGACCTTTTCCTTACCAAGGAAACGCTCTACCACTGAGCTACCAAGGCCGGTTAAACCGGAATGCACGTTTGCCGCGGCGTGGTGGGGAGAGAAGGATTCGAACCTTCGAAGGCTGAGCCGTCAGATTTACAGTCTGATCCCGTTGACCGCTTGGGTATCTCCCCAGCTGAATGGCGTGGAGCTGGCAAGGGGACTCGAACCCATAACCTGCTGATTACAAATCAGCTGCTCTACCAATTGAGCTATGCCAGCGGCAGTGCAAACAGGAATTATGTTCCGTGAAGAACCAGTTGTCAATGCTTTTTTTACTTCCCGGTTTCGGACCCGGCCAACTCGTTGAGGACCTGGAGGCGGACGACTCCGGACACGCCTTCCGGGAAGCGCGGATCCAGGTCATCGGCAACGGCCTGGGCTTCATCCAGACTCCCATAGCGGCTGGCGTGGCTCAGCTCCAGAGACCAGTTCTTGCGAGCCTCCGACCAGTACAGCAGCGGCGCGTCCTCAACGCTGAGCTCAATCGTGATCACCACCGGGGAGGAGACTTCTTCAAACTTCATGAAGCCGCCGACTCCGGGGAGGTCGGTGTCGCTTCTGCCGCCTCGGCAGGCTCGTTGAGCTGCTCGCTGTTGGGATCCCAGCGCTTCCACTGAAACCGGCCCCAGATGATGGAGGCCAGCAAGCTGGCACCAAAGTAGTAGTAGTGACTTTCGAGGTAGCCCAACCGGTTCAGAGGCACCAGCACAAAGCTGACCAGCATCAGGTTGCCAATGATGACGCCCACAAACAGCAGGGCCCGACGCCGTTCATAGTCCCGGCGCATGGTCTCATTGGAAAAACGGACTGGGTCGTCCGGTAGGGCGGAGTTCGTTTCACTCATTTCTGATCTCTGACGGGGAGGGTTAGGGCGCCTGATTCACGCATTTGACTCCCATGAGCCTAGCACAGACTGCAGCGCTTGGGGGTCATTTGTGAAAAAGCCATCAACGCCCCACCCCAATAATTTACGCATTTCTGCAGGTTCGTCTACCGTCCAGGGCAAGATCCGGAGCCCTCCCTCGTGAAGGGCCACCGTCCATGCCTCGGTCAGTTCCGCGGCCTGCGGGTTCACGGAAATCGCGCCCCAGGCCCGGCATGCCGCCAGGGCCGCTTCCGGATCAGGGAGGGCTTCATAGAGCAACGCTACCGGAAGGTCCGCCGTACGCGTGCGGACCCGCGGAAAGAAGCGGTGTTCAAAACTCGAAAGCATCACGCTTTCGGCAAGACCGTAGCGCTCAATCAGGTCAAGGACCTGCTGCTCCAACGCGTCTGCAGCCGGAGCTTCTTCAAAGCCCTCGGGCTTCAGCTCCACATTGATCGCAATCTGCGAGCCGACTTCCTGAAAAACCGCCTCCAGGGTGGGCAGGCGGGCCCCCTGGTGCTCCCGGCCTTTCCAGCTTCCAGCATCCAGCTCCCGGAGCGCCTGCCAGCTCCAGTCGGCCACCCGTCCGGAGCCTGAGGTCGTGCGGTCCAGCGTCTCATCGTGGATGACCACCGGCACCCGGTCCTGGCTGAGGGAGACATCCAGCTCAATCAGATCCGCTCCCACCTTCACGGCGGCACGGAAGGCTTCCAGGGTATTCTCCGGGAAGAACCGGCTGAGGCCCCGATGCGCAATCACCCACGGGGCGTTTTGCTGGAGCAGCTCACTTATTTTTTGGGGGGCAATCGGATTCATTGACTCTCTTCTGAACGGTGTTTAGAATGAATCGTACCAAAATGGTGCTATTTCTCCAGCACCCCGGTCACCTCATCTTTCGCAATAGTTGGAGTCCCCATGTTCAAGTTCACAGACCTTTCTGACGAGGACGTCTTTCGTCCGGAAACCTACCGTGTTGACGCCAAGGCATTCTGGGAGAAGCGACGGACGTCTCGCAAGCCTTATCTGTTCGACCTGCGCAGCCCGGCTGCTTACGAAGCGGCTCACATTCCAGGCGCACACAGCTTGCCCATTGAGCACTTTGAGAACTCCATCTACCAGATGCCCTTCACCGGAGACATCCTTCTCTACGGAAGTCCCGATGGCGAGGTCCTCACTGCTGCAGAGATCCTCTACGACAACGGTTTTGACACCTTCTGGTTCATTGAAGACTTTGAAGAGCTGCACCGCCCCCAGCCCGACTGGATCACCGTCACCGCAGACGCTGCCGAGCGACTCCGGAATGAGCTGCAGCAGCAATCGGCACAGGTCATTCAGATTGAGGTTGATGCCAAGTCTGCCCTGAAGGGAAGCTACGCCATGGCCTTCCTGCCGCAGGCAACAGACGCCGAGTTGATCACCTGGGAGGGCGCCGGCCTGCAGTGGAGCATCCGGCAGGAGCTGATCGGCTTTGTGGAAGGAACCGAAGTCTTCATTGATGCCGACGGGGCCCTTGAGATTCAGAACCCGACGCTGTCGCTCCGCAAGCTTGATGGCAGCATTGAGGAGCAGGTTCAGATCCTGCTGGATGAGCAGATCAACCCCATGGTCGCCTCACACGGCGGAGTGGTCCGCCTGCATGGCATCAAGGACGACGCGGTGTACCTGGAATTCGGAGGAGGCTGCCAGGGCTGTGGCATGATTGACGTGACCCTCAAGCAAGGCGTTGAGGTCATGATCAAGGAAAACATTCCGCAGGTGGCCGGCGTCTTTGACATCACGGACCACCAGAGTGGGGAGAACCCCTTCTACCGCTAAGCGGACTCCATCTGCTGGGCGGCTTGAATCACTTCCAGGTTTTCCGAAACCCGGAGGCCGATGAGGTCGTTCAGCTTCAGGTCGGCGCAGTTCTTGGCGTGCCGGATGGCATTGCGGATCGTATGCGGAGTGGAGCTTCCGTGGCAGATGATGACGATGCCATTGACTCCCAGAAGCGGGGCTCCGCCTACCTCGGTGTAATCCGCCCGGTCCCTGAGGGCCTGGAAGGGCTTCTTCATGCCCAGGTACGCCAGCTTGGCCAGCCAGGAGCTCTGGATCTCCTGCTTGAGGACGTTACCAATGAGGTCGAAGGTGCCTTCGGCCACCTTGAGCGCAATGTTTCCCACCAGCCCATCACAGACCACCACGTCCACCTCATTCTTGAACATGGCCTTGCCCTCAATGTTTCCGTAGAAGTTGAGGGTGCTCTGCTTCATGAGCCCATAGGTTTCCTTGAGCATCAGGCTGCCCTTGCCCTCCTCCTCTCCATTGTTGAGGAGTCCCACCCGCGCATGGTCCACGCCCAGCACCGCCTGAGCATAGGCGGCCCCCATCATGGCAAACTGCAGCAGGTACAGCGGTTTGCAATCGGTATTCGCTCCAATGTCCAGGATGACAAAGGGTTGCTGCCGATTGATGGACGGCATGAGGGTGGCGATCGCCGGACGCTCCACGCCCTTGATGGACTTGAGCACAAACTTGGCTGTGGCCATGGCCGCCCCGGTGTTTCCGGCACTGACCACTGCGTCCACCTGCCCAAGCTTGAGGCGATCAATGGCCACACGGATCGACGAATCCTTCTTCTGCCGCAGCGCCAATGCCGGAGATTCATGCATCTCCACAATCTCTGTGGATGGCACCACCTCCAGCTTCGCCGGGTCGAACTGATAGCGCTTCAACTCCTCGCGAACCGAGGCCTCGTCTCCGACTAGAACGACTTCAATGCCGAAGTCGTTGACGGCACGGACCGCAGCCTCAACCGGAATTGTGAGCGGCGTGTCGCCGCCCATCGCATCCACCGCAATGGCCATGATTTTCTAGAAGAGAGGCTCAGGAAAAGGAGTCGACTTGAACGACTTCCACTCCCTTGTAATGCCCACACTCCGGGCAGACCCGGTGCGGACGAATCAGGGCACTGCAGTTGGTGCAGGACGACAACGCCGGAGCCGTCAGCTTGATCTGACCACGGCGCTTGTCGCGCTTGCTTCGGGAGGTTTTGTACTTGGGGACTGGCATGGTTCCTTTTTCGTTCAGGAAGGACGCTTGGGTAACAGCGCCGCAAATGGACTGTCGGACAGATCAGGCTCCGGACAGGTGCAGGCCTCTCGGTTCAGATTGGCTCCACATCCGGGACAGAGCCCGTGACAGTCTTCTTGACAGACCGGCTTCAGTGGGAGGGCAAGCAGCACCTGCTCCTCCAGCAACTCAATCAGGTCCAGTTGATCGCTTGTGTAATAATCCGTGTCAACGGTCTCTTCGCTGACCACTAACTCCGGAGCCAGGTGCTTCTGCTCATGCTCAGGCAAGAGAATGAGCCCAAACTGTTCAGCCACCTCACACGGAACCGGCTCCAGGCAGAGGGAGCAGCTGAGCTCCACTCGCCCCTTCAGCTGGCCTCGGACGTAAACCGTCTCCTGATCCCGCTTCAGTTGGGTTTCAAAGTGCAGGGGCTCCTGTATCGCTCCTCCGGCTTCCAGAAACCGGGGCAACTCTTCCGGCTCCAGAACGCCCGCATGCTCCAGCGCGTGGGTATTCGGGATGTCATGAATCCGGACGCGCAGTGCCATTTCAGCCGGCGGCTCGAATCTCTTCCAGAGTCCGGGCCGTGGGAAGCGGGTCCTGCTTCTCCGTGATCACCGGGTGCTCCTCGCAGCCATCCGCATTGAGCTGGACGAAGGACTGCCACTGGTCCGGGACATCCACGTCCGCATAAATCGCTTCCACGGGGCATTCTTCTACACACGCGTTGCAGTCGATGCAGGTTTCCGGATTGATGTACAGCATCTCCGGTCCCTCATGGAAGGCCTCAACCGGGCACACTTCCACGCAATCGGTATACTTGCACTTCTGGCAATTCGCGGTGACGACGTAAGTCATTTGTTTCTCCCAAAATTTTCAACACAAAACAAACCCTGAAGTGTCTCGCTTTCATTCCGGAATCTCAAGCCTTTTTCACTCCAGGGTCGGGAGCCAGTCTCTTTTTCAGATGAAGAAGTCCGCTTGCAGCTCAGCATCACTCATTCCGGGGGTCACCGCATACCCGGAAAAGTCGGAAACGCCCGCGCTGCGCAGAAGGTCTTCATCAATGAAGAAATTTCCGGTACAGTCTCGGCTGGAGCGTGTGAAGATTTCATGGGCGGCATCGGCCATGATCGCCGGGGTGCGGCTCCGGTTGGCCAGCTCTGCCCCGACCACGTTTCGGATGGCAGCCGTGTCAATGGTCGTTTTCGGCCAGAGCGCATTGAACGCCACCCCTTGCTTCCGGAACTCGCCCGCCATGCCCAGCACGCACAGGCTCATTCCGAACTTTGCCATCGTGTAGGCCACATGGGGGGCAAACCAGCGGGTTTCCACATTGAGGGGCGGAGAGATGTTGAGCACATGCGGATTTTCCGCCTTCAGCAACGCCGGCAGGCAGGCCTGTGAGCACAGGAACGTGCCCCGCGTGTTGATCTGGTGCATCAGGTCGTAGCGCTTCATCTCGGTCTGCAGGGTGCCAGTCAGCTGAATGGCGCTGGCGTTGTTGACGAGAATGTCAATGCCTCCGAACCGGTCCACGGCTTGAGCGACCGCATTTTGAACCGACGCCTCATCCCGCACATCCACCACACACGGAAGCGCCTGTCCGCCTGCGGCTTCCACCGCCTCAGCTGCGGTGAAGATCGTCCCCGGAAGCCGAGGGTGAGGCTCTTGCGTCTTGGCCGCAATGACAACGTTGGCGCCGTCTTGAGCGGCTCGGACCCCAATGGCCAGTCCAATGCCCCGGCTGGCTCCGGTGATGAAAAGGGTTTTTCCTGCAAGGCTCATGAGCCCTCCTTTGATGATGTGATGAGGTGAACAGCGTGGCGGAATGGCGGGAGCAGCAGCCCGGCGGCAGGGCTCAGGGAAACCCGGGCCAGGCTCCGGGTTCCCATCATCAGCACTCCAACAGATACGAGACACCCTAACATGAATTCCCCGGATTTTGAGGATTTTGCTGCCCACTACCGTCGACTCAAGCGCGCGTCCGGAAGCCACCCCCCCAGCCTGAGCACGCTGCAGCACGCCTTCCCACAGCTGGAGGTCCGGCTTGATGCCTGCTTCCTCACCCACCCGGAAGCCACGGAGTTGGTCCGGGCTGAGCTGCAAGCCGAGCTTTCGCCGCACGGGCTGACCCGTCTGCTTCAGGACTACCCCAGCCAATCGCCGGCCCTGGCTGAAGAGGTGGCTCCTGCTCTCGGTGTGGCTCCCGAACAGCTCTTTTTGACCAACGGAGCCATGGAGGCCATTCAGGCGATCCTCCGACGCTTTGCGCACCAGAGCGTTGTGGTGCAGCCCAACTTCACGGAGTACCACGAGCTGGCCGCCCGGTTCGGACGCGTCACCCCGTTTCAGCTCCGTTCAGAACAGCAGTTTGCCCTTGATCCGGAAGCCCTCGTCGACACCGTCCGGAAGGCACAAGCAGACACCCTGATCCTCATCAACCCCAACAACCCCGACGGCAGCCTCCTCTCGCAGTCAGCCCTCCGGTGGCTCCTTGAAGCCCTCCCAGAGGTCCGCAACGTGGTGGTCGATGAAAGCTTCATCGCCTACAGCGCCCCGGACCCGGCGGACTGGCCTACGGTGCAGGGGTGGCTTGATGCGTTCCCGCAACTGATCCTCATCAAGAGCCTCGCCAAGGATTACGGCGTCGCGGGGCTTCGGGTCGGGTATGCCGCCCTGGCTCCGGAGCGCCTGCAGGAGCTGCAGCACGATGGCTTCCTCTGGAATCTCAACGGCTTTGCCACCTGGTTCCTTCGGCGGTTGGGGGCCTCCGCCTTTCAGGCCGCTTTCGACCAGGCGCGGCGGCGGGCCATCGATCACGCCCGGACCCTCAACACCGACCTTCGTTCGCTTCCGGACCTGCGCGTGTTTCCGTCTGCCGCCAATTTTTCCCTGGTCCAGCTGCCGAATCCGGAACTTGCGGAAACCGTCATGCTCAGGCTACTGTGGGACCATGGCGTGTACGTCCGGGACTGCTCGGACAAACCCGGACTGGAACAAGAGGGGTGCCTGCGCTGGGCGTCTCGGACTCCGTCTGAAAATCAACAGGGGTTGGAAGCCCTGAAGGAGGTCTTATGGCAACAGAACATCCCACCCCGCTGAATCGTCTTTCAGCCCTTCAGGCCGCTGTCGAGGCTCGACGCGCAGACGGCATCGCGCTCACTCAGCAGCTCGTGCGCCTCCCCACCGTCAACCCTCCGGGCAGCGGTTACCGCGAATTGTGCGAGGTCCTTGCCGCTCGGCTCGAGCCCCAGGGCTTCACACTGGACTGGGTCCGGGGCCTTGGCACTCCCGGTGACAGCGACACCACTCCTCGCTGGAACCTCATTGCACGACGGGAAGGAACCCAGCCAGGCCCCTGCGTGCACTTCAATTCGCACATCGACGTCGTGCCCCCGGGCGAAGGCTGGACCGTGGACCCCTTCGGCGCCGAGATCCGAGACGGTCGCATTTACGGGCGCGGCACCTGCGACATGAAAGGTGGGCTGGCGGCCTCCATCATTGCGGTGGAAGCCTTCCTGGAGTGCTTTCCGGACTTTGCCGGCGCGATTGAGCTTTCCGGAACCGCAGACGAAGAAACCGGAGGCTACGGCGGAGTGGCCTACCTTGCGGAGCAGGGTTACTTTTCTCCGGAACGCGTCCAGCACGTCATCATCCCGGAACCCTTGCAGAAGGACCGGATCTGCCTTGGACACCGAGGGGTCTGGTGGGCTGAAGTGGAAACCCTTGGGCGGACCGCCCACGGTTCCATGCCGTTTCTGGGAAACTGCGCCGTTCGGCACATGGGCGCCTTTCTGCATGAGGTGGAGACCCGGCTGCTGCCCCAGCTTCAGGAGAAGCAAACCGCCATGCCGGTGGTGCCTCCGGCAGCCCGTCAGTCGACCCTCAACCTCAACTCCATTCACGGCGGGCAACCCGAACGCGAGGCGGCCAGCACGGGGCTTCCGTCGCCCTGTGTTCCCGACCGGTGTCGCCTCGTCCTCGACCGGCGCTTCCTCGCGGAGGAGCAGCTTGCTGATGTCCGGCAGGAAGTCATTGACCTCCTTGACCAGCTGAAGCAGGAGCGCTCCGGATTCGACTACCGGCTCACCGACCTCTTTGAAGTGCTTCCGACGTTTACTGAACGCACGGCTCCCGTTGCCCAGGCCCTCACCCACGCGATTGAGACGGTGCTGCAGCAACCGGCCGAGTACGTCGTCTCTCCCGGCACCTACGACCAGAAGCACATCGACCGCATTGGGCGGCTCAAGAACTGTGTTGCCTACGGTCCCGGACTGCTCGAGTTGGCTCACCAGCCCGATGAGTACATTGTCATTGAGGATCTGATGGATGCTGCGCAGGTGATGGCGCAGGCCCTGGTGCTGCTGTGTGCGGAACAAAAGGAGGGGTGAGGCCACCCGAAGCTGGCCTCACGTTGCTTGAAACTGGCAGCGATTAGCCGACCAGCAGGCCCCCGTACTCAACAAAGAAGGGGACAAAGACCAGGCTCAGAATGGCCGAGAGCTTGATCAGGATGTTCAGGGACGGACCGGAGGTGTCCTTGAGCGGATCCCCGACGGTGTCACCCACCACAGCCGCTTTGTGCGTGTCGGTTCCCTTGCCACCGAGGTTGCCCTTCTCAACGTACTTCTTGGCGTTGTCCCAGGCTCCTCCCGAGTTGGCGGAGGAGATGGCCAGCACGCCTCCGGAGACCAGAGAGCCCACCAGGACGCCAGCAACGGCTTCCACACCAAAGAGGAACCCCACCACCAGCGGTGTGCCCATGATGAGGATGCCCGGCGGAATCATTTCCCGCACCGCCGCCTTCGTGGAGATGGCCACGCACTCGGCGTAGTCTGGGGTTCCAGTGCCTTCCATGATGCCCGGAATCGTCCGGAACTGCCGGCGGACCTCTTCGATCATGTCAAAGGCCGCTTTTCCCACCGACTTCATGGTCATGGCCGTGAAGAGGAACGGCAGCATGGCGCCCACGAAGGTGCCCGTCAGCACCAGCGGATTGAGCAGGTCCAGGCTGTCCAGCCCACCCCCCTGAAGGGAGTTCGCACGGGTGATGAATGCGGCAAACAGCGCCAGCGAAGTGAGGATGGCCGAGCCGATGGCAAAGCCTTTTCCGATGGCGGCAGTGGTGTTTCCGGCAGCGTCCAGAACGTCAGTGCGGTTCCGGATGCTCTCGCCCATGCCCGTCATTTCCGCAATGCCGCCAGCGTTGTCGGCAACCGGGCCGTAGGCGTCAATGGCGAGGCCAATGACGAGGGTGCTCAGCATGCCGATGGCGGCAATGGCCACCCCGTACATGCCCCCAAGGGAGAAGGAGGCAAAGATGCTCACCGCAATGGCAATGATGGAGCCTGCGGAGCTTTCGTAGCCGAGGGCCAGACCGAAGATGATGTTGGTTGCAGCACCGGTTTCTGAAGCCTTGGCCACTTCCCGGACCGGCTTGAAGTCATGGGAGGTGTAGTACTCGGTCAGCAGTCCCACCGCCAGGCCGGCAAAGGCGCCAATGGCGTAGCAGAAGAAGATGCCGAGGTTGCTGTAGTCCACACCGTCGATGACAAACACGTCCGGAAGCAGTCCCAGGGTCAGGAGCAGCATCACGGCGCTGTTGACGACGGTGGAAACGATGAGCAGCTTCTTGAGCACTGGAGCGACCTGGGCTTCGGTCTCGGCCTTGCCGAACATCAGCAGCACCACGAGGCTCAGCGGAATCGTCACCGCGGTGATCAGGATGGGGTAGAGCAACGCGCCCAGGTCAGCGGCAAACGCCACCGCGCCAATCACAAGAGCCGCACAGGTGCTCTCGGCGCACGAGCCAAACAGGTCTGCCCCCATTCCGGCCACGTCGCCCACGTTGTCACCCACGTTATCGGCAATCACCGCCGGGTTCCGGGGGTCGTCCTCCGGAATGCCCTTCTCGACCTTTCCGACCAGGTCAGCACCCACGTCCGCTGCCTTGGTGTAGATGCCTCCGCCCACACGTCCGAAGAGCGCAATGGAGGAGCCGCCCAGCCCAAAGCCGGCCATGACTTCCATGAGGATGTGCGTCTGCTCCTGCGGGAAGCCGAGCATGGCGTCCAGCGCCACGTAGATGACCGCCAATCCCAAAACGGCCAGGCCCACGAGGCCAAATCCCATCACAGCGCCCGACTGCAGCGCCACCTGGAAGGCTTTCCCAATGCCCGACTTGGCTGAAACAGTGGTCCGGGAGTTGCCAATGGTCGCGATCTTCATGCCCACAAACCCGGAGGCAATGGAGATGACCGACCCCAGCAGGAAGGCAAAAGCGGTGTAGAGGCCTTCATTCGTGTCAGGCGTGTGGTGGTCGTCCACCAGCAAGGAGATGAGGACTGCGAAGCCGATCATGAAGTACACCATGTACCGGTACTCCTGCTTCAGAAACGCCATCGCGCCATCGGCAATCGCCGAGGAAATCTTCCGCAGCTTGTCAGCCTCTTCCGGATTCTCCACGCCTTGCGTCAGCGGGATGCCAGAAATCTTCATGGAGTAGTAGAGTGCAACTCCAAGCCCCAGTAAGGCTAGGGCAACAATGGTCAAGACCATGGGGGGTTCTCCTTTTGGTTCCAAGGTGATACGGTTCCACAAGATGACTTGCGAACCGGGCGGGAACAGGCCAGACTTGGCCGCATCAAGACAACTTGGGGATTTGGCGATCTAGAGGATGCCGAAACCCGAAAAGGTAGGAGAAATCCCCTAAAATGACAAGTAAAGTTTGGAATTTGTGGCTTCTTCGCTCACGTTGATGCACGTCTCCGACTTGCACTATCACGCCCTTCCGCACACGCCTGCCGAGTGGACCTCCAAGCGCCTGCTCGGCTCCCTGAATCTCCTCCTGCGCCGCCGGGCCGACTACCCCCCGGAGCGCTACGAACGGCTCCGGGACCGCCTGCTGGCAGAAGAGTGGGACCACCTGCTCATCAGCGGAGACTTCACCCAGCTGGCCCTGGCCACCGAATTTGAGCAGGCCCGCCAGCACCTGGCTCCGCTTCTGGACGGCCCACGCCCCGTGCACGTCATCCCCGGAAACCACGACCGCTATGTTTCGGAAGCCTGCGCACCAGACCGCTTTTACGAGTTCTTCGGCCCCTGGTGGACCACCCAGGAAATCCTGACCGCGCCGCTGGGCCCAGGCTGGTGGCTCATTGGCTGGGACAGCACCCACCCGAACAGCTGGCTTCAGGCCTGCGGAACCGTCCGGGAGCAAACCCTGGCCGCGACCGAAGCCTTCATGGAGGCTCAGCCTCCGGGCACCCGCTTTGTCCTCATGAATCACTACCCGCTCTGGTTTCCGGAAGGCTGGGAGGTTCATGCCAACCACGAACTCAACCAACTCGAAAGGGTCCGGGAGTGGGTCTGGGCGCATTCTGCCATCGGGCTGTACCTCCATGGGCACGTCCACCGGAACTGGCACCTTTCTTTCACACGTCCAGACGGCTCCCCCCTGGAGGTCGTCAACTCTGCTTCTTCCACCATGCGGGTGAAGCCGAGCCGCCCCCCGACCTCCCTGCACCGCATCACCCTTGAGGCAACCGGCTGCACCGTCGAGGCACTCTCGCTCTAAAAACACGCGGATCCCGGGATTTTTCAAAAAGAAGTTGCGCTCCTGATGCTGATCTGGGACGGTATCGGCCGACTGAACACGACCTCATGCCTGCAACTCAATGGAACCGAACGGCGCTCCCCAACTGATCTTTCTCCATGGTGTGGGAACCGATGCCTCCAGTTGGCAGTTGCAACTCGACGCCTTCTCCCCCCACTACTCCTGCCTCGCCTGGAACCTCCCCGGCTACGGCGGCACCCCGCCAGTTTCCTACTTCACCCTCAAGGACTTGCCCGCCGTCCTCGCGGCGGACCACCCGGAGTTAAATCTTGAACCTGCACACTGGGTCGGACATTCTCTGGGCGGAATGCTCGCCCTCGAGGTGGCGGCTCAGCGTCCGGAGTGGGTTCGCTCCCTGACCCTGGTCGCTACCAGCCCAGCCTTTGGGAAACCCGACGGAGACTGGCAGAAGCAATTTCTGGAGCAGCGCCTTGCTCCGCTGCGCGCCGGGAAGACGCTCCGGGAACTCGCCCCGGAGGCCCTGGCCAGGATGCTTGGGCCGCACCCGGATCCTGCCGGAAGGGCACAGGCGCTTCGGAGCATGCAACAGGTCCCCCAGACGCCTTACGTGCAGGCCCTCCATGCCCTGACCTACTTCGACCAGCGAGCGCTGCTGGGGCAACTGACGGTCCCCACGCTGCTCATTTCCGGTGGGCACGACCAGAATGCGCCGGCGCGGGTAATGCAGCGCATGGCTGATGCCATCCCCCACGCCCGCTACACCTGCTTTGAGGAAGCGGGGCACCTGATTCCGCTTGAAGCCCCGCAGCGCTTTAATGATGAACTGCATCAGTTTCTGGAGTCCGTAACGTGAATGCCGCCCAGTGGATTGAGCGACATGCTGACTTTACCCCCGAAAAACCGGCCCTGCGCTTCTTCCGTGCCCCTGAAACCGAGGAGGTTTGGACCTACCAGCAACTGGAGGCCCGTGTCCGAGACTGGGCTCGAGGGCTCAAGCACAAACTGGGGGTCGGTCGCGGGGACCGGGTCGTGTTTCTTGGCTACAACCACCCCGACCTGCTGGCGCTGCTCTTTGCCTGCGCCCGGTTGGGAGCCGTGCTGGTGCCACTCAACTGGCGGCTTGCTCCTCCGGAACACGCCTACATTGTCAAAAATGCCGGCGCCCACGTTCTCATTGCCGAGGCCGATTTTCAGTCTCATGCAACCGTCGTTCAGGAAGCGGTTCCGGACTGCCACCTGATTGCTCTGGAATTCACAGCCTCTGGCTGGACCCCTCACCAGGCGGTGCTGGACGCCTCCGGACCCGATGACGCCAACCCCATGGTTTCCCTCGACGCCCCGTGGCTGATCGTCTACACCTCCGGAACCACCGGGCACCCCAAAGGGGCCGTGCTCACGCAAGCAGCCCTCTTCTGGAATGCCCTCAACAGCCTCCACCTGCATGACCTGACGAGTCAGGACCGCATCCTCTCGGTGCTGCCGTTCTTTCACGTGGGCCCCCTGAACATCCAGACCACTCCCGCCCTCTATGCGGGCGCTGAAGTCCTGATCACTCCCCGTTTTGATCCCGGGCAGACCCTCATGCTGGTGGAGCAGCACCGGCCCAGCCTGCTCCTGCTTGTTCCAGTGACCATGCAGGCCCTCCTCCGGCACCCGCGTTGGGCCGATAGCGACCTGACTTCGCTGCGGATGGTCGTGACCGGCTCTTCTGTCGTGCCAACCGAATTCATTGAAGGCTTCCACCAGCGCCAGCTTCCCATTGGGCAGGTCTATGGCTCCACCGAAACCGCCCCGATTGCAGCGGTTCTGCGACGAGAGGACGCCTTCCGGAAAATCGGCTCGACGGGAAAACCGGCCTTGCATTGTAGGGTGAAAGTAGTGGATGATTCAGGCCACGAGGTTCCTCCCGGCACCTCTGGTGAGCTGTGGGTGCAGGGTCCGAATGTGATGCAGGAGTACTGGGGCAGCGCCGAGGCCACAGCAGAGGCGTTCGCCAACGGCTGGTTCCGGACAGGAGACGTTGGTGTTCAGGATGACGAAGGCTTCCTGACCATCCACGACCGCAAGAAGGACATCATCATTTCCGGAGGAGAGAACATCTACTCGGCAGAACTGGAGGCGACCCTCCGTGAACATGAAGCCCTGGCCGATGTTGCCGTGGTCGCTCGAGCCGATGCGCACTGGGGGGAAGTGCCCGTCGCCTTTGTCGAATGCCTGCCTGGGCAGACGGTGACCGAGCCGGAGTTGCAGGCCCTGCTGCACGAGCGTCTGGCCCGCTTCAAACACCCCAAAGCCTTTGTTTTTGTCGAGACCCTGCCCCGCAACACCATGGGCAAGGTCCTCAAGTATGAACTGCGTCAGCAGGCGCACCTTTTCGCGGAGTGACTCCGCTTGCTCAGGCCTCGGAACGGCCTCATTTTGTGAACCTCTCAGGAGAGAATCCATGAAGAAGCTCTTTACGGCCGGAGTCCTGGCCGGACTGCTCGCTGTCTCCCTCCCCGCTCAGGCCAAAACCACCCTTCGCTTCTCCAACTGGCTTCCCCCGACCCACCCGATCACCACGCTGATGATTCAGCCCTGGGCCGACCGTGTGGCAGAAGCGACCAACGGAAACGTCGAAATCAACCTGCTCGCGAAGCCACTTGGCAAGCCTCCGAGCCACTACGACCTGGCTCGGGACGGCATTGCCGATGTCACCCTGGGCGTCCATGGCTACACGCCCGGACGGTTTGTCGCAACGCAGATTGCCGAAATCCCCTTCCTGGGCGACAGCGCCGAGGCGATTTCGGTTGCGTACTGGCGGACTTATGAAAAGTACCTGGCGGCAGCCAATGAGCATGCTGGCACCAAGGTTTTGGGCGTCTTCACCCATGGCCCGGGACACATGTACAGCATTGAGAAGCCCATCCAGTCTGTGGCGGACCTCGACGGCATGAAGATCCGTGTTGGGGGAGGAGTCGTCAATGACGTCGGCAAGGCTCTCGGCGCCGTGACGCTGCTCAAGCCGGCAAGCGAGTCCTACGAAATCCTCTCGCGCGGTGTTGCCGATGGCATCTTCTTCCCAACCGAGTCCATTGCCTCCTTCAAGCTGTCGCAGGTGCTGAAGTATGCCACGCTCGTTCCCGGGGGCATGTACAACACCAGCTTCTTCCTGATCATGAATCAGCGCAAGTGGGACCGCCTGAGTCCAGAAGACCAGCAGGCCATTGACAGCGTCTCCGGAGAGGCATTTGCGCAGCTGGCCGGCAAGGGCTGGGACCAGGCCGATGCACGGGGGAAGACCGCCATGGAAGCAGAAAACATGCAGGTCTCCACCGCCAGTCCAGCTCTGATGAACGAGCTGAAGGCCCGCCTCGCCAACATTGAAACCACTGTCCTCAACCGCCTTGCCGAGAAGGGGATTGATGGCCAGGCGGCCCTGGCCATGCTCCGATCAGAAGCGGCGGCTTATCGTCCATGAGTTCCGAGAACCTGGAAGCCGCTACGGCGGTTTCCACCTCTGACTGGTTGGGAAAGGCGCTGGGCCTGATTGCGTCAGCCATGCTGCTGTCGATGATGGCCCTCACCTTTTTTGATGTGATTGGGCGGTACCTCCTCAACGCGCCCATTCCGGGGGCCTTCGAGATCACCGAGATCCTCATGGCGTCCCTGATTTTTGCCGGACTGCCGCTGGTCACACGCTCCGGGGAGCATGTTTCCGTCAGCCTCTTCATCAATCGCCTCCCGCCTCGTGCCCTCCGGATCCAGAACGTTGTCACGGCGTTGGTGATGGCCAGCGTGCTGGTGGTCATGACGTGGCGGGTCTGGGTGAAGGCGACCGAGATGGCAGAATACGGAGACGAAACCGCCTACCTGTTCATCCCACTGGCGCCGGTGGGTTACTTTTCGGCGCTGCTCATTGGCATCAGCGCCGTCCTTGCCGTCGCCCAAGCCGTTCGGGTCATCCGCCACCCCTGATTTCCCTCACCTCACGCTCAAAGGAGGCGCCATCGAATTCTGGTTAACCGGCATTGTGATTCTGCTGACGATCATGTTCCTCGGGGTGCCCATCGCCTTCTCGATGGCTCTGGTCGGATTTGGGGGGTTGGGGCTCATGATTGGCTGGGACCCGGCGTTTTCCATGGTGGCTCAGGTGACGCTGGAAACCGGGATGGATTATGGGCTCTCCGTGGTTCCCCTCTTCATCCTCATGGGGAACCTGGTGACGCATGCCGGGCTTTCGGATGAACTCTATGGCGCCTCCAACGCCTGGCTCGGGCACCGACGGGGTGGGCTCGCCATGGCGACCGCCGTGGCCTGCGGAGGCTTCAGCGCCGTGTGCGGCAGTTCCCTTGCGACCGCCGCCACCATGGCCAAGGTCACCATGCCCTCCATGCGACGGTACGGCTATGCCGACTCCCTGGCCTCCGGAGTGATTGCTGCCGGCGGCACCCTGGGCATCCTCATTCCTCCCAGCGTCATCCTGGTGCTCTATGGCGTCATGACTCAGCAGGACATTGGGAAGCTGTTTGCAGCAGGGATCCTTCCGGGACTCCTGGGCATCCTGGGCTACATGGCCGCGGTGTGGGGGGTCACCTGGTTCAAACCGGAGTTGGGGCCACGCGCGACCCCAATGCCGATGAATGAGCGCTTTCGGCTCCTGAAAGGCGTTTGGGGCATCCTCTCACTCTTTGCCCTCGTCATCGGTGGCATTTACCTGGGCGTCTTCACTCCCACAGAAGCCGCAGGGATTGGCGCCTCCGGGGCCTTGGGATTCACCTGGCTCCGGGGCAAGCTCAACCGCAAGATGCTGTTTTCAGTACTGGTCGAGTCCACTCACACCACAGCGATGATGTTCTTCATCCTCATTGGGGCCCTGCTCTTCTCCAACTTTGTCAACATCGCTGGGCTCCCAAGTGATCTTTCCGACTGGGTTCAGGATGCCGGGCTTGCCCCGTTGGCCGTGATCGGGCTCATCCTCGTGATCTACCTGATCCTTGGAGCCGTGCTGGAGAGCCTCTCCATGATCCTGCTGACGGTTCCGATCTTTTACCCGCTGGTCGCGGATTTGGGCTTTGACCTCATCTGGTTTGGTGTGATTGTCGTGGTTGTGACCGAAATCAGCCTCATCACGCCTCCGGTTGGCCTGAACGTTTTCGTCCTCCGCTCCGTGCTTCCGGATGTCTCAACCCAGACGATCTTCCGGGGCGTGTTGCCCTTCCTGCTGGCCGACGTGTTTCGGCTGGCGCTTCTGGTCTTTGTGCCCTGGCTCGTGTTGGTCATTCCCGAGGCAATGGGGTGATCATTCGTCCCATGCAACCGGAAGAGCAGGACGCGCTCCGGACCCTCTACCGCCGTGCCATCGAACACGCCGGCCCGCAGGCCTACACTCCGGAACAGGTCGCGGCGTGGGCGCGTTTTGCCAACGAGGCGGAGTTTGCCGACTGGGTGACTGGTGCCCAGACCTTTGTGGCACAAGACGCCTCTGGACGCCTTCAGGGCTTTGGGGCGCTGGCGACGCCAGACCACCTTTCGGCCCTGTTTGTGGCACCTGAGTTCATGCGACAGGGAGTGGGGACCGCTTTGCTGGAAATGCTTCTGCAGCAAGCCGACACGAAACACGCCGTCACGGTGGCAGCCTCCGAATTTTCGAAGCCGCTGTTTGAGCGATACGGGTTTGAGGTGGAATGCGTGGAGCAGAGCCGGCGCGATGGGGTCGTGTTGACCCGCTACGCGATGATCCGGCATCCGGAGGGGGCCCGGACCTGAGTCCGGGAGCTGTCAGGAAAAGAGGTCCCGAATGGCGTTGAAGAACTTGTCCCGCAGGGGGTGATCGTCGCTGCTGCTCACCGACTCCAGTTCTTCCAGCAGCTCCCGCTGCCGCGCCGAAAGGTTGGTGGGCGTCTCCACCAGCACCCGGCAGAGCAGGTCTCCCCGCCCGCCGCCTCGGAGTTCGGGCATGCCCTGGTTCCGGAGCCGGAAGATCTTGTGCGTCTGGGTTCCTGCAGGAATCTTGAGCTTGGCCTTGCCCTCAAGCGTGGGCACCTCCAGCTCGGTTCCCAGCGCTGCCTGCGTGAAGCTGATCGGCACCTCACAGAACAGGTCGGAGCCATCGCGATCAAAGACCGGGTGCTCCTTGACGCGCAGCACCACATAGAGGTCGCCGTTACCGCCGCCGTTGGTGCCGTGCTCCCCTTCTCCCGTGAGCTTGATGCGAGAGCCGGTGTTGACCCCAGCCGGGATGTTGATGCGCAGGCGCTTGGTCTTCTGAACCCGTCCCCGCCCTCGGCAGCTCTTGCAGACGTTCTTGATGGTCTTGCCACGTCCACCACAGGTGGAGCAGGTTGTGACCACGCTGAAGAAGCCCTGCTGGATGCGTTGCTGGCCGCTTCCGCCACAGTCGGAGCAGATTTCAATGTCGCTCTGTGAGTGAGCGCCTAATCCGCTGCAGGTGTCGCAGGTTTCCATCCGGGGGATTTCAATTTCCCGGGCTCCGCCAAAGGCTGCTTCTTCAAAAGTGACCTCCAGGTTGTACTGCAGGTCGGAGCCCCGTTCGCCCCGCGACGCCCGACGGCCGCCTCCGGGACCTCCGCCACCGCCAAAGAACTCGCCGAAGATGTCCCCAAAGATGTCGCCAAATCCGGCGCCCCCGCCACCGAAGTTGCTGAAGCCACTGAAATCGCCGCCCATGCCTTCGGTTCCGGCATGGCCAAACTGGTCGTAGCGATTCCGTTTTTCGTCATCGCCCAGGACCTCAAAGGCTTCGGTCGCCTCCTTGAATTTGTCCTCAGCCTCTTGGTCTCCAGGGTTGCGGTCCGGATGATACTTCATGGCGACCTTGCGGTACGCCTTCTTGATCTCCTCCTTTGAGGCACCTTTGCTAAGCCCTAGAACTTCGTAGTAATCGCGTTTGGCCAAGGGGTTCTCCTGAATCTCTACAGTGTACGCCCCCGAGAGGCTCCCGGGGGCGTCGTGCTTACTTCTTTACTTCTTCATAATCAGCATCGACGATGTCCTCATCGTCCTTTTTCTTGGCACCTTCGTCACCACCCCCCTGGGCATCCGCCCCCGGAGTGGCATCGTCACCGCCGCCTGCCTGCTGATTCTGGTACACCATCTCCGCCAGCTTGTGCGAGGCTTGTGTCAGGGCCTCCATGTCGCTCCGGATGGCGTCGATGTTGTCCCCCTCGAGGCTCTTGCGGAGCTGCTCCTTGGTGGCCTCAATCTTCGCCTTGTCGTCGGCAGGAACCTTGTCTCCGAGGTCGCTCAGAGACTTTTCGGTGCTGTAGATCAGGGTCTCTGCCTGGTTCTTCAGCTCCACTTTTTCCCGCTTCGTCTTGTCTTCGGAAGCAAACTTCTCTGCGTCCTGGACCATCTTGTCGATTTCCTCGTCCGAGAGGCCGCTGGAGGACGTGATCTTGATCTGCTGCTCCTTGCCGGTGCCGAGGTCCTTCGCCGTGACATGAACAATGCCGTTGGCGTCAATGTCGAACGTGACCTCAATCTGCGGAACCCCACGCGGTGCCGGAGGGATGCCCACCAGCTCAAAGCGTCCCAGCGTCTTGTTGTCTGTCGACATCTCGCGCTCGCCCTGCAGCACGTGGATGCTGACCGCAGGTTGGTTGTCAGCAGCCGTGGAGAAGACCTGGCTCTTGCGCGTCGGAATCGTCGTGTTGCGCTCAATGAGCTTGGTCATGACGCCCCCGAGGGTCTCGATGCCGAGCGAAAGCGGAGTGACGTCCAGCAGGAGCACGTCCTTGACGTCGCCCTTGAGGACACCGCCCTGAATGGCGGCGCCAATGGCAACGACTTCATCGGGGTTGACGCTCTTGTTCGGCTCCTTGCCAAAGAAGTCCTTGACGATCTGCTGGACCTTCGGCATGCGGGTCATGCCCCCGACGAGGATCACCTCATCAATGTCATTAGCCGTCACACCGGCATCCTTGAGGGCCTTGCGGCACGGCTCCAGGCAGCGGTCCACGAGGTCTGCCACGAGGGTCTCGAACTTGGCCCGGGTGATCTTGATGTTCAGGTGCTTCGGACCACTGGCATCCGCCGTGATGAACGGCAGGTTGACATCTGTCTCAGAGCTGGAAGACAGCTCGTGCTTGGCCTTTTCCGCCGCTTCCTTGAGGCGCTGCAGAGCCATCTTGTCTTGCCGGAGGTCAATGCCCTGTTCCTTCTTGAACTCGTCCGCCAGGAACTCGATCAAGCGGTTGTCAAAGTCATCTCCGCCCAGGAAGGTGTCGCCGTTGGTGGACTTGACGTCAAACACGCCTTCCCCAAGCTCAAGAATGGAGATGTCGAACGTTCCTCCTCCGAGGTCGAAGACGGCGATCTTCTCATCGTTTTTCTTGTCGAGGCCATAGGCCATTGCGGCCGCCGTGGGCTCGTTGATGATCCGGAGGACGTTCAGGCCGGCGATCTTGCCGGCGTCTTTGGTTGCCTGGCGCTGGCTGTCGTTGAAGTAGGCCGGAACCGTGACCACGGCTTCCGTGACCGTTTCCCCGAGGTACTCCTCTGCGGTCTGCTTCATCTTCTGCAGAACAAACGCGGAAATCTCCTGCGGCGAATACTTCTTGTCATCCACCCCAATGTACGCACTGCCGCCGGCGCCTTCCACGATCTTGTACGGAACAATCGTCTCCGTGTGCTTCACTTCCTGCGAATTGATGGCCTGTCCCATCAGGCGCTTGGCAGAAAAGATGGTGCGGTTCGGGTTCGTTACGGCCTGGCGCTTGGCCACCTGGCCCACCAGGCGTTCTCCGGAGTCGTTGAAGGCAACCATCGACGGGGTCGTGCGGGCCCCTTCTGCGTTTTGGATGACCTTCGGGTCACCGCCTTCCATCACCGACACACAGGAGTTGGTGGTTCCCAGGTCGATGCCAATCACTTTACCCATAGTTCTCCTTTTGTCTGATTGAGGTTACGCCTTGCCCGCCACCCTCACCATGGAGGGCCGCAGCACACGGTCGTAAAGGGTGTAGCCCGCTTGAAGTTGCTCTGCAACGTGGTTCTCTGGGACCTCTCCGGCGTCAACCATGCCCACAGCCTGGTGCAGGTTGGGATCGAACACCTGGCCGGATGCATCAATTCGGGCGACTCCGAATTTGACCAGGGACTCCTGGGCCATTTTGTAAACCATTTCCAGCCCTTCAATCATGCTCTCACGGCTGGATTCTTCCTTTTTGGCGTGATCAATGGCACGCTCCAGATTGTCCAAACTCGGAAGGAGTTCCTTGATCAAGTCTCCATTTGAGTACTTCAAGCGCTCCGAATTTTCCCGGACCATCCGTTTCTTGTAATTTTCAAATTCGGCGTTCAGGTACTGGTAGCGGCCCTGCACCTCGTCCAATTTGCGCTGCACGTCGTCTTCGTCAGCAGTTCCGGAAGCCGTGGCTTCCTCGGTGGCTCCGGTTTCATCCGCAGCCGCTTCAGGCGCTTCGGACTCCACAGAAGGGTCCGCCGCGTCAACAGACGGATCGGCTTGCTCAGGAGTTTGCTCAGTGGCCTTCTTCTTCTCAGTCATAGGCTTGCTCAGAAATGGCTTGGGATAGAATTTT
>JAYOTF010000015.1:0-26513 GCA_038150265.1 Deltaproteobacteria bacterium | reverse complement strand
GGCCTTCTTCTTCTCAGTCATAGGCTTGCTCAGAAATGGCTTGGGATAGAATTTTGGCCGTGTAGTCCACGACAGGAATGATGTGCTGATAATTCATGCTGGTGGGACCAATGACCCCAATGGTGCCCAACACGTTGTTTTCGTTGCGGTAGTTGGCGGCTACCAGGGTGCAGTCTCTCAGGTTCTCAGACTCGTTTTCCACCCCGATGTACAGCTGCACGCCCTCCGCCCGGACGGTGTGGTCCAGCACATCCATGATCATGCTCTTGTGCTCAAAGGCGTCCATCAGGTGCTGCACCACCTCGGTGCTCTGAAAACGCTCGTTCTTGAGCAGGTTGAACTGGCCTTCCATGTACATCTCTTCGCGCTCATCGAGCTCAAACGCTTTTTTGCCGAGCCGGACCGCTTGCGCAAGGAGCTGGTCGTAGCGTTCCTTGTCCTCCACCATGCTCCGGAGGATCTCCTCACGGATCTGCTGCAGGGAGCGGTTCTGGAACTGATCATTGAGGAACGCGGAGATCGTGTTGAAGAAGTCCTGGGGGAAGTCTTCTGGCGTGTCAATGATCTTGTTGCGCACCACACCGGACTTGGTCACCAGAATCACCAGCACCTTGCGGGCGCTGACCTTGATGAACTCAATGCGCTGCAGCAGGCTCACCTCCGTCTTCGGAGCCGTGACCAGGCAGACGAATTTGGTCAGTCCCGCCAGGATGCGGGTGGTGTTCTGAAGCAAGACCTCCACTGGCGCCGTTGTCCCCAGCTTCGACAGCTCCGCGATGTGACTCTGGATGCTGTTCGGCAGCTGATTGGCCACCACCAGCGAATCGACATACAGCCGGTACGCCTTGTCCGTCGGAATGCGTCCCCCGGAAGTGTGCGGCTGCATCAGGTAGCCCATCTCCGACAGGTCCGACATGATGTTCCGGATCGTCGCCGGAGAGAACTGAACCTCTAACTGCTTCGACAGGGTTCTCGACCCCACAGGCTCCGAGTTCTCAATGTAGCTATCCACAATGCCGCGCAGCACCATCTGCATGCGCTCGTCAATGTCTTGACCCTGCTTTCTCGTTCCCATGCGGTCCCTGGATGAATCCCCCTTGTTGCCTGATCGATCGTTAGCACTCATCTCAAGAAAGTGCTAATAAGCTAACATCGTGCCAAGGCGGATGTCAAGGAAAATGTCCTGGCCAGCCGTCTTGGGAATTCTGGAAAAAATGAGCGGAAGGCACGGGTCATCGGACCCGGCTTCCGGAATCAGAGGGAGTCGTGATCGAGGCGGTTGATGCCATTGAAGGCCGCGACCCGGTAGGCTTCATCCAGTGTGGGGCAGTTGAGCACCGCGTTGATGAAGTACCGGATGGTTCCCCCAAGGTGCATCACCGAGTGTCCGAGGTGAACGAGTTCTGCCGCGCGGGGGCCGATGATGTGGACGCCGTAGAGCTTCAGGCTTTCGGGATCAAAGATGAGCTTCACGATGCCCTCCTCTTCTCCCATGATGTGCGCCCGGGAGATCTCCTTGAAGTGGGCCACGCCGATTTCATAGGGAATGCAGGCCTCGGTCAGCTCCTCTTCCGTCTGCCCCACCATCGCCACCGCTGGAATCGTCCAGATGCCGTAGGGAAACTCCTTGGGCATGGACTCGTTTTGCAGTTCGCCAAAGGCGTGCAGGACGGCAATCCGGGACTGCACCATTGAGGTTGACGAAAGTCCGGGGAAGCCAATGACGTCGCCAACGGCATAGATGTTCGGACGCGCCGTCTGGTAGACCTCGTTGGTCTTGATGAGCAGGTTGTGGCCCAGCTCAATGCCAATCTCCTCCAGGCCCAGGTTTTCCGAGTTCGCCGTCCGGCCAGCAGCAACCAGCACGGTTGAGCAGGGCAGCACCTTCTGACTCTCCAGCTCCACCAGCACCTCTTCCGGAGCCACCTTTCGGATGTCCTTGACGTTTTCCCCCAGGCGCAGGGTGATGCGCTGGTTGCGCATCCGGTAGATCAGTGCTTCGGCAATCTCGCGATCGAGGAACGGCAGCACGTTGCGGTCGCGGGCAATGAGGTTCACACGGATCCCCAGCTTCGCAAAGATGCACGCGTATTCGCAGCCGATGACCCCGGCTCCGATGATGGTGATCTTCTTCGGGAGGTGCTTGATCTTGAGGATGCTGTCGGAATCGAACACGCACTCGTTGTCAAACGGGGCCCACTTCGGACGCCGTGGACTCGAACCCGTGGCAATGATGGAAAAATCCGCCGTGAGGCGAATCGGCTCGCTGCCGTCATTCGGAAGGACCTCCAGCTCCGTCGGGCTCAAAAACCGGGGGCTGCCCACCAGGGTGGTGACCCGGTTCTTGTCCAGGTTCCGCTTGAGCGAGTTTTCCTGCTCCTGAATCACCACCTGCTTGCGGTACATCAGCTCGTCGGTGGTCAGGTTGTCCTTGAACGAAATCTGGATGCCATGCGTCTGCTGCCGGATCATCGACAGGTTCACCACCGTTTCCCGGAGGGACTTGGACGGGATGGTTCCGGTATGCAGAGACGCCCCTCCGAGCCGAGGCTTGTTCTCGATCATCACCACCCGTTTCTTGAGCTTGCTGGCCTGCATGGCGGCTTTCTCTCCAGCAGGGCCAGAGCCAATGACCGCGAGGTCGTAATGATGTACATCTTGCATGGTGAGCTACCGTCAGACAGAGGAGGGGAATTTTTGCGTGTTTCAGAACGCGATAATCGTACCAAAGCCCACCTCAGGGTCAAGCCGCGGTGAAATCTCCTTGCACGTTCGTGACCCGTTGTTATCTTCGTTCTTTCAAGCTCAATCCTTTCGTGACGACACCCAGCCTTGCCACTCGCCAACTATCACTCTCATACCTTCCGTTGCCAGCATGCAGACGAGGACGTTATCGATTACGTCCGGGCCGCTGCTCAGGCTAAGATGTCCACCTTCGGCGTCTCCGATCATGCCGCTCTGCCAGACAACCGCTGGCCTGACGTCCGGATGCGCTTTGATGAGCTGGATGACTACGTTGCCGCGGTTCATCATGCCGCCGAGGTGGTTCCGGAAGTGAACGTCCTGCTTGGCATGGAGTGCGAGTACATTCCGGAGTTTCATGCCTACTTTGCCGAGGAGTTGCTTGAGGCCCGGCACTTCAGCTACCTCATTGGCGCCGGACACTTCACCCCCTTCCAGGGCGATTGGCTCAACTCCTTTGTCGAGCTGCGAACGGCCACCCACCTGCGGGCGTATGCGCGCTACCTTGAGGAAATGATGGCCACCGGCCTCTTTGCCTTCATTGCCCATCCGGACCTCTTTGGAGGCATTCAGATGAGCTGGACTGAAGACGTCGCGGCCTGCTCGCGAGACATCCTGGCGGCCGCTGTGGAAACCGGGGTCCCGTTGGAAATCAATGGCTATGGCCTCCGCAAGCCCAAGGTGCCCGGCGCCGAGGGGCAGCGGCCTCCCTACCCCTGGCGGCCGTTCTGGGAACTGGCCCAGGAGTACCCCATCCAGGTGGTCTGCAACTCCGACTGCCACCACCCCCGAGACGTCCAGGCCGGAATCGCTGAGAACCAGGCCCTCGCGGCGTCCCTTCACCTGCAACAGGCAGATCTGTCTCACCTGAAACCCTTAGCCGTAAACTGACATGGGCGATAGCTTCGGCCACCTCTTTCGGATCTCCACCTGGGGCGAATCACACGGCGGCGGCATTGGCGTGGTCATCGACGGCTGCCCTGCCGGCCTGGAACTGGACCTCAGCGACATCCAGGCCGACCTCGACCGCCGGCGTCCCGGACAGAGCAAAATCACCACCCAGCGCAAGGAAAGCGACACCGCGGAGATCCTCTCAGGCGTCTTTGATGGCCGGACCACTGGCACCGCGCTCGCAATCCTCGTCCGTAACGAAGACGCCCGGCCTCAGGCCTACGACCACCTCAAGGACCTCTACCGGCCCAGCCATGCCGACTTTACCTACGATCGCAAGTACGGCTTCCGCAACTGGATGGGAGGCGGACGCTCCAGCGCTCGGGAAACGATTGGGCGGGTGGCTGCCGGCGCCGTTGCCCGGAAACTCCTGCACCAGCTCTGTGGCGCCGAGATCCTTTCATGGGTGGAGCAGATCCATGACCTGACCGCAAGCATCGCTCCGGAAGACGTCACCGCCGAGGCCGTGGAGGCCAGCGTCGTGCGTTGTCCCGATCCGGAAGCCAGCGCCCGCATGGAGGCCCGGATTCTGGAAGCCCGGAAGGGCGGAGACAGCGTCGGGGGCATCATCCGGGCCCACATCCGGAACATTCCTCCCGGACTGGGCGAGCCCGTCTTCGACAAGCTCACCGCCGACCTCGCCAAGGCCATGATGTCCCTGCCCGCTACCCGGGGTGTGGAGTTTGGCCTCGGCTTTGATTCGGTGCTCCTCAAGGGCTCCCAGCACAACGACGCCTTCACCTCTGAAGACGGGCGGATCCGCCCCCAGTCCAACCGTTCCGGAGGCATCCAGGGAGGCATCAGCAACGGAGAGCCCATCGACTTCCGGGTCGCGTTCAAACCCACGGCGACCATCAACTTTGAGCAGGACACGGTGAACCAGTCCGGAGAAGCGACCAAGCTCCGCGCCAAGGGCCGGCACGACCCCTGCGTGTTGCCCCGGGCGGTGCCGATGATCGACGCCATGGTGGCCCTGGTGCTGGCCGACCACTACCTGCGCAACCAGACACGGGCCATGAATCGCCTCACGGACTGAATTTAGGCACTCTTTTTGCTGAAACAGTTCCTGATCCCTTTGGGGAGCTTGAGAACCTTTTCAGCCCATTTCGAGCGCCATGTCCGTGATGAAAAGCCAAACCTTCATCCGTCGGGACCCGATCCGTCGCTTTGAGAAGCACGAGGTCAACCGGCGATTCCGAAGCAACGGGGCACTCAGCACTCCCATTACCATCGCTCTGGGGGGAGTGGTGCTCTTTGCCACCTTGTTCAGTCTCCAAGTCCTCTTTTTTGCTCAGTGACGACCCAACACATTGACGTGTTCAACGGAGATGCCGATGGGTTGTGTGCGCTGCAACAGTTGCGGTTGCACCAACCCCTCGCCTCGGAACGCATCACCGGGGTGAAGCGCGACATCCGACTGCTCTCCCGTATTCAAGAGCGCACCGGATGCTCCATCACCGTCCTCGACATCTCGCTGGATGTCAACCGAGCCCCGCTCCTGCAGCTGCTTGAGCAGCAGAATACCATCCGCTACTTCGACCATCACTTTGCCGGCGCCCTTCCGGACCACCCCCACTTTACCTCCTTCATTGATCCGGATCCGGAAGTCTGCACCAGCACCCTGGTGGATCGGCACCTGGGGGGCGCCTACCGCCTCTGGGCCCTTGCAGGCGCCTTTGGCGACAACCAGCACCGCACTGCTCAGGAACTGGCCGCCACGCTGAACCTCAGCGAGGCCGACCTCGCCCTGCTCCGGGAAACCGGGGAGCTGCTCAATTACAACGGGTACGGCGAGACGCTGCAGGACCTGCACTATGCGCCAGAAGACCTCTTCAATCAGCTGCACCCCTTTGAGAACCCACTCGACTTTGCTCGGCTCTCCGAGGCGCTTCCCGCCCTGCGGGAGCACTTTCAGCAGGATCAGCGGCAGGCTCAGGCGGTGGCCCCAGCAGCCGAAACGGAGGCCTTCCGCTTCTTCCGCTTTCCCAATGAAGCCTGGGGCCGTCGCATCGCCGGCGTCTTCAGCAATGAACAGATTCGGGAAGCCCCTGACCAGGGGTTGGTTGTGTTGGTGGAGAATGGAAGAGGAGGAGGGCTCGTCAGCGTCCGCGCCCCACTGAGTCGCCCCAGCGGAGCCGATGTCATCTGCCGCTCCCTTGGCGGCGGGGGACGCTCCAAGGCCGCCGGCATCAACGACCTGCCGCTGGAGCAGGTTCCGGAGTTGCTGGAGACCGTGGCCAGGGTGTTTGACCCGCAGGTCAGTCAGTCCTGAATCTCCGGCGTCTTGATCCGGTTGATGATCTGCTGCTGCCCCATTGAGAGCAGGTTGCTCGTCACCCAGTACAGCACCAGTCCAGACGGGAAGGTGAAGCTGAAGACGGCAAACACCAGCGGCATCAGCTGCATGATCTTCGCCTGCGTCGGGTCCATCACCGCGCTCTGCGGGGTCAGCTTCTGCTGGAAGTACAGCGTGGCGCCCATGAGGATCGGCGTGATCCCCAGGCCATCTGCCTGAGACAGGTCGCTGAGCCAGAGCCCGAACGGCGCATGCCGCAACTCAACGGCGCTGGAAAGCGCACTGTAGAGCGCCAGGAACACCGGAATCTGCAGCAGCAGCGGCAAGCAGCCTCCGACCGGATTGACCTTGTTCTTGCGATACAGGCCCATCATTTCCATCTGCAGCTTTTCCTTGTCGTTCTTGTACTTCTCCTGAATCCGCTTCATCTTCGGCGCCAGCTGCTGCATGCGCTTCATGCTCTTCATGCCGCGGTAGGTCAGCGGGAAGAGGACGAGTCGAACGATCACGGTGAGGATGATGATGGCCACCCCGTAGTTCCCCACAACCCCGTAAATTCCTCGCAACAGCGACAGCAGCGGTCCCGCCAGGGACTCGAGGGTCATGTTGAGGGACTGGTTCAGGTTGCGACCAAACTTGGTCATTTCCGCCTCATCCTTCGGGCCGAAGTAGAGCTGGAAGGGGACTTCCACGAGCTTCCCGGGGAGCAGTTCCACCAGCGGCAGGCGGATGCCATAATAGGGTGCGAGTCCGGTGCCTTCGGTTTCCCGGGCCTGATAGAATCCTTCCTTGACCGGAGCCAGCGGCGCGGCGGCGCTGATGAAGTAGTGGTCTTCCAGTCCCACCCAGTCAAAGTCTCCCACTCGCAGGCCGTCCCGGGCCTCATCCAGCCCATGGGTTTCCAGGCTGCCATCCGTGAAGTACACCGGGCCTCGGTGCCCGGCTCGGGTGTCCACCTCGCCTTCATGGAAGCGGGCTTCGCCAAAGAGCTGCCGGACCTTGAGGGGCTTGGCAGACAGGGAGCGGTTGATGACCTGCAGGTCGTAGTCGATCAGGTGTGCGCCCTGCCGAAAGGTCAGGGTCTTCACCAGCTGCACGCCTCCCACTTCTACCGAGCGCAGTTCCACCGTCATGGACTCATCTTCCGCGCCCAGCGCAAAGGTCTGCTGATCGGTCCCCGGCTCCAGCGTCTGGCCGTTCACCGAAATGGCATAACTGGCGTTCCGGAAGCGCTGGGTCAGCTCCGAGTCATCCTCAAACTGCACCCCGAAGGCCTCCACGTTTGGGACGTAGTTGCTCAGCATCTCCACCTTGTTGCCCTCGGTCACCGACAGCTGGTAGTCGGGCCCCAGCACCCCTTCCAGGATGGGGAACCAGGTGCTCAGGGTCAGGCGGGGCTTGGTGTGGTCGTAGTTGGTCAGCTGCAAGCTGGTCGCCACGCCACCGCGGCTGTTCAGCAGCACCCGGAAGCGGTCGGTCTGCACCACGATCTCTCGGGCAGGCAGGCTCGCGTCCACGGCCACCACCGGAGTTTCCGGAAGCGTGTCAGCCGGCTCGGAGGCCATGGATGCCTCACGGCCCGCCAGTGCCTCAGCCGCCACTTCATCCAGCGCCTGGGTCACTTCCGCAGAAGGAGGAGTTTCCGGTTTCGGAGGCTCCGGAGGTGGGAAAAAGTAGGACCAGCCCACCAGAATGACCATGGAGATCACCACCGCCAGCAACGTGTTCTTTTCCATCAGAATCGGGAGGAAGACTTGAAGTGGAAGGTTCGGGGCACAGGATCAACCCCGCCCGGATGAAAGGGATGACAGCGCAGCAGACGGCGGGCACTGAGCCACCCGCCTTTCCACAGGCCATGATACGCCAACGCCGTCAGCGCATACTGCGAACAGGTTGGATAAAAGCGACAGGACGGCGGTAGCAGAGGAGAGATCCATTTGCGGTACCCCCGGATGAGGAGCATGAGCAGGCGAACGCTCCACCCCTGGCCCTCTTGGCCCTCGGTCGCTGAGTCTTCAGACAACGTGACGTGCGGTTCGGGGTGCGCCATGCCGATCAGGGGGCTGCCTGTGCAAGTTCCTGGAACAGCCCCCGGACGGAGCGCGTCATGTACGCCAACGTCGCCGGACGTCCTGGTGTGCGGGTGATCATGAAGCAGATGTCATAACTCTGCTCCAGGCAGTGCCGCTCCGCTCGAATCGCTTCCCGGAGGAGGCGCTTCAACCGATTGCGCAGGGGCGCATGCCCCACTTTTTTCTTGATGGAAATGAGGAATCGGCTCGTTTCGGCTTGGCTGGGGAGGTACTTGACGCTGATCAACCCAAGAGGACGGTAGGTTCCATGAGAAAAGATCGGGCGAATTTCCCGAGCCTGGTTCAAGCGAACCGACTTGGGAAAGCTCCGCTCTTTCATCAGGCGCTGAGTCGCTTGCGCCCCTTGGCCCGGCGACGGTTGATCACCTTGCGGCCTCCTGGAGTCGCCATGCGGGCACGAAATCCGTGCTTCTTCTTGCGACGCCGTACATTCGGTTGGAAAGTCCGTTTCATGAAACCCTGACTGAGGTAAAGAGTGTTGAAAAAACTAAACTTATCTTTTTACCGCAAAGTCAGAGACGGAGCAAGCCTTTTACGCATCACCCTCCCACGCGGGACATTCCCAGGCTCGACCCGGTGAAGGCGGCCGGCTGCTTGTAGGCGACCGACGTCCGGACCAACTCCTGGAGGTCCTCTGCCACGTCTTCCTGCTGCAGCAGGTGGCGGATGGAGGTTTCTACCGGGTTGCTCAGGCACCCCACAAGGTGGCCATCCGACGTCAGGCGCAGGCGTGAACAGGTGGAGCAAAAGGGCGCACTCTCATTCGGAATGATCCCGAAGTGCCCGCCCGGGACCCAGAAGCGCTGCGCCGTGGCGTCTGACTCCGCTTCCACGCGGTGCCAGGAGTAGCGCTCGCCGATGCGCTCGAGGATTTCATGCATCGACACAAACGGAAAGTGCTGGCCCTGGTGCAGCGGTCCCATGCGCATCAGCTCCAGGTAACGCACCTCGGCCCCCCGAGACACGGCGTAGTCCAGCAGGTCGACGACTTCGTGGTCGTTCGCCTCCCGTACCACCACCATGTTGAGCTTGAGGCCAAGCCCCACCTCGGCGGCCGCGTCAATCCCAGCCAGCACTCGATCCAGCCGTCCAGCCCGCCCCATCTTCCGGAAGTTCTCCGGATCCAGCGAGTCCAGGCTGACGTTGACAGACTTCAGGCCGGCAGCCTGCAGCGGCTTCGCCAGCTTCTTCAGGTTGAGACCATTGGTCGTCATTCCGATGCTCTCAATCCCGAGGTCCCGGACCCCTTGAACAAAGTCCACAACGTGACGGAACAGCAGCGGTTCGCCACCGGTCAGCCGGACCTTTTCAATGCCAGCATGCTGGTGCAGCAGCGAGACGAGGTGCAGGAGTTGGTCGCCCGGCAGGGCTTTCGGGGAAGGGACGTGGTCCTTGATGCTGGTCACGCAGTAGGTGCAAGCCATGTTGCAGGCTTCTCCCAGGGACACACGCAGCTTGTTGATCTTTCGACCGTATGCGTCAATCATAGGAAATCTCCTTTCCAAGCGCGGGAGGCTGCCCCGTTTCCCGGGCAACCCACGTTCACGAAACCGTGGCCTGAGGCGTTAGGTCCAGTGAATCGGAGATGGCTGGTTGATTCAGTTGGGAATTCAGCTCCGGCAGCTGATCCGGAAGATTCAAAAAGCATAGGGGGTGCCTTCCAAATGTCAAGAACCTCAACAGGAGCCCTCCGTGGAACCCATCGACTACTCTGACTTCGACAAGGTCCAGATGCACATCGGCACCATCTTGCAGGTGCAGCCCAACGCAAAGGCCCGCAAGCCGGCTTTTGTCCTGACCATCGACTTTGGCGAATTCGGCATCAAAACGAGCTCGGCACAGATCACCCGGAACTACACTCCAGAGGACCTGGTGGGAAAGCAGGTGGCTGCCGTTCTCAACTTTCCACCCCTGCGGATCGCTGGGGTCAAGTCAGAGGTACTGGTGCTGGGAGCCATGTCTGAGGAAAGCGGGGTGGTGCTGCTGCGTCCGACCGAGGAGGTCGCAAACGGTACCCGGGTTGCCTGAGCCAGCGCTCAGAACATGAGGGACACCCCCAGGATGGTGGCTTCACCGCCTAATTCCAGCGGCTGCTTCTCGGTCTCAACCTGCATGGTGGCCGAGAGGTACTGCCGGGACAGGAGCAGTCCGAAGGGGCCAAAGGGGAACCGGACCCCAACCTGGAAGAAGTACGGGTTGGCGACCTGCCCGTAGGTGGTGGCTGAGTAGGACGTGCCGTTGATCGTCAGGGACTCGCTGACCTTGCCATAGACGCTCCCTGACCCGGCTCCAATGAACGGAAACCACCACCCGCCCCGGTGGTAGGCGTTCACGCCATAGAGGAACTGCTGAACACTGAGGCTGACACGGGACCCGTTTGCAAACAGGTAGTCCGTGTCGTAGCGCTGCAGCTTCACCTCGAAGCCCACGGCCGACGCGCCATGAACGCGGTAGAAGTCCAGAGAAAACCCGGAAAGGTCCACCGTCCGGCTCGACTGCAGAGCGCCCTGGGAGGCTTCCAGAGCCTGAATGTAGCCCTCGGTTTCTCCCAGAACGGGGGCGGTGGCAGACGTGTCCTGCGTTCCGGACTGCGAGGAGATCGTCACAAAGGTTTCATCAACCGCCCACGCACTGCTCATGGATCCCAGGATCAGCACCAGGCTCACCAACCACTTCCTTACCATTGCAACCCCACTTTCGAATAGACCACAAAGTCCACCTCATTTCCGAAGTTGCTGTAGTCCTGCACAATGGCGAGATCCCAGTGCAACCGCCCCCACACCACCTTCTGTCCGACCATGATGACGCTGCTCGGCACACTCAGGTTGGCATTGCGCTGCTCCTCGCCGCCGGTGGAAGAGCCGTCGGCCAGCCGAAGCGTGGCATCGGTCTGCGAGAAGATGCTGCTCTGCGAGGCCTGCTGGAAGAGGAAGGAGTAGCCATCATTGAAGCGGTACTCCATGGCCATGAAGCGGTGGCTCAGGAACGACGCCAGGCCCTGCGTTTCGCCAAGTCGAACCAGCCCATCGCCAAAGTACACCAGCCAGCCGTCAAAACGCTTGGCAAACAGCCACTGATGCGCCCAGTCGTTTCCCCCGCTCCGGACCAGCCCCAGGTTACCGCTACGGTCCGTTTCTCCCACCTTGTAGGCAAGCTTCAGGCTGATCGCCGGCAGCACGTCTCCACCTTCCGTCAGCATCCACTTCCAGTGAACGCTCGGCTCCGCCCGGACCAGGTTGAGGGGCTCCTCGTTGCTTTGGATGAAGGCTCCGTCCCGGATGATGTAATGAGCATACTGGTTGCGGTCGGAAAAGGCTCGGTAGGCGCCCTCGTTCTTTTCGTTGGAGATGCCAATGAGGTCATGAACGCTTTCGATGGTACTGTCCATGCTTCCTCCACTGAAGGAGACAAACGGCACCTCCAGGCCCAGCTCCGACGCAGGGCCAATGCCCCGGCGCCACTGCAGCGTGTGCCGCTGACTCTCCACGTCAAGGTACAGCCCAAACCCGGGCACATCGTTGCCCTGATCGTCCTGAAAGTCGGCGGTCGTCAGGCCCTGGTCCACGGTTTCCTGAGTGATCTGGCCGTCCCCGCCTTGTGTGTTGACAAAGGTATTGGCGACGGCGAGACTGTACGAATAACGCACCGTCCCCTCCGGAAGGGTCGCTGCGGTTTCAGGAGAAAGCGCCAGATACGCCTGGGTCAACGGAAACTGCGGACGGATTTCAAGCGGTCCCAATCCGGCATTCCGGGTTTCGGCCCCTGCAGAAACTGCCCAGCAGAGCCCTCCCCCGAAGGCGAAGAGAGTTTGTAGAAAACGCTTTAATCTCATAACTTTGCATCTCAGTTGATTCCCCTCCAGCACCTGTTGCATCAGGAACGAAGGGGCAACAGGCTCTGAATCCAAGACTCATGCCCAACCATGGCTAAACTCAATGAAATGATCCGTGACTTCCGCCTCAACATCGGCCAGAGCATTGAGGCGCTCGCGTTGCTGATGCAGATGGATCCGGAAGACTACGCCCGGCTGGAAGAGGACTGGATCCCTCCGGAAGACGTCCTGGAGCGCCTCTGTGCCCTCTTCGAGTGGAACTATCAGGAGGTCAAGCAACTTGCGCAGCGCACGCCCTCGGCCCGGCGGCGGACCGAAGAGCCCTCCTCTGAACAATGGAGCCTGGCCAAGATGCTCCGAGACGCCCGAGAAAACGCGGGGCAGCCTCCGCTCGGCATTGCCACCCTGATGGGCATTCCGGTGGAGCAGTATGAAGACTTTGAAGCCGGTGGGTCGGTTCCGGAAGAGCTGCTGCAACGCCTCTGCACGCTCTACCGCTGGAACTTCCACCAGGTCCGCCAGCGCGTCCGGCGGCACAACGCCATGGTCTTTACCGGACCCCAGAAGCCCCTTTCCTTTGAAGAACTCCGGGAACGCCTGCCACCAGCAGCGCCCCTGCAGCTTCCGGAAATTGCCGCCGCGTCTTCTTCCGGAATCGGAGACCTGCTCCGCCAAACCCGCGAAGAGCTGGGGCAGTCGATCGACGGGGTTTCCCTGCTGCTCGAGATCAGCCCCGATTACTACGAGCTGCTGGAAGCTGGAGAAGTGGCTCCGGATGACGAGCTGCTCCGGCGCATTGCCTCCGTCTTTCGTTGGAATTACAATGAGCTGCGGAGCCGCGAACAGAAGCTCCGGATGAGCCGCTTGCGTCCAAACGTCACCCACCTCCCTGAAGGAGGAACCGCTGGAAACCGTCGGCACCTCCGGGAAGTCCTGGATGGCATCTCCAAGGGCTGGGACCGCCTTTCGAAAACACAGCGAGACGCCCTGATGGCGCAGCTGGAGTTGGTCCGGGACTCGGTGCAACGCTGGACCCAGGCCGCGCCCCTGCCGTCTTCTGACATGAGCCTCCACGAGGCCCCCCCGCCTGCTCCTCCTTCAGCCCCGCCTGCAACACCTCCGGAACCGGCCTTCAAGAACAATGTTCGCAAGCCGCCTCCGGACTTCACCCCCTGACCCGTTATGCCTTCGTTGCTGGACGACCTTGTTGCTGCCGGCGACCTTGCCCCCGAGCTTCTTCAGCGCTTCCGGGCCGAGCACGCGCTTCCGGATTGGGCCCTGGCCCGGGAACTCGTCCGCCTCAACCTGCTGGACGAAGGGAGCGTCCTCGCGCATGCGTCTCAGCGCTACGGCCTGCCGCTGCTCCGGCCTCCGGCGGCTCCGCCCCCTTTTCCCCACACCGCGCTGCGTGAGTACGTCCGGCAGCACTTCGGGATCCACCTCCTCCAGTCTGAAACCGCTCCCCTTGGCGTCCTGACCCTCGAAAGCAACTGGGATGGTCTGAACCAGGTGGCCTGCTGCCTGCCCACGCCTCCGGAGTGGTACCTGGGGTGGCAAGACACCGACAACTCCTCCCTTCCGGACCCTTCTGCAGACCAGGAAGCCCAGGCAGGTCCTCTCCTGGAACAGCTGCTGGAGGAAGCCCTGGAGTGGCGCAGCTCAGACCTGCACCTCGATCCCGGTCCGGAAGGGGGAACCCTTCGGCTGCGGGTGGACGGGCACCTCCGGGATCAGCACCTGCTGCCTCCCGGACTGCAGGCGGCACTGACTTCTCGGGTCAAGATCCTCTCCGGGATGGACATTGCGGTGCGGCGGCGTCCTCAAGACGGGCACTTCGTGCACCCCTCGCAGAGCGGGCGCCTCGTGGATGTCCGAGTGTCCAGCATGCCCAGCCTTCAGGGAGAGAAGCTGGTCCTGCGCCTGCTCGATCAGGTTCCGGTGCAGCATCGGTTGGACGCCCTCGGGTTTCTCGAAACCGACCTCCCGGTACTCAGGCAGGCGGCGCAGGCTCCCAGCGGTCTGATTCTCCTCGTCGGCCCCACCGGAAGCGGCAAGACCACCACGCTTTATGCCCTGCTCCGGTCCATCAATTCGCGAGAGAAGCACCTCTTCACCATTGAGAATCCGGTGGAGTATCAAATTCCCGGCATCACGCAGGTTTCTGTTGATGCCGAGTCCGGACTCGGTTTTGCTGAAGCGCTCCGGGCCGCCTTGCGTCAGGATCCGGATGTGTTGCTGGTGGGAGAAATTCGAGATGAAGAGACGGCAGGCATTGCGGTGAAGGCCGCCTTGACGGGGCACCTGGTGCTCTCCACACTGCACAGCAGCGATGCCGTCACCGCGCTGCAACGGCTGGAAAACCTGGGACTCCGTCACGACCTGCTTGCCGAGACGCTGCTCCTTGTGGTCGCCCAGCGGTTGGTCCGGAAGCGCTGCCTGCCAAGCCGGCACCAGCCAGAGGCGTGCCCGCATTGTCAGGGCACCGGTTATGCGGGAAGGTTGCCGGTTTATGAGGTGCTGGAGGTTGGACCCGTGGTGCAGGAACGCATTCGGCAGGGAAAAACGGGGGAGGCGCTGGTGGCCCCGCACCCGAAGCTTTACTTTCGACGGCTGGAAGAAACCGCTGGCGCGCTGGTGGCCGCCGGCCTCACAGACGAAAAGGAGACTGGGCAGGTGCTGCTTTAAGCGGCGTCCGGGACTTCCACGTAGAGGTCGCTCATGATGGCCCGCAACTCCGCCGGGATTTCCACTGGACGGCGGTGGGCCTGGTCCACGTACACATGCACAAAGCGCCCGGATGCAGCAGGGTGTTCGTCGTTTTGACGGAAGAGGGCAATTTCATAAACCACGCTGGTGCGTCCAATCTTCACCGTCCGCAGCCCGGCCTCAATCACCTCCGGAAAGCTCAGCTCCTGGTAGTACCGACAACTGGTCTCCACCACCACCCCAATGGCTTCCAGCTGCCGGATGTCCTGCCCCAGGCGTCGGAGCAGGTTCTCGTTCACCACCGTGTCAAAGTAGGAGTAGTACACCACATTGTTGACGTGCCCATACACGTCGTTGTCCATCCAGCGGGTTGGGATCTCCAGAAAATGCGGGTAGTCGCTCCGGACATCATTCTTGGCGTCACGCATGAAAACTTTTGGCAATGGGGAAAGGGAAAACAGGGAAGAAAAACCGGATCAGGCCAGCAGCGCCTGCATCAGCCGAGAGGGCAGCAGCGCCCGTAGCGTTGCGGTGCCGGGACCGACCTGGGACCACTCGGTGACATCAAGATCCAGCACGGCGAGGCCTGCGGTCTTCAGAGCCACCTGCCCATACGGACGTCCAAAGCAAAGGGTCTCAATGAGGTCTTCCAGCCCGGGGTTGTGGGCAATCAGCACCAGCCCCTGGACGAGGCTGGAGGTTTGCTTGAGGTGCCGGAGGTGGGTTTCTTCAGAGGCCAGGTAGAGCTCCGCTTCTTCCTGCTGAGCCAACGGAGCGCTCAGGTGGCCGCGTACCAGCTCAGCCGTTTGCAGAGCCCGGCGGGCTGGAGAGGTCAGCAGCAGCTCGGGAGCCGGGTGAAGCAGCGCCAGCACCTGCGCCATGCAGGGAGCCGCTTCCACTCCGCGAGGACTGAGTTCTCGCTCAAAGTCACTGGCCTCGGGGTGCCCCCAGGAGGACTTGGCATGGCGGAGGACGTAAAGCGTCTTCATCCGCCCGGTTACTGCTGGGATTGCACAGGAGGGGCTTCTTTTTGCGGCAGCAGGTCCGACGGCTTCTCCGCTTCAGAGGTCAGCTCAATCGTTCCCGATTGGGTCGCCGGCTCGGTGGGGGTTTCAACCACGGGAGCCTCGGTTCCCGGAATCACCTGGACCTCCTGGGTGGTGGTCACCACCGAATCCTTGGCAGCTTCTGAAGAGAGGTAGGCCAGCGAGAGGGAGGTCAGCATGAAAACAATGGCCACGCCGGTGGTGATCTTGGCCACACCGGTCATCTGGCTGCGGACCGAGTTGGCCTGACCGGCGCTGCCGAATGCGGCTCCCAGCTCAGCACCACGTCCGGACTGAAGAAGCACAAAGAAGATGATCATCAGACAGGCGGCAACGTGGATGATCAAGAGGATACTGAACATGAAACCTGAGGGTTAGGGTGAAGGGATTGCGGGATTAACCACCAGCTTGAATGATCTTCAAAAAGTCGGCGGGCTTGAGGCTCGCTCCCCCCACAAGGGCGCCGTCAATTTCAGGCTGAGCCATCAGCTCGTCCGCGTTGCTGGCATTGACGCTTCCGCCGTAGAGGAGGCGCAGTTCCGCAGCAATCTCAGGGGTGGCCAGGCGTCCCATTTCCTCGCGGATGAAGGCGTGCATGGCGTTGGCTTGCTCCGGGGTCGCGGTTCGTCCCGTCCCAATGGCCCACACGGGCTCGTAAGCAATGACGCAGCGTTGCTGGTCCGCAGGGGCAATCTCGGAGAAGGCGCCCCGCAGTTGCTGGGCGACGGTCGCTTCATGGCTGCCCTGCTCGCGTTGCTCCAGCGTCTCTCCCACACACACCACTGGCTGAATGGCATGCTGCAGCAGCACGGCCACCTTGTCCCGGACAATGGCATCGGTTTCGCCAAAGTAGCTCCGGCGCTCCGAGTGTCCCACCAGGCAGTAGGTGGCTCCCGCATCCTGCAGCATCGGGGCTGCGATCTCACCGGTGTAGGCGCCACTGACCTGACTGTGGACGTTCTGGGCCCCTACTTTGACAGGGGTGCCTTCTGCTGCTTCCCGGAGCTTCCGGAGCAGCGTAAAGGGCGGACACAACAGGACTTCACTCTGAAGGTCCTTCAGTTCCGAAGACAGGGCGGAACACATTTCCAGAACCAGCTCTGCCGAGCCGTTCATCTTCCAATTTCCTGCAATCAGCTTGTTTTTCACGGTTTCCTTTGCAAGCCGAGGTGAATCTGCAAACTAATCAAAATAGCTCAGATGGTGGTAAAGACAAGACTTTCTGGCAGTTTTGTGGCGAATTCGCAAGCCGGGAGCCCCTCAATCGGGCCCGGCCCCCTTCCGGAATCGCAGGCGGGACGTCAGTGGGAGGTGGGGCTGCTGGTCTGAAGCATGAAGGCTTCGGCCGACTCCATGTGCTCAATCATCACCTGCCGGGCACGTTCCGGATCGCGGTCTCGGAAGGCCTCCAGGAGGTTCCGGTGGTAGTCCACCCCATGCTGGCGGTGCTGCTCACTGATGCTCGGGTCGGAGTCGAGCTCCTCATGAATGAAGATGCGGGCGAGGAGGCTGAGGATGAACTTGGCAAAAAAGGAAAGGACCGGGTTCGGGCAGGCGTCTGCAAGGACCAGGTGGAAGTCGAGTTCCTGAATGCGCTGAGCACGGTCACTCGCCTCAAAGCCCTCAATTGCGCAGTGCCCCACGCATTCTTCCAAATGAGCGAGGTCCTCGGCTTCCAGGTGCTGGGCCACGCTGGCAGCGAGTTCCGGCTCAATCACCTTGCGGACGGCGTAGATGTCTTCGACCGAAACATTCCGCGAGAAGAAGTAGTTCCACAGCAGCTCGTTGGCCTTTTCAGGACTCACTCGCGACACGGAAGCCCCTCCGCCGGGTCCGGTCCGGATGTTCACCAGCCCCTGCACCTCCAGCGCCTTGAGCGCTTCCCGCATCGTTCCCTTGCTCACCCGGTAGGTCTTGAGGAAGTCCTTCTCATCGGCAAGGCGCTCTCCGGGGGGAAGGCGTTTGCTGATGATGTCATCCTTGATTTGCTCTGCGACCACATCGGATCGCTTGCGGGGGGATCGGGGGTGCTCTTCAGTCATTGGACCTTAACGGAGATCAGCATGGCGCAGGAGGGCATGCAGCAGGACATTGGCTCCGCGTTCCAGTTCTTCCGGAGCCGTGTATTCCTGAGGATTATGACTGATTCCCCGCTGACTGGGAACAAAGATCATCCCCGTCGGCGTCACTCCCGCCAGCAGGCAGGCGTCATGAAAGGCCCCAGACGCCATCCTCCGGAAGGGGTACCCGAGGTGTTCGGTGGCCGCCTGAACCGCCTCCGTGCAGGCGTCATCAAACACCACCGGCTCCTTGTGAAACAGCGGCGTGACCTGGAGGGTGCAGCCGTGGGCTTCGGTGACGGCCTGCAGGTGCGCCTCCAGCTGCTGCCACAGGTTCAGCAGGGCCGTGGCCTCCGGATGCCGCAGGTCGATGCCAAAGCACACCTCCCCCGGAATCGTCGTCCGCGAGTTTGGCAGCAGGGAAAAGGCACCCACGGTAAACACGCCCCGGCCTTCCTGCCGCACCTCCTGGTGGCAGGCTTGAATGGCCTCGGTTGCACAGGCCATGGCATCATGGCGGAGGGGCATCGGAACGGTTCCGGAGTGCCCGGCTTCGCCATGGATGACCACATCACAGGCCATCTGCCCCTGCGCGCCTTCAACCACCCCAATGGACAGCCCGGCCTGCTCCAGCACGGGGCCCTGCTCAATGTGCGCCTCATAATAAGCCTGCAGTTCCAGCTTCCGGAACGTGCCGGCATAGCCAATTTCACGCAAACGCTCACCAAACACACTGCCGTCGTTTCCGACACAGGCCCATGCGGCCTCCGGAGTCTGCTTCCCGACAAACACGGCTGAGCCCATGGCAGGGCAGTAGCGGGCTTCCTCTTCATTGGTCCAGCACACCAACGCCACCCCCAGGGGCAACCGGAGCTGATGCTCGGCGAGCGTCCGGAGGACCTCCAGCCCAGCCATCACGCCATAGGCGCCATCAAAGCGTCCGCCATGGAGCTGCGTGTCCAGGTGGCTCCCCGTCAGCAGCAGTGGTGCCTCCGGGTTGGTTCCAGAGCGGATGAGGAAGAGGTTTCCAGCTTCATCAATGTGCGTCTCATCAATGGCGTCAGCGGCCCACTCCCGGAGCAGGTCTCGGGCCTGCCGGTCCTCGTCACTCAGGGCCACACGAGAGACGCCTCCTTGCGGCGTGCCTCCGATTTCGGCCAGAGTCATCAGGCTTTCCCAGAGGCGGGTTCCGTTGATGCGGTACGTCACAGGTCAGTCCAGGAGAGGGGAAAGGAGGTAGAGGCGAGCCAGCTCGGAAGCCGTCCGAATGGCATCCAGGTGCGTGCGCTCGTGCCCGTGGCTGCCGTCGAGTCCGATGGCAATCAGGGCGGTCCGGACGTCAAACCCGGCTTCCACCGCGGCGGCCAGGTCCGAACGGTAATGCCGGAACAGGTCCCGCTGGTGCCGCAGGTCGTGTTCGGTGCAGAGGCGCGCCAGGTGCCGGACCAGGTTCCGGTCGAACGGGCCGGTCTTGTCACCCATTGCCAGCGTGACCCCAAACTCGCGCGAGTGCTGACTGGCCGCCTGCACGCCATTGTCGATGGTGACCAGTTCCCAGACGTCTGGAGTCAGCACCGCCGCGCCCCCGTCTCCCAGCTCTTCACGGACGGTCAGGATGAGGTGGGTGGTACAGGGAAGCTCGGCTTCGGCTTCCACCAGTTGCCGCAACGCGTTCAGCAGCGCCGCCACTCCTGCCTTGTCATCCAGATGCCGGGAAAAAATGAAACCGTTGTCCAAAATCTCGGTCCCGGTATCCACAGAGACAAAGTCCCCGGGCTGCACCCCGAGCGCCTCCAGATCGGAACGGTTGAGGCAGTGTTCATCAATGCGCAGCTCCACCTGATCCCAGTTGACGGGTTGCTGGTCGACTTTTTCATTGTAGGCGTGTCCGGACGCCAGCAGCGGCAGGATGGTGCCACGGTAGTCCTGGGTGTCGGTGTGAAGCGTCACCCGAGCCCCCTCGGCAAAGCGGCTGGACCAGGTGCCCACGGACGCCAGCGAACAGCGGCCGTTGTCCTTGAGGTTCCGGACCATGGCTCCGAGCGTGTCCAGGTGCGCCGTCAGGGCACGGGCCCGGTGCGTCTCCCGTCCCGGCAGTTCCACTTTGATCGCGCCACGGCGGGTTCGGGTGGGGCTCAGGCCCCAGCTCTTCAGGAGCGACTCCGTCCAGGCGACCACCTCCTCCGTCCGTCCACTCGGACTGGGAAGGCGCATCAGCGTCTGGAGCGTTTCCAGGAGAAAAGAATCAGAGGACTTCACGGGGTTCATCCAGCATGTGGTGACAGGCACAGGCGTGCCCGGAAGAAGCGTCCACCGCCTGCAAAGGAGGAAACTCCTCGCAGCGTTCGGTCGCACGCGGACAACGCGGGGCAAACGCGCACCCGGCGCCTGTAGCAATTTCAAAGGCCTTGCCGGGTTCAATCGCCAGCATCTGGCCTGGAACGGGGACACTCCGGACCAGCAGGTCGGTGTACGGGTGCCGGCGGTTCCGGAACAGCTGCGCCGTGGGCCCGCGTTCCACCAACCGCCCGGCATACATGACCACCGTCTCCGGACACAGCTGCTCCACCACGGCCAGGTCGTGGCTGATGAAGAGGTACGTCACCCCCAGCTCCTGCCGCATCGTGTCCAGCAGCTGAAGGATCTGTGCCTGCACCGACACATCCAGGGCGGACACGGGCTCGTCCAGCACCACCAGCTCGGGCATGGACACCAGCGCCCGTGCAATGCTGATCCGCTGCGCCTGCCCCCCGGAAAATTCATGAGGAAACCGCCCCAGCGCCGCCTCCGGAAGCTGCACCTGGTCCAGCACTTCGCGGATGCGCTGCTGGCGTTGCTCAGGTGGCCACGGAGTCAGGCGGCGCAGCTGCAGGTCCAGGATGTCTTGAATGCGCTGCCGTGGGTTCAGCGAGCCGGCCGGGTCCTGAAACACCATCTGCACCGAACGGCGGAACGCCAGGGCGTCATCCTTGAGCCACTCCTTCAGGGAGCGCTGCTTGAAGGCCAGGGTTCCACTCGTGGGGGCATCGAGTCCAACCATCATCCGGGCCAGGGTCGACTTGCCGCATCCGGACTCTCCGACCACGCCCAGGGCAGCGCCAGCAGGAAGCTCAAGGCTCACGCCTCCCACAGCCTGCAGGCGCTCTTCCGGACGGCCCCACTGGGCACGGCGCAGAACAAAGCTCCGGGTGACATCGGTCAGCTTCAACAACGGCTCAGGCATGTGCCTCCTCAGCCCGGGTGCAGCGCACCAGGCGTCCGGATGCCGTGGCCTGCAAGGCGACCGGCACCTGACACGGCGCCGCGGCGTGCGGGCAGCGCTCGGCAAAGCCACAAGAGGCGGGAATGCTTCCCGGAGCCGGTGGCGTGCCCGGAATGCCGCCGTGTGATTTTTCTCCGGAGCCCAGCCGAGGGGTGCACTTCAGCAGCGCTTGCGTGTACGGGTGCTCCGGATGCTCCAGCACTTCTGCGGTGGGGCCTGACTCCACCACTTCGCCTGCATACATCACCGCCACACGGTCGCAGAGGGTTGAGACCACACCGAGGTCGTGGGTGATGAAAATCACCGAAAGGTGGAAGTCCGCCCGCAGCTCCTGCAGCAGCGCCAGGATCTCCGCCTGAATGGTCACATCCAGCGCCGTGGTGGGTTCATCGGCAATGAGGACCTCCGGACGGTTCGCCAGCGCCATGGCAATGCAGACCCGCTGCCGCATGCCGCCCGAAAGCTGATGCGGGAAGGCGTCCAGACGCGACTCCGGAAGAGGAATCCGCACCCGCTGCAACAGGGCCAGTGCGTGTTCTCGTGCAGCGGAAGCCGTCAGGCGTTGGTGCCGCTGAATGACCTGCAGCAGTTGCGTGCCCACGGTCAGAACCGGATTCAGCGTTGCCAGCGGATCCTGAAAGATGTAGGAAACACGCCGGCCCCGGAGGTCCTGCAGAAGCGGAAGCGGAAGGCCAATCAGGTCGGTGCCTTCCAGCGCGACCGATCCGGACGTGATGCGCAGGGGAGGTGACGCGGCCAGTGCTGAAAGCGAGAGCGCCGTGACGGATTTGCCGCATCCGGACTCTCCCACCAGTCCCAGGCATTCGCCGGGCTGGAGCACCAGGTCGAGGTTCCGGACCAGCGGGTGCCCCACGCCGTGCTGCACCAGCTCGGTGCTCAGTTGCTGCACCACCAGCTTGCCCGGCGGCCCGGCGGCAGGATCAGGCTGAGTCAGGCGACGGACCTCTGTCTGCGGCTGAGGGCTCCGGAGGGCTCCACCTCGCAGGCGTGGATCCAGGACATCGCGGATGCCGTCTCCCAGCAGGTTCAGGGAAATCACCAGCACCAGGATCAGCAGTCCCGGAATGGTGGAAACATGCGGCGCCGTGAAAAGCAGCTTGCGCCCTTCCCCCAGCATCGACCCCAGGTCGGCAGTGGGAGGCTGTGCGCCCAGTCCCAGAAAGCTGAGGCCGGCGGTTTCCAGAATCATCCAACCCGCAGTCGTTGAAACCGTCACCACCACCACCGGGAGGACATTCGGAAGCAACTCGCGCCAGAGGGTTTCCGCATGAGACGCGCCTCCCAAACGGGCTGCCAGGACAAACTCTCGGCGGGCCAGGGAAATCGTTGCGCCCCGGACCGTCCGGGCAAAGAAGGGGACGTTGACAATGGCGATGGCCAGGAGCGCGTTGAGGAGCCCGGGACCAAAGGCAGCCACAATGGCCAGCGCGAGCAGCATGTACGGGAAGGCCATCAGGGTGTCCACCACCCGCATCAGGGTGCTGTCGATCCAGCCCTGAAAGTAGCCGGAGAGCAGGCCAATCGTGCTCCCGATGAAGGCCGCGGCAAGGGTGGCCACCACCCCCACAGCCAAGCTGACGCGGGTGCCCCAGAGGAGCCGAGAGAGCAGGTCGCGTCCCAGTTCGTCGGTGCCAAGCCAGTGGTCCGGATGCAGCGGTGGCTTGAGGCGATTGGCCAGGTTGGTTGCATCCGGGTCCGGCAGCGGAAGCCAGGGGGTCAGCAGGCAGAGCAGGCCCAGGCACACGAGCAGCACCAGCCCAATGGTGCTCAGGCGGTTGCGGTTCAGCCGTTGCCAGAATTCTTGTGCAGGAGTGGTCATGTCAGTGCTGAATCCGGGGGTCCAGGGCGTGCTGGAGCAAGTCGGCCAGCAGGTTGAGGAGGACATACAGGGTGGCCACCATCATCACGCCCCCTTGCACCAGCAGGATGTCGCGCGTGGAGATGGCATTGACCAGCATGCGCCCGATGCCGGGCCACTGGAAGACGGTTTCAATGTACACGGCGCCTCCAAGCACAAACCCCGCCTGCAGCCCCAGCACGGGCACCAGGCCCACCAGCGCATTCCGGAAGGCGTGCCGCAGCACCACCGCTGACTCGCGCTCCCCCTTGGCCCGGGCGGTCCGGACGTAATCCTGCCGCATCTGCTCCAGCATGCTGGTTCGGGTGAGGCGCGCAATCACACTGGAAGCCACCAGCCCCAACGTGATGGCTGGCATGAGGAGGTGCTGCAGCAGGTCGCTCCAGCTTTCATCGCCATAAGGCGTAAACATGCCACTCGCCGGAAGCCAGCCGAGTTGCACCGAAAACAGCGACACGGCCATCAGCCCCAGCCAGAAGGACGGCGCCGAAATGCCCAGCAGCGTGAAGAGGGTGAGGAACTGATCCACCCACGTGTACTGCCGGACCGCTGCCAGGACTCCGGAAAGCACCCCCAGCACCACGCAGAGCAGCAGCGCCGCTCCAGCCAGCAGCAGGGTCGGACCAAGGCGCTCCAGCAGCTCATCCAGCACCGGACGGTTGAGGGCGTAGCTGCGCCCGAAATCACCGGAAATCAGGTTCCCGGCCCACGTCCAGTACTGCTCCAGGAGCGGGCGGTCCAGCCCCAGCTCGTTCCGCAGCTTGGCCGCATTCTCCGGAGTCGCAAAGGCGCCGAGGATGGCGGTGGCCGGATCTCCCGGAATCAGGGCCATGATCAGGAAGACCACCACGGAAATGCCAAAGAGCACCGGGAGCGTCAGCAACAGACGATGCAGGGTGTAGCGCCACATGAGATCCAGAGTCCAAAAAAGTCAGAGGGAGTGCCCAGGCGGCACCCCCGTTTGGTCATCAGTTCTTGGTGACCTGATGAAGCAGCAGCAGGAAGGAAGGCTCCAGTCGGAAGTTTCCGACGTTGCTTCCAGTCACGGCATTTTGCTTCCAGTTGGCCACAAACACCCAGGGGGCGTCTTCATGGACAATGCTCTGCATCTCCTTGTACAGCGCTGCGCGGACGGTCTGGCTGGTGCTGACACGCGCCTGCTCCAGCAGGTCATCCACCTTCGGGTTGGAGTAGTACCCGGAGTTGAAGCCCCCTTGCTCCGGCCATGCTGCGGTCCGGAGCGCCAGGAACGGCAGGGTGTCTGGATCATTGGTCATCCATGCCATCTCGGCCATGTCCGCCTTGCCCTCGAGGCCCGGGTTCACCTTTCCGAGGAAGGTGTTCCACTCGTAGGTCTCGATCTTCACGTTCAGGCCCACGGCCTTGAGGTCCGCCTGAATGGCGGTTCCCATCGGAACCGGATCCAGCATTCCGGAGCCCCCTTCGGTAACGTAGAAGGTCAGCGTGGCCCCCTCGGCGCCGGCTTCCTTGATGAGCGCCCGAGCCTTCTCCGGATCATACGGATAGGGCTGCAGAGCATCATTGTACGCCCAGGAGAAGGCTGCCGGGGTCGGACCGCTGGCAACCGTGGCGGTGTTCTGGAGGACGTTTTCCACCAGGGCCTGCTTGTTGATGGCGTAGTTGAGGGCCTGGCGCACCCGCTTGTCCTGCAGTGGGCCTTCCTTGAGGTTGAGGATCAGGAACCACAGGTGCGGTCCAGCCTGCTCGTGGAGGGCGTACTTGCTGTTCGAGGAAAAGGTTGCCACGTTGTCCGGCGGGACTTCCACCATCAGGTCCACCCCTCCGGAAAGCATCTCGGCCACCCGCGTGTTCGCATCGGTGATCGGACGGAAGACCACGGACTTCAGGCCCGGGCGTCCATCCCAGTAGTTCTCGTTGCGGTCGAGGATGACATGCTGATTGCTCTTCCACTCCCGGAACTGGTACGGACCGGTTCCTGCCGGGTTACGGCCCACATCTTTGCCATGCTTGCGCACCGCTGCCGGCGAGAGAATGAGTCCGGTCGGGTAGGCCAGGTTGGAAAGCAGCGGCGCGTAAGGCTCATCCATGCGGAACTGCACGGTGTACTCATCGACCACGGTGGTCTCCTTGATGGCGGAGAAGAAGAACGACAGCGGGAAGGGACCGGTCTCGGCGAACGGGTGGCCTTCCACCAGCATGCGGTCGAAGTTGAACTTCACCGCCTCGGCGTTGAACGGGGTGCCGTCGTGAAACTGAATGCCTTCGCGCAATGAGAAGGTGTACACGCGCCCGTCTTCACTGATCTCCCAGGACTTCGCCAATCCGGGCTCCACTTCGAGCGTACCGCTGCGGTAGCGTACCAGCCCGTCGTAGACGTTCATCAGGATCCGGAAGTCGTTCACAGCCGTGACGGTGTGCGGATCCATCGACTTGGGTTCGGCAATCTGGGCGACCACCAGGACGTCTTTCGGCGTCGCGGCACTTGCCAGCGGCCCAAAGCTCAGAAGGGCCGCGCTTGCCAGCACCAGCCGTTTCAACGTTTTTTTCAGCATGATCTTTCTCCAAAGAGAGTAGCGAGGAGTCGCCGAACTTGCGGCATCGCCCCGAATTTATCATGATAAATTTCGGGCTGTCAATAATTTATCATGATAAATTAAAAAATCCTCTCCTCCGATCGAGCCTCATGACGTATTCCATCGTTCTCAAAGATCCGGACCACCCGCACTTCGGGATCGCCGTGGCCACCAGGCACTTTGCGGTGGGGGCGCTGGTTCCCCACCTCCTTCAGGGCGTGGGCGCTGTGGCCACTCAGGCCTCGACCAATCCGCACCTGGGCCTGCAGGGGCTTGACCAACTCGCCCGGGGCCTCCCACTTCCGGAGGCGCTGCAGGTGGTACTCGATGCCGACCCGGATGCCGCGCTCCGGCAGCTTCATGGGGTTGATGCCGCAGGGCGTTCCTGGGCATGGACGGGTTCCGGAACCCAGCCCTGGGCCGGACACGCGTACGGGAATCACTTCAGTGTGGCCGGGAACCTCCTGGCGGGTCCGGACGTGATTGAAGCGTGTGTGCGCTCGTTGGAAGCCACGTCGGGCACCCACCTGGAGGAACGACTGCTGCACGCGCTCCAGGCGGGAGACGCCGCTGGAGGCGATCGACGGGGGCGCCAGTCGGCGGCCCTGCTAACCATTCGGGACCAGCCATTTCCGTGGTGCCACCTGCGTGTTGATGACCACCCGGCCCCCCTGACCGAACTGGCTCGTCTGCTTCAGGAATTTCGCAAACCCTACTACCAGGACTTCATTCAGGCGATTCCCCTCAGCAACTGAATCCGCCCCGGGGCCTCTGCAACCGGGAAGGCTTCCAGGGCCTCCCTTGCCCCGGAACAGGTGCAGGGCAATCGCCTGAAGGGAAGCAACCCGCTCATCTTGAAAAAATAGTCGTGACTCGCTGGATACGTTCCCTCGCTGGAGTCACGAATGGATCGAAAGGTCCGTCATTCTCGCGAAGGCGAGAATCCAGTCAAGGAATCGAAGTCCATCGGCTCAAGGACGGGATCCCAGCCTGCGCTGGGATGACCCCAAAACGGCAGCCCACCCCAACCGCTCACCCCATTCTGTCAGCCATTTGTTTCAGGCGATTGCCCCGGAACAGGTGCCTTCCAA
>JAYOTF010000014.1:75195-76297 GCA_038150265.1 Deltaproteobacteria bacterium | reverse complement strand
CGGTATAAAGAGTGCCAACCTCTTTTTCGCTTCCCATGATTTCGCCTGATCTGAGTCACACATTATTCTTGAAAATCAACCAATTGGCAAAATCGGAATCCCATGCCCGTTGGTACATGAGGAGGATTGAGCAATACCTGACGGTTCATCCAGAGCTTCCAGTGTCGGGGCATTCGGCAACTCAGGTAACGGATTGGTTTTCAGAACTAGGCCGCAAAAAACAGCTTCAGCCCTGGCAGTTCCGACAGTGTGTGGAGGCAGTGAAAATTTTGCTGGAAGTGACGGAAGCACCAGCTTGGCGTGAAATCGACTGGAATTACTGGCTGGAGGGCGGACGGCCTTTGGAAGCCACGCACTCCACAACGGGGAAGGAGAATACACGTTTGGCGACACCAAGTCCGGAATCCACCGCAAATTCAGACACAGTCTCTACAAAGGATCTCACTCCTCGGTTGCTGCTAGCCATCCGGCGAGAAGGTCTGGCTTACAAAACCGAACAGGCCTATGAAGCGTGGGTGAAGCGCTTTCAACATTTTTGCGAGACTCACCAGCAAAAAATGATCGCCCCGGAAAGCGTCCGGGGGTTTCTCGATCACCTTGTTCTGGAAAGAAATGTGTCTGCCAGCACCCAAAACCAGGCTTTGAATGCCTTGGTGTTTTTGTTCCGCAAAGTCTTTGAGCTGGAATTGGGAGAACTGGGGAACTTTGCCTACTCCAAACGTCCCAAACGCTTGCCGGTCGTGTTGACCCGGGAGGAAGTCAAAGCGGTTTTGGAGGCGATGCAAGGGCGTAATGCCCTGTTGGCTTCACTCCTCTATGGCACCGGAATGCGTTTGCTGGAAGGGCTCCGGCTGCGGATTCAAGATTTGGATTTTGGCTATCAGCAGATCCTGGTACGTGATGGCAAGGGGAACAAGGATCGGGTGGTTCCATTGCCAGAACGCCTCACCGATGCCTTGAGGCAACAAATGCAAACGACGAAAACCTTGCATCAACAAGATCTCGATCAAGGATTGGGAGAAGTCTGGTTACCAGAGGCACTGGGCCGCAAGTATCCCAACGCCGCTCGCGCCACCCTCACCGCCATGCAGAGCGAGGAACC
>JAYOTF010000014.1:0-75185 GCA_038150265.1 Deltaproteobacteria bacterium | reverse complement strand
GGCAATACCTCTTTCCCAGTGCCCGGCTGGCGACAGATCCCCGTGACGGCAGCATCCGCCGTCATCACCTCCATGAATCCGTGTTGCAAAAAGCCGTGAAACAAGCCGCTGAAACCACAGGATTGACCAAACGCGTGAATTGCCATGCGTTTCGCCATTCCTTTGCCACCCACCTGCTGGAAAACGGCTATGACATTCGTACTGTGCAGGAACTCCTTGGGCACGCCGATGTCTCCACCACCATGATCTACACCCACGTCCTCAACCGGGGAGGTGCCGGCGTGCGAAGCCCCCTGGATTTTGCGTGAGGTCTTTCACGACAGGTTTCCGCTTGTCCTCGCACCACAGAAAAACCAACCTGATGGCCTTCCAGGAAAAGTGAGCAAAATAATTGGAGACCCCTGCCTTCGGCAGGCAGGCGGAAAACGCGCCCAAGCGTCCCCGCGATTCGCAGGAAACATGGCCGCGGAGGTTGGTCGCCACGGTCACGGGAACGTGGCGGGTCCGTGAGTCAGAAGTCGTAGCTGAACTGAAGCTGAGGACCCTGCGGAGAGAGCTGCAGGTTGAGGTGGCTGAGGAAGCCTCGGGTCCGTCCTTCCACCGTCAGCTCATCCAGCAGGCGTTGGGACTGAAGGAAGTTGTATCCGGCATAAAGCGCCGCGCCTCCACTGAGCCACGGCAGGTAAGAGCCCAGGTCTCCTCCAATGGCAGAAGAGCCATCGGTCAGCAACACGAGCGTCAGCGCGCCGGCGCCTGCGGTGATGTACATCCAGCGCTCCTGCTGGTTCCGGGCCGTGATGAAGCGCCGGGCCCACTCTTCCTTGCCATTGTCGCTGACCACCACCTCCGGAGTCAGTTCCAGCGGCCGGGTCTTGGGCTGCAGGCGTTTCCGGGTGTCGAGCTCTCGACGGGTCTCGGAAATAAGGGCCACGCGTTTATTGACGTTGACGTAGGTCTTGATCTGATCCCCGGAGTTGATGGGAGCAAACTGCTGCTTGAGGACTGCATCCGAGGACATGTCATTGACCCGGATCAGCTCGGCAATGGCGATGCTCTCATTGGAAAGCTCCAGGGGCTGTCCCTCAAGGGACGCATTGGTGGAGACCGGCCGGAAGATGACAATCTGGTTTCCGGACTTGAGGCCATGGGCCCGGCCGAGGTCGAGGGTCAGGCCGTTCTGACGGACCGACAGGACGTATCCCCGGAGGAGGGTGTTTTCAGAAATCCGGGTGGCCAGCCGAAAGAGGGCCTCGTGCATCTGGGCGTCATTGAACTGAATCTCATCCTCAAAATCGGAGATGTTCGTGACCACATCCACCATGCGGATGCTCAGGTCCATCCCGGCAATTTCGTTGCCGTTGGCATCAAGAATCGGAGCGCTCTGGATGTTGCCGATGAGCACCTTGTCCGCATTGAACAGCTTGCCCACCCGGACCCCACAGGACACGTCGTGACAGTCGGCGAGGGTGGGGTCGCGCTCCTGAATCTGCGCGTTCCATTCGCCCGGACCCACGACGGTGAAGTGGTTGGTGTTGAAGAGGTTGAGCTGCAGGGCCTTGGAGATCTCCTCGGCAGCCGTCTCTGTCATTCCGGTGGGAAGCAGGGTCAGGAGCAGCACCTTGATGCGGCCGTCTTCACTGAAGCCACTGACGAGTTCGCGCTCAAACGCGAAGGGGTCGTTCAGGTTCAGGGTAGCTTGCGCCGAGGCCGAAGCAGACACGAGGAAAAGAAAAGAAAGGGCAAGCAGCCAGCAACGGGTCAGTCGGTACATTAACGTCTAAGAGTGAGTCGTGCGGAAGTGGTCGTGCCGCTTCTAAAGGAGCGTTGTTGCGAAGGAAGTTGCGCGAGACCACGGCCCCGGAGGGAAGCAGCCTTCTCCGGTCAAAGCAAGAAAAAGACCAAAGCCGGGAAGCGGAGACGAGGCTCAGGACCGAATGGCCAGGACGAGGACGCCGGTGGCGACCAGGCCGATCCCCAGCCACTCCCGTGGTTCCGGACGTTCCCCAAGGAAGGCCACGGCAAAGAGGGTGGCCAGGACCAGACTGAACTTGTCCACCGGGGCCACCTTGGAGACGGGTCCCAGCTGCATCGCCCGGAAGTAGCAGATCCACGAGGCTCCGGTGGCCAGGGCCGAGAGGCCGAGGAAGAGCCACGTTTTGCCGGAAAGCACCCACGGGTTCTGCCACTTGCCCAACCCGCTCACCAGCGCCCCCAGCACCCCGACGACCATGACGGTCCGGACCAGGGTGGCAAAGTCGGAATCCACCCCCTCAACGCCGAGTTTGGTAAAGATCGCCGTCAGGGCGGCAAAGACCGCCGCCAGGATCGCCCAGAGGCTCCAGTGTTGCCAGATCGCCATGGCTCTGCTCCTGTGTTCACGGCCTCGGGCCTTCCGGAATCACGCACCGGGGCCCACCGTGATTTTGCATTGTCTTTCCCAAGCGGGAAAATTAAAGTAACCTTCATTTTGCACGGATTCCCCAACCTCCCTCGTAGAGGGACGACTGACGAAGAGCGATGGCAACTGAAGAACGTGGTGTTTACATCTACGCCAACTTACTGGACCTCAACGAGGATGGCAAGGTGGACATGATCTCTTTTCTGGACCCCCAGGGTCGGGGCATTGCGGTTGCGATCGACCGGGAGCACGATGGCCTCATGGACCACATTCATGTCTTTCAGGATGTGACCGGAGACGGCAAGCTGGACATGGAGGACAAGATCATGATCCAGCGCGAAGCCTCCAAGATCTTTCAGCGCGAAGACCTCTGTGATGGACAGGTGGAGGTCTTCATTGAAGATGGGGGTTACGGCTGATTCCGCTTCTTCTTCGGTTGAGGCGTGAAGGGCGCCGACCCCTTGAGGTGGAAGGGGGGCTTGGGCAGCCGGCTGGGCTGCAGGGAAACGTAGCAGCTGTCCGGACGCAGTAGGCTCGGATTGCGGCTGCAGGCGTCTCCGGCGTTGGACACCCGCTCCTGAGTCCGCCAGCTTTGCCGCATGGCCTCCCGAATTTCAACCCGATGCTGGGCATCCTGGATCCGGTCGCAGGCCTCACTGGCATCGGCCCGGTACTCCTCCCAACACTCCGGATGCCGGGGCAGGCGTTCCTGAACCAGGATGGGCGACTGACACCCGACGACCCCCAACACCAAAACCCAAAACGGCCCTCGCAGCCCCCTCCTCCTTCCCGACTGGCGGACGGAGGCCCCTTGACGTTTGGCTCCCATGGCGCGCAAGAACAACCTCGATGTCATCATCAACAGCATGCAGAACAAACCCAACGAGTGGCGGATGGACGAGTACTGGGCCCGGCACCAAAGCGGTGTGGCCCTGTGGATCGGAGGCGGAGTCTTTGGCTACCACTTGGAAAAGCCGGAGTATCAGGAGTTCGGATGGACCGAAAAGTTCCGGCTGCACAAGGCGGTTCAGGCCCTGAAGGCGTCCAGGGGCCTCGAGTAGGACTCACTCGGGCGGCAGGTCAGACGCACAGCGAAAGCCCGTGCTCTGAGCCGTCATCATGGGCAACGCGTCCCGGCGCCGTCCGGTTTCCAAAGCCTGGGCGTCATCATTCCAGCTTCCCCCCTTGATCACGCGGTACTTGCCCATCGACGGCCCCTGGGGGTTGTCGGTCCCCAAGCGGCGCCGCGGGGCGTACCAGTCGTAGACCCACTCCTGAGCATTTCCGTGGACATCATAAAGCTGGTAGCCGTTGGGAAGCAGCTCGGCAATCTGCCGGGGGCTGCCCAGCGCATTGGGACGGTACCACGCATAATCCTTGAGAAAGGCCGGATCATCGCCAAACGAGTAGAGCTTCTCGTCTCCCCCCCGGGCGGCCTTTTCCCACTCGGCCTCTGAGGGGAGGCGCTTGCCCACGGAGTTGCAGTAGTAGCGGGCCGCGTACCAGGAGACGTTCACCACCGGACGCAGCTCTTCTCCAAACGGAGGCTGCAGGTCATCGGACCAGTGGGTCAGGTAGCCGCCGTCATGAAACTTGCGGGGGAAGGTGCTTTTGCGGAGAAACGGATCCTGGGCGGCCATCCGGACGTAATCGTAGTTGGTGACCTCGCAGCGGTCGATCCAGAAGCCGTCCACCTTGACCTCTCGCATGGGCTCATCGCCTCCTCCCATCAGGAAGGCTCCTCCGGCAATGAAGGCCATGCCGCTCTTGATGGAGTCTCGAAACCCGGTGGGCACCACCATGCAGCGCGTCTCAATGGGCTCCTCAAACGCATCGGAAAGCTGCTGCTCTTCCGGAAACAGCTTGCGCTCGAGGTTGGCCAGCAGGGTCATGAAGAGCCGGGTGTTTTCCGGAGCAAAGCCGTTGAGGCGCTCCAGGAGGGCCCGCTCGTCTCGTCCACAGCGGAAGCGGTCATTGAGGCAGTTGAGCTTCTGCTTGATCCACACCCGCATGGCCTTGCGGGCCTGCTGCTTTTCCAGCTCGCCCATCAGGGTGGCTTCGGTGGCGAGGTAGGCGGTCTCGAAGAGCTGGGGCGTCATCACGTTTTCCCGCGCAAAGTCCACCACGGTGTCGTAGCGCTGACAGAAGTCCTGCTGGCTGGCCGAGACCTCGCTTCCATACGTCCGGCGCAGGGCACATTCCCGGGTCTCTGCCCGTTCGCTGATGCCGAGCTCCTGCTTGAGGACCGCAAAGCGCAGCTCATAGATGGCATGCATCATCGGGTACCGCTCCCCCTTGAGCAGGTAGGTCACAAAGTTATGAACCGCCTGGTCCCGGTACTTCATGGCCTGGTCCAGAAAGGAGTGAGTGGCCGCAACCGCCAGCAGGGTTCCGAGGAACCCAAGGACCGCAAGGGAGAGGAGTTTTTTCATGAAGCCTAGTGGAGTAACAGCGCCTGATGGCAAAAGTGGGCGGCAGTCAGAAGGGGATGAAAAAATTTACTGACTCTCTGCCGCATTTTGGGTACCCTTTGCCAAGCAAACGACATTCCATGAACCTGGCCCTGTGCAACTCATGCAGAAACTGATGCCGCGCGCGCCAGGGTGGCTGGCTCGCTACCTTGACTTTCGGCACAACCATCCCTTCCCCAGCACCCGCCCTGCCTTCTATCCCCCCCCGGCTCCGCCCACGGAGGACGAACTGGAGCTGGAGGCCTACGAACAGCTGCATGAGACCGGCATGCTCCTCGGCTGCCCCGTGGTTTCGGAGGAACAGCGAGCCTGCAGCGAGGCCCTGAACTTTCCACGTCCCCAGGGCGGCACGCTTTTCCTCTTTTTGGAAACCCTGTTCCGGCGGACGCTTGGTGAAGAGGAGCGGACGACCCCGGCGCTTCCGGACTCGGGCACCCGTCTGAAGGAGGTAACCCTGCGGCTGCTCCGGTTCTTTTTGCCGCAGAGCTACTACCGGCTTCCGGAAGAGGCGACGCTTCCGGAGCTGATGGCCACCTCGGAGGTGTTTCAGGACTGCCTGTTTCGGCTCGAGAAGGAGCTGGTGCGCCACGTTGCCGTGGCCGGGTACTCCTCGGACCCCCGGCAAAATGCCTTCGTCTTCCTCAACCTCCACACCTTCCTGCGCTGGTCCCGGGCGCTGCGCCTGAATCCGGAGGCGCCGCTGGAGCCGGTGCTGGAAGAAGACCGACGCTTCCGGAAGGGGCTGATGCAGGCGCTGATTGCCGTCATCTGGGCCGACCATGTCATCACGGACACGGAGCGTCAGGTGATCACGAACTACCTGGGACAATCCGGACTTCCCGCCAGCGACCTCGAGGAGCTGCAGCGTTACGTCCGGGAGCCCTACCGCCTGAAGCAGGTGGAGTTTCATGTCCACTCGCCCATCCTGAGGCGCTACCTGGTGGAGCAGATGATCCTCCTCTCCCTCATTGACAACAACGAGGCGTGGGAAGAGCGCTCCCTGATTGCGGCCGTGGCAGAAAAGATGGGCATGGCGCCGACGGAGCGCGAGCTGCTTTATGCCTCGGTGGCCCGCTTCTTTGACCAGCATGGGCAGCGCTTTGCCTTCCTCCACAACAACCCGGCGGTCCGGCAGATGCAGGAATACGTGGAGGAAAACATCATCAAGCTCCTCAAACTCAACCTCAACCGCATCATTCAGGAGGTTCAGGAGACCAAGGAACTCTACGACCTGCTGATGAAGGCGACGGTCACCCCGCTGACGGAGGACGAGTGGAAGCGCGTCTCCGAGCAGATCCAGGACGTCCTCAAGGCGATTCCGGCCCTGGCCCTCTTTGCCCTTCCCGGAGGAACCGTGCTGCTGCCGATTGTCATCCGGCTGCTGCCGTTCAACATCCTCCCCAGCTCCTTTCAAAACGCTCCGACTACACGCTGATTGGTGTCCTTCTGGTCTGTTCTGGAAACTCGACTCTGGCAAACGGCTTACCCCGCCTTGCTCCAGCTGATGCTGGCGGTGGTGCGTCGCAAGGCCCAGAGGCATGAGAACCTGCGGCTTCGGCTGGAGGGCCTGACGGGACTCTGGGAGCATCTGGAAACGCAGCTGCAGGCCCGGAACCCGGAGCAGCCCCTGGCGTGGTTTCACGTCGCCAGCGCCGGAGAGTACCTCCAGGCGGTGCCCGTGATGGAGCGCCTGCAGGCACAGGGGTGGCAGTGTGGCCTGACGTACAGCTCCATCAATGCTGCCCGCTGGCTGGAGCGCGAAGCCTCGGCAGCGGCTCGTCTGCTCTTCACGTCGTTTCTGCCCGAAGACACCCAAGCCAACGCCCAACGCCTCCTGAACCGGGTGGCCCCGCAGCAGGTGATCTTTGTCAGCTACGACCTCTGGCCCGGACTCATCTGGGAGAGCCACCGGGCGCAGGTGCCGCTGCACCTCATTTCCGCGATTGTCCACGCCGGCTCATTCCGGGAGGCGCATCCGCTGGGGCGGAGCCTCTACCGCACCCTCTACCGCTGCTTCCAGAGCCTCCATGCTGTTTCGGAGGAAGATGCCACCCGCATCCGCCGCAGCTGGCCGCAGGCCCACCCCCTCACCGTGATGGGCGACACGCGGTGCGACAGCGTGCTGGAGCGGCGGGACCGCCTGACGCCTCCGGAGTTGCCCGCGTGGCTTCAGGAGCGGTTCATCTGGGTGGCCGGAAGCACGTGGCCGGAAGACGAAGCCTGCTTTCTGCCCGGACTCGAGCAGATGCTGGGGGCGCATCCGGAGCTGCTGGCGATTCTGGTGCCGCATGAGCCCCATGAGCCCCACCTGCAGGAGCTGGAGACCCGCCTGGCCCCGCAGGGCCCAGTCGTGCGCTGGAGTCAACGGGACCGCCTGACTCCGGAAACGCGAGTGCTGCTGGTGGATGCCATTGGGGTGCTGGCAGGCCTCTACTCTCATGCGCACGCGGCTTATGTCGGAGGAGCCTTCACCACCGGAGTCCACAACACGATGGAACCCGCGGCCCGGGGGCTTCCGGTTGCCTTTGGCCCACGCTTTGACAATGCCCTTGAGGCTCGGCGGATGGTGGAACGCGGAGTTGCCCACACGGTGGAAACTCCGGAGGCGTTTGCTCAGGTGCTGAAGGGGTGGCTGGAGGCTCCGGAAGAGGCTCGGCAGCAGGGACGTCAGGCGCGTGCGCTCATTGAGGCGCAGCAGGGAGCAGCCGAACGGTGCCTGCCGTGGTTGCTGGGCACGGCACCGGACGGAGAATGAGGCCAGGCCCTAGAGGAGCTCAGCGAGCGTCTTGAAGCAGGGTGCCCATGCGGCGGACCGCCAGGACGTAGCCTTCAATGCCAAATCCGGCAATCACTCCCTCTGCACGTGACGACACAAAGGAGTGGTGCCGGAAGGCTTCCCGCTTGTGGATGTTGGAAATGTGCACCTCCAGCACCGGGCCTTCAAACGTGTTGAGGGCATCCAGCACGGCGACCGAGGTGTGGGAGAGGGCTGCCGGATTGATGATGATCCCTCCTGCACTTTCCCGAGCCTCATGAATCCAGTCGATGAGCTGAAACTCCGCGTTGGTCTGACGCAGCTGAATCTCAAGCCCCAGCGGTTCGGCCTCGGCCCGGCACTGGGCCTCCACGTCAGCAAGGGTTTCGTGTCCGTAAATTTCAGGTTGCCGCTTGCCCAGCAGGTTCAGGTTGGGACCATTGAGAATGAAAACCAGTCGGCTCATGCATCACTCCAGTTGTTGAAAGGATCTGGGCTCACCACGGGGTGAAGCCCATTTGCTGACGACCCAACTCGCTCAGGTCGTCGAGGGTGGCGCGGCCGTCAAAGGCGACCTCGTAGTCTTCGGCCGCAAAGTCCGGAGAGGACTTCCCTGCAAGGAATGCCGGCTTCTGCTGCTCCTGAAAGGCCACGTTTTTGGCACAGTGGGGCGAGGCGCCGATGTACATGACGTTGCTGTATCCGGACCCCTGGTGCTCGTCTTCGACGGCGTGAATCACATCCGGATGCCACCAGACGGTGTCGCCCGGAAAGACGGTGGGGATGGAGACCAGGCCCTTGAGCAGCAAGGCGTGGTGCTCTTCAGAAACCCGCAGGGCCCGGCCCGCCCGGGCGCCACAGAGGTCGCCCTCCGGGACATCGGACTGCAGGGCCCGGAGCAGCATCCAGGGAATGGCCATCAGGGACGGCACCAGCTTGAGGGTGCCATCTCCAGGACCCTGAGGCGTGAGGGCGGTCCAGCCCTGAAAGGTCCGGAACATGTGACACACGGCCGGAGACGGCACCTCCTCGGTGTCCAGCCGGTGAGCCGCATCAAGCGGATCATACGCCTCCCAGTTTCCGGAAAAAATGGAGGCATAGACCTGCTGAAAGCCGGGGTCGAGCCAGCGTTCAATGGAGCCGCTGTCAACATGGGGAGAGAGGCCGAGGGTGTTGTCGCCCGGCTCGCGGCGACGGATGCGGTCGGCGTAGGTGCATTCTCGATCCGGATCAAAGACCGGCCCATTGGGGCCCTCGACCTTCCAGAGGCGGTTGAGCCAGCGCTTCGTGTGGGCCATGGCTTCTGCTTGACGGGCCCACATCTGGGGCCGGGACCAGTAGATGCCAAAGACCTGCGGACGGTCGGACTTGAGTTGGCTGAAGTACTGGTCGAGCCCCGCCTTTTCCTTGGCACGCTCGTAATACGCGTTGCGCTCAATGTAGTCCACGAGCTGCTCATTCCAGCCCTCCACCTCGGCGCGGTCAAAGACGTTGCGGATGATGACGCACCCGCGCTTCTGCACCTGGGCCCGCTGGGCTTCCGAAACCTTTCCCTGCGCCAGTTCCGCATAATCGAGCTCCGGAACCGGAGAGGCTCCAGCCGCTGCTTCTGCGGCAATTTCCTCCATTTCCGCTTCCAGGTATTGGGTCAGGGAAGCAAAGGCCGCGGCGAGGTCGCCTTGCTGGCGGAGGGCCTGCTTGGCCTGGGCAATGGATTCCGGTGAGTCGATCAATGGCATACGGGTTCCCCTGGGTGATGTGGTGATGACGGCTTCAAGGCTGTGGGTGCTCAGAGTTCACAAAAAATTAGGAGAAGGCCTGCAAAGATTCAATGCAATGTTGCAGGCGACTCCGAAAAAGACCGATACGTATGGTTACTTGCCTTGGAGGGGGGATGCGGTAGGCTGGGGACGTTTCTCCACTTTGCACCCCAAAGAGGCGTCATGGCGCACACACGATGGAAAGTTCTGTTGCTCGGACTCGGAATCCTGAGCCTCAGTGGCTGCACCTTTCTGGGAATGGGCTACAGCAACCTTGACCGGCTCATCCGTTGGGAGGTCGATAGCTACTTCAACCTGACTGATGAGCAGGAGGAGTGGCTCAATCAGCAGCTGGCCGGGCACCTCGAGTGGCATCGGCGCGAGGAGCTGCCGCAGTACGTGGACTTCCTGCGCCGGGTGCAGGCCACAGGGCAGGATGGCCTCACGGCCACCGAGTGGCGCCAGGGCCTTGCCGAGTTTGAAGCCGGACGGGATCGGCTCTTTGATCGGCTGCGTCCGGATGCCGCAGAGCTGCTGGCCCGCCTCCACCCCGACCAGCTCGAAACCCTGAAGGCCCGCCTCGCGGAAGACAATGCCGAGACCGAGGAACGCCTCCAGGAGCCCCGTGAAGAGCGGATGCAGGAGCGACGAGACGAAACCCTGGATACCCTGGAAGACTGGTTTGGAGACGTCAGTGCCGCGCAGCGGGAGGCCTTTGGAGAGGTGTATGACCAAACGGCGGCTCAGGACGACCCCACTCAGTCTCGGATGGAGCGACGGCTGCGCACGCAGGCATCGTTCCTCCAGATGCTCGAAGGAGGCCCTTCCGTGGCAGAAGCGGAAGCGTGGCTACGGAACTGGCAGGACGGATGGACGAATCCGGAGCCCAATCACTGGAAAGGCGGGCGCTATGAGCAGCGTGTGCTGGCCATTGATGCGCTGCTGAAGCCGGAGCAGCGCCAGCAGGCGGCCGCACAGCTCGAGGAGTATGCGGTGGAACTCGAGCAGTTGATTCCGGAGGCGAGTGCTGAGGCGGCCGCCCGCTAGGCGTCAGTGCTTCTCGCCTCGGAAGAAAACCCGCCCCAACGCGGCTGGCATCACCTGGAGGCCTCGGCGGTTGTTCCGGATCGTCACCAGGGTCAGCACCACAATGGTCAGGACGTAGGGGAGCATCTTCAAGAGGTACGGCGAGAGGGTGACGCCCAGGAGCTGAAACCGGAGCTCCAGCGCAATGGCCAGGCCGAAGAGGTAGGCCCCCAGCACCGCCCGGAGCGGATCCCAGAAGGCAAAGATGACCAGGGCCACCGCGATCCAGCCCCGCCCAGCGGTGATGTTGTCCACCCAGAAGGGGTTGAGGACCAGCGAGAAGTACGCCCCGCCAATGCCGGCAAGCATGCCGCCCACCACCACACAGGAAAAGCGCCAGCCAATCACGGACAGGCCCAGGGAGTCGCACACCTCCGGAGCCTCTCCCATGGAACGGATGGTCAGCCCCACCCGGGTCCGGTAGAAGACAAACGCCATCAGGGCCACCAGGACATAAGACGCATACACCAGCGGGTCGCGCGCAAAGAAGGCGGGGCCGATCACCGGTAGCGCGCTCAGCCCCGGGACGCTCCAGTGCGGGAGGGCCTCAAAGGTTTTGCCAACCAGGGTATTGCCAAAGATGCTGCTGAGTCCGGTGCCAAAGAGGGTGAGGGCGAGGCCGGAGGCAATCTGATTGGCACGGAGGACCAGGCAAACGAGGCCGTGGATCATGGTGACCAGTCCGGCGACTCCTGCTGCTGCGGCCAGCGCCAGGGCAAAGGAGCCCGTGTGGAGCTTCACGACAAATGCCAGCAGGGCTCCAACGAGCATCAGCCCTTCCATGCCGAGGTTGATGACCCCAGCCCGTTCGCTGAGCACGCCACCGAGTGCGGCAAACAGCAACGGGGTGCCCATTTCAATGGTGGCAACCAGCAGTTGGATGAAGAACTCCATGGGGCAGCTAGACGGTGGAAGCGAGGCGCCTGAGTCGCAGGCGGTACTCGGTGAAGATTTCAGACCCCAGCACCGTGAAGAGGATCACGCCCTGGTAGAGGTAGACCATGGAAACCGGGAGGCCGTAGTCGATCTGGAGCACCTCGGCGCTCACAAAGATACTGGCCAGGAAGAGGGCGCTGAGGAGGGCGCCGATGGGGTGGTTCCGGGCCAGCCACGCGACAATGATGCCCGTGTAGCCGTACCCGATGGAGATGTCCTGCTGAAGCCGGTAATGGATGCCGGCCACCTCACTGAAGCCTGCCAGCCCGGCAATGGCGCCACTGACGACAAACACGAACAGCACCAACCGCTGGGTGGAGAGTCCGGAGTACCGGGCCGCCTCCAGGTTGTCGCCGGCCAGGCGGATCTGAAAGCCCAGCCGCGTCTTCTGGATCACCCATGCCACCACCAGCATCACCACCAGCGCCACCAGCAGTCCGGCGTGCACGTTGGTTGGGCCGAGCAGGGGCAGGCGCGCGCTTTCGGCAAAGGGGGGCGTGATGGGGAAGTTGTTGCTTCCCGGATCCTTCCACTCTCCAAAGAGCAGGTAATCGATCCAGGCCGCCGCCACGTAGTTGAGCAAGAGGGAGGTGATGATCTCATTGACCCCCAGGCGCGCCTTGAGCCACCCCGGAATGGCGCCCCACAGGCCCCCTCCCAGCACGGCAGCCCCTCCCATCAGCAGCAGCATCACGCCCTGAGGCAGTCCGGACACGTTCAGGGCCACCCAGGTGACGGCGAAGGTTCCCATGTGAAACTGCCCTTCGGCCCCAATGTTCCACTGCTTCATCTGCGCGGCCACGGCCACGGCCACCCCGGTGAGCAGAAGCGGGGTCAGCTTCACCATCAGGTCCTGCTGACCATACGGCGAGACAAACACCTCCTCCCACACCAACCCGTACGCCTCCAGCGGGGGAATGCCCACCGCCCAGAGGAAGAGGCCTCCCATGATCAGCGAGAGCAACAGCGCCAGGCTGAGGACCACGACGCGTCCGGTGAGGGTCGGATTGGACCGTTTTTCAAGGGAAAATTGCAGGTTCAAGCAGAGGTTGATGCTGAGGGTGGAGGGCGATGGAGCCGCCCGAAGGAGGTCGGAGGCGCACGCAACTGCAGGAAACCTAAAGAATCCCGGCAAGAATGACAAGATTTTGTCGTGGCGGGAAGCCGGGGGGAGGGCTCCCCGAGGGGAGCCGGAGTGCTTACTTCAGGGATGCGAGGTAGGCGGCCATGTTGTTCACGGCGGCATCATCGGCAAGGGTCATGGACATCGGGCGCATCTGCATGCCGTAGGTGTCCTTGGCGTCGCCGCCCCGGATGCCCTTCTTGAAGTGGTTCAGCTGGCGAGCGGTGTACCAGTCGTGCTGCCCGGCAATCTTCGGAGCATTGAGGGCCTGGTTGCCGGCGCCGTTGGGGCCGTGGCAGGAGGCACAGACGCCATAGAGCGCCTTGCCGGCAGCAGCGTTTCCACCCATCGTGGTTTGGGCTGCAGCAGGCTTGAGCGAGGCCACATAGGCGGCGACATCATTGACTGCCTGCTCGTTGGGCAGGGTCATGGACATCGGGCGCATCTGCATGCCGTAGGTGTCTTCCGGATGCGTTCCACGGATGCCGGCCTTGTAGTTGTTCAGCTGGCGGGCGAGGTACCACTCGTGTTGCCCCGCAATCATCGGAGCATTGAGGGCCTGGTTGCCTTCGCCGTTGGCGCCGTGGCAGGAGGCACACACCCCATAAAGGGCCTTGCCCTTGGCCGGATCTCCAGCGGCATGAACAGCACTGGCCAGCAACACGCTGGCGGCAAAGGTCACAAACAGAATGCCAATTTTCTTCATCAAAACTCCTGCAAGTCTAAGTCAAGGGATCTAGAGAGAGGTTCCTGCATCGCGGGGCCTAAGCAGGAAAGAACGCCCATCTTAGCAGGAGATGCTGGGACAAACAACTGAATTGGGGAAAAGGACCCCCCACAATTTTTCCCACTTCCCCACTGCTCCCGGACGGTGTCTGGAGACGCTTTCTGGCGGTGGCACGACCCTCCGGAAGCGCCGTACTCTGGAAATTTTTCGCCAGGCCCCGACCTTCTACTCAAGGGGGAAGCCCGAGCGGTGAGGCTCCATTTGCCAAGAAGACTGGCGCTTGATTGGGGCGGGATGGGACAAAAATCAAAAACTCTTTTTCTGCGAAAGAAAACTGAAATTTATTGATTTATTCCTTTTCTGAAGGATTGGGGACCCGAGCAAATGACAATTTGGTTTGGCAAAATCATAAAACTTCAGTACAAGTAAGGCCTCGTTCACAGCTATCCATTGTGCCTGTGACGTGAGGAAGACGGCCTGAGTGTCTGCTCGTGAGCGCCCTTCCCCTCCCATAAAAAACGATGAATTCCAGACAAAGGCCTGTGTGTAAACCCATCCTGCTGATTGCAGAAGACAACGACATGCTGCGGCAGTCACTTGCCGATCTCTGTGAAGAGGACTACCAGGTCGTGGAGGCCGCAGATGGCAAGCTGGCACTGGAGCAGTTCCAAATCCACCAGCCTGCGCTCATTTTGCTGGATCTGAACATGCCTCACCTGAGTGGGATCGATGTTTTGAAGACCCTGCAGCACGAGGAGCACCGCTGTCGCATCATTGTCCACTCCGGACACCTGGATGCCTCCACTGAACAAAAGTGCAGCGAATTGGGCGCGTACCGGTGCCTGGGGAAGCCCGCCTCTTGGGAAAAATTGCTGGGAGCCATGCGGTCGGCTCTGGAACAGGATGCGTAACACGTTGAGTTTCGCCGTGTCAGGAGGCGTGTGCCCACGTCCAAGCTGATCTCTGACTCCATTGGTTGGGAGAGCTACCGGAGGCTGTTTGTGAGTCTGCTCATGGCTGTGGTGGTGTTCATCGTCACCCTGAGCTGGCTCACGTGGCGTTCGCTCGTTGCCGAAAAAACGCTCGCCCTCCATTCGGAGGAGTTGCTGTTCCCCGTGTTCGGAGCCGCGGTGTTGCGCGAAAAGGTGGACCTGCTGGTCTCGGATGCGCGCTTCATCAAGGTGGGGTTCCGAGACTTTGGAACGCATGACCACCTGGATGAGACCATGACTGAGTTCATGAAGAGCCGAGGGGTCTATGACCAGTTCCGCTTGCTAGACGCCTCTGGGCAGGAACAGGTGCGCTACAACTTCAGGGAGGGGGACGTGGAAAAGGTGCCCCCGAGCCAACTCCAGAGCAAACGGGACCGCTACTACTTTCAGGAAGGCCTCCGGCTGGAGCACAACCAGTATTACATTTCTGCGCTGGACCTGAATGTGGAGGGGGGCGTGGTGGAACGCCCACTCAAGCCAGTCCTTCGGGTCGTGCTGAAGGCTGGGGCCTCGTCTTACGCTCCGGTGAGCATTGTGGTGCTCAACTACCTGGGGGCCGACCTGCTGGATGCGCTGAAAGAGGTGGAACGTTCTGAAGAACAGACCCGGTCGGTGGTGGTGGATCAGGACGGCTACTACGTGATGGGGGAAGCCCCGAGCCAGGAATGGGGAGGAAGTTTGCCGGACCGGAAGGCCGAGAACCTTCGTCTGCAAAAACCGCTCACCTGGAAGGCGATGCAGGAGACGACTCTCCGGAGCCAGTGCCTGAGGAATGAAGAGGGCATTGCCTGTTTTACCCGTTTTTCTCCCACCCACCTGCCCCTTAACCGGGGAGGTGACGTGGTGTTCAGCAACCAGCAGTTGTACTTCATTTCGTTTCTGGATGCCGATGAGTTCGCCCAGCAGGTGCTGCAGGAGTTTGTGCCCCTGTTCGGGATCTACTGCCTGTTTGGCCTGGCGCTGCTGTACGCCTCCTGGAAGTTTGCGCGCCTGAAGGCCCTGAAGCTGAGGAATGAGGCCTTCCTGCAGGAGGAAATGTATCACAAGGAGAAGCTGCACTCATTGGGGCGGATGGCAACTGGAATGGCCCATGAGATCAACACCCCACTGGCTCACATCTCCCTCTCCCTCGAACTGATCCGCCAGCGGGTGCTCCCTCGGGAGAAGCTCCTGCAGACCACGGCCAAGGCGCAGGAATCCTGCAGCCGGGTGGCTGCCATCATCGATCACGTCCGGACCTTTGGGCGAATGGATGAGCAGGTCCGGACCGCTTTTGAACTCCCGGTGACATTCAACAACGCACTGAGCCTGATCCGGCACCGGCTCCTGAATGAGGGGGTTTCCGTGCAGGAGAGCTGGCCTGACGGCCTGCCGCGTGTGGAAGGAAACCCGGGACAGACGGAACAGGTGCTGCTGAACCTGCTGAATAACGCGCTGGATGCCATGGAGGGGGAGTCCAATCGATTCCTGCTGGTCGCGGTCACCGTCCAGCCCCTCACGACCGGAGCCGCGCAGGTGGAGATGCGGCTGACCGACAACGGCCCGGGGGTCCCCAAACAGCAGCAGGGACAGCTGTTTGATCCCTTTTTTACCACCAAGGAATTGGGAAAGGGAACGGGGCTGGGGCTCTCCATTGCCTACAACCTGATGCGGGAGCAAGGGGGCGGTGTGGCCTATGAAGATGGCGAACGAGGCGCCACCTTCCGGATCTGGCTTCCAGCCTCTGAGGCAACGTGAAAATCAGCCGTTGGGCGCCGCTTGAAATGTCAAGCCTGATGGCGAAAAAGGCGACCTTTAAAAGGGGTCTGAGACCGGAACAATAATCCACTATTTTTCCTAAACATCAGCTTGAAATAAAATACTGGACGGATATGATGGCCACTTTCCTTCCAAAGTGATGGAAGGAATCACCCATTCTTGGATGAACCCCGCACGTTCCCAACTCTCGAACCTGCCGTTTCCCCTTCGAAAGGTCGCCTCACGTGTCCCTACAAATCGAACTCAGCACCAGTGGCGCCGTTCAGGTGGTCACCCTTGCCGGGACGCTGGAAAGCTCCAACGTGTCCAAGCTCAAGCAGCAGCTGGAGGAGTTGGTCAAGGAAACGCCGTCTGGAATTGTGCTGAGCCTCGAAGACCTGGACTTTCTCGACTCGTCCGGAATTGGCATCATCCTGTTCGGCTCCAAGCTTTCCCTCAGTCACCGCATTCCCTTCCTCCTCAGTGGTCCCAACGAGGTGGTCCGTCAGACGATCGCCTTGACGCAGATTGACCGCTTCCTTCAGGTCACGCCTTCTCTGGAAGTGGCCCTCGAACGCCTTGCCTCCTGAGCCATGAGTCCTCAGTTTCCCAAACCGAACCTCATCCTGCTGGTGGGCTCCACACCGGAGTTCCTGATCCTGGAGCAGCAGCTCGGGCACCTGTTCACGGTGGAGCTGTATCAGGAAGTGGAGGAGGTCCTCAGCACCCTCCAGCCCGGAGGCGCCTCTCCGGAGATCATCATTGGCCGGAGTGGCGAGGAGCTGAGGCGGTTTCAGGACAAGTATCCGGAGACGCTGGCGATCTGCATTGGAGACGAGGAGGCGCAAGAGGACCTGAACCTGATTCAGTTTTCCTTCCTGCAGGAGCATCCGGACCAGATCCTGGAGCACCTCTTTCCGGTCTTTCTGAAGCACCACGAGCTGCTGCAGGAGAACCGGCGCATGAATGGGCACCTGGAGATGGTGGAGATGCTGAATGAGCACCTGATCTCCCTGCAGAAGCAAAGCCGTTACGACCTGGAGCAGGCCCGGGTGGCGCAGGAGCTGCTGCTGCCCCACAGCCTCAACATTTCCGAACACCTGCAGATTCAGGCGGAGTTCATCCCGATGGATGAGGTGGGCGGCGACTTCTATGACGTCCTCCGCCTCAATGATCACCTCATTGGGATGGTGGTCGCGGATGTCACGGGTCATGGACTGTCTGCCTCAATGATTGCCATGATGCTCCGCCTCACCTTCCGGCAGGTGGGAGGGAGCCACAGCTCAACGCAGGAGGCCATCTCTCGCATCAACGACACCCTCAACGACTACATGCCTCCGGGACGCTTCGCGAGCCTGTTCTACATGGTCTTTGATGAGCAGACCCATGAGCTGACCTACACCTGTGCCGGACACCCTCCGGCCTACCTGATCCGCAAGGGGGACGATGAGATCATCAGCCTCTCCACCGAGGGCGTGGTGCTGGGGGTGTTGCCCAGCGACGTGGTTCAGTATGGCGAGGGCAAGGTGCTGCTCAATCCGGGTGACCGGATCCTCATCTACACGGACGCGTTGCTGGAAACCAACCCGGCGTGGGGCAAGAACCGCAGCTCCGAGCTGTTTGGCGAGCCCCGCTTGCGCAAGACGCTCTTCAGCCTCCGCAATGAAAGCCTCTCCAGCATGACCCAGAAGATCATGCAGTCGGTGCTGAACTTTGCTGGCAAGGACCGCTTTGATGACGATGCCACCCTGATGGGGGTGGAGGTGCATGCTCTGGAGCAAAAGGAGGCCTCATGAGGCTGCTGGTGGTCGATGATGAACCCGGGTGGCGCGACTCGCTGGTTGAGCTGCTTGAGGATGCGGATTATGAGGTGGAAGCCGCCGGAAACGGAGAGGAGGCCCTCAAGCTCCTGAAGGACGGCCCCGGCTTTGATGCGGTCCTCTCGGACATTCGCATGCCTGTGATGGATGGCATGGAGCTCCTGCGGCGCATGGTCCGGGGACGCATCATGACGCCGACGATCCTGATCACCGGGCATGGCGATGTGCAGACCTCGGTGGAGGCCCTCAAGCTGGGCGCCGTGGACCTCATCCTCAAGCCCTTTGCCTTTCATGTCCTCCAGTCGGCCCTCGATCGCCTCAAGGTCCGGCAGCAAGAAACCAACCGCCAGACGGAGCTCCTTGGGGTCAGCAACCTCAAGCTGCGCCTGCTGGTTCCCAGCCGTCCGGATCTGGTGGCCGCCACGGTGCAGACGCTGCGGTCCCTCTACCGTCCCCTCTGTGAAAGCAATCAGGTTCCGGTGCACCTCATTGACCTCTGCCTCCAGGAGTCGCTGACCAACTCCGTCATCCACGGCAACCTGGAGCTGCCGTCATCCCTGAAGGATGAGTCGTGGGAGCAGTTTGAGGAGATGGTCGCCTCTCGGATGGAGGACCCGGCCTTCAAGGACCGTCAGGTCCGGATTCAGGTGGACCTGGACGCCGAGATGCTCCGGGTCTCCCTGGAAGACGAAGGCCCGGGCTTTGACCCGTCGGCCTACCGAGGCGCCGTCAATGCGAGCCCCACGCAAACGCATGGGCGGGGGCTGTTGCTCATCAAGGGCATCATGGATGCGGTGGAGTGGAGTGACAGCGGCAACCGCATCACGATGATCAAGCGCTGGGAGGACGCATGACGGAGCCCCCTCAGGCCTCTTTCATCACGGCGACCCTGGCGGAGCCCGAGACCAATGAGGAGCTGAAGACCTTCTTCAAGGACGACTATGAGGTGGTCTACCACCACAGTCCCAAGGGCTTCATGAGCTTCCTCAGCCGCAACCCGTGCCACCTGCTGCTCATTGAAATCAACTGCGACAGCTTTGATGGCTTTGAGTGGAAGAAGCGGGCTCGGCAACTGGCGCCCTCCACCAGCCTGATCTTCCTGGCCCGGGAGAAGGACCTGGAAGCCGTGGCCCGGAGCAACCGGCAAGGCGCCGACTACCTGTTCTTCTTTCCCCTCGACTGGGACTCCTTTGGCCACGCCGTCAAGACGATGCTCCGGCGGCGCAATTACTGGTTGCAGCTCGCCCGAGAGGCCCGCAAAGGAGGCTCATGAGCGACACGACGACTCCGGAAGTCAACTCCTTCTTTGACCCCGAGATCATTCAGGCCTTTGTGGAGGAATCCCTCAACGGCCTGGAGCTGATTCAGGAAGACCTGGAGCATCTGGAGGAGCAGCCCATTGAGACCCTGGCCGCAATCTTCCGCTGGGTCCACACCGTCAAGGGCACCGCCGGGTTCTTTGACCTCATGGCGCTCCAGTCCTTTGCCCACGTCTTTGAAAGCTACCTCCAGCAGCTCAAGGGACAGAACCGGGCGCTGCGCGAAAGCGAGCAGACCCGGGTGCTGGAAGGCATTGACCTGCTTCAGGATGCGCTGGAGCGGATGCGGCAGCAGGAGATGAAGCTCGATGACCGCTTCGACCGCTTCCTGCAGGGCCTCAACAAGGAGGAGCCTTCCGAGGAAAAAGTGGAGCCCCTGGCCAACCGCCTCCGGAACCTGGTGGAGCAGGCAGAGTCTGGACGGGCCCGCAGTGCCGCGGCGCCTCCGCCTCAGGAGGTGCTGGATGCCCTGGACACGCTGGAAACCTACTTTGCCAAGAAGCAATCCCTTGAGGTGGACGTGGTGGTCCGGAGCGTTCTGCTGGAGTCGGTGCTGACTCCGGAGGGAGACGACATCACCCCAGGGGTCCGGGAGGTGCTGATTGGGCTGGAGGAGCTGATTGCCGCGGGCGCAGGGTTGCCGCCGGAGGGCATTGAGCGCTATGAACCGCTGGTGCAGCAGATGGACCGGCTCCTCTATCCGGATGCGCCTGAGCCGGTGCTGGACTGGGACTCGCTCAGCGCCCTGGCCCGCCTGGTTCCTGACATGGTGGAGCAGTTCTGGAAGCAGTTCTGGGTGGAAGGCCTGGAGCGCAAGTGCAACGTCCGCTCCCATGATGCCAGTGAGTTTGCGCTCGAAATGCTCGGGCTCGGCTCCGCCCGGACGCCTGCTCCGGCCAGTGCGCCTGCTCCGGCCAATGCGGCTCAGGCGCCCCGGCGCGAGATGATCCGCATCGGCATGGACGACCTCAACGAGTTCACGCGTCATGCTGAAGAGGTGGTGACGGAGCTGAACCACCTGGATGCCCTGGAGCAGGAGACCCGCCAGAGCCTCGACCCCCGGATGTCTCTCGAAATGCGGGGGGCGGTTCAACGCGTGCAGCAGCGCTTCGGCGGCCTTCAGGAGTCGCTGCAGCAGCTCCGGGCGTCTCGCCTGAGTGAGCTGTTCGATCGACTGCCCCGGATGCTCCGGCAGCTGGAGCGGGACCTGGGCAAGCGGGTGTCGCTGGAGCTGCGAGGCGAGCACCTGGAAGTGGATCGCTCGGTGATTGACCTCCTGGGCGATCCGTTTGTGCACCTGATCCGGAACTCGCTCGACCATGGCATTGAGACGCCGGATGTCCGCAAGCAAAGGGGGAAGCCCGACGTCGGAAACCTGCGGGTCGCAGCGCGTCTGGAGCCGGAAATGCTCTGCCTGACCGTCTCCGATGACGGCAACGGCATTGACGTCCAGCGGGTCCTCAACAAAGCCTTGGAGCGGGGGCTGGCGCAGCCTGATGCCGAGTACACCGATGAGGAGGTGTTTGAGCTGCTCATGGCGCCCGGTTTCTCCATGGCGGAGAAGGTCACCAATGTGTCCGGCCGCGGGGTGGGCATGGATGTGGTGGCCAGCACGATCCGGCACCACGGGGGCGACGTCCGCATTGCCTCGGAGCTCGGGAAGGGTTCCGAGATCACCCTCTTCTGTCCACTGCGCCTGGGGTTGCAGTCCCGCAAGGTGCTGGTGGTGGAACTGGCGGGACGGACCATTGCGGTCCGGTACGACGTCATCCGAGAGATTGTGGACCTGTCGCTGCATCCGGAGGTTCCGGAAAATGGGGTGTTCCGGCACCGAGGCATTGCGTGTCACTACCTCGACCTCCAGGCCCGGCTGGGGCTGGGGCAGGCGCCTGGGGCGCCCCAGGCGGGTGTGATTCTGGTGCTGGAGGATTCCCGACGCCAGCAGATGGCCTTTCATGCCGACCGCATCCTCAAGTTCACTCAGGGGGTCATCCGCCCCTTCCTGCATCCCTTCCTCGCAGAAGGAGGCTTTGAGGGGTGCATTGTGATGGGAACAGGTGCCCCCTTGCTGGTCCTGACAGGGGAAGATCTGAGTTTGTTACTTTAACCGAGACCGCCTGATGCCGTTGAAGCACAAGAAAGTGGATTCCGTGCACGTTGTGACACTGGGAGAGCAACTGGGGCTTGAAGCCTCACGAGAGACGCGGGAGAACCTCAACACGTACCTCGAGGACACGGAAAGCAGTGGGCTCATCCTCGACTGCAGCGAGCTGAACTACATCACCTCCAGTGGCATTGGCCTCGTGGCAGACTGCTACAAGCAGCTCAAGGCCCAGAACCGGGAATTTGCCCTGGTGCAGGTGGGAGATCAGGTGCATGAGATCCTGGACATCTGTGGCTTCTCCCGGTTCATCAAGATTCATGAAACCGAAGACCAGGCCCTCTGGGACTTCAAATCGAGTGGAGCCGCGTAATGCCTCAGCACCTCCAGCAGTCCGAAGAGCTGGGGGCGTCCTTAGCGACCCTGTCCACGGAACTGCGCGAGTTCAAAGCCTCCTCTCAGGCCATCCGGGAGCAGGTCCGCCAGAGCAGCCAGGAGCTGCTGGAAACCGGCGCCCGCTTTCACAGCCTCCGGGGGCTGGCCCAGGAGTTGGCCCAGAACCTTTCGTCCCTGCATGCCGCCATGGAGGTCTCGGGATCCCTGCACACCAAGGTCGCCGAGAGTGCAACGGTCCTGGACGAGATCCGCCAGGAGGTCCAGCAGCACCTGAAGACCTCGGTCACCCGCCTCGATGGCGAGGTCCGGTTTCTGGCCATGAATGCGGCGCTGGAAACCTCTCGCAAGCAGCGGGTCCGGAACCTGGGGCACATCTCTGAAGTCACGGCCACCCTGTCGGCCGTCAGTGAGCAGATGCTGCTCTCCCTCTCCGAGTGGGTGACGCAGGGGGCGTCTCAGCTTCAGGGGTGGCGGGACCGCTTCACCACCCTCCGTCACGAAGAGGACAAGTCGTCGCTTTATCATCCGGAAGGCCTGATCCGCATCAAGACCGATGTGCTGCTGCTCCGCGATGGCGTTTCCTGGGCGTCTCGGGTCCTCCGGGGGCAGGAACAGGAAGTGGTCCACTTCACTGAACTCGCTGCCGAAGCCTGTGCCCTGCGTCCCCTGGACCGCTTCCGGGAGTCCCAACGCCTCACGCAAGTGGCTCCGGAGAGTCGGAATGCAACAGAGCTGAGCGCGGAAACCAGCCTCCTCCTGCAGCAGGAGCTGGGGCGGCAGCGGGACCTGATCCTGCGTGCCCGGGGGCTGGGACTGGAGCTGGAGAAGGAGTTTCAGGCGATGTCGGAGGTGACGGAGCAGACCCGCAAGCACCTTGATGATGAGATCAAGCGCCTGACCCAAAGCCTGGTGGTGCTGAGCAGCATGGCAACGTCTGCTCAGGCGTCCCATGAGCACCTCCGGACCCTCCTGCACGACCTGGATGGGCTCATTCAGCACGCGTGGCGCATGGAAGGCGAGCTGGAGGAGTGGCTGCAGGCCTGTGTGCAGACGGAGCTGCTGTCGGCCCACAGCGGAAGTGCCGATGCCCTGGATGACGATGAGCGCCAGGCGGTGCTGAACCTCATTCAGGAGTCTCGCCAGCTCGCAGGGAATGCCTCCACGGTGGCGGGACAGGTTCAGGAACAGCTGCGGCACTTCCGGCTGGAGCTGCGGGGGCAGAGCCTGGAGCTGGAGCACCTGCTGGACCGCGAGCAGCACCAGCTGGAAAACCTCAACTACTGCCGGGAGACGCTGGAGCTCGTGCTGGCCGACTCGCACTCGGTGCTGGAATCCGTCCGAGAAGACCGGGACCGGCTGAATGCCGTCAAGCAGTCCTTGCGGAACGAGTCGGAACGCCTGGCCAGCACAGAGCAGGCCCTGGTGCAGCTCCGGGATCAGGTGCTCTGATGGCCAACACACTGCTCGAAGACGCCCCGCAGTCACGCAAGATGCTCTTCATCCGGGTCTCGGGGATGCTCATGGCCCTCCCCCGCCGGTCGGTGCTGGAGGTGCAGCGCCTCAACCCCTGGACGCCGGTGCCGAATGCGCCGGAAGCGTTGCTGGGGGTGATGAACCTGAGGGGAGAAGCCCTTCCCGTGGTGATGGCCTCCCGCAAGCTGGGGTTGAAGGAGGAGCGGCTGGACGGGAACGTGATTGTGGTCGAGCAGGAACGCCTGATGTGGGGCGTGCTGGTGGACCAGGTGATTGGGGTCAGTGAGCCTGATGGCCCGCACCTGGGGGCGCCTCCCGCTCAGTTTGGCCCCCTGGTGCAGCGCATGCTGAGCTACCGGGACCAAGCGGTGCCGCTGCTCAACCTGGAGCGCCTCCTGGACCTCAAGGCGGCCGCTCGGGAGATCCAGCGAACCGTTCCTCACCACGCTGATGCCCGGTCTCCACAACAGGAGGTCCTGGTGCTGCGCCTGGCCACCGAGCCGCCTGTGGCCCTGGAAGCCTCGTGCGTGTTGCGCGTCTCGGCGGCTCCGGCAGAGTCCGAGGTGCCTGACGTGAGCACGCTGTTGGGCGTGGAGGCGACCCGTCCGGATGCGCCTCGGAGCCTGCTGCACCTGCAGCACGACGAACAGGAGGTCACGGTCTGCGGACACCCCGTCGGACTGGAGTGGCTCGCCCTTGAAGATGGAGAACCCCTTCCCGATCCGCTGATGGCCCAATTCCGGACGCCAGCCCAGGGGCTTTTTTTCAACCGGAAGGACAGTAGGCCGGAGGTGGTGCTGCTGGATTCCCACTCTTTCATTCATGCCCTCACCCCGCCGTTGGGGCAACACTGATCCCGTGTGACGGGCCATCAGTGGCATTTCATCAAGTAACTGAGACCAGCATATGAGCAAACGCATCCTCATCGCTGACGACTCCAACAGTGTCCGGCAGATGGTTCGCCTGACTCTCGAAGAGGCCGGCTATTCTGTGGAGGCCGCAGAAGACGGGCAAGATGCCGTCAATCGCCTCAGTGGTCAGATCGACATGGTGATCACGGACCTGCACATGCCCAATCTCAACGGCATTGGGGTCATCCAGGCTGTGCGGCAGCATCCGGACTACAAGTTTGTCCCGGTGATTGTCCTGACCACGGAGTCGGAGGCCAGCAAGAAGCAAGAGGCCAAGGAGGTGGGCGCCACCGGTTGGATTATCAAACCCTTTGATCCCCAGCGGCTGATCGCGGTGACCAAGAAAGTACTCGGGTAATGGCTTCGGCATTTGAACGCGGACGGCTCGTCTTCCTGGAAGAAGCTCGCGAGCTGAATGACGAACTGGAGCAGCTGCTGCTGGAACTGGAGGAGGACCCGGAAAATCCGGAGCTCGTCAACCGAACGTTCCGGGTGATGCACACCCTCAAGGGGTCGGGCTCCATGTTCGGATTCGACCAGATCGCCTCCCTGACTCATGAGATGGAGACCATCTTTGATCAGGTCCGGGTGGGCACCCGACGGGTGACGCACAACCTGATTGGGCTCACCCTGGCGGTGCATGATCGCCTCAACCGCATGCTCGAAGACATCGAAGGGGCACAGGAAAGCGACACCACCGCCCTGGAGGCCCTGATTCAGCGCCTCCGGGACTTCCTGGCTCAGGACCAGGAGGAAGAGACGGTGCCGCCGGCGCCTGCTGCTGCCCCTGAGCCGCCTCCGGTTGAGCCCCCCGAGCCCCCTGCCGCTGTTCAAGCCGAACCGGAAACCGAGGAAGAGGACCCGGGCTTCGGGTTCTTTGAAGACCTGCCAGAGGTGCCCCCCCAGCCTCATCTGGAGGCACCGGCTCCGGAAACCGAGAAGTCACAGACCTACCGCATCAGCTTCAAGCCCGAGCCTCAGCTGTTCCGGGGAGGCACCAACCCGTTGCTGCTGCTCCGAGAGTTGCTGGAGCTCGGAGAGGGCAACGTGGTGGCCCAGACGGAAAAGATTCTGCCGCTGGATCAGTTCAATCCGGAGGAGTGCCGGGTGTACTGGGAGGTGCTGTTGCGGACCGACCGGGGCATCAATGCCGTCCGGGACGTGTTCATGTTTGTCGAAGACGACTGTGAGCTGAAGATCCGGGAGATCGAGGAAGACGATGAGCGCCGGATCGGAGAGATTTTGCTGGAGCAGGGGGTCGATGAGGGCCACATCGTGTCGGCTCTGAACGAGCAGCAGCTGTTCCGGAACCGCGAGCAGGAACACCGCCGCGAGCAGGAACGGAGCCGGGAGCAGGCGAACACCTCCACGATCCGGGTGCCGTTCTGGAAGCTCAACACGCTGGTGGACCTGGTGGGAGAGCTGGTCACCGTCCAGGCCCGGCTCAGCCAGACCGTCAAGCACCGCAACGACTCCGAGCTGGTGCTGCTTTCCGAGGAAGTGGAGCGCCTCACGGCTGACCTGCGGGACACCACGATGGGCATCCGCATGCTGCCGATTGGCACCCTCTTCGGACGCTTCAAGCGCCTGATCCGGGACCTTTCGTCTGAGCTGGGGAAGGAGGTCCGGCTGACCACAGAAGGCGAGGACACGGAGCTGGACAAGTCGGTGATTGAGCAACTCAACGACCCCCTGGTGCACATCATCCGCAACAGCATGGGCCATGGCATTGAAGACCCAGACGTCCGGCAGTCCAAGGGCAAGCCCCGGCAGGGACACATTCACCTGAGCGCCCGGCACGTGGGCGCCAAGGTCGTGATTGAGGTCGATGACGATGGCGGAGGCCTGGATGCCGAGGTCATCAAGAAGAAGGCCATTGAGCGGGGCCTGATCCGTCCGGATGCGGAGCTGACCGAGCAGGAACTGCAGGAGCTGATCTTCATGCCGGGCTTCTCCACCGCCAAGGCCGTCAGCAGCCTCTCCGGACGAGGCGTGGGCATGGACGTGGTGAAGCGCAACATCGAGTCGCTGGGAGGCCACGTGAACCTGGCCAGCACCATGGGGGCCGGGACGCGGCTGACCTTCCGCCTGCCGCTGACGCTGGCCATCATTGAGGGCATGCTCGTCCGGGTGGGAGAAGAGAGCTTCATCATTCCCCTCTCATCTGTGGACGAAGTGGTGGAGCTGCGGACGTCCGAAATCGAAAACAGCACCCGTGGACAGGTCATGCAGGTCCGCGATGAGCTGGTCCCCTACCTCTACATCCGGGAGATGTTTGATGTCCCGGGGACTCCTCCCGCCATTCAACAAGTGGTGATCATTGACGAAGGTTCGCCCATCGGCTTTGTGGTCGATTATGTCGTGGGCGAGCACCAGACGGTGATCAAGAACCTCGGTTCGCTTTACAAAAATGTCGTCGGCATCTCAGGCGCGACCATTCTGGGAGACGGCGGCATTGCCCTCATCCTGGATGTCCTGACCCTGACCCAGAAGGCCGGTGGCTCCAAAGCTCAGGAGGCGTCATGAGTTCCAGCCCGCAGACGGTCACGCTGCAAGGGGACCTGACCATCCACACAGTCGCACGTCATCAGCAAACGCTCCTGGGAGCCTTCCAGCAGAGCCCGGATGAGATCCGGATCAACTGGGGGGACATGGAGCGGGCCGATGTTGCGGGCGTGCAGCTGATCCACGCAGCCTACTTGCTGGCCCGCAGCAAGGGCATTGACCTGCAACTGGAGCGTCCCCTGCCGGGTCCCCTCGGGGAGGCCGTGGAAGAGGGCGGCTTCAGTTACTTGAATTGGGTGAGAGGTTAGTTCCCATCCATGCTTTTCCCAACACTTCATCTGATGAGGTACTTATGCGAATCAACATGAAGACCCAGCTCTTCGGTGGATTCATCATCATCCTGGTCCTGATGGCGATCAGCTCCTGGATGGGAATCAACGGGCTCAGTGGGGTCAATGACCAGCTGAACTTTGTTGCAGACAACACGGCGGTCAAGATCAAGCTGGCGGCCCGCATCAATCAGGGCATTGTCGCCATCTCCCGGGCGGAGAAGAACATGATCCTGGCCAAGACCCAGGAAGACATGGATGTCTTTGCCAAGGAAATTGATGGCATCCAGGGAGACATGGACGCCCGACGCGGAGAGCTGCGCGGACTGTCCGATGAAGCCGGGAAACGGGAGCTGGACTCCTTTGGGGTCGCCTTCAATGACTACATGAAGGTCCATCAGCAGGTCCGGAGCTACTCGCGCTTGAACTCGAATGTGCGGGCAGAGGCGCTTTCCAAGGGCGACTCCCGAGCCGCCTTCGACAAGGCGGCAGCCGTGATGAGACAGGTGGTGGACCTCAATGACCGCCAGGCGGATGAGGCACTGGATCTGGAGACCCTGCGGGTGATTGTGAACCGCATCAAGCTGGGAGCGCGGATCAATCAGAACCTGGTGGAACTGCAGCGGGCGGAGAAGAACATCATCCTCTCCACAACAGACAAGGAGATGGACCAATACGCCCAGGTGACCTCGCAGATCCAGAAGGAACTGGAGTCACGGCTCAGTGACCTGGAAACGCTCTCTTCCGGACAGGGCCGGGCGCTGCTCCGAGAGTTCCGTCCCCTTTATGAAGACTACCTGAGCCACAATCAGGAGGTCCAGTCCATCACCCGGGAAAATGGGAACACCAAGGCCTTTGACCTGTCGGTGGGGCAAGGACGTGAGTTGAATGACAAGGCGGTGAGCATCATGGCCGGAATTGTTCAGCGCAACGATGACGACCTGGATGCGATCAAGCAGGCCAGTGATGTCATGTATGAAGACACCCGGAACAACCTGATCATCCTCATCATCATCAGCCTGGTGCTGGGGCTGGGGATTGCGCTGTGGGTCGTCCTGTCCATCATCCGCCAGGTTGGGGGGGAGCCCGCTGAGATTGGTGTGATGGTGGACAAGGTTGCTGGTGGAGACCTGGATGTGGACTTCAATCAGGGCCGATCCGGAAAGCGCAACTCTGGCATCCTGGCCTCCATTGAGCAAATGACCGAGCGACTTCGGGAGATTGTGGAGACGGTCCGGAACTCGTCGGACAACGTGGCTTCCGGAGCCCAGGAGGTGAGCTCCACTGCTCAGGAGCTGTCTCAGGGGGCCTCGGAGCAGGCCTCCTCCGTGGAGGAGGTGTCGTCGTCCATGGAAGAGATGGGCTCGAACATTCAGCAGAACACCGACAACGCGGTGCAGACAGAAAAGATCGCCCGCAAGGCGGCGGATGACGCCCGTGAAGGGGGAGATGCCGTGGCCAATACCGTGGCGGCCATGAACCAGATTGCCGACAAGATCTCGATCATTGAAGAGATCGCCCGGCAGACGAACCTGCTGGCCCTCAATGCGGCCATTGAAGCCGCGCGTGCAGGTGAGCATGGCAAGGGCTTTGCCGTGGTGGCCTCTGAGGTCCGCAAGCTTGCAGAGCGGAGCCAGACGGCAGCGGCGGAAATCAATACCCTGGCAAGCAGCAGTGTCGAAGTGGCCCAAACCGCTGGGAAGATGCTGGAGCAGCTGGTTCCGGACATCCAGCGGACGGCTGAGCTGGTTCAGGAAATCAGTGCGGCGTCCCGGGAGCAGAATTCCGGATCGCAGCAGATCAATGCGGCCATTCAGCAGCTCGACCAGGTGGTGCAGCAAAATGCGGCGGCTTCCGAAGAGCTGGCCTCCACCACTGAGGAGATGAGCTCTCAGGCTGAGCAGCTGCAGCAGGCCATGATGTTCTTCAAACTGGAAAACTCCCGGCATGCCATGCACCGGCAGGGCGCACATACCAAGATTGCGCACCTTCCCCACAACCCGCCTGCAAAGGGGGGCGGCATGAAGGCGTCTGGCGAGACCCCGAAGCAGATTGCCGCTCCGAAGAAAAGCGGCGCGCAGAAGGGAGGCATCGACCTGGACATGGGGGGTGCCGATTCCGCTGATGAGGACTTCGAGCGGTTCTGAGTCATTTCCCTTCCCTCCTCCAGGGGGGAAGGGTCCGGTTTCTACGGTTTGACGAACATTAAGGAGTTTTTATGAGCGAAGAAGATCAGTCGACGATCTCCAATCAGTACCTCACGTTTGTCCTGGATCAGGAGATCTATGCCTTTCCGATCAGCAATGTCCGGGAAGTGTTGCAGTTTGACGGAGTGACCAAGGTTCCGAAGACCCCAGACTTCATGCGGGGCATCATCAACCTCCGGGGCAGCGTGGTGCCGGTGGTGGACATGCGCCTCAAGTTTGGCATTGGACGGGTGGAAAAGACCGTCAACACCAGCGTGATTGTCATTGAGGTCAGCATTGACGGCGAAAGCACCATGCTGGGCGCCCTGGCGGATTCCGTTCAGGAGGTCATTGACCTGGACACCGAAGACATCAACCCTCCTCCTCGGCTGGGAACCCGACTCCACATCGACTTCATCCGAGGCATGGGGAAACGCGAGGAACGCTTCATCACCATCCTGGACCTGGAGAAGATCTTCACCCTTGATGAACTGAGCCTGGCTCAGAATCTGAGTGAAGTGGCCCTTCCGGAAGAACAGGCCTGACGCGCAGGATCTGACTCCTGCATCCCCATCCGGGAAGCCTCTCGCTTCCCGGATGCCATCCCCTCCACCTCTAACTGACGAGGCAACCCACTGATGTCCCCCTCCCGCTTACATGACCCCTCTCCCCGCAAGCTGGGGCTGAGCCTGGAACAGTGGCTGACGCTGTTTTTCTTTGGCTCGGGCGCCGCCAGTCTGGCCTATGAGGTGATCTGGATCCGGACCCTGACCAACTTCCTGGGCTCCTCCACCACTGCGGTTACCGTGATCCTGACCGGATTCATGGGCGGACTGGCGTGGGGCGGTTGGTGGTTTGGGAAGCAGGGAGACCGTTGGGGGGAGGCCCGGTTGGCCCAGGTGTACGCGTTGCTGGAGGCCGGAATCGGGGGGTACGCCCTGCTCTTTCCCTTGCTGGTGGAGGGCGCTCAGGCGGTTCATGCCGAGCTGTACCAGCAGTTTCCCCTGCTGGCAGAGTCCCGGACGCTGGTGCCGTTTTTCTTTGGCGTCCTGCTGCTGGCGCCACCGACGTTTCTGATGGGGGGGACGCTGCCGCTGATGAGCCGTTACCTGACCCGAACCGAGCAGGTGCTGGCGGTCAACACCGCTCGGCTGTACTCGGCCAACACCTTTGGCGCCCTGACGGGGACGCTGGTGACCGGGTACCTGCTGCTGCGGTTTTGGGGACAAGCAGGGACCACCTGGATTGCCGCCTCGCTGAACCTCCTCATTGGTCTGGGCTTCTGGCAACTGCAGAAGCGCCTCCAGGGGAGTGAAGCCCGGGTGCTGCCTCCGGAGGAGCGCCGTGAGCCGCTTTCCTTCAACGGCAAGCTCATCTTCTGGAGTTATGGGCTCTCAGGGGCGGTGGCGCTGGGGTATCAGGTGGCCTGGAACCGGACCCTGAGCATGCTGCTGGGGACCACGTCGTATGCCTTTACCACCATTTTGGCGACGTTTCTGCTGGGGATTGCGATTGGCAGCTACATGTACCGGCACCTGGATCAGCGCCTCTCGGCCCGGACCCTCTACGGCCTGCTGCAGCTCATCCTGGCGGTGTCGGTGCTGCTGGCCAACATCCTCATGGAGCGCCTGCCGTTCCTGTACCTGTCGTTGCACCGCGAGCTGCTGGACACCTGGGGCGGGGTGCAGGTGCTGCGCTTCTTGCTGGCAGCGCTGGTGATGCTGATTCCGACCATTGCCATGGGGATGATGTTCCCGACGGTCTGTTCCGTGCTGGGCGCCAACACCCGGGCTCCGAGCAAGGAGGTGGGGCGCGTCTTTGGGATCAACACCTTCGGCGCCATGCTGGGCGCGGCCCTCGCAGGCGTGGTGCTGGTCCCGGGCATTGGCATGCAGGGGACGGTGACCCTGGGCGCCGTGATCAGCTTTTCCATTGGCCTGGCGGCACAGATGAGCCATCCGGAGTGGCTTCCGGCCAAGCGCCTCCGGTGGGCCATGGTGACGGCCCTGGTGGCCTCCCTGAGCCTGCTCTTCAATCAGCCCTGGTCGCCCCGCCTGATGAGCAGTGGCGTGTACCTGTATGCCAACCAGTACTACGATTCCTCCCGGAGCTACAACCTGATGGCCCTGGAGCGCAACGATGTGGCACAGGCCCAGCGCTCCCTGATCTGGGAGGCGGCGATGCGCAAGTTTGAAACCGTTTACTACGAAATGGGACCCGTCGCGACGGTGGCCGTCATGGACAGCGCCGAGGGCAAGCGGAGCCTGATGATCAACGGCAAGGTGGATGCAAGTGCAGGAGGAAGTGGCGACATGCCCACTCAGACGCTGCTGGCCTCTCTGCCGATGATCCTGCACCCCAATCCGGAGCGGGTGTTTGTGGTGGGACTCGGGAGCGGCATCACCAGCGGCACCGCGTTGCTCCATGAGCCCGAAACGATCATCACCGCAGAGATCTCTCCTGCCGTGATCCGGGCCGCCTCGTTCTTTGAAAAGTACAACCACGGCATTTTGCATGACGCCCGCTCCACGGTGGTGGCTCGTGACGCCCGAAGCTTTTTGATCAGCGAGAAGGAGCCGTTTGACCTGATCATTTCGCAGCCATCGAATCCCTGGATCAAGGGCGAGTCGAGCCTGCTGTCTCTGGAGTGGTATGAGCAGGTGGAACAGAGCCTGTCTTCCACAGGGATGCTGGCGCAGTGGCTTCCGGCGTATCACATGTCGCCGCGGAACCTGAAGATTCTCATTTACACCCTCCGGTCGGTGTTTCCCCAGGTGTCCCTCTGGCGGTCGACGGTTCCGGGAGACCTGCTGATGATTGCCTCGAAGCAACCGAACTTCCGGATCAGTTATCAGGATGTGGTGCGTCGGGCCGCCCGTCCGCAGGCCGCCGCCACGCTCCAGCGCTTTGGACTGGAGCCCACGACTTTTTTGCCGCAGCTGTTTCTGATGGGTGACCATGAAGTGGTCCGGTACCTGAAAACCCTGAATCCACTGGAACAGAACACCGATGACCGCCTGATCACCGAATTCACCGCGCCGCTGGACATGCTGAAGGACCGGAACGTCAACCGCTTCCTGGAACTGCCTCAGGCCAGCAAGGAGGCCCTGAAGGAATGGGTGGATGATTTACCAAGTACGTTTACGCCTCCTCAACCGCCACAGGATTCCCTCTGAGGAGGCGGGTTTTTTGTTGATACGATCATGAGTTTCATTCACTTACAGACAGCAGATTTCAAGGTCCTGGGGGCCTGGATTGAAGAAAACCTGGGCGTCAAGATGCCGGCGACCAAGCGGGTGATGCTGGAGACCCGCCTCCAGAAGCGCCTCCGGGCGCTCCACATGAACTCGTTTGGGCAGTACCTCGACCACCTCTTTGAGGACGAAGCGGTGGAGGAGCTGGCCTTCATGGTGGACCTCGTGACCACCCACAAGACGGACTTCTTCCGGGAGCCCGATCACTTTACGTACCTCGCAGAGGTGGTGCTTCCGGAGCTGATTCGGGTGCCGGGACGGCAGTACCCCCTGCGGTTGTGGAGTGCCGGATGCTCGACGGGCGAGGAGGTGTACACCCTGGGGATGGTGCTGGAGGAGTACTTCCGCAAGCACCCCATCCGCACCAAGCACCCGTACTCGATCCTCGGGACCGATGTCTCCAGTGGATCGGTGCAGACGGCGCTGCAGGGGATCTATTCGGAAAACCGCACCACCGGAATTCCGTTGCCGTTGCTCAAGCGTTACTTTCTGAGGAGCAAGAACCGGGAGACGCCCAAGGTCCGCGTCATCCCGCAGCTCCGCTCCCGGATGGAGTTCTTTACCCTCAACTTCATGGATGAGCAGTACCGCATGCCGTATCCCACGGATGTGACCTTTTACCGGAACGTGATGATCTACTTTGACAAGCCGACCCAGTTCCAGGTCCTCAAGCGCCTCTGCCAGAACCTCAAGCGGGGCGGGTACCTCTTTGTGGGGCACTCGGAGACGCTCCATGAGTTTGATCTGCCCCTGCGGATTGTGGCGCCGGCGACGTACAAACGGCTATGACCGCTTCCCGCCGCATTTTGGTCCTGGATGACAGCGCCTCCGCTCGTGTGTTCATCCGCATGGAACTGGAAACCCTGGAGGCCGTGGAAGTCCGCGAGGCCGCCTCGGCTCCAGAGGCCCTCGAGCTGGCGCTGGAGTGGGTTCCGGACCTGATCACTTCGGATCTGGAAATCGAGGGCATGGACGGCCTGGCCTTTGTCCGCAAGCTCCGGGAACAGCCGGAGACGGCGCACATCCCCGTGATCCTCATCACCTCGGCAGAGTCCGACTCCATCCGGGAGCAGGCCTTTGAGGCCGGGGTGGTGGAGCTGTTCCTCAAGCCCTTTCCAGAGGGCGACCTGGCGAACTATGCGGGAGAGCTCCTCGAGCAGGAGCGCTTCCTTGAGGGCATCCAGTGCCTGGTCGCTGATGATGCGCCCTCGGTCCGGAACCTCCTCCAGCGCTTGCTGGAACACAACGGGGCCCGTGTCCTGACGGCTGAAGACGGACGACAGGCCCTGCAGCAGCTCCGGCATCACCCGGTGGACCTGATCTTTACCGACCTCCTGATGCCCCACCTGGATGGCCTGGAGCTGTGCAAGCGCATCCGGGAAGAGGAGGCGTATCAGGAAACGTCCATTTTGGTCCTGACCTCGCTCCATGAGCAGGAGACCCGAATTGAGGCCTTGCGGAATGGCGCGTCCGACTTCCTGACCAAACCGTTTTCGCGGGAGGAGCTGAAGGCGCGGCTGAAGAACGAGGTCCGGCTCATTCACCTCCGGCGCCAGCAGCTGCAGCAGCGCAAGCAGGAGCAGCTGTCGTCGCTGATGAGCGCGCTCCGGACGCTTTCATCGTCGCTCTCCGAAGTGCTGGGGCAGTCGCTGCAGGTGCTGGAGACGGTGGTGGCCAACGCCCCCTGTGTGCCGGAAGAGGAGGCCGAGGGCACCCAGCAGGCTCTGGAGAACATTCGAGACTTGCTCGAAAGCCTGGAGGCCTTTTCGCGTCGGACCCCCCGGGTGGAGCGTCAGAAGGTGGGGCTTCAGACCATCACCAAGCACGCCCTGGATCTGCTCCGGGCTCGGTTCAAGGAGGACGCTGTGACGATTGAGCAGGTCCACGAGGAGCCGGAGCCCGAGGTCATCTGCGACGCGGCTGCATTGGAGCTGGCGGTCTTTCAGCTGCTCCTCAATGCCCTTGAGGCCATGGAGGGGCAGGAGACGCGGCTGCTGACGATCCGGAGCTTTGAAACAAGTGAGCAGGTGGGGCTGGAGGTCGAAGACACGGGTCGAGGCATTGAGTCCGAACACCTGCCCCGGGTGTTTGATCCCTTCTTTACCACCAAACTGGAACGCAGTGCCGGAATGGGACTGGCGGTGGCCTATGGGGTGGTGGAGGAACATGGTGGGCAACTGGAGATCACCTCGCGTCTGGGCCGAGGCACCCGGTTGCGCTTGGAGCTCCCCAAGGGAGTGTGGCTGTTATGAGCAGGATAGGAAGATCATGATTGATGTGATGGTGGTGGATGATTCCGCTTTGGTCCGGCAGGGGCTGAAGGAGGTGCTCGACACCCTCCCGGACATGAAGGTCTCGGTGCTGGCGCCTGATCCGATTGTGGCGGCAGAGCGCCTGAGGATCAAGGTTCCGGATGTGATCATTTTGGATGTGGAGATGCCCCGGATGGATGGGCTGACGTTCTTGAGGAAGATCATGACGCAGCACCCTCTGCCAGTCATCATCTGCTCCAGCCTGGCGGAGCGGGGGTCGGAGACGGCGCTGAAGGCGCTGGAGTATGGAGCCGTGGAGGTCATCTTCAAGCCCCGCATTGGGGTCCGGGACTTCTTTGAAGAGTCCCGCATCCTCATCGGAGATGCCGTCCGGGCGGCAGCGGCAGCCAAGCTGAGCCGCATGAAGCGCCCTCCCGGAGTGGGCACCATGGAGGTGTCTCCGAAGTTGACGGCAGACGCGGTGCTGCCTGCGGCCTCCAGTCGGGCCATGGTGCAGACCACCGAGAAGGTGGTGGTCGTGGGAGCCTCAACCGGAGGCACCGAGGCGCTGCGGGTCTTTCTGGAGCAAATGCCGGTGCAGTGCCCGGGCATTGTGGTGGTCCAGCACATGCCAGAACACTTCACCCGCTCCTTTGCGGAACGCCTCAACTCGCTCTGCCGCATCACCGTCAAGGAGGCTCAGAACAACGATAGCGTCTTGCCCGGGCATGCCCTGATTGCTCCCGGGAACCACCACACCCTCATCAAACGCAGCGGCGCCCGCTACTTCGTCGAGGTCCGGGAAGGACCCCTGGTGTCCCGACACCGGCCTTCGGTCGACGTCCTCTTTCGCTCAGCAGCCCGCTATGCCGGAAAGAATGCGATTGGCGTCATTTTGACAGGGATGGGAGATGACGGCGCCAAGGGCATGAAGGAGATGGCAGAGGCCGGGTCCTTCAACTTTGCTCAGGATGAAGCCAGCTGCGTGGTCTTTGGGATGCCCCGAGAGGCCATTGAGCTGGGGGGCGCCCACCAGGTGCTTTCGCTCGAATCCATCCCCGCCGCAGTTCTCCGGAAGGCACACTCCGGATCTTGAATACAGAAAGGTTTTTTACATGTCCAGAGCTCCCAAACTGTTTGACAGTCGCATGAAGATTCGCGTGCAGCCGGGTGAGTATCATGCTTCTGAGAAAGACGTGGTGCTCATCACCCTGCTGGGCTCATGCGTTTCGGCGTGCCTGTACGACCCGGTCAACCACGTTGTCGGCATGAACCACTTCCTGCTGAGCACCCAGTCCTACAGCAGCCAGGACCTCATGCTCAAGAGTGATGCCGGACGGTATGGCATCAATGCCATGGAGTTGCTCATCAACCGCATGATGAAGCTGGGGGCCCAGCGCAAGCACCTCAAGGCCAAGGTGTTTGGCGGAGCAGCCGTGCTGCAGATCAATCAGCAGGCGGCTCCCATGCTCGATGTGGGGGGCCGCAACGCCCGCTTTGTGGTGAACTTTCTCCAGGAAGACCGCATCCCGGTGGTGGCCGCCGACCTGGAAGGGGTGTTTGGGCGCGTGATCTATTTTGACTCGCGGGACTACTCGGTTTATGTCCGGAAGGTCCAGCGGACCGAAGTGTCTGAAGTGGTTGAACGCGACCGGAGCTTCATCCGGGCGGTTCAGCGTGAACGGGAACAACAGCATCGTCCGCAACGACCGGTGGACGTCGATTTGTGGGATTGAGCCGACCATGACCGCCTCCTTCGATTTAACTGCAGGCACAGCCCTCCTCCGCCAGGCGGCTGAGGGGCTGATGAGCATCTCCAGCGAAACCGAGCAGGACTTCCTCTTGCTCGGTGACCAGATCTATGGCGTCTCCACGCAGTTCAAGAACAACTCTGCCGAAGTCGGTGAGGTGGAGGCCCGGATTCAGTCGGGCGAAGGCTGGCGGCTGGACGACGTGGAAACGCTCTTCCGGGAGGGAGGCGGTGAGGTCGGAGACAGCACCACGCTCCTCACCGGGACGCTTCCCAGCCTGCACGACCTCACCAGCCGGACCCAGTCCCTGGAGCAGGTGGGCGGCTTCCTCATGCGCCTGGCCCATGCGGTCCGCATCATTGGGGTGCTCATGAACCTTCAGGGGCAGCAGCACTCGCACCCCCGGGCGTTTGTGCAGCTCTCCGAGGGCATCACCACCCTGGCCGGACACATGGCCGACACCCGGCTTTCCATGACCTGGAGCGCGGAGCAGGCCCAGGAGGAGTTCTTTACCGTCATGCGACAGGTCCGCCTGAGCGAGCTGATGCCGCTCGAGGCAGAGGCGCTGCAGCGACAGGTGGAAGACGGGGTCCGGGAGATGCGGGGCCTGATGCGCAAGGTCGTCAGCTCCTGCAGCTGGATCCGCAAGGACTCGGAAGAAATTGTCCCGTACCTCAATCAGGTCGTCATGGCGGTGCAGTTCCATGACATCACCCGGCAGCAGATGGAGCACGTCTCGGAGGCGCTGGTGCTTGCCGGAACCCGGCTGGAGGAGGGCTCGGTGGCCTCCCGACGCTGGGCCCGGCAGTGCCTGGAGATCCAGCTCGGGCAGCTGGCCTATGTCCTCCACAAGACGGATGAAATTGAGCAGCAGGTGGACGCCCGGTTCCGGGACATCTCTGCCCGGGCTCAGAATCAGGTGTCCCGCGTGGGAGAGATCCTGGGACTCGAGGGCCCCCTCAGTGCGGGAGTGCGGCAGCTGGACCTGGCGCTGCAGGCGCTTCTGCAGACCCTCCGGCGCAGCGAGGGCGTCACCCGCCGGGTGCTGGGTGCCATGGAAGAGGTCAATGCCCGGCTGCGGCTGACCCGAGAGCACCTGGAATCCATTGAAGACATTGGCAACGATTTGCGCCGCATGTCGGTGAACGCGATGCTGCTTCCGAATGACGCCGGAGAGCACTCGGCCCGTCTGGAGAAGCTCAGCCACGAAGTCATTCACCGCTCGGAAGAAGCACAGGACCTGCTCTCACGGGAAGTCTCCACCCTTCAGGAGGGGCTGGAGCTGATCTCGGGGTTCCAGGAGGCGCTGCAGCAGTCCCTCGACCAGCAGCTGGAGTCGGTGGGCCGGACCCGCGTGTCCCTCAATGAACGCCTGCAGGGCTTCCGGGAAGCCAGTGTGGCGATGCTGGCCCGGACCGGAGCGGTTTCGCGGGAAACATGGAAATTAGCTGGTGGAATCCTCACCTTGTTGGAAAATCTTTCTTTTGGGGAGCAGGTGGAGCTTCGCGTCCGCCTGACGTATCAGCTCATTGAACTTCTCCACACCGAACTGGACCAGACGCTTGCGGGCGAGCCCGAGGCTTCCGAGCCCCTCGACCTTTCTGAACTGGAACGCCTCTACTCGCGGGACGTGGAGCGGACGATTCACCACTCCTGTCTGCAAGAGCCCTTCCGGGAGGTCCTGAACCGCCTCTTCGAGGGGTGGGACCCTGCAGAGAAGCAAGCAGACGCCGCGCCGGTGGAGGCGACCGAGGACGATTTACTCGATGATGTCGAATTCTTCTAGAAAACGAGGACTTCATTGGATTGCGAGCCATGAGGCGTTAAGTGACGAGGTCTCTCCTCTGAGGGAAATGACCCTCTCCATCCTGTTTCTGGACATCCGGGGGTACACGACCCATGTGGAGTCCACAACGCCGAAGACGGGGTTTCGGATGCTCAGTGCCATCTTTGATGCGCTGGTGCTGGAGGTGGAGCAGCATGGGGGCGTGGTGGACAAGTTCATGGGCGATGCCCTGATGGCGCTCTTTGAGGGGCGTTCCAGTGCTGACCGGGCCGTGGAGGCCGCAGTGGCGATGCAGCAGCGGCTTGACGCCTTCAATGCCCGTCCTCGGGCTCGGCAGTTCCGGGCCGGGATTGGCATCAACACCGGACCCGTCATTGTGGGACACCGCTGGGTGGGAGGCCTGCGGGGCAAGCACCTGTCCGTGGTTGGCGATGCCGTCAACCTGGCCGCCCGCCTGGAGACCCTGACCAAGTCGTTTGGCTCGCGGATCCTCATTTCGCACCACACGCATGCGGCCCTCCGGTCGCAGCTGAAGGCCGTCCGCGAGGTGGACACCCTCCGGGTCCGGGGACGGCAACGGCTGGTGAACGTGTATGAGGTGTTTGCGACCGACTCCCCTGCCTTGCAGGAGGTGAAGCGGTCCACGCAGATGCTGCTCTTTCAGGGGATGGCCCTGTACAAGGCCTGGCTCTTTGAGGAGGCGCTGTTGCCCTTCCGGGAGTGCCTGGAGCAGTTTCCGGAGGACCCGGTCACCATCAATTACATCAAGCGGTGCAACTACTTTCGGGAACACCCTCCGGAAGGCGCGCACTCGGAGGAGGTCCTCTGCGAGGCGGAGGAGCGCTTCTTCAACGCCCGGTCGAGCCGCGCCGAGCGCTACAACGTGCAGGTGCCGGTGCAGTATGAAGAGCGTCGGAGCACCCTCAAGCAGGCGGAAGCCTGGGAGGGGCAGCTGCTGGACCTGTCGCGCTCCGGCGCCCGGGTCAAGTCCGACCACGCGCTTCCGGTGGGCGTGACGGTCCGCATGACCATCTTTTGGGAGCAGGGCCGTCCCGTGATTCCGAACCTGGCCCCCCTGGAAGTCACCGGGACCACCATCTGGAACCGGTCTCAGGAGGGGCGCGGAGAGTTTGGCATCGAGTTCCTTTATGTGGCGCCTGAGGAGCAGGTGCTGCTCAACCAGATTCTTGATTTTTTTGCCAAGCAGACGCTTTGGGATTGAAGCGAATGCGAGGCGTGACGACGTAATGCCTTTTCTTGTGTGAGGAGAATGAACACCAACCCGGTCCCTCTGAAAATCCTGGTGGTCGATGACAGCGCCAGCTCCCGAAAGCTCATCCGGGAGGAACTCTCCAGCCTGCACAACGCTCAGATTTATGAGGCGGAGAGTGGCAGAGAGGCCATGAGCATGGCCATTGAGCTGGAGCCGGACGCGATCACGATGGATGTGGAAATGCCGGAAATTGATGGCATTACCACCATTCAGCGCATCCGCTACTACCCGCAGTGTTCGCACATTCCGATCATTGTGATTTCCAGCAAGGAGGAGCCCAACCTGAATGCCCGAGCCTTTCATGCCGGGGCGGTGGAGTTCATCAAGAAGCCCTTTGAGCCCGGAAGCCTCCGGGAGTACCTGGAGGAGCTGCTGGCCGATGAGCACTCCCTGGAAGACATCAACATCCTGGTGGTCGACGACTCCCGCTCCATCCGGACGATCCTGGCCCGGATCCTCCGCAAACGAGGCGCTCATGTGCTGGATGCGTCCAATGGCGAAGAGGCGGTGGAGCTGCTGGAAAAGTACCCCGTGGACCTGGTGGTGACGGACTTTGTGATGCCGAAAATGGATGGCATTGAGCTGTGCCGGACCATCCGGGGGCCTCTGAACCGTCCGGAGCTGCCGGTGATCATCCTCACGGCGGCTGGCGAGTATTCGGTGGTCATTGAGTCCCTCAAGGCCGGAGCCAACGACTACCTCGTCAAGCCCTTCTCACGGGAGGAGATGCTGGCACGGTTGGAAAACCACGCCCGCCTGGTGCGCCACCAGCGCGATTCGGTGGCCCTGCAGCGTCAGCTGGTTCAGAACACCAAGCTGTCTTCTCTGGGAAGCATTGCCACCGGGTTGGCTCATGAGATCAACAACCCCCTGGGCATCATCAAACTCTCGGTCAGTGGCGCCATCAGCCAGCTGGAAAAGCGTCCGGAGAAGGTCAAGGGCTCCCTGATGCGCATTGATGAGCATGTGGACCGGATTGCCGTGGTCATTCAGCAACTCCGGCACTTTGCTCAGGTGTCGAATCAGACCGATTTTGTGGAAGAAGACCCCCGGAACCTGGTTCGGGCCACTGCGGATCTGCACCGGCAGCAGTTTGTGGGACGGGGCATTGAGCTGCTGGAGGAGTACACCGAGGAGCCCTGCTCCATCAGGTGCATTCCCGGACAGGTGCAGCACGTTCTGGTGGAGGTGGTCAGCAACGCGCGAGACGCCTTCCAGCACTTCGGTGGCGCCAAGCAACTGGTCCTTCGGGTGGTTCGTCAAGACGACGAGGTCCGCATGGAGGTGGAAGACACCGGCCCCGGAATTCCGAAAAAGCTCCTTCAGCGGATTGAAGACCCCTTCTTTACCACCAAGGAGGCCGGCAAGGGGACCGGCCTGGGGCTTTCGATTTGCCGAAGCATCATTGCGGACCAGAATGGCCGCTTTCACCTCCGGAGCCGGGAAGGGCACGGAGCCCTGGTTCAGATTACCTTTCCCGTCGTTAACCCTTGAAACGTAACCCAAGAATGACTCATTTTTTTCAGCAGTGGCTAATCCCCTTGAAGAGGCTCCCTGGAGCGCTGCTGCTCCTGCTGATCACCAGCTCTGCGGTCCAGGCCGTACCTTTTGAGCTGCACCTGTTCATCCGTGACGCCAACTTGCAGATTCGTGAGAAGGTGGTCACCGAAGAAGACCTGCGCCCCTACCTCAAGACCATTGAAGTCACAGACCCCATCTTTTCCAAGGATGGCCCCCAGCAGTTCAGCGGGATGCCGTTTGAGGACCTGCCCCAGGTGCTCCAGCTGGAGCAGCCGTTTGAGGGAGACCTGACGATGCTGGCCAATGATGGCTACAGCACGCATGAACCCTTTACCGACCTGGTCCGGGCGGGTGCCCTCCTGGCCTTTGAGCAAAACGGAGAACCCATCTCTCCACGTCGCGGTGGACCGGTGAAGGTCATGAGCACGAGCGAACGAGACGTGGGGCTTTACACCTGGTACGTCAAGATGCTCCTCTTTGGGCACATCGACCTGGTGTCGTCGGTGGAGGTGCAGCAGGGAGACGCCACCCAGGCGTGGTCGCGTGAGCAGATGCTCCGGGCCTCTCGGTCAACCCTGAACCGGGTGCTTCCGATTCCGCGTGGAGTCCGCAAGGGGGTGATGGTGCCGAATGAGAACACGGAGATTGGCGTGGTGCCTCTGAGTCAGCTGCTGCCCGAGACCGCACAGGGGCGTCCGCTGAGGCTCCGCTCCTCCCTGGGGCTTGAAATGGTCATTCCTGCGGAAAGCGACCGGGACCAGCTGCTGGTGGCCTACTCCCTGGAAGGGAACTCCATTCCCGAGACCTTTGGGGGCGGATTCATTGTGCTACCGGCACAAACCGGAAGCAACGAGTCCTTGCTGTTTCCCAATAAACTGGAGGCCTTCTTTCACCTAGAGAGCATCCAGGTGCAGTGAAGGAAACATGAAGCGCCTGCGGATTCAATCTCAGCTGTTTCTTTGGTTTGGAGGGTTGCTCCTCCTGACGGCATCCCTGATGTTTGCCTACCAGATCTGGTATGCCACCCAGTCTCAGCAGCAACAGCAGCTGGAGCTCAACCAGTGGCTGGTGATGACCTTTGTGCGAGACTGTACGGATTCGGTGCTGTCTCGGAACTGGGCGCTGCTGAATATCACACTAGAGGAAATGAGTGCCCTGCCTCAGGTGGAGTTGGTGTACGTCCTGGACCCCGAAGGAGTGGTGCTGGATGCATCGGACGAGGTTGTCTTTCAAGCCAATGGGCTCCCCAAGCGCCGGGTGGTGGGATTGCTCGACAGTGGCACCGTTCCCCTCCAGGGCTACAAGGCCCAGGGATTCTTCAGCAAGAAAGTGGAACTCTCTGAGCGCCTGCAACTGAGCCACCGGGTGCTGGAGCCCGGGGAGCAGTTCATGGAGATTTCGGTGTTGCTCAACAACCGTGGGGCGCCACTCGGGCGCCTGATGGTCCTCTTCAACGACGACTTCCAGACCGGACTCCTGCGTGAGGAGATTCAGAACCTGACGGTCATGGTGCTCATCAGCCTGGCGGTCTCCCTGGTCCTCGTCAACTACCTCTCCCGGCGCCTCAGCCTGCCCCTCATGGGCCTGGCGGACAAGATTTCGGAGCACAGCCTGCGGTGGCAAAATGCTGACCGCACCCACCTGGTGCGGCCCATGCGCTTTGATCCGAAACAGATGACGACTTATGAGGTGGTCCAGCTGATGGAGGCCGTGAAGGTGTATCAGCAGACCATGGTGCAGCTGATGGAGGAGCGGACCCTCGCCGAGGAGAACCTGGAGGGGTCCAATGCTGAGCTGTCGCAGGCGAACGAGGCGTTGCTGGAGTCCCAAAAGCAGCTCCGGCAGGCAACGCGCTTGGCGACCATGGGCGAGGTGCTGGGCATGGTGGCGCATCAGTGGCGCCAACCGCTTGCGGTCATCAGCACCCTGGCACAGGGCATGATCCTCAAACGGCAGCTCCACAAGCTGAGCGAGCAGGCGCTGGGGGAAGGCCTGACGCAGATTCAGACACAGACGGAGTACCTTTCCCAAACCATTGAAGACTTCCGGAAGATGCTCCAGGCTGAGCAGCAGCAGCAGCCGACGTGTGTCAAGACCGTCTGCCAGCAGGCCCTGAGCCTCATGGAACAACGCCTGGAGCGCTTTCAGGTCCAGGTCGCCCTCTCATTTGAAGAGGTGGACCCGATCGACTCCTTGCCCAACGAATTGCTGCAGGTGCTGCTGAACCTCATCAGCAACGCGGTGGACGCCCTGCAGAGTGTGCCGGAAGCCAACCGGCGCCTGTCGTTTACGCTGGTGAACCAGGACACCTCGCTCCTGCTCAGTGTGGCAGACTCCGGAGGTGGCATTCCCAACGAACTCAAGGAACGGATCTTTGAGCCTTACTTCAGTACAAAGCGGGACCGTCAAGGAACCGGACTGGGACTGCACATGTCCCGCATGATTGTGGAGCAGCATCTGGGAGGCCGGTTGACGGTGGAAAACCAAGACGCGGGCGCCTGCTTTCACATCCAACTCCCGAAATTCTCTGTTGATTCCCACTCTGAGACCCGGCATGGCTAAGATACTTGTGGTGGAAGACAGCGCTGTCTTCCGAGACGTCCTCATTGACATTCTGGAAACCCTGGACCACGAGGTTCAGGGGGTCATGAACGGGAAGGAGGCCCTGACGGTGCTGGAGGAGGCACATCCGGATCTGATGATCACGGACTACATCATGCCAGAGATGGACGGGGAAGAGCTGCTCCGGACCGTTCGAGGACGTGGGTGGGACTTTCGGGTGATCGTGATGTCCGGTGGAGCTGATGTGAAAGGCGTCAGCTTCAAGCACCTCTTTGACGACCTGGCCGTTTGGAAATTCCTGGACAAGCCGTTCAAGGTTCCGGAGCTGATGGCCATGCTGGAGGATCTTTAAGGAAGGGGCTGGGTGACTTCCTGGAAGGTTTCCTGACTGAGGCTGAGCAGGTAGGCTTCTGCAGAGTTCGGAGGCTCGTTGCTGGGCTTCAGGATGCCGAGTTGGCATTCCGGGCAGGTCGCCAAGAGGCGTTCCAGGGCGGGGCGGGCCTTTTCCAGAGGCGTGTGCGTCAGGAGCACCAGGCTCCGTGACTCATTCAGGTTGCCCACCACGTCGGTCTTGCGGAGCCTGGGCTTCAGCTGCTCGGTGGAGGCCGGCCCCGACCAGTCAATCAGGACGCCCACGTACTCCAACCCATACCGCCACGCCCGCTGCAGCTCCTGCTCCAGCAGTTCGGTGGCACCCACGCCCGCTTGAGCCTTGAGGCTCCGCAGGCTCTCCTGCCAGGAGTAGGCCCGGTTGACCAGCTGCACGAGGTCCTGAGCCTTGAAGTCCTTGCGGAGGCAGCCGTAGATGTGCCCCTCATTGACCGCCTGAATGAGGCTTTCCACCTCCGGAAAGCCGGTAAACAGGATCCCCACCGTGTCAGGAAATTCCGTGTGAATGATGCGAAACAGTTCATGTCCTGGCAGACGCGGCATGCTCTGGTCAGAGACCACCACCGGGAAGTCCACTCCGGACGTCCGGAGCAGGTCAAGGGCCCGCTCTCCGTTTTCTGCGGTATAAACCGTGTAATCCTCCTCCAGCAAGTCCAGCAGCGAGGCCAACATGCTGGCGTCATCATCGACTAACAATAAATTAGGTTTTTTCATGACAGAATCTGGCATGGAATCAGTGACGTAGACGTGAGGGCAGGTCAGATTTTCAGGGGGAACGTGATGACAAACTCCGCTCCCTCATGAGGGTAATTGTTTAACAGAATATCAGCCTCGTAGAGTCCGAGCAAGCGTTTGCTGATGGAGAGCCCCATCCCTGCAGCGGCCGTCCCGTCCCGGGTCGTGTAAAGGGTGTCAAAGAGGTGCGGCTCCATGTCTTCGGGCACCCCTCCGCCGTTGTCGCGCACAAGGGCCTGCACCGCTGTGGGCGTGCTCCGGGTCTGCAGGTGCAGGGTGCGCTCTCCTTCAGCGCGATTGAGCAGCAGCGCCTCCTTGGCGTTCAGGATCAGGTGTGTGAAGACCTGCTCCAGTTGTCCGGAGACGGCCTGGACCTCCGGGAGCCCCGTTTGGAGGTCCAGGCTGACGGAAATGCCGGCGTTTTCCAGAGGCTGCTCCAGCAGCCTGAGGGTCTTCTGCAGGGTCTCATTCAGGCGCAGCGGGTAGGGCGACTCCAGGTTTTGCTGACCAAAGGAACGCATGCGGTCCAGGAGGTCCATGGTCTCCTGAGTGGCCTGCCCGAGGCGGTTGACAACGCGCTCCATCCGTTCCCAATCCCGTTGCTCCAGGGCCTTCCGGCCACTTTCCACCGCCAGGCTCAGCAAGCCGATGGGCTGACTGAGGTCCACCACCATGCCGGCAGTGAACTCGCCGAGGAGGGAGAGCTTGGAGGCCTGAAACAGCTCGGCCTCCGTTTGCTCCAGCTGCTCCGACCTCAGGGAAAGAGCGAGGCGCAGCTGCCGCTGAGACTTGAGGAAGTCGAGGCTCTGGCGCATCAGGGCCCGGATTTCAATGCGGTTGAAGGGCTTGCGCAAAAAGGCACGGGCGCCCAGCTGGTAGCACTCCCGCAGCTCCTCATCATCGCCGTGTCCGGTCAGAATGATGACCTGCAGCGGAACCTCAGGCGTCAGCTGAAGCTCCTGCAGCAGCCCGATTCCATCCAGCACCGGCATCCGGAGGTCCAGGAAGACCACATCGGGCTCCCAGCTCCGGATGCTTTCCAGCGCGACCTGTCCATTTTCAGCCTCTGCGATTTCAACGGCTTCATGACGGAGGGCGCGTCGGACGGTACTGCGAACAATTTCTTCATCATCGACAAGGAGGATGCGGTTCTTAGGCATGGGACACCTCGGGAGGAGAGGAACTGGGGACCTGTTCCGACAGGTTGATGAGGATGCGGTTGAGCCAGATTTCCTCTTCCGGATCCAGGGTCACAAACTCGACTCCCACTTGCCAGGGCAGGAGGGGCTCTTCCTGCGGGGCTTCCCGACTCCACGCCACCTGGGAGAGCATTTCAAAGGGACGGTCGAGGCCGATTTCCAGCTGCAGGTGCTGGGGGTCGATCCGGACCATGAGGATTTCTCCAATGCCCGCGGCCTCTTCCAGCGCAAGTCGCAATCCGTAGCGAGAGAGGTCGAGGGTTTGGGCGGGAATGATGTGTTCCGGATTCCGCTGCACCCACGCGGGGCTGCTGAAGGGAAGCCGAGGCGCGGTGCGACGACGCGCCCGCTGCAGCAGCTCGTCACTGGCATCCATGATGCCTTCCCAGTGCTCGGGGGGGTACTTGAGGAAGGTGTGGCAGCGCCGGAGGTACTCGACGACGATGCTGTCTCCGGGGTCCACCTTGAGGCACTGCTCAAAGGCGTCCAGCGCCTCTTCAAAGGCGCCCTGCTGGTAAAGCGCCATCCCCTTGGCAAACAGGGGCGCCTGTTCCTGCCGGAGGGTCTGGGCCGAGAGGGGCAGGTGGTCAAAGACCTCATAGATGCGCAGCGGGTTGCGCTTGCCCCGAAAGCGGATGCGGTCGATCATCCGGGTCTGAAACTCGCTGGTGGCCAGGTCCTTGAGCGTGGTCTCCGTGATCAGCAACCAGCTGCCGTACTGCTTGGTCAGTTGCTCCAGACGGGAGGCGGAGTTGATGGTGTCGCCAATGGCCGTGGAATCGAGGCGGGAGTCGGAGCCGATGGTCCCCACCACGACCAGGCCAGTGTGGATGCCGACCCCAAAGCGCAACGGGCGCTGCTGCAGCCGCTCGCGTTCGGCATTGTGGACCTGAAGGACCTCCTGCATCTCCAGCGCCGCCTGTACGGCGTGCCGGGCGCCTTCACTGCGGTCGAAGAGGGCCATCAGGCCATCGCCCATGAATTTGTCAACAAAGCCATCGTGCGCTTCAATGACAGGAACAATCAGGCCAAAGAAGCGGTTGAGGAATTCCAGGGTCTCCAGAGGCGTCAGGGGCTCTGTGAGGTTGGTGAAGTCCCGGAGGTCCAGAAACAGCACCGTCATCGGTTCCACATGAAAGTGCCCCGGACGGAAGGCCTCCATCTGCGCCGACTCCGCCCGCTCGAGGTACTGCCGGGGAACAAAGCGCCGGAAGGCTTCATTGAGCTGATTCAGGTCCTGGGTGCGTTCCCGGACGCGCTGCTCCAGTTGCTGGTTGACTTCCTGAAGGGCCTGCTGGGCTTCTCGGATGGTGAGGCTTTGCTGCACCAGGGCTCGCATTTCAATGGGATTGAAGGGCTTCTTCAGAAACGCTCGGGCGCCTTGAGCGTAACAGGCGCGTAGCTCGTCGTCGTCTCCATGCCCGGTGAGGACAATGACGTCTGGAGGGGCATCGGGACGCAGGTCCAGCTGCTGCAGCACCCCCAGGCCATCCAGAACCGGCATGCGCAGGTCCAGCACCACCACGTCGGGGTGCAGGGCCTCAATCTGCTGCAGCCCCTCTGCGCCATTTTCGGCCGTGTGCAGGTCCACCTCCAGGGTCCGGAGCGACCGCTCAATGGTCCGGCGGACCAGGGGTTCATCATCCACAACCAGGATTTTTCGGAGTGGGCTCATGCTTCCTGGGAGAGCGGCAGGGTGATCTCAAACGTGGTTCCCTTGCCAACCTGAGTCCGGCACTGGAGGCGTCCTCCGTGTGCTTCAATGATGCCGAGGGAGATGGACAGGCCCAGGCCGGTGCCCTTGTTGGGACCTTTGGTGGTGAAGAAGGGGTCGAAGATGCGTTCCACGACTTCCTCTGGAATGCCGGGGCCGTTGTCTTCAAGCAGCACGAGGCCGTTGCCCCGTTGGCGCTTGAGCTGGATGTGGACCCACCGTCGCTCCCGGGGGAGGACCAGCTCTTCCATGGCATCAATGATGTTCTGGAGCAGGTTGATGAAGACCTGTTCGAGCTGGATGGGGTTGGCCTGGAACAGCAGCTCCTCATCCTCCGGATAGGTCAGGTCCACTTCAAGGTTGGCATTTCGCAGGCTCTTGCCGAGCAACAGCATGACGTTATTGATGATTTCTCGAAGCCTCACCGGCTGACGAGCATCCGAGTGCTGGCGTCCGAACAGGCGCATGTGCTGGATGATCTTGGTGATGCGCTGGACCTGACGCTGGCTCTCCTTGAGGTCCTGCAGGGTCTGTTGGGGCTCAAGGGGCACTCCGTCGTTCAGGTCCTCAACGAGGTCAAAGAGCACCCCGTTGATGAAGGTCAGGGGCTGGTTGATCTCGTGTGCCACCCCGGTGGCCATCTCTCCAAGCGAGGCGAGCTTGGCAGACTGCTGCAGCTGACGCTGCACACGCTGGAAGCTGGTGAGGTCACGCATGGCAACAACGGCGCCGTTGAGCATGCCGGCACGGTCGTGGAGCACCGCAGTGGAGACGAGCACCGGAATCTCCTCGCCACTCATCTTCTTGAGCTGCTGGACGCGTTGGTTTTCGGTGCTGTCAAAGAGGCTGGAGAAGTACACGAGTCGGAAGATCTCCCAACGCTCCTGAGTCGCCGGGTCGGCCAGGAACGCCAGCGCCAGCGGATTTTCTCCATGGAGTGGAATCAAAGCCACCTCAAAGTAGCGCTTGCCCCCCTTTGCCGTCATCAGCGGGAAACGGACGCCCTGCCCCATCGACCGAAGGGAGGAGGCGTCAAAGAAGTGATCGACGTACTCCTCATGCTTGTCCTGAAACTCGGAAGGCAGGAGGGTGCCGAAGGCTTGGTTGAGCAGGGAGGTCTCGTAACCGGTTGCTGCAAGAAACCGATCGTTGACCAGGGCAATCGAGCTGTCTGGGCGGATGCCAATGACCGGGAGCGGGATGGCCTCAAGCGTCTGCTGCAACAAGTCCGGAGTCTCCTGTTGCAGCTCCAGATGATGCTGCAGTTGCTTGAGAACCTGCTCATGCAGCTGCTGCTCATCGGCAAAGAGGTGCATCAGGTTGGCCGTCTCCGCCGGGTTTCCCTCTAGCCAGGAAGCGGCAACGGGATTGGTCCGGATGATCTGTCCGTCTGGCTGGACAATGAAGATCGCCTCGGTGAGGGAGTTGAGGATGGTCTCATTCAGCTCACCTTGTTCCTTGAGGCGTCCTTCCCGCTGGTGCACCGCTTCAATCATGCGGTTGAAGGTGGAGGCCATGCTGTCTTCGTTGGAGCGCGGCTGCACAATCCGGGTGGCCTCTCCTTCAATGAACCGGGTGGCTTCCTGCTCCATGCCGCGCAAGCCATCAGAGATCTGCAGCAGGGCCTGGCAGATGGCGTCCAGCTCGTTTTGGCGGGTCAGCGGGGTCTCTTCCGGAGTGAGGTAGCGGCCGGCAGACAGGCGCTCTGCCTGCTCCACCACCTGCTTGACGCTGACCCCGATCTTCCGGGAGACCAGAAAGCCTCCGGAGGCAAAGATCACGAAGACAAACGCCAGCAGTCCCCAGAGGGGCGTCACCATTTCCCACGCCTGCTCCTGAATTTCGGAGCGCCCCCGGATGGTGGTCAGCGTCCAGGTGCCTCCGGGCACCGGAATCGAGGTTTCTCCCATCAACTGGTTGGACGAGCGCAGGGTCCGGGGAGTCGGAGGGGACTCATCAAACTCGCCGGGGTCTGCGGCATAGGCGAGCGGGACCCCGGCGGCATCTCGGAGCCAGAAGACCAACCCGCTGTCGTGCCGCTCAAAGTTGAGGTGCTCCTGCAGAAGCCGGGTGAGGTCGGAGGGGTAGAACGCGTACAGCCCCAGTTGGTTATCCTGGCGTCCGACGTCTCGGAACACATGCAGGTAGAAGCTGATGGGGTGCGAGGGAACTCGGGTCTGGATGAGCAGGCTTTCCCCTTGACGGGCGAGCTGCAGGGCGTGGTTGACTTCGGGCTGACTGAGGAGCCAGGTGGTCTCCAACTCGTTGAAGGCTTCCCAGCGCTTCAAGGGGGAATCAAACGAGCCTTGTTCTGGAAGCAGGAGCCGGTTGGCCGAAGAGGAGCGCTGGGCGGGGGCTCCCAGGGCTTCCGGGAGCCTCACCTGGTAGTTGGGGTGGTGATGCTGCTCAAAGAAGCGGTTGATGTCCTGGGCGACCAGTGCCCGGAGCCGAACCATGTCTTCCAGCTGAGCGGCTTCCAGGTACTGGACCGTTCGCAGGTGCACCAACCCACCAATGGCCAGGCACAACACGCCACTGACGACAACGACCAGGAGGAAGAGTTGCTGTTGAATGGAGAGACGGAACGGCACCAAAAAACGAGACACAGAGGTTGATCGGGAGCGGATTTTATTTTTCAGAAAAACGTCTTGCCGAGAAAGGTGGAGGACTGCTTGAGGACCCATGGGAAGAAATCCGCCTGGTGAGCCTTTCGCTGCGCCAAACCTCAACAGTTAATCAAAATGATCCGCTACCGTACAGTCCGCAATCCTACTGACTTATTTGAGAGTTTAAATATTCAGCCTCGATCAGGAGGTCCTTTCCAAGCATCTGAACCCGCTGGATTTTCCAGCGTTCGGTGTCTGCGAGGCCCTGAGCCCCCCAGTCCGCACACCAAGTGAGAGCATTTTGTCCCCCAATCACCTTCGGTGCAAGGAAAAGTTTTAATTCATGGGAAATCTCAGCTTTCAGAAAAGCAGCATGAACCTGAGCGCCTCCCTCCACCAGCAGGCTCTGAATTCCGCCCTGTTCGAGCTGCTCGAGGACCCAGGGGATTTCCGGACGGAAGGTGGAAGCCGGGCGCCAGTGGAGGGGGGAGCGGGAAACCGGAGGCGTCGGGGGAGCATGGGCTCCGGTGAAGACCCACACGGGCACCGAATCCGGAGCCAGGACCCGGGCGTGAGCCGGGAGCCGCCCCTGGGAGTCGAGGACCACGCGGGCGGGGGAGGGCCCCTCCGGAACGCCGCGAGTGGTCAGCGCCGGGTCATCGGCCAGCACCGTCCCGATGCCCACCAGAATGGCCTCATGTTCGGCTCGCAAACGGTGCCCCCATTGGCGGGCTTCCGGACCCGTGATCCACTGCGACTCTCCGGACGCAGTCGCAATCTTGCCATCGAGGGTGGCGGCCGCTTTCAGGGTCACACGCACGGGGCTCCTTGGGAGGGACGTTCACAGAGGCGACCCCGGGAGGAAGTCCGCTCAAAAACGACCTCCCCCTGAGCCGCAGGTGGTTCAAAAGGTTTGCAGTCTAAAGAAATTTCTCACGAAGAACAAGCAGCGCCGAAGGGGTCTATCTTACCGAAGTAATAGGGGTTTTTGAGGATAAATGACCAAAATCAGGAATTTGCAGACCAGTGTTATCGGTGACGAATTTGACAAAAGGCAAGGGGCTCTGTAACTTAGTAAGCCTTTAGGGCATAGAACCCACGTCCGCACGCCCCTCAGGGGCACGTGCTTGTGTCGAAAAGGAGGCGGATGTACGGTGAGTTGACCATGCTCGCAATCACACCCGAAACCTCCTGATTTTTGCCCGAGTACAAAGGACGGTCTTTAGGCCCAAGGCCTTGAAAAGAGGGGACCCTCCCGCTATGCCTCGTTCTTCGCATCTGGTCCCCCGACGCCACCGCCGAGTGGGGTCAAATCAATAACTTCATTAAAGGATTGAAATGACGGATTTTCCGAACACCCCGAGTCTTGTGAATCGACTTAAACAAAGGCTGATTTTTCCAACAGTCCTGGCGTTGGTGCTGCTGTTGGCGCCATCGGCTTTTGCCGCCTGTGGCAAGGTCACGATTGCCGAGATGAACTGGGCGTCGGCTGAGTTCATGGCGAACCTCGACAAGATCATTCTGGAGGAAGGCTATGGCTGCGACGTGGAGCTGATTGCCGGTGCAACCATGACGTCTTTTGCGTCGATGGACGAGAAGGGGGAGCCGGACATTGCTCCGGAGCTGTGGGCCAACGCGGTCCGCAACCCGCTGAAGAAGGCAGAGGGTGAGGGGCGCCTGTTTGTGGTGAACCCGACTCCGATCGTGGGCGCTGGTGAAGGCTGGTGGATTCCGAAGTACTTTGCCGAGGCGCATCCGGAGCTGAAGACCCTGCAGGACATCCTGAAGCGTCCGGACCTGTTCCCGCATCCGGAAGACCCGAGCAAGGGCGCTCTCTACACCTGCCCGTCTGGCTGGGGCTGCCAGTTGGCCACCAACAACCTCTTCCGGGCCTTTGACATGGAAGAGAAGGGCTGGCGCCTGGTGGACACGGGTTCCGGCGCAGGTCTGGATGGTTCCATTGCCAAGGCTTATGAGCGCAAGGAGCCGTGGCTCGGCTACTACTGGGCCCCGACGGTGGTGCTGGGAAAGTACCCGATGGTGCCGGTGGACTTCAATGCTCCGTATGACGCTGACAACTGGAACAACTGCATTGCGCTGAGCGAAGAAGAGTGCCTTGATCCGAAGCCTTCTTCCTGGACGAAGTCTGAGGTGAACACCGTGGTCACCAAGAACTTCAAGGAAAGTGGCTCGGATGCCATGAGCTACGTGGAAGCACGCAAGATTCCGCTGGAAGCCCTGGGCAACATGCTGAAGTGGATGGATGCCAACCAGGCGACTGGTGAAGATGCGGCCTATGAATTCCTGGCCACTCAGGAGTCCATGTGGACTTCCTGGATGTCGGCGGACGCAGCCGCAAAGGTGAAGCGAGCGCTCTGATCCATTCTTCGTAAGAGTTGGTAAACCGGAGAGCCTCCGGGCTCTCCCTTTGCCTCCGTTTCGGAGGTGAACCTTCATGGAGAATGCTTTGGACTCTGACTTCTTACTCAGCTTTCCCACCATGGGACGCCGAGACCTCCTGGCTCTAAAAAAAGTGGTTGACGAGGGCTTTCGGAGTTTTTCCCGGCAATACGGGGAAGCCCTCGAGAACTTCTTTGACCCCCTCCTTCAGTTCCTCATCTGGCTGGAAAACCTCCTCACTCATGCACCGTGGCCCCTGATCCTGTTGGTGGCGGCCGGGTTGGCCTGGTTGGGAAGCCGGAGTGTCCGCATCACGATCGGAACCGTTCTGGCTCTGCTGATGATCGGGTACCTGGACATGTGGGAAGACACCATGAGCACCGTGAGCATGATTACGGTGTGCACCCTCATCTGCATTGTCGTGGGCATGCCCCTGGGCGTGCTGATGGCGCGCTCGAACCGGACCCAGATGATCATCACACCGATTCTGGACGTGATGCAGACGATTCCCAGCTTCGTCTACCTCATTCCGGTGGTGATGCTGTTGGGCATTGGCAAGGTTCCGGGCATGCTGGCCGTGGTGATTTATGCCATTCCCCCCATCGTCCGCCTGACAAACCTGGGCATCCGGTTGGTGGACAAGCAGGTGCTGGAGGCGGCTGACGCCTTTGGGGCAAGTGCCTGGCAGCGCCTGACGGGCGTCCAGATTCCGCTGGCGTTGCCCAACATCTTTGCCGGCATCAACCAGACGATCATGATGTCGCTGGCCATGGTTGTGATCGCCTCCATGATTGGGGTGCGGGGACTCGGACAGCCGGTGCTGAAGGCCATTTCGAATCAGTACCTGGCGCTGGGCCTGTTCAACGGGGTCGCCATTGTGGCACTGGCCATCATCTTTGACCGGGTTTCCCAGGAATACGGTCGACGCCTGCAACGTCACCGCTCAGGAGGTCCGAATGTCTGATGCTCCGGAAATCCTCATCAAGATTGAGAACCTCTACAAGATCTTTGGCGCAGACCCTCAGTCGGTGATGCCTCTGGTGAAGGAGGGGATGGGGAAGCAGGAACTGCTGGATCAGCACAACCACGTCCTTGGGTTGAACAACATCAACCTGGACATGCCGGCCAACAGCCTCCAGGTGGTGATGGGCCTTTCGGGGTCGGGCAAGTCGACTCTGATCCGACACATCAACCGCCTCATTGAGCCCACCTCCGGAAGCATCACGGTGGGAGGCGAAGAGGTGCTGTCCATGAGCAAGCAGCAGCTCCGTGACTTCCGGCGTCACCGGGCCTCCATGGTCTTTCAGAAGTTTGCCCTGCTGCCACACCGGACCATTCTGGAAAATGTCATGTATGGTCTCGACATTCAGGGCATTTCCAAGGAAGAGGGAAAGCGCCGGGCCGAGCGCTGGATTGACCGTGTGGGACTTTCCGGCTTCGAGGATCAGTTTCCGCCCAAGCTGTCCGGAGGCATGCAGCAGCGTGTCGGCCTGGCACGGGCGCTGACCACCGACGCCGACATCCTGCTGATGGACGAAGCCTTCAGCGCGCTGGACCCGCTGATCCGCTCCGAGATGCAGACCATCTTGCTGAGTCTGCAGGAAGAGCTGCACAAGACGATTGTCTTCATTACCCACGACCTGGATGAGGCGCTGCGGTTGGGCGATCAGATTGCGATCTTGCGAGATGGCGAGGTGATTCAGCAGGGGACGGTGCAGCAGATTGTGCTCAAGCCGGCTGATGACTACATCACCGACTTTGTCCGGGACATCAACCGGGCGCGGGTGCTGCTGGTGAAGGCGGTCATGGACACGGAGAACAAGCCGGAAGCCTCGTCCGGAATCTCCATGTCGACCTCACTGGAGGATGCGTTGCCGAAGCTGGCCAAGCATGGCCACACCCCGCTGCCTGTCCTTGACAAGAAGGGCGCCGTTGTGGGCAGCATCACCATGCAGATGGCGGTCGACGCCATTGCCCGCCCGGACTCAACCGGACAGTCCGTGTTCTGAGTTCGTCTGGAACGCAGGTGGGCAACTGCCTGCGTTCAGTGATGGAAGAGGCGGATTCCGGAGAAGGCCATGACCATCTCATGCTCATTGGCCGCTTCAATGACTTCCTCATCTCGATTGCTTCCTCCCGGCTGCACGACGTAAGACACCCCATGTCGTGACGCCTGATCCAGGTTATCTCGGAAGGGAAAAAAGGCATCTGATGCCAGGCTGACTCCCGTCTGCTCGCTGAGCCACTTGCGTTTGGCAGGGGCTCGCAGAGGCGTCGGTGGTTGCAGGAACAGCTGTTCCCAGCGTGCCTGCTCAGGGGGCGTCAGGTCCCCTTCGATGTAGGCGATGCGGGCATTGGTCCGGGCGACCCCCTTGACGCTGTCCGCAAAGGGCAACTCCAGCACCTTCGGGTGCTGCCGGAGGAACCAGAGGTCGGCCTTGCGTCCGGCAAGCTTGGTGCAGTCGATGCGGCTCTGCTGCCCGGCTCCGATGCCGATCATCTGTCCCCCCAGGGCGTAGCCGACCGAGTTGGACTGCGTGTACTTGAGGGTGATGGACGCGAGCACGAGGTCTCGCTGAGCGGCCTCCGGAAGCTCCTTGCGGTCCGTGACGCAGGTGTGCAGGAGGGTGTCGGCGTTGAGGGGCTGCGTGTTGCGGGTTTGCTCAAAGCCCACCCCAAAGACCTCCCGGAATTCCTGCTCAGGGGCCGAGTAGTGTTCATCGACCTGCAGGACCAGGTAGTTGCCCTGCTTCTTCTTTTGCAGCACATGAAGCGCCTCCGCATCGTATCCGGGGGCAATCACGCCGTCAGAAACGGTGGTCCGGAGCACCTCGGCTGTTTCGGCATCAACGGTGCGGCTGAGGGCAATGAAGTCCCCAAACGAAGACATGGGGTCGGCCCCACGCGCGCGGACGTACGCCAGGGCCAGTGGGCTGAGGCGCTGATTGGAGGTGCCGTAGGCCAGCTCCAGCTCTGGGCTCAGCTCCACTCCCACCGCGGCTCCTGCTGGACTGACGTGCTTGAAGGACGCTGCTGCCGGCAACTCCAGCGCCGTGTCCAACTCCTGCACCAGCTGCCACGCATTGAGGGCGTCGAGCAGGTTGATGTACCCCGGTTGACCATTGAGCACCCGAAACGGGAGCGACAGCCCTCCCAGGGTATGCAGCGCCGCTTGTGTCTGATGCGGGTTGCATCCGTACTTCAGAGAAAATTGTGGGGTATACTTCCGGAGATTTGTGGGCATACTGGAAAGTGGGGCTGGTGACGGGGAGTTAACTTTTTGAATCAATTTGACGAGCTTAGCGCAGAATGCAAAGAGGTTCCAGCAAGAAGAAAAAACGAATCAGAAGTTTGGACGCGTCTCCTCTGGGCGTCATTGGGTGTGGCAACCTCAACCGTCGTGATGACGGGGTGGGGGTGCAGGTGATCGAGGCCCTTCAGGCCCAACTGCCCCTGCCGCTTTCCGAGGTGCATCTGGTTGAAGCCGGGACCTCCGGAATCGACCTGATGTTCCTTGCTCAGGGGTGTGAGGAGCTGTGGGTGATTGACGCCTGCACCAGTGGAGCCCCGGCCGGGACGCTCCTGGAGCTGACGGAAGAGGAGCTGCCCACGCACTCGGATGTGGCCTTCAACTCTCATGACTTCCGCTGGGATCACGCCCTGATGACCGGGCGGCGTCTGTATCCGGAGCGCTTTCCACAGCATGTGACCGTGTTTCTGGTCGAAGCCGAATCCGTGGACTACGGACGCGAGTTGTCCGCGCCCGTCGCGGCTGCTGTCCAGAAGCTGGTGGACGAGCTGAAGGACCGGATTCTGCAGCGCGCTCCGGTCCCTCCGCGCTTGGCGAGCTAGAGGATGATGCTCGAGGCGTTTGCCGTGATGGTGAGGGCCTGGAACGCGCACTTCCCACAGTACCCCTGTACCTCCACCAGATAGCGGATCGTCTCGTTGAGGCGCTCCTGCTCCTTGTCGTTGACGACGGCGGTGCTGGTTCCACTCTTGATCCAGCCCAGGAGCTTCATGTTCTCTCCGGACTTGAATTCATTCTCAAAGACGTACTTCTTGATGGCGTTCTGGTAGCTCGGCTCATCGGCGAGGATGACGCTGTAGCTGACGCTGGCAATGGCGTCACTCAGCTCCTTCCGGAAGACATCCTTGTCCGGAACCCCCAGGTACTGCTCAATGGACTGCATGAACTTTTCGTCCGGCTGGACGTCGGTCTGGGTGACCTCATGCTTGACCTTGGCATTGAGGACAAAGGCCCGGACGTGGTCGGTGTACTTCTTCCAGGTGGTCTCAATCACGGAGTCGTCCCGGAGGATGGCGCTGTAGACGTCACTGGCGATCTGCCCAAAGATCCAGCTCTTGGCCTGTGGAAGGATCTTCTCCACGTAGTGGTTGAGCCGGGTCTTCTGGGAGGCAAAGCTGTCCTTGATGCTGCTCTGCATGCGGACGTAGAGGTCGAGCGGCGTCACGCACGGGTTTTCGAGCGCAATGGACGTCAGCATGGCGTGGTCACCGGACTCTTCCTGAAGCCGCTTGATGTTGGCGGCATACTCGTTGACCTGGAAGTGTTCGGTATTTTCAAAGACGTTCTGGATGAAGCGCGGGTCGAGCCCGAAGGTGCCTTCGGAGGGTTTGGTGAACTCGAACTCGTCAATGATCATCTTGGCCAGGTTGTTGTCCACACCGCTGTCGGCGCGTCCAGCATAGATGAGGGCCTTCTGGAGCAGCGTCAGGTTCGGGTTCTGCTTGCTTTCATACAGCCGTGACATGGCCGAGACGAGGCTCAGCAGGGTGAGGCTGTGAGGCGCCGTATGAGCCAGGTGCTTCTTGGACTTGTTCCAGTTCCGGCTGGCGTTCGCGTAGGTGAACTCGTAGATCTTCTGCTCCTGCCGGTAGTCCACGGAGAGGGGCATCTCAATGAAGGTCGTCCGAGACCGCAGGGCTTCAAAGGACGAGTTCTCCATGAACATGTTGAACTCGTGGAAGTTCGTGTGCCCGATGATGACGCCACTGAAGGGAATCGGAGGTTGGCCCTCCGGCTTGAAGAAGCGGTCCTGGGTGGCAAACAGCATCTCGTACAGGAACTTGTCCGAGAGCTTGAGGATCTCGTGGATCTCCACAAAGCCGTTGGCGCCGGCACACAGCTCGCCCTTGTAGTCGTGAACAAGCGGGTGGCTTTCAGACCCGAAGCGCGGAAGCAGGCTGTAGTCGATGTTGCCCACCAGCGACCCGGCTTCCTGACTCTTTTCATCGCGTGGCGTGTAGGAGCCAATGCCGGTTTTGGTCTGGGCATCATAGACCATGCGCTTGACCTTCAGGTACTCCAGCATTTCTACAAAACCGATGCGCTTGGCCCGCATGAAGTCCTGGAGGACGTAGTCGGAGAACGGCGAGAGGCGTCCGGAGATCTGGACCTCGAACTCGTCATCGTAATGAGGATGCTGGTGGAGCCACTCCTCTACGGCGGTCCGGTCGAGGTCCTGCGTCAGTTGGGCGGCAAAGGCCTTGCGTGCCGACTCCGGAATCACCTGCAGCGGTCGCTCAAAGATGGGGGACTGGAGGTACCAGACGCCGTTTTCCTCAAAGAGGGCGCGGTCCTTGAGGCGCTCATCGACAGTGGGAAGCAGCAGGGTGTAGGTCTTGCCCTGCGGGCTCAGGGAGTACTCCTTGAGGGCGTTCTTGAGTCCATCCATGGAGCGGGACTTGGCAGCGCCCGGAGGTCCCAGCAGCACCCACAGGCGTTTCGAGGCTTCCAGCCCCCGGCTGGCGTTGTTGATCTTTTCAATCAGGTTCTCCTTTGCCTTTTGCTGACCAAACACCACAAAGGGGCCGATCATCTCGGCGTTCTCAAAGAAGCGGTAGTGATGCTTGATCGGTTTTCCCGAGTGCATCGCATGCTCCACACCACTGCCCAGGATCATGTCATGCAGCATCTGGAAGGTGTTCCGAGCCGTCCAGGGCTCCTTGTGGAGCAGCTCCAGGTAGGTGCTGAAGGAAAAGATCTCATCAGAAACGTCCCGCTGGACAGACTGCGTCAGCAAGCTCTTTAAGGATGCGTCCATCATGGCCTCATTCAGAAGGGTATCTAGGAGAAGAAAAGCGTTAGCACATTCCAGTGATAATCGATCAGCAGGGCTGCCATGACCAGATTGAGAAAGTAGAGTTTCAAGCAGCCGATGCACACCGTTCGGAGTCGGAACAAGAGAATGAACGCATAGTAACATGTTGCTCCCACCCCCACAATAACCGCCCCGTCCAGAATCCAGAGCCAGCGGGCGTCCTGGTACAGGCCCAGCAAGGCGCTCAGCAGAACGCCCGCATAGAAGGCCAGGGCCCAATCGGCCACCGGACGCCCCCAGAGCACGGCCTGAGGGGCCCGCACCACGCGGTCGCAGCGGGAGAACCGCTTCCGGGTCCGGACCGCCCGGTGCCGAACGGCCAGGCTCAGTGCTCCCAAGAGCCCCAGCACAGCGACTCCGGAGAGGATCAGCAGGCCCCAGGCTCCCAACTCGAGCGAGGTCATGAGCCGGCTCTGGCGCGCGGCAACGGGCGGTGTTGCCGGAGAAAGTCTAGGCGAAGGAGTTGTGTCTTTTCAAGCATGTGGTAGTAATAGGTGGTCTTGGATACGACCACTGCACTCAATGGATGGAAAATGAGTTGGGCTGAGGCCGAACGCTCGGTGGAAATAAAGGGATACGGCGGCTCCCTGGGCCTGGTGCTGGATGACTCGGCCCCCTTCGCCCGGGTTCAGCAGGATCTGCGCCGCATGGTGCATGAGCATGCCACCCACCGGTTCTTCAAGGGCTCGCCCATTCGCTTGCGTCCCGGACGCACCGTCACCTCTGAAGAGTTTGACAGCCTTCGGTCGATTCTGAAAGAAGGGGATCTGCAACTCCTTCCTCCTGAGCTTCCTCCCGCTCCGCCTCCGGAAGACGCCCCTTCCCCCGTGCCGGCGCAGACCCAGCTTTCGCTTCCAACCCTGGAGGCGCCAACAGACGTTGTGGAAGTCGAGGTGCCCCCCCTCGAAGCGACCGATCCCCTGGCAGGCCTGCGAACCGATCCCGGATTGATTGTCGCCCAGACCCTGCGCTCTGGACAGAAGGTTCATGCCTCTGAGTCGGTGGTGCTGTTTGGAGACCTGAACGCTGGGGCGGAGATTGTCTCGGAAGGCAACGTCATGGTCCTGGGAGCCGTCCGGGGGGTGGTGCATGCCGGTGCTTCAGGAGACCTGAGCGCCGTGGTCGTGGCGCTGCGCCTCGCTCCCACGCAGCTGCGCATCGGAGGCCTGTACGCCCGTCCCCCCGCCGAAGAAGCCTCTCCCTACCTCCTGGGGCCAGAAAAAGCCTTTGTGGAAAATGGGCAGATTGTCATTGAAAGCCCGCCCTATGAAATGTCGGAACTGCAGGCCCTGATCCAGGGCGCCCGTCGGCACGAGAACAAGAAACGGGGCATGGGCCGAAGTGGCTTGCCCCTGATCACCCTGGGAACCCTGAAACTGTGATTCCGTAGCGCCCAGCGCTGCCAACTTTAGCGTCATTGAGGATTCATGAGCGAAGCCATTGTCGTCACCTCCGGAAAGGGAGGAGTCGGGAAAACCACCACCACCGCCAACCTGAGCACCGCGTTGGCCAATGCGGGGAAGAAGGTGGTTGCCGTTGATGCCGACATCGGCTTGCGGAACCTGGACCTGATCATGGGGCTGGAGAACCGCATCGTCTACAACCTCGTTGATGTGGTCAAGGGGCGGTGCTCGGCGCGTCAGGCGCTGATCCGAGACAAGCGGAACCCGAACCTGTACCTCCTGGCCACCTCACAGGTCGATGACAAGAATGCCGTCTCTCCGGAAGAGATGGAAAAGCTCAATGCCGAGCTGAAGCAGGAGTTCGACTTTGTCATGATCGACTGTCCGGCCGGGATTGAGCAGGGCTTCAAGAATGCCATTTCCGGAGCCGACCGCTCTCTGGTGGTGACCACTCCGGAGGTCTCTGCCGTCCGGGATGCCGACCGCATCATTGGCCTCCTGCAGCACCATGGCGTCAACACCGACCTGATTGTCAACCGCCTCTCCATCCGGATGGTGGAAGCCGGAGAAATGATGAGCCAGGAGGACGTTGTGGACATCCTGTCGGTGCACCTGCTGGGCGTGGTTCCGGAGGATTCCGAAATTGTGGTTTCGGGCAACCAGGGGGTTCCGGCGGTTCTCAATGAGCAGTCCCCAGCCGGACAAGCCTACCACCGCATCTCCCGTCGCCTGATGGGGGAGGACCTGCCGATTCCCAGTTTTGAGGAAAAACGCGGACTGTTGGCCAAACTCTTCGGAAGGTAAAGGACCCCTATGTTCAGCCTATTGCGCAAACGGCAGAGTGCCAACTCGGCAAAAAACCGCCTGCAGCTCGTGCTCAGCAAGGACCGCATTCAGCTTTCAGACGCGGACCAGAGTGCCATGAAACAAGACCTTTACGCCGTCATTTCCCGGTACTTCAAGATTGCTCCGGACTCGCTGGAGATTGAGGTGCTGAACCGAGATGGCCAGTCGGCGCTGATGGTGAACACGGCTCTGGAAACGGCCGATCGCCCCTGAGACCGGCATGACTCCGGTTTTTCCCCGCCCTGCTTGCCCCTGAGGAGCCACCTTGCTCCGGGGTGCCCCCCTCTTGCCGGGGCTCGTCTGCCCCAGTGCCTCAGGAAATTCGCCCCTGCCCATGGATTTCTGTTTGAAATAGCACCGAACCAGTGCTAATTTGATTTCAGGTTAAAATTCATCAGGGAATCCGACAATGTTGAAGCTCTCGAAAAAGACCGACTACGCCATCATTTTGCTCAGTCATCTTGGAGAGTCCGAGGACCCCGTGAGCGCTCAGGAGGTTTCGGCACACTACCACCTGCCTCAGCCGATGGCTGCCAACATCCTCAAGCAGTTGGTGGGAGCCGGAGTCGCCGAATCGATTCGGGGGCAGCGAGGCGGGTACGTGCTGGCTCGTCCGGCAGAGGCCATCACGCTGGCTGAGGTGGTGCGGGCCATGGACGGGGAGTTTCAACTTGTAGAATGCATCCATGAGGAGGACCGTTGCCAGGTGGCCCAGAATTGTCCCACCCGAGGTCCCCTGACGGTGCTCCATCAGCGCATTCAGGCGTTCATGGAAGCCACAACCCTTGCGTCGATCATCGAGGAAGCGGTGCTTCCCCAAAGCGTCAAAGAGCCGTATGAAACTGCCCATCTATCTTGATTACAACGCCACCACTCCCACCGATCCACGGGTGGTGGAGGCGATGCTTCCGTACTTTACTGAAATCTACGGCAATGCTGCGAGCCGGAACCACTCCTTTGGGTGGACGGCAGAAAAGGCCGTTGAAGATGCACGCGAGCTGCTGGGCAGCGTCATTCACGCCACCGGCAAGGAGATCATCTTCACCAGCGGGGCAACGGAATCGAACAACATTGCCATTTTGGGCGCTGCCGAGTTCCACAAGAGCAAGGGCAAGCACCTGATCACCAGCCCGATTGAGCACAAGGCCGTGATCGACCCCTTCCATGCGCTGGAGCAGCAGGGCTGGGAGGTCACCTTCCTGGATGTGGATCAGGACGGGTGCATCGACCTTGAGCAGCTGGAGCGCTCCATCCGGCCCGACACCGTGCTGGTTTCGCTGATGGCGGGCAACAATGAAATCGGGACCCTCCACCCGCTTGCGGAGATTGGGCGCATCACCCGCAAGCACGGGGTGCTCTTCCACACCGACGCCACTCAGGCGTATGCGAAGATTCCCATCAATGTGGATGAAATGAACATCGACCTGCTCTCTCTGAGTGGGCACAAGATGTACGGCCCGAAAGGCGTCGGCGCCCTCTACGTCCGTCGCAAGCGACCCCGGGCACGCCTGGCCCCCGTGATGTTTGGCGGAGGTCACGAGCGCGGGCTGCGGTCTGGAACGCTCAATGTGACCGGTGTGGTCGGCATGGCGAAGGCCGCGGAACTCTGTGCCGAGGAAATGGCCTCGGAGACCGAACGGCAGATCAGCCTCCGTCAACGGCTCTACAGCAAGCTGACGGCGGAGCTGGACTACGTGTTCCTCAACGGGCATCCCACGGAGCGGCTGCCCAACAACCTGAATCTGAGCTTTGGGTATGTCGAGGGAGAGAGCCTGATGATGGGCATTGGCGACATTGCGGTGTCCTCCGGATCAGCCTGCACCTCCGCCAGCCTGGAGCCCTCTTATGTCCTGCATGCCCTTGGAGTCGGAGACGATCTTGCCCACTCCTCCATCCGCTTTGGCGTGGGGCGCTTCACGACTCTGGAAGAGGTGGACTATGCCGCGGCTGAGGTGGCGAAGGCCGTCAAACGCTTGCGAGAGATGTCCCCCCTTTATGAAATGGTGCAGGACGGCATTGACCTCACAACGGTCCAGTGGACCTCTCACTAATCCCTTTGTACAGGAGACTCAATGGCTTACAGTGAAAAAGTAGTCGATCATTACCAAGACCCCCGAAACGTCGGAAGCTTCGGCAAGGAAGAAGAAGGCGTGGGCACCGGACTCGTCGGCGCACCGGAGTGCGGAGACGTGATGAAGCTGCAGATCAAGGTGGAGAACGACCGCATTGTGGATGCCAAGTTCAAGACCTTCGGGTGCGGCTCGGCCATCGCGTCCTCTTCCCTGGCGACCGAATGGGTCAAGGGCCGGACGCTGGACGAAGCAATGGCGATCAAGAACACCGAGATCGTGGAGGAACTCTCTCTGCCGCCCGTCAAGATCCACTGTTCGGTGCTGGCAGAAGACGCCATCAAGGCCGCCATCAAGGATTACCAGTCCCGAACCGCCTGAGTCCCTTGAGTTCCTTCTCTTGTGAGCAGTGTGAAGCAGCCTTGCAGTCTCGGCTGTTCTGCTTCACCTGCAACACCCTGCAGCACCCCCCTCACACGCTGAGCTACTTTGAAGCCGTTGGGCTCCCGGCCTCCTTTGCGCTGGACCTGAAGGAGCTGGAGGCGCAGTTTCAGCGGCTGGTGGTGGAGCTGCATCCGGATTTTTATGCGGCGGCTGGGCGACGTGAGCAGCATCAGAGCGAGCTGTCGTCCTCGTTGCTCAACCGCGCGGTGGAGGCCCTGCGGAATCCGGTTTCGCGAGCGGCGTACCTCCTCCCGCAACTGGCCACCCGCCCCCTGGATGAACGGAGCCTGCCTCCCGGATTTCTGGAAGAGATGTTCCTGCTTCAGGAATCCCTGGACGATTTGCTGGAGTCGGGCTCCGAGGCGGAGCAAACGCAGACCCAGCAGGACCTTCAGGCGCGTCATGCCGCGCTTCTGGCAGAATTGCCTCAGCAGTTTGCCGCTGTCGAGGCCCAGCCCGATCCGGAGGCGCTGCAGCACATTCAAACGACGCTCAACGCAGAGCGCTACCTGCGCCGCCTCCTGGAACGCTTTCCTCACTCCTGACCCCACGTGACCCTTCATGGAACGCATCATCGGAATTGACCTTGGCACCACCAACAGCCTCGCCGCCACCGTCTTTGACGAAGGCCCCGAGGTGATCACAAAGGCCGGTGAAAGCCCCATCACGCCCTCAGTGCTGGCCCGTCACGCCGGGCAGTGGGTGGTGGGAGAAGCCGCTCAGCCCTTCCGCCTGACGGCTCCGGAGCAGACGGTGTACTCGGTGAAGCGCCTGATGGGACGAGACCTCGAGGAACTGCAGGAGGAGCTGACCGAACTCCCCTATGCGGTGGAAGCCGCTCAGCGTAAGCTGGTGAAGGTCCGGATGGGCGAGGAACGCTTTACGCCTCAGGAGGTCTCTGCCGAGATCCTCAAGGAGGTGAAGCGCCGGACGGAGGCCATTTTGGGCGAACCGGTTCACAAGGCCGTGATCACCGTGCCTGCGTACTTTGACGACGCCCAGCGTCAGGCGACCCGAGACGCGGCTCAGTTGGCGGGGCTGGAGGCCGTTCGCATCATCAACGAGCCGACGGCTGCCGCCATTGCTTATGGGCTGGATGAACGCAAGGATGGGCACGTGGCGGTTTACGACCTGGGGGGCGGAACCTTTGACATCTCCGTCCTGCAGCTTTCCGGAAAGCTGTTCAAGGTCATTGCCACGCACGGCGACACGCGGTTGGGGGGAGACGACTTTGACCGAGAAATCACGCAGCTCCTCCGGGAACAGGTCCGCACCGCTCACCCCGAGGCGCGTTTTGATGACTCCGGAACCCAGCAGCGCCTGAAGAAGGTGGCGGAGGAGATCAAGATCCAACTCAGCGGGGCTCCGGAAGCGGACTACGTCCTCGACCTCCCGGAACTGGGCCTGACGCATCAGGGACAGGTGACGCGAGAGGCGTTCGATGCCGCCATTGCACCGCTGCTGCAGCGCACCCTGGCGAGCTGCCAGAAGGCCCTGCAGGACGCTGGATTGAAGCCGGCGGACATGGATGAGGTGGTGCTGGTGGGAGGCTCCACCGTGGTGCCTGCCGTCCGCAAGACCGTGGCCGAGTTCTTTGGTCGCGCGCCGCATGTGGCAATTGACCCCTATAAGGTCGTGGCCATTGGGGCCGGAATTCAGGGGCACCTGCTGGCAGGTGGGCGCCGAGACTTCTTGCTGCTTGATGTGATTCCGCTGGCCCTGGGCATTGAAACGCTTGGGGGCACCTTCAGCAAGCTCGTCAACGCCAACACGACCATTCCGGCTGAGGCGACCGAGACCTTCACGACCAATGTGGACAACCAGACCGCCATTGACATCAACATCTTTCAAGGCGAGCGGGAGTTGGTGCAGGACTGCCGGAACCTCGGACGCTTCAAGCTGCGGGGCATTCCGCCCATGAAGGCGGGGTTCCCCCTGGTGGATGTGACCTTCCGGGTGGATGCCAACGGGCTGCTGACGGTTTCCGCGCAGGAAAAACGCAGTGGGACGGAAGCCGAGATTGAGGTCATCCCCTTTCATGGCCTCACGCAGCCGGAGATCGACCAGATCATGGAAGACTCCTTTGAGCATGCCCGGGAAGACTTCAACGCTCGCCAACTCATTGAGTTCCGGCTGACCGCGGAGCGGATGTTCCGGGGCATTGAACAGTGCTGGAGTGTTGCGGAAGAGACGCTGTCTCCGGAAGCCCAGCAGGCCATCCGGGATCAGATGCAGGTGGTCCGAGACGCAATGGCCGGACCGGATGCGATGGCGCTCAAGGACCAGATGAATGCACTCGGCGACCTCACCCGTCCGTTGGCGGACTCGGCAATGGGGCAGGCGATCCTGGAGACCCTTCAGCATGAAGCGGCCTGAGGCGGAGACGGCGTGAAGGCGTCCGGGGCTTTCCGGTTCGCTTTCGGTTTCCCGGCACAGGACAGAACCCTCCGGAGGGCACCAGCGCCCCTACTTCTTCTCGGGGCGAGAGTCTTCAGCAACGGACCAACTGACCTCCACGAGCCGCTGTGGCTCCAGTTCCCGGAGGGCTTCGCAGTCGCTGCGATGCACCCGGACCTCCCGGCCCTGAGCCAGGTACCCGATCACCGGCACAAACGGCTGCGGGTTGCAGCACTTGGCCACACGCGTCACGACGTCCCCAAAACCGGAGACCACGAAACGGGCGGGTGTGTTGGGCGCATGCCGAACTTCCTTCGGAGGCTCCAGGGGTTTCGTTGCCTCTTCCTGCACCGCAAACCACCCCACCAGCTCATGGACCCGGACGCTGCCTTCCCCAATGCAGAAGAGGGTGTGCTCCAGGCTCTGGTTCCGGTTGAGCTGACAGGCCTGCTCCAGCCGCCCTTCCTTCAGGAGCCGGTTCCAGTTCAAGCCTGCCTGCCGAAAGGCCTTCTCCGCCTGCTCAATGCCCTGAAGTCGCAGCTGGGCCCGCTGTTGACGTCGGATGGCGTACCGGATCTTCTGCCGAGCCCGAGGGGTGACCACGAACTCGAGCCATTCCTTGCTGGGGACCTGCTTGGGAGAAGTCAGCACCTCCGCCTGGCATCCGGAGGGGAGCTTGGTGTCCAGCTTCACAATGGCGCCATCCTGCTTGACGCCAACGGTGGTGTCTCCAATCTTGCTGTGGAGGGCGTAGGCAAAGTCGAGAGCCGTGGCTCCCCTGGGCAGCTCAATGACCTCATGGGCCGGAGTCTGAACAAAGATCCGGTCGTCATACCAGTCCAGCGCCAGCTCCTGCCGCTGGGCTTCTGACCCTCCGCCTTCTTCCGGATTGACCTCTTCCGTCAAGCCACGTCGCTGATCCTTGTACCGCCAGTGGGCCGCCACGCCGTATTCGGCAATGGAGTGCATGGTGTGCGTCCGGATCTGGACTTCAATCAGGCTGTCTGGCGCCACCTCCAGAGTGGTGTGCAGCGACTGATACCCGTTGGGTTTGGGTTGGTTGATGTAGTCCTTGAAGCGCTTTTCCCTGGGCTTCCACCGTTCATGAATGTACCCCAGGGCGGCATAGCAGTCCCGAACCCTTGGGAGGATGATGCGGAAGGCGATGAGGTCCTGAATGCGGTCGAAGTCTCCTCCGACCTTGGGGAGCTTTTCAAAGATGGAGTAAAACCGCTTGTAGCGTCCCTGCACCTCCGGCTTCATGTGATGCTGCTCCAGCAGCTCCCGGATGGCGCGGGTCAGCTCCTCCACCTGCTGGGCGCGGTCGTCCCGGCGCTTGCCCACGAGTCGCTTGAGCTGGCGGTAGGTCTCGCTGTCGAGCATGCGGAAGGAGAGGTCCTCCAGCTCAGCCTTGATCCAGAAGATTCCGAGCCGGGCCGCCAGGGGCGCATCGATGTGCAGGGCCTTCTGAGCCGCGGGCGTGACCGCCTCGGCTGGTTGGTCCTGAAGCGACTCAATGACCTGCAGCCGGACGGCGAGCAGGGCTGCGAGCAGCTGAGTGTTCCGGGCCTGATTCATGAGCAGCTTCATGGCCGCCATGCCGCTCTCTCGTGTTGGAGCCTGCAGGGGCCGATTGAGCAACGTCCGGAGCGACGCCTGGTGCAGCACGGCTTCCGGAGACTCGGGAGGCGGGGCTCCGGGAATCAGGCTCAGGACGGCCAGGCGGTAGGGCAGGGTGATGCCAAGCTGATCGAGCTTCCTGGTGAGGCCAGCCTGGAGCTCTTCTGCCGTGGTGCCCTCCGGAAGCTGACTCCAGAACTCGCCATCCAGAGTGGGGCCAGGGGGAGGAGGAAGCTGCGGCATAAGGCGGTCACAAAGGTTCCGGAAGGTGCGCGGCCGGTTGGAGGCACAAAAACAGAGTTTACGCTACCCTATTGAAATTCCCCAGCAACTACAATCACTTTCGTGATGACAGGGCTGGAGGCGTCAAGCGGGCGTGGGGCGTTCAGGCGTTACGTCGGGGGGAAGACACCTCCGGGAGGGAGGTGTCAGGGGAAAAGCGGTCAGCGGTTGGCGGCGCTGGCTTGCTTCTGCATTTCGGTGATGGGCAGGAAGGGCATGAAGTTCTGGCCCAGTTCCTTGTCGGCAATCACTTTGTTGCTGGAAGGCAGGACCATCTGCATCGTCTCCAGCTGGATGCGCTCCCGTGTGATGTCCTCTGCCTGGCGGTACTCGGCATAGATCGAGTTGAAGCGATCGGCCTGTCCGATGGCCTGGTTCACCGTCTGGTCGTAGTACGCCTGAGCCTGGTTGAGGATCTCGGCAGCCTCCCCCCGTGCTTTCGGGATCAGGTTGTTCTTGTATCCCTCGGCTTCATTGATCATCTTCTCTCGGTCTTCCCGAGCGCTGACGACATCCTTGAAGGATTCCTTGACCTGGTCTGGCGGGTGGACGTCCTGGAGCTTGACGTTCTCCACGCGGATTCCGGACTGGTAGCTATCCAGGGTTTCCTGGAGCAGCTGAGCCGTCGCGGTTTCAATGATGCTTTTCCCCACGGTCAGGGCATCCATGACCTTGTTGTCGCCGACGACCTCACGCATGGCAGACTCGGCTGCAGCCTTGACGGTCTCTTCGGGCTCGGTCATCTGGTAGAAGTAGTCCTCCAGGTTGGCAATCCGGTACTGAACGGTGAACTGGACGTCCACGATGTTTTCGTCTCCGGTCAGCATGAGTGACTCCTTGCGGACCTGCCGGTACTTCGCAGGCGGGCCAGGGTCGATGGTCCGGAAGCCGATCTCAATGCGGCGGATGGCCGTCACCTTCTCAATCTGAACGGTTTCAATCGGACTGGGGAAGTGGTAGTGCGGGCCTGGAGGCACGATCTGCTGCACCACGCCGAACCGCTTGATGATGCCTTGCTCCTGAGGATCGACAATGAAGAATCCGGTGGCCAGCCAGATGACGATGACGGCAACAATCGCCAGCGCCGCAAAATTCTTCTGGGGCAGTCCTCCCTTGAACTTTGATTGCAGGTTGTTCAGAAGCTCATCAATGTCCGGGGGATTCTGGTTCTTGTCCCACGGGGATTTCTTCTGATTGCGGTTCCAAGGATCCATGTCAAGTCTCGTTAGATGGCAGGATTCAGGTTCAGGCCGAAAGGATTTCGACACCGGTTTCGGTCACACGGACTGTGTGTTCCCATTGAGCGGACAGGGAGCCGTCCACTGTGACGGCGGTCCACCGGTCCTTGAGGACTTTGCTTTCAGGTCGTCCCATGTTGATCATGGGTTCTATGGTAAACACCATATTGGGCTGGAGCAAGGGGCCTGTGCCCGGATCGCCGTAATGCAGGATCTGCGGGGCCTCGTGGAACTCGATGCCGACCCCGTGTCCGGCAAATTCACGCACCACGGAGTAGCCGTGCCCTTCGGCGTGTCGCTGAATGACGTGCCCAATGTCTCCAACGGTTTTGAAGGGTTGGACCTCCTGAATGCCCAACTCCAGGCACTCGCGGGTCACCTCAATCAGCCGCTGAGCCGGCTCGGCGACGTTGCCGATCTGGTACATGCGGCTGGCGTCTCCAAAGTAGCCGTCGAGGATGCAGGTGACATCAATGTTGATGATGTCTCCGTCCTGGAGGCGGGTCTGGTCCGGAATGCCGTGGCAGACCACATGGTTGAGGGAGGTGCAGACGCTCTTGGGGAAGCCCCGGTAGTTGAGTGGCGCCGGAATGGCACCATGATCGAGGGTCATCTCATGCACAAAGGTATTGATCTCCTCGGTGGTCTGGCCCTCATGGACAAAATCGGTCAGGGCGTCCAGGATCTTCCGGGTCAGCTGGCAGCTGCGGCGGATGCCTTCAATCTGCTCCTCCGTTTTGAGGATGATCTTGCGGGCATCACGGGTCCGACTCGGCCGCGGAGGCGTGGGGGCCGCCTTGAGGAGCGCCTGAGCCCGGTCCTTTCCCCAGTGACACTTCTTGTACTTCTTGCCGCTCCCGCACCAGCAGGGATCATTTCGGGACAGCGTGGCTTCTGCAGTTCTCATCGGATTCCGACGTGGTTTATTTCAAAAAGGTGAACAGGCGGTCCAGGTGATACCCGGTGAACAGCGTCTCCCGGGGGTCGTGAGACCAGTAGATGAATTGCCCCTTGCCCATGATGGTGTTGATGTCCACAAATCCCCAGAAGCGGCTGTCGGCGCTGTTGTAGCGGTTGTCTCCCATTACGAAGAGCTTGCCCTCCGGAATCGTCACGGGTCCAAAGAAGCTCACGGGGGCGGTGCCTCGCGCCTGCAGGCGCTGCAGCGGATCAAAGAACGCATAGGGCTCCTCCAGCGGTTCCCCGTTGATGAAGACCTGGTCGTTGCGCACCTCCAGCGTTTCGCCCGGGAGGCCAATGGCGCGCTTGATGTAGTCCACGGAAGGGTCCCGCGGGTAAGGGAAGATGACGATGTCGCCGCGCTCCACCGTTTGTGGAAAGAGCTTGGTGTCGGTGAAGGGAACCGGTGACCCGTAGGTCCACATGGAGGCAAAGATGTGGTCGCCAATCTGAATGGTCGGGATCATGGAGCCGGACGGAATCTTGAACGGCGCCACAAGGTACGTCCGGACCACCGTGGCCACCACCAGCGCAAAGATCAGGGCCTCGACCCACTCCCGGATCGTTTGGTTGTGGATCCACTTATCGAGCCGGAAGTAGCCCTTGGCCTGACGCACAATCACCGACTCATAAGGCTCCAACTCGCCGGCTGCTGGCGTGGCCCGGAGCTTTCCCACAAAGGCCTCCTGGGTCTCGAACCACTGCTCCTTCAGAGGCTCCAGGCTTTCCATCGCTGTGGTACTCAGTCCCTTCTTGCGGAGCGATTTCAGGGCCTTCTGGGAGAGTTTGTACGAGATGATCATGGTCGGTTCAGACTGCAGAGCAAAATCACGGGGTAAATATCAAATATCCTGAATTGCAGACGGGAAATAGTCAATGTTTCCTGCACCCTCCGCCGGAAGCCCACCCCGCTTTTCTTGCGGTTGCAGCGGATTCCGGGCATAGTGGAGCGCGCTGGTTCCACAAGCAGCCGCCCCGCCTGCTCGGAAGGTCGGAGGCTCCCGGGAGGCAGCAGCATTTTTCATTTCCTCCAACCGTTTCTCCGGAGCCGGCCCAGCGCCTCCGGGACCTCACGCCTATGGACTCGGTGGCTGCCCACGCTTCCTCTGAATCAGATGATGCCGCCTTTCTGCGACACCTGCGCTCGGCCCTGCCGTACCTGGAGGGGTTCCGGGAGACGGTCATGGTGCTTTACCTGGATGGAACGCTGCTGAGCCGCGACTCCGGACGCCTGCTGGAGGACGTGGTGTTGCTCCACCAGGCAGGGCTGCGGCTGGTGCTGGTTCCTGATGTGACGCCACAGCTGCAGGCGGAGCTGGAACGAACCGGGGCGCCGGTCAGGTGGCAGGAGCAGCGGTTGGTGCTGGCGGAGACGCACCTGCCCTGGGTTCGTCCGTTGGTGGCCTCTCTGGTGTGGGAACTGCTGCACCGCTTCACCGCGACGCACTCCCAGCTGCGTCCGCTCACCAGCTACTGGATCCGTGCCGAGCCGGTGGACTTCATGGACGCTCCCGAGGCGCACCGCTGTGGACGGGTTCAGCAGATTGACCTGAATGCGTTGCGGGCGGCGCTGGACCAGAGCCGTTTGGTGATTGTGCCGCCGCTGGCGCTTGGGGAGAAGGGACGCGAGTGGGTGCTGTCGGCAGCTGAAACCGCGGTGGCGCTGGCGTCTGGGCTCCGGAGCCGCAAACTGATCCTCATTGGGGCACGGCCTCTTGAGATGCAGGGCGAGGGCCTGCACCTGACCACAGAAGCGATGGAGCAGTGGCTGAGCCTCCAGACGCTGGAGCCCGGACGGCAGGCCGAGTATGAGGCGCTGATTCAGGGGTGCCGCCGTGGGGTGGCCCGCTGCCAGTTGATTGATGGAACGCTGGACGGCAGCCTGCTGGCCGACTTGCTGCGCCCCTCCGGGCTGGGGGTGATGGTGACCGATCGCCGTTACCGTCAGGTGCGGCCAGCTCGCCTGAGCGACATCCCGGCCATTCAGCGCATCCTGCAGCGTCCGGTGCAGCAGGCGGCCCTGGTCCTCCGGACTCCGGAAGACCTGAACCGGCACATCGACCGCTTCCTGCTCTTCTGCCTCGATGAGGAGATCATGGGGTGCTGTGAGCTGATTCGCTACGAAGCAGAGCTGGCGGTGGAGGTGGGAAGCCTGGTGGTGGATAGCACCCTCCGGAACCGAGGCGTGGGGCGGGAGTTGCTGCAGGCTGCTGCCGAGCAAGCCCGGGAGTGGGGCTGCACCCTGCTCTTTTCTCTCACAACGGGGAGCGCCCATGTCTTTGTGCAGGCGGGCATGCGTCCCCTCTCAGCCGATCAGCTTCCCGAGCAGAAGCGACAGGCCTATGACTTCCAGGACTCGGTGGTGTATGGCAAACGCCTGCTGACCCCTGAGGCCTAAACGTAGCCGTTTTGCTGGATGGCTTCCTGCAGGGGGTCAATGCCCCAGCGCTGCAGCAGGGTCTCCCAGCGGGCCGGGTAGTCGAGGCTTAACAGGAGGTCTTGCTCCAGCGGCCCGAGCCACCACGACTCGTCCTCGATTTCGTGGTCCAGTTGCTTCGCCCCCCACCCGGCGTAGCCGCAGCCAAGGTGGTACTGAGACGGTCCGTGGTCCTCGATCAGGGCCTTGAGGACATCCGGTGCCGCACTCAGGTTGAGGCCCGGAGACAGTCGGCTGGTGCTTTCGCCTTCAAAGTCGTTGGTGTGGACCGCCCAAAAGGATTCGGGCTGCACAGGCCCACCCACCAGCAGCGGCACCTCAAACGCCGGGTGATCCTTGAAGGCATCTGTCAGGACCTCCTTCACCTGCAGGGTGGAGGGTTGATTCATCACCAAACCGAAGGCACCGTCTTGGTCGTAGTTGCAGAGCAGAATGACCGTTTTGGAAAAATACGGATCCTGCAAGTTGGGCATGGCTGCTAAAATCCCGGGTATGGTGCTCATGGTACGTGTTTGGTTGATTCTCAATCCAGAGGAACGATGCCCCTGAGTTCTCGGGCGACCACGCCCTCCGCCTTTTTGAAAGCCATTGGGTACGAGGCTCCCGAAACTTCGGCGCCCCGGTCTGCCCTGTCTGTGCTGCAACGCATCTTTGAGGCAGCCGGACAGAAGCATTTAATGCAGTTGGCGCAACTTCGCAAGCTCTGGTTACAGGGGGTGGACCCGTTTCTTGCTCAAAATACCTATCCGCGCAACTTTTCGGTGACCCGTCAGTTTACGGTGACTCCCGAGTACCTGGAGCGGGTGGGGCAGGCCCTGGGAGCCGACCCCTGGGAGGCCAGCCTCCGGAGCCTGAGCGGGCGGGCGTACCCGCGTCCGGACGTCTTCTTTGGGGCCGTGAGGAAGCAACTGGGGCGGCACCTGACCGATGACGAGCAGCAGGTGCTGCGTCAGCAGGCCGAGTTTCGCCTCAAGGAGGTGGTGCTGCACCTGACCGTCTACGATGGCTCCATCGCCCAGGCGGTTCGGTTTGAGGAAGCCACCTACCGGAGGCTGCTGCAGGAACACCTGCCGGGGTTGCAGATCGACACGATCCGCTGCCATGTGGGAGACCTCGTGCAGTCTCAAAATGATCAGGAAGTGTCAGCCGACCTCGCAGACCGCTGGGAGCAGCTGGTGCCGCCGGACCTGGCTCATTGCACCATGCCAGCGTTCATCCATCGCCTTTCTCCGAACCGGGCGACGCTGGTGGTTTATGTCTCTTCCGCCGAGCGGCGGGAGGCGCTGTTCCGGAGGTGGGGGCCACGTGGACTGCAGGAGCACCTGCATGGGCAGCATCCGGCCTGGCAGCAGGCCTTCCAGCGCGTCAGCCTGATGGTTCAGTCCCACTTGAATCCGGAGCAGGTCCGTGGGCACACCCGGTCTCTGGCTGGGCGTCAGTCCAGCGCCACGCCCCGTCGTGCTTCCGGGCCTGCCCGAGCTGCTTCGCCCTCTTCCGTGGGGTCAATGGAGGAGCGGGTTCAGTCCATGATGGAACGCCTGCGGCAGCGGGCCTCCGGAGCTTGATTTCTGTGTTCTTGCCTGAAGGAGATGAAGATGGAATTTGAAAAATCCTACTTTGAGCCTCGCGTCCGCTTTGGCATGGTGGGGGGAGGCGATGGTGCCTTTATCGGAGCCGTGCATCGTCTGGCTGCACGGATGGATGACCGTTTCGAGTTCCTGGCGGGCGCCCTGTGTTCCGATCCTGCACGCGCGCTGCACTCGGGGCTGGCCCTGGGGTTGGATCCGAGCCGCTGTTACAGCCATTACGAAGAGATGGCCCGGGCAGAAAGTGAGCGGGCTGACGGGATTGAGGCCGTGGTCATTGTGACTCCGAACCACCTGCATGTCCCGGTTGCCCGGACCTTTCTGGAGGCCGGAATCCATGTCATCTGTGACAAGCCACTGGCCGCCAACCTGAAGGAAGTCACGGGCTTGCAGGAACTGACGGAGCAGCAGCAGCGCTTGTTTGCCGTGACCTACAATTACAGTGGGTACCCGCTCATTCAGGAGGCACGGCACCTGGTGTCGCAGGGAGCACTGGGGAAGATCCGGGTGGTGCAGGTGGAATACCCGCAGGATTGGCTCAGTACCGATCTGGAACGGAGCGGGCACAAGCAGGCTGAGTGGCGGACGGATCCGGAGCGGGCGGGAAGCGGTGGCAGCCTTGGCGACATTGGAACCCACGCCTTTCACCTGGCCTGCTTTGTCAGTCGCCTGACTCCGGAGGCCCTGCTGGCAGACCTGAGCTCGTTTGTTCCCGGAAGGCGGCTGGATGACAACGTCCACGTCCTCCTGCGGTTTGCGGAAGGCGCCAGGGGCATGCTCTGGGCCAGCCAGGTGGCTCCCGGCCATGAAAATGACCTGCGCCTCCGGATCTATGGCGAGCAGGCGAGCCTCCAGTGGCTGCAGTCCGAGCCCAACACGTTGGTGCTGACTCGGTTGGGAGAGCCGCCGCAGCGCCTGACGCGGGGAGGCCCCGGGTTGTCTTCCAAAGCCACCCGCGGCACACGCGTGCCCGCCGGACTTCCGGAAGGCTACCTGGAGGGATTTGCCAACCTCTACACTGATCTTGCCGAAGCCCTGCTCGCCTACCGGCATGGACAGCCGGTTCCGGAGTCGGTGAGCATTCCCGGACTGGATGCCGGCATTGAGGGCATGCGCTTCATTGAAGCCGCGCTCCGTTCGCATCAGTCCGGAAGCCAGTGGGTGAACTGGTCGGAGGTGTAGGGCCTCCTGTCTTTTTCCCAGATCGCCTGTGCTTTTTTTCCCAGCACCCGCTTGCGTGAACCCTCTGCCACCTTCTCCGCCAGCGCCTTCTCCTTGCGTTTGAGCTCACGCTGCAGCTCGCGGATGTG
>JAYOTF010000013.1:0-77725 GCA_038150265.1 Deltaproteobacteria bacterium | reverse complement strand
GCCTAACTCACTGATTCCGTTGGTGGGTCGGCGGGGGCTCGAACCCCGGACCACCTGATTAAAAGTCAGATGCTCTACCAACTGAGCTACCGACCCAACGCAACAGAATCTGCTAAGATACGGGAAGTGGTCCCGAGAGTCAATCCCTTTCTCAGGACTCGCCCAAATCGGTCACTGCCCCCTGAGACGCCGAGCACACGGTCCGGGCGTACTTCGAAAGCACTCCGCGGGTGTAGCGTGGGGCCGGACGCGTCCACTCCTGCAGGCGTTGAGCAATCTCGGCTTCCGGGAGGTCGATGTTGATCTGGTGGTTGGCGGCATCAATGGTAATGGGGTCGCCATCCTTCAGAATCGCAATGGGGCCTCCTTCATAAGCCTCCGGGGTGACGTGTCCAATCACAAATCCGTGACTGCCTCCAGAGAAGCGTCCGTCGGTAATAAACGCCACGTCCTTGCCCAACCCACGTCCCATGATCGCTGAGGTGGGAGACAGCATCTCGCGCATTCCGGGGCCGCCCTTCGGCCCTTCGTAGCGGATGACAATCACGTCTCCCGCCTGAACCGTTCCATCCAGGATGCGCTTGAGGCCTTCTTCTTCCGACTCAAAGACCCGGGCCTTGCCTTGAAAGAACTCCCCTTCCTTGCCTGAAATCTTGGCCACCGCGCCTTCCGGGGCCAGATTCCCCCGGAGGATCACCAGGTGCCCTTGCTTCTTGATCGGGCGGTCCAGGGGCATCACCATTTCCTGGTCGGCCGGATACGGCTGGACGTCCGCCAGGTTCTCCGCGACTGTTTTTCCGGTCACCGTCAGGCAATCACCATGGAGCAACCCCGCATCCAGCAGCATCTTCATCAGCGGCGGCAGGCCTCCGATCTTGATGAAGTCCGCCATCAGGAAGCGCCCACTGGGACGAAGGTCGGCCAGCAGCGGAGCCGTTTGGCCAATGCGGTGGAAGTCGTCAATGGTGAGTTCCACTTCAGCAGCATGAGCCATTGCCAGCAGGTGCAGCACCGCGTTCGTGGAGCCCCCCAGGGCCATGACCACGGTGATGGCATTTTCAAAGGCCTTGCGGGTCATGATGTCCCGGGGGCAGAGGTTTTCCTCCAGCATCCGCATCACGGCTTCTCCTGCCGCCACACAGTCCCGGGCCTTGTCTTCAGACACAGCCGCCATCGCCGAGCTGTTTGGCAGGCTCATGCCCAGGGCTTCAATTGCAGAGGCCATCGTGTTGGCCGTGTACATGCCTCCACAGGAACCGGGTCCCGGAATCGACTGAGACTCGATTTTTTCCAGCTGGGCGTCATCAATGGTCCCGGAAGCATGCTGGCCCACGGCTTCAAAGATGGTCACAATGTCCGCGTCCTTGCCATCGACGGTTCCGGGCAGAATGGTGCCGCCATAAACGAACACCGCCGGACGGTTCAGCCGGGCCAGCGCAATCATGCACCCGGGCATGTTCTTGTCGCAACCGCCAATGGCCACCACGCCGTCATAGGCCTGACACCCCACCACGGTCTCAATCGAGTCGGCAATGACCTCCCGGGACACCAGCGAGTACTTCATGCCCTCGGTGCCCATCGAGATGCCATCCGAAATGGTAATCGTGTTGAAGGGCATCGGCATGCCCCTGGACTTGCGTACCCCTCGTGCCGCATGCTCAGCCAACTGATTGATGTGCATGTTGCACGGGGTCACGTGTCCCCACGTGGAGGCAATGCCAATTTGCGACTTCTTGAAGTCTTCCTTCTTGTAGCCGAGCCCATACAGCATGCCTCGGCTGGCAGCGCGTTCCGGGGTTTCAGTAACAGCAGAGGAGTAGCGACGGTGTCCGGATTGCGGCATAGCGTTCCTGTAGTAAGTGAAGAATTCGGAAAGAATCCCGGCACGGGCCTCCGGGGTGAGTGGGCCTTGCTGCGGCAGCAACGCCTCGCCAACTTAGCAAAGTCCCCCAAAGAGTCAAAATCAAGGCGCGGCTCAGGCGTTGAGCAGGTAGCCCTTCCGCCACGGCAACGGGGCCGCGCTGCAGATTTTCCCCAGGCTGGCGCCCGCCTCAACAAAGCGCTGGCGAGTGCGCACAAACAGGCGTCCGGAACAGCGGGCCCGGACTGAAATCGGAGGCTGGCTGGCCTGTCCCGGCACCCAGATTTCCGCAAGCGGCTCTCCTTCAGTGACCTCCTCCCCCAGTTGCTTGTGCCACAGCACAATCCCGGCCACCGGTGCAGCCGGGAAGTCCACCGCCTCCAGCGGAACCACATGCGGAACCGGCTCCGGGAGGGGCACCTCGGCCCCCTCCAGCACCTGCTGACGCTGCAGAAAGGCCAAAATCGCCTCGGTATCCTGCTCAATCAGGTCCAGCCGGACGTCTTCCATGCCACGCAGCTCCACCGTACAGCCTCGGGTGGCCGAGGGAAGAGGCGCCTCCGGAAGAGCCTGCTGCAGAGCGGTCCACAGCCCCGGCAGGGCCTCGTCAAAGCTGGCTCCTCCGGAATCGTCAGCCAGCATCACCACCGGAATGTGCAACAGGCGAGCGAGGCTTTCAAAAGCGTCCCACCCGGAGGGGCTGGTGTACAGGTGCAGCTCGGCTTCATCGTCGCAGTGCAGGTCCACAATCAGGTCGGCGTCCAGAGCCTGCTCAAAGAGCAGACGCTTGTGCTCCTCCGGAGCGCTCACAGGCGGGCGCTCTGCCAGCACGGCCCGGATCGCCTCCCGGATCACCCGGACGTTCTGGTCGGGATCGTCCGTCAGCACCCCCTTCAGCCGCTCCGGAAGCACGTCCCCCAACTCCGGATAGCCCCGGTTGAAGTTGTCGCGGCTGGAAAACTCGAAGCGCCCCAGGTGCTGCCCCATCAGGTGCTGGTCCAGCCCCACCGGGTTCGCCACGGGAACCAGCCGGACCCGTCCACGAAACGCGCCCTCGGCTTCCAGTTGCGTGAGCCTCTGCTCCAGCCGATGCGCGGTTGCGAGCGCCGGAATTTCATCAGCATGAATTGAGGCCTGGAGGTAGATCAGCGGCGTGGCGTCAGCAGGACCAAAATCCAGCACCCGCAGCGCGCGCTGCGTTCCAGGGGCCGTCAGGGTCAATGGCAAGAAGGTTTCACGAGGCATCCGGCTCCTTGGGGAGAAATCAACAGAAACGGCGAAAAATGTAGCTTTGACCTTTACAAAGTAGCAGGTTCTCCATTTAATATGAGGTTTTAATGAAGAACCCAACGGATCTCATCTTACCAATACCACTGTGTCGAATCCCTCCTCCACTGCCTCGGCGAATGCCTCTGAAAGCCGCCTGCGCGTGACCGACCTCCACAAGTCGTTTGGAGGAGTGGAAGTGCTCAAGGGCATCTCTCTCGACGCCCACGAAGGAGACGTCGTCTCCATCATCGGGTCTTCCGGGTCCGGGAAGAGCACGTTCCTGCGCTGCATCAACTTTCTTGAAGAACCCGACCGGGGCACCATCGCACTCTCCGGACAGGTCTTTCAGGCGGGAGCCCCCCGGCGCGACATTGTGAAGCTGCGGCAGCGGTGCGGGATGGTCTTCCAGTCCTTCAACCTCTGGACGCACCTCAATGTCCTCGACAACGTCACTGAAGGCCCCATCCACGTGCTCAAGGTGCCGAAGGCCGAAGCCCGGGACCGCGCCCTTCACTACCTGGAAAAGGTTGGGCTAGCGGACCGTGCCGCAGCCTGGCCGATTCAGCTTTCCGGAGGACAGCAGCAACGCGTCGGCATCGCCCGGGCCCTGGCCATGGAGCCGGAGGTGCTGCTCTTCGATGAGCCCACCAGCGCCCTTGACCCCGAACTCGTGGGCGAGGTGCTCAAGGTCATGCGAGCGCTCGCGGAAGAAGGCCGGACCATGCTCGTGGTCACTCATGAAATGCGCTTTGCCCGCGATGTCAGCAGCAATGTCCTCTTTTTGGACCAAGGAGTCGTGGGGGAATGGGGCCCTCCGGCTTCGGTTTTTGAAGCCCCAACCACGGAACGCTGCCGCCAGTTTCTGGCCAGCGTCACTCACTTCTAATTGCAATGGAGAGCATGATGTTCAAGAAAACCCTGTGGCTGTCTCTGGCCCTGGCGCTGGGGATGGTCCTCACCGCCCAGGCCAAGGAATGGAAAACGGTTCGGATCGGCACCGAAGGCGCCTACCCGCCGTGGAACGCCACCGATGCCAATGGCAACCTGGTCGGCGCCGAGATCGACCTGGGCCGCGAGCTCTGCAAGCGCATGCAGGTCGAGTGCACCTTTGTCGCCCAGGACTGGGATGGCATCATCCCGGCGCTGCAGCAAGGCAAGTACGACGCCATCATCGCGGGCATGTCGATCACACCGGAGCGTCAGGAAGTGATCAACTTCAGCCAGGGCTACATGACCGATGGCGCGTCCTTCATCACCGCCAAGGGCAGTGACCTCGACAGCTCCAGCTTCCCGGAGAAGATCAACCTCGACCGCATGAGCGCCAACGAGAAAGCCGCCATTGATCGACTTGTGGAAGTCCTTGACGGCAAAACCATCGGGGTGCAGTCGGCGACCATCCACGCCAATTTTGTGGAGAAGTACCTCACCGGCTCCACCATGCGGACCTACCAGACGCAGGACGACCTCAACCTCGACATGGCTTCTGGACGGATTGACGCCGCCCTCGCCGACACGGGCGCCTTTGAGGAATTCCTGGAGTCCGACTCCGGTCAGTCCCTCACCTTCGCTGGACCGCGCATGAGCGGAGACGTCTTTGGCGCTGGCGTGGGCATTGGTCTGCGCAAGAGCGACACCGACCTGCTGGGTCTGTTCAACAAGGCCATTGACTCCGTCCGGGCCGACGGAACCCTGAGCCGCATCTCGAACCAGTGGTTCGGCAAAGACATCTCCATGTAAGCCCTCTGCGGGGTGCTTCGGCATCCCGCCCCCACCTCACCTGACGTGCGCCTTCATGGAAAAACTCGCCTTTGGCCCCAACGGCTGGGGAGACGAAATGCTCCTCGCCATGCTCATGACGCTGGCGGTTTCAGTCTGCTCGCTGCTGCTGGGCACCGTCATTGGCACCCTGCTGGCGTGGGTCAAGCTCTCAGGTCCCCGGGTGCTGCGCTGGTTGGCCAATGGCTACACCACCCTCATCCGAGGGGTTCCGGAGTTGCTCATCATCTACCTCCTCTTCTTCGGAGGCAATGGAGCGGTCATGTTCGTTGCCAGCATCTTCGGACATGAGGGCTACATTGAAGTTCCCGCCTTTGCCATTGGCGTGGTTGCGGTCGGACTGATCAGCGGCGCCTACTCCACCGAGGTCATCCGAGGCGCGGTGCAGGCGGTTTCAAAGGGACAGCTGGAAGCCGCGCACGCCATCGGCATGCCACGCATGACGCTGTTTTCCCGGGTGCTGGTTCCGCAGACGGCCCGGCTGGCCCTGCCTGGCATGGGAAACGTCTGGCAGCTCACCCTCAAGGATACGGCCCTCATCTCAGTCACCGGACTGGTGGAGCTGATGCGGCAGGCCTATGTCGCTTCCGGATCCGAACGCAGCCCGTTTCTCTTTTACAGCACCGCTGCCGTGCTGTTCCTCGTTCTGACCTCCCTCAGTGAACGTGGCTTTGTCCGCGCCGAACGCTGGGCCAACCGTGGAGCATCACGCACATGAACTGGGACCTCATGAGCTCCAGCCTCCCCAAGATTCTGGGCGGACTGGGAGAAACCCTGCAGCTGGTTGGGATGTCGCTCCTGCTGGGCTTCTTCCTCGCGCTGGCGCTGGCCCTGCTGCGGGTGTACGGCGGTTCCCTGGCAACTCAGCTCGTCAAGAGCTACGTGTTTGTCTTCCGGGGGACCCCGCTGCTGGTGCAGATCTTTCTGATTTACTTCGGACTTGGGCAGGTCGAATGGATCCGGGAAAGCTGGCTCTGGATCTTGCTACGGGAGCCGTACTGGTGTGCCGTGCTGGCGCTGACGCTCAACACCGGCGCCTATGCGAGCGAGATCTTCCGAGGGGCCCTTCAGGGGGTCCCACACGGGCAGATTGAAGCGGCCCTCGCGTTTGGGATGAGTCCGCTGCAGCGCTTCCGGCGGGTCCTCTTGCCTCAGGCCACTCGCATCGCCTTGCCGGCTTACGGCAACGAAATGATCCTCATGGTCAAGGCCAGCTCGCTTGCCAGCACCATCACCCTCATGGAAATGACCGGGGTTGCCCGGTCCATCATCGCCAAGACGTACGCCCCCATCGAGATCTTCATTGTCGCCGGGGCCCTTTACCTGGTCCTGAATTTTCTGGTGACCCGCCTGGTCGCCTGGCTGGAACAGCGGCTGGCGCCGGAGTGAGCCTTCACGCCTGAACCCCACAGAAGCCCAGGGTCCGGAGTGAGTTGTGTGACGGAGTGAGGAGGAAGGCGAGCCTCCGAAGAGGCTCAGGCATCAGCCCAGGAAGCTGTCGAGGACGTACTGAGGCAGCGCAAAGCTGCCGTGGTGCAGCTCCGGAGTGTAGAAGCGAGTCCGGAACCCCGCTTGCTCAAAGCGTTCCCGCAGCACGGACGCCGGTTGCTGCCGCAGCTCCGGATTCTGCGTGGCCCACCCAAAGGTCATGATTCCTCCCACATAGGTCGGCACCGATGCGCCATAAAAGAAGGCGTCTGCAAACAGTGGCTTCAGGCGCTGGTGCGTCACCCGGACTTCTTCCAGCTGCAGGTAAGGCACCCCATTTTGGGTGGCCAAAATGCCCTGCTCTCCGAGCAAACGCTGGCACCCGGTGTAAAACGGAGACGTGAAGAGCACCTCGCCTGGCCCCATCGGGTCGGTGGAGTCACTGAGGATCACGTCAAACGCCTCGGTGCAGGTCTTCACGTACTCAATGCCGTCCTGGATGACGATGCGGACCCGAGGGTCGTCAAAGGCGCCCTGCGAGTGATTCGGCAGCAACTCCTTCGCCATCTCGATCACCTGCCCGTCAATTTCCACCTGCGTGACATGCTCCACTTCCGGATGCCGGAGCACCTCCCGGAGCAACCCTCCGTCTCCCCCTCCAATGATCAGCACCCGCTTGGCTTCGCCATGGGCAAAGAGCGGCACATGCGCCAGCATTTCATGATAAACGAACTCGTCCGCCTCGGTGGTCTGGATGATGCCATCAAGCGCCATCACGCGTCCGAATTGGGCATTCTTGAAAATGATCAGGTGCTGGTGCTCGGTCCGGTGCTCAAACAGCACCTCATCGATCTTGAACGTCTGCGCCCACTCCGGATAAAGCTGCTCTTCAAACCGTTCCATTGCTGCTCCCGACAGTGCCCCGGAGGTGCTGGTGAACTTCCACACGGCGTGGGTTGAAGTGCTTCCGGAAGACATCCACCGCCAGCTCAGGCTTGGCGTCTCCACACATGAACACGTCAAATGCGGCAAAACCGCGCTCAGGCCACGAATGCACGCTGATGTGCGACTCGGCAAGCACTGCCACGCCAGAGACGCCTCCGTTTGGAGTGAAGTGGTGCAGGTGGATGTGCAGCAGGGTGGCGCCACAGACCTCAACGGCCTCCCGCATGGCTGCTTCCATGGCCTCGAGGCTGTCCAGCTCGGTGGCATCCCAGAGGTCAATGATGACGTGGGTGCCCGCGCAGGTGACCCCGTCTTTCACGATGAAGTGGTCCTTGCGGTTCAACTCATCTTCCAGGTCAATCGGTGCCTTCAGGAAGGTGGGAGCCGGGTTGTTCTTTCCGCGATAAATGATGTTCAAGGCCATGGGGGTTCCTCATTGCTAAAAGATGATCGCATGCCTCTGCCCCGTCAGCGGCGTTGTGGCGCAACCGGAGCGGCCCGAGGCTTCCGGACCACAGGGGCAACACGGAGACCGATTTCAGGCGGATGAGGCGGACTCGAAGGGGTCAACGAACCAAACCGTGGCTTCAGCGTCAGGAGCCATTGCTGCCTGCGTGGAGCCAACCAACACGGGAATGCCCGTTTTCGAGAGGGATGCGGAGTGCGAGGAACGGAAGGGGGGAGGGAAGCTCAGCGAGGCCGAGTCCCGTTATGAAGTACAGGACGGCCTAGGCTGCGGACTTCCGACCCGGAACGCGGACACGCGCTTCCGTTCGGCATCGCCTCTCGTCGTTTGTACTACCCATAACAATCACTGATGAAGTTCCGTCAGAACCCGAAGGGGATTTGGCATGAATCGAATCCTTCAACTCCCGGCATAAGACGATGCTGGGGGTGCTGACGTCTACGCTAAGCCAGAACAGGGTGCTGAGGGCCTGACTTGCGCCTACCGGATCAGGCCGGTAGGTAATCCACAAAAATAACAAGAAAAGTGAGGATTGCAAGAATTTTTTACAGGAGGCTCCCCTTGAGGGAGCCTGGGAGGAGGGGAGCCGATCAGGAGGTTGGCAGGCGGAAGTGGTAGCTTTTGGGGCGGGTGAAGTGCTCAAAGCCGACGGCAGAGAGGGTGCAGCCGCGTCCAGAATCCTTGACACCGGTCCAGGCCAGCGCCGGATCCAGGTAGTCGCACCGGTTCATGAAGACGGTCCCGGTCTCCAGCCGGGCGGCCAGCTGCTCTGCAACAGCCACGTCCCGGGTGAAGAGCGCTGCGGTCAGACCGTAGCGGCTGTCGTTCATCAGCGCCAGGGCCTCTTCATCATCCTGCACCTTCATGACCCCCACGACCGGCCCGAAGGTTTCTTCACGCATCAGCGTCATCTCATGCGTGACGTTGGTCAGCAGCTGCGGAGCGCAGTAGGACGTCCCGGGCTGAGCGACCGGAAACAGCGCCGGGTCCACATGGGCGGTGGCCCCCTGCTCCAGTGCCTCCTGAACGTGGCTCCGGACCTTGTCGGCCGCGCGAGGATTCACCAGCGGCCCGAGGTTCGTTTCCGGATCCTGTGGATCGCCCAACCGGTAGCTGGCCATCAGCGCTGCCGCCTGCTCCACAAAGGCATCAAACAGCGACTCGTGAACATAAATGCGCTCAATGCCGCAACAGGACTGTCCGGAGTTGAAGCAGGCCCCATCGACCAGGGTCTCGACCGCCTGAGTCAGGTCGGCATCGGCCCGGACGTATGCCGGATCCTTGCCCCCCAGTTCCAGACCACAGCCCTTGAACGACTGGGCCAGGGCCTGCGTGACGGCATGGCCCCCTTCCACCGATCCGGTGAAGGCCACAAAGTCCACCTGCGGATCCTGCACCAACGCAGTGGTCCCGTCCAGGTCAAGGTGCAGGTACTGGAAGACGCCCTCCGGGAGCCCGGCTTCCTGAAGCACCTGCTGGTAGCGCTCGGCACACAGCGGCGTCTGAGGCGAGTGCTTGAGCACCACCGCGTTTCCGGCCAGCAAGGCGGTCCAGACCGCATTGACTGAAGTCAGGTACGGAAAATTCCAGGGCGCAATGACCACCACCACGCCCAGAGGAGCGCGCTCAATCCAGCGCTCAAAGCCGGTCTTGGGTCCGGGATCGACCTTCGCAAGGGCTGAGTCGGCAATGGAAATCAGGTGCCGGGCGCGCTCCTCAAAGCCATTGACCTCTCCGGGGGATTGAGCAATTGGACGTCCCATCTGCATCGTGATTTCAGCAGCAATTTCCTCCTTCTGGGCCACCATCCGATCGACGGCCCGGGTGAGGATTTCCTGGCGGGTGGCCAGTGGAGTCTGTTGCCACTTGGCCTGTGCGGCACGGGCTTGAGAAAGGCAGGCCGCTTGCTCTGCCGCAGAGGCAAAGGGGCGCTCGACCACCACGCGTCCATCAGACGGAGAAAGGGTCCGGACCATTGATTCCATAGAGAGGCTCAGAGAAAGAGAAAGGGTTCAGGCATTTGCCCGGAGTTGCTCCATGACCTGCGCCAGCGCACGGCGTGAAGCCTCCAGGGCTTCCTGGCGCTGGGAGTCCTGGTGCTCATGCACCGCCTCAGGCAGCTGGGGCAGCTGTTGCATGAGCCGACGGTCTCGTTCGTGGTCAGCAGAGGTCTTGCGCGGGAGCTTCTCCAGAAACTCCCGGGGGGTCGGTTGAAAGGTCACATCACTCATCAGAAAACTCAGCAGAAGCACGTTCAGTGGATTCGGCAGCCGCTGGAAACGCAATTTCCAGCACATCGGAGAACTGCTTGACGAAGTGGGCTTCGATTCCGTCCCGGATGCTCTCATCCAGCTCCTCGAAGTCTTCCCGGTTTTCTGCGGGAAACAGCAGGGTCCGGATGCCAGAGCGTCGAGCGGCAATCGTCTTTTCCTTGACTCCCCCAATCGGCATGACGAGCCCGGTCAGCGTCAGCTCGCCGGTCATCGCCAGGTGGGCCCGAATGGGCGTCTGGGTGAGCAACGAGTAGAGCGCACAGGCCATGGTGATGCCGGCAGAAGGGCCATCCTTCGGAGTGGCGCCAGCGGGAACATGCAGGTGGATCAAGTGGTTCGTGAGGAACTCCTGCACCTCCGGGTGGTCCTTGAGCAGCGCCCGCATGAAGGTGAAGGCAATTTCCGAGGACTCGACCATCACCTCACCCAGTTGCCCCGTCTGCTTGAAGCCCCCGGTTTTTGCCGAAACGGCGGTGGCCTCAATGTGCAGCGTGGCCCCGCCCAGCGAGGTGTAGGCCAGCCCGGTGACCACCCCCACGTGAGGCTCCTGGTAGCGGTCTTCCTCAGCAAAGACCCGTTTCCCCAGCTGCTTCGAAAGGTCCTCCTGCTTGATGACGACCTTCTTGCTGCCGTCCTCAACAATCTGCCGAGTCGCCTTGCGCATCAGCTTCCGGAGGTTGTTTTCCAGGCTCCGGACCCCGGCTTCGCGGGCATAGCCGTCAATGACGTCCCGGAGGACCGGCTCGCTGATCTGAAACTGGCTCTTGCGGAGGCCGTGGTTCTTGAGCTGACGAGGCAGCAGGTGCCGCTGGGCAATCTGAACCTTTTCCTCAAGGATGTAACCGGAAAGGCGAATGACCTCCATCCGGTCCAGCAGCGGCGCCGGGATCGTTTCCAGCGTGTTGGCGGTGCAGAGAAAGAGCACCTTCGAGAGGTCAAAACGGATGTCGAGGTAGTGGTCCAGAAAGTCCTTGTTCTGCTCCGGATCCAGCACCTCCAGCAGCGCGGAAGCCGGGTCCCCCTGGTAGCTGGCCCCGATCTTGTCGATCTCATCCAGCATGATCACCGGGTTCGCGGTCTTGACCGTCTTGAGGGCATTGATGAACTTTCCGGGGAGGGCGCCGATGTAGGTCCGACGGTGTCCCTTGATCTCGGCTTCGTCTCGCATGCCTCCGAGGCTGAAGCGGAAGAACTTGCGCCCCACCGCCTTGGCGACCGACTGGCCGATGGAGGTCTTCCCCACGCCGGGTGGGCCCACGAGCAGGACAATCGAGCCCGCCAGGTCGCCCTTGATCATGCCCACGGAGAGCAACTCCAGGATGCGGTCCTTGACATCCTGCAGGCCGTAATGATCGCGATCCAGCACCGTCCGGGCCCGCTTGAGGTCGTAGCGGTCCTTGCTGTACACGCCCCACGGCAGCACCGTCAGCCAGTCCAGGTAAGCGCGGCTGACGTTGTACTCCGGAGACGAGGGCTCAAGCAGCCGAAACTTCTCCAGCTCCTCCTGAATGCGGTCTCGGGCTTCCTCGGAAAGCTTGAGCTTCTTGAGGCGGGCCTGAAACTTTTCCACCTCGCTGTCGGAGCCTTCCTTGGTCAGGCCCAGCTCCTTCTTGATCTCCTTGAGCTGTTCGCGCAGAAAGAATTCCCGCTGCTGCTGGCTCATGCGCTCCTCAATGCGCTTGGAAATCCGGGTCTGCATCTGGGCCACTTCCAGCTCCTTGCGCAGCAGCCAGAGCACGTACTCAATGCGCTTCTTGATGGTCCGGATTTCCAGAACCTTCTGCAGCTCCTCCCCCGTGGAGGTGGTCATGGAGGCGGCAAAATCCGCAAGGGTTCCGGGCTCCTTGAGGTTGATGCGTCCCATCAGCAACCCCAGTTCTTCCTTGAAGAGGGGGTTGAGCTGGACCAGTTCCTTGATGATGTTGATCACCGAAAGCGAGTAGGCCTTCAGGTCGTCCCCTTCGCCGTTGTCCGGGGTATCGTACCAGTAGCTCACCCGGGCCCGCATCAGGGGCTCGCGGGTCAGGATTTCGGTGAGGTCAAACCGGTCCTGCACCTGCACCACAATGTGGAGCGGAATGTTGGGCTGCGGCTTGGTGGCCTGGACGATGCGGGCCACCACGCCCACCGAGGCCGGCTCTCCGGGGTCGTCCTCGTCCGCGTCGTCGTCCTGACGGGTGTAGACGAGGCCGATGAACTTGAGGTCCTTCTTGACCTCCTCCAGCAGCAACGGCTCCAGGTCGGTGTTGCTGATGACCACCGGGAGCATCATCTTCGGAAAAAGGGGGCGATCGTACAGCGGTACCAGAATCAGCTGTTCGGGTAACAGCTCACTTGCCAGAATGATCGATTTGTCCTCCGGGGTCGGTTCCAGAATTTCCACCTCCGGAGAGGCGTCTTCCAGGTTGGACTCGGAGTCAAGGGGGGAGTCGTCAGGCATGGGCACCTTTTCACACTGAAAAGCGAGGGTTCACAGTTAAGCGTCCGGAGCCTGCCCTGCTTCTGCTGCCTGGGTTCCTTCTGGATCCAGAATGCTGTTGAAGGTGTTGATCACCCGCATCATCTCCAGACGGCCCTCAATGGGAGAGAAGACCAAAATGGCGTGACGGTCTCCGGCATGGACAAAATTGATCAAAGCATTGTTCGGTAATACTGTATCCGTTACTTTGAAAAAATCATAGACCACCGGGGTCGCTGATCGTTCAATTTCCAACAGACCGTCAAACTCGGACCGCTCAATCTTCAGCGCCTTGGCCAGCTTCGAGTCCAGGCCGTTCTTGACGCGAAAGCTCACATCGGTCATCACGAACCCCTTTTTGTCATCCGTCCGGGCCCGCATCGTGTTGGTGTACATGGCCAAGCCGTGTTTGGAGCGATGAATGCACCCCATGAAGAGTTGATCCATCGTCAGCTCCCACTCTTCGGAAGTGACGGTATGGGCCTGGAAAATCGAATTGTCTTCGCTCATTGGAAGGGTTCTACTGAAAGGTGTCAAAATTAAGGCGGAAACCCAAGAATGATCAGTTTTTCACACCTCCTGGAAACATTCAACGAACCTTGCTCCGGCAGGCGTTTTTCACATCCGGGGGTTCGGCACGCCCTGGTTGGCCTGCTGCTGCTCGTCCACCCGTGGACCGCCCACGCCGATTTCTTCAAGTGGGAGGTGCTGGTGTTCCGGGAAGGCCCCCGGGGTCCGTTTGAAACCCTTCCGGTCACCACGGAAGGCACCCTCACGGAGGTCACGGGATGGGGCTGCGACATTGGAAAATTCTGGACCACCCTTGGGAGCGAGTTGGTGGCGGAAGGCAAAACGCTGAGCTGCCGCAAGGGCGAGCAGGTGCTGGAAGGCCCGCTCGTCTGCACCGCCAGCAACCGAGACCGCCGCTACAATCGCCTCAAGGAAGACTACGCGCGACCACAGGAACACCGCCTCTACCTCAAGACCGCCAACACCGACCTCCCGACCCTGATCCTGCTCCGGTGCTTCTTCTGACGCCAGACGGGCATTTTTCAGGTTGTCACTTCCTCCGCTTCTCGCCATCTTGAAGACCGACCTGCTTTTCCAACCCTGTGACCTCCAGCCCCATGTTTTCCTGGTTTGAAGCCCGCCTGAATCCGTTTCCGGAAGAAAATTTCACCACGCCCCCCCAGGGCTTTCTCGCCTTCTGCTGGTACTACACGAAGCCGGCGGCTCCGTGGCTGGTGCTGATGTCGATCATCACCGCCCTCATTGCTGCAGGCGAGGTGTACCTGTTCGGATTTCTGGGAAACATTGTGGACTGGCTGTCCTCGGCCGACCGGGAAGGCTTCCTCGCTCGGGAGCAAGGGACCCTGCTCTGGATGGGCACCGTCCTGCTGGTCGGGCTGCCGCTGATCGTTGCCCTGCAGTCCCTGCTCATCCACCAGACGCTGCTGGGAAACGTGCCCATGATTGCCCGCTGGCAGATGCACCAGTCGCTGCTCCGGCAGAGCATGGCCTTCTTTGCCAGCGAGTTTGCCGGACGCGTTGCCACCAAGGTCATGCAGACCTCGCTTTCGATCCGGGAGTGTGTGATGAAGCTGCTGGACGTCTTTGTGTACGTCGGGGTCTACTTCCTTTCCATGCTGGTGCTGGTGGCCTCGGCAGACTGGAAGCTGATGCTGCCCCTGCTGCTCTGGCTCTTCGTTTACGTCTCCCTCATCCGCTACTTTGTCCCACGCCTCAAGGAGGTCTCCCGGAACCAGGCCGACGCCCGTTCGCTGATGACCGGACGCGTGGTGGACAGCTACACGAACATTGCGACCGTCAAGCTCTTCTCTCATGCCGGACGCGAAGCCGCCTACGCCCGAGAAGGCATGGAGGGCTTCCTGGGCACCGTTCATGGGCAGATGCGGCTGGTGACGCTGTTTCAGGTCAGCGTCTACCTCAACAATGCCATGGTGGTGTTTGGCGTGGCCGCCATCTCGATCTGGCTGTGGCTCAACGCGGTGGTTTCCGTGGGAGCCATTGCCATCGCCATTGGCCTGTGTCTGCGCATCAACGGCATGTCCCAGTGGATCATGTGGGAGGTCTCCGCCCTCTTTGAAAACATCGGAGTCGTCCACGACGGCATGGCCATGCTGACCAAGCCCCACACCGTGGTCGATGCCCCCCAGCCCAAGCCCCTCCAGGTGCAGGAAGGCGGGATCGCCTTTGAAGGGGTCAGCTTCCACTACGGCAAAAGCAGCGGCGTCATCAGCAACCTGAACCTGCACATCCGTCCGGGAGAAAAGGTCGGGCTGGTCGGACGCTCCGGCGCCGGAAAGACCACCCTGATGAACCTCCTCCTGCGCTTCTACGACCTCCAGTCTGGAGAGATTCGCATTGACGGCCAGAACATTGCTTCCGTTCCACAAGACCAACTCCGGTCGTACATTGGCGTCGTCACCCAAGACACCTCGCTGCTGCACCGCTCCATCCGGGACAACATCGCCTACTCGGCTCCGGAGGCAACAGACGAGGCCATTGTGTCTGCCGCCCGGCAGGCCAATGCCTGGGACTTCATTCAGGGGTTGGAAGATGCACAGGGGCGGGTGGGGCTCGATGCCCATGTGGGAGAGCGGGGCGTGAAGCTTTCCGGAGGCCAGCGGCAACGCATTGCCATTGCCCGGGTCTTTCTCAAGAATGCCCCGCTGCTGGTGCTTGATGAAGCCACTTCCGCGCTCGACTCAGAGGTCGAGGCGGCCATTCAGGAAAACCTGCTCCGGCTCATGGAAGGGAAAACCGTCATCGCCATCGCCCACCGCCTCTCCACCATTGCCCAGCTCGACCGCCTGATTGTCATTGACCAGGGCGTGGTCGTGGAGTCCGGAACCCACACCGAGCTGGTTCAGAACTCCACCATCTATGCTGACCTGTGGAAACGGCAATCCGGAGGCTTCCTGGCTCCTGATGACGAAGGCGCCACGGCCAACCCGGCTCAGGCCGCCTGATCCGCCTGACGGCTACTGATAGAGCGCCTCAATCTCGGCCTGAAAGCGCTCCTCCACGACGTTTCGCTTCAGCTTCAACGTTGGGGTGATCATGCCATTTTCAATGGTCCACTCCTCGGTCAGCAGCTTGAAACGCTTGGGCACCTCATAATTCTTGAAGTCCGCCCCATAGCGTTCAATGTCTCGCTTCAGGCGGTTGGCCAGCAGCTCGCTCGCCAGCAGCTCCTCGTCGGTGCCGGACTGCTGATGCCGCTCGGCATAGCTCCGGACGTAGCCCATCTCCACCACCAGCAGCACCACCGTGTAGGGACGCCCCAGCCCACAGATCATCGCCTGGTTGATGAAGGGGCTGAGCTTCAGGGACTCCTCGAGTGGCGCCGGGGCAACGTACCGTCCATTCTCGAGCTTGAACTGCTCCTTGACGCGTCCGGTGATGCGCAGGAAGCCGTCTTCATCAAAGTGCCCCAGGTCCCCGGTCCGGAGTCCGCCATCGGGCTGCAGCACCTCAGTGGTCCGGTCCGGAAGGTTGTGGTACCCCACCATGATGTTGTCGCCATAGGCGATGATCTCACCGTCACCTTCCACTGAGCCTTCCACGCTGGGGTCGATCTCGATCCGGACGCCAGGGAGCGGCTTCCCGACGGTGCCAAACTTCCGGGTGCCCTTGTAGTTCACGGCGAGCGCGGCCGTGTTTTCACTGAGGCCATACCCTTCGTAAACGTCAATGCCGAGGTCGTTGACGAACTCCGCAACTTCCGGACTGAGCGCGCTGGCGCCACTGACGGCCATTTTCAGCTGGCCGCCAAAGCGCTTCTGGACCTTGCTGAAGATGATCTTGCGGGCCATCCCCAACAAGAGGCGGTCGAGTCCGCTGAGGGGTTCCCCTTCGCGCTCTCGCTTGGCCCGGGCGAGTCCGGCATGAAACAGCGCCCGAATCGGCGCCGGCTTCTCCCGCATCTGCCCCAGCAGGCGATCATAAATCCGGTTGTACACCCGAGGCACCGCAAAGAACACCGTCGGCTGCACCACACCCAGCTCATCCACCAGCGTGTTGACGTCTTCCACCAACGCGGCACACCCGCCTTCCTGAATGAGGGCGTGGACCTCAACCACCTGCCCGAACACGTGCGCCCACGGGAGGAAGCACAGGCTCTTCATGGGCCCCGGTTCCCAACCCAGCCGGAGCACAATCAGTCCGGAGGCAATCTCAAAGAGCATGTTCCGGTGACTCAGCACCACGCCTTTGGGATTTCCGGTGGTGCCCGAGGTGTAGATCATCCCCATCGGCTCTTCAAAATCCGGATACTGCGCTGGCACCGGTTGCTGACGTCCGACTTCCAGCAGAGACTCCCACGTGTGCTCTGCCGCAGGTTCATCCAGGAGCACAACGTGCTGAAGTTCCGGAAGCCGCTCCGGAAAGTCGGCCACCTGGTCGTAGACGCTCCGGCTGGAGGCCAGCAGCACCGTGGCGCCGCAGTCGCGGGTAATGTACTCCCACTCCTTGGTCAGCTGGGTCTCATACATCGGCACATACTGCGCCTTCAGGCCATACGCCGCATAGGCGCCCACGGCCCACTGGAGCGTGTTGCGGCTGATGACGGCCACCCGGTCTCCGGGCTTCACCCCCAAGGCAGCCAGGCCTCCCCGGAACTGATCAACCAGGTGGGCGAACTCCTGGTACGTTGTCCACTCATACACCCCATTGCGCTTGGTTCCGTACAGTGGGCGGTCCTGGTACTTCTGAACCGCTTCCTCCAACATCTCAACCAAGTTGCGGTGCTTCACCTCTACTTGCTGCTCCATGTCCCCCCTCCTTTACATGAGATCCAACAGAAATAAACCCAAAGAAATGTAATCTGGTTCCACATGATAACGAAAAACGAGGCCTTGAGAAGGAATTGTTGCGTTTTTCGTCCGAATCGAGGCCAAAAAAGCCTCTTCGCCCCGAGGATCTCCTCAGAGGCGGCAAGGGGAAGGGGGAAGGGGAGGCGTTCGGGGCGCGAGCGGGTTCACCCGCAGGTGGCTCACAATGATGACGGAGCCAGCAGAAGAGGAGGCTTACGACGACGCCAGCTTGAGGACCACCTCAAACTCGGCTTCGGTGACGGGCTGAATCGAGAGGCGTTGGCCCTTGCGGAGCAGGAGCATGTCTTCGAGCCCCGGCGTTTCACGCAACTCGGCAAGCGGCAGAGGTCGAGGAAATTCGGACTCAAACGCGACGTCCACCAAAATCCAGCGCGGGTTCTCAGGGGAACTCTTGGGGTCAAAGTACTTGCTGTCCGGATCCCACGCCGTGGGGTCAGGGTAGGGTTCGCTGGCAATGCGAGCGGTTCCGACGATGCTGGGGTTGATGTTGCTGTGGTAGAAGAGCACCCGGTCGCCGATGCGCATCTCGTCCCGCATGAAGTTCCGGGCCTGGTAGTTCCGGATGCCGTCCCACGGTTCCGTCTGATTCGGACACTGCTGGAGGTCCTGGAGGGAAAAGACGTTGGGCTCCGACTTCATCAACCAGTACTTCATTTCGGATGCAACAGACAGGAGGGAAGAGGGTGAGTGAGGCGGCAAGCCGAGCCTGCCGCCAAACGGAAGGAAGGCTTACAGCTCCGCGTTTTCCGGACGCAGCGGACGCAGCAGCTTTCCAGCCTGCCACATCTCCTGCGAGTCGATCTCGGCCAGCTCCTTCTCCAGCTGCACCCGGTAGTCCGGACGGGAGTTGGACTCAATGGAGATCCGGGCTTCGTTGCCGCTGAGGACGCTCTGGTAGCACTCTTCCACAACCGGCTTGATCGCCTTGTAGAAGCGTGGCGCCCAGTCCAGGGCTCCGCGCTGGGCGGTGGTGGAGCAGTTGGCATACATCCAGTCCATGCCCTTCTCGGCCACAAGCGGATAGAGGCTCTGCAGGGCCTCCTCAATGGTTTCGTTGTACGCTTCGGAGGGGGAGTGCCCATGCTCACGGAGCACCTCGTACTGGGCCAGGAACGCGCCCTGCAGCATGCCCATCAGCACACAGCGCTCTCCGGTGAGGTCGCTGGTGACTTCTTTCTCAAAGGTCGTTTCAAACAGGTGTCCGGACCCAATGGCAAAGGCGGTCGCGATGCAGCGCTCGCGGGCGGTGCCGGTTGCATCCTGGTGGATCGCAAAGGAGGAGTTGATGCCACGGCCAGCCAGGAAGTGCGTCCGGACGGTCAGGCCCGAGCCCTTCGGGGCCACAAGGATGACGTCGATGTTGTCCGGAGGAATGATCTTGGTGTCTTCATGGAAGACGACCCCGAAGCCATGGGAGAAGTAGAGCGCCGCGCCGTCCTTGAGGTTTTCCTTGACCGTCGGCCACATCTGAATCTGTCCGGCATCTGAAAGCAGGAACTGCACAATGTCCGCCCGCTGAACGGCTTCCTCAATCTCAAACAGCGTCTCGCCTTCCACCCAGCCGTCGGCCTTCGCTTTTTCCCAGCTGCCCCCCTTGCGGAGCCCCAAAATGACATTGAAGCCCTGGTCCCGCATGTTCAGCCCCTGACCACGCCCCTGAGGCCCGTAACCGAGGATGGTGGTCGTCTGATTGGAGAGGATCTCCTTGCACTGCTCGATCGGGTAATCCGAGCGCTCAATAATGGTTTCTTTGATTCCGTTGATTTCAATTTCCTTCATTGGGATGCTCCAAAGGGGTAAGAGGGACTGCTGAGGTCAAACCTTCGAACTATAAGATGCTTGGGGGAAATGTCAATGCTCAATCGCCAGGGGGCGTTGCAGCAGCAGAGGGAGGGGAAGGATCCGGGGAGGAGGGAGGCCTGAGGAAACGAAGGCCCCCAGGCCTCGGCACCGTTAGTTCTTCTTGCGGCTCGGGTCCATCAGGTAGTACAGGTAGCCCAACAAAAAGGGAAGTCCAAGGACTCCGGCGAAAATGGTGATGATCAATTGCCAGGTCGTTTCCGTCATGGGACAGTATTTGCTAGAGTTCGTTGAAGTCCCCGGTGGCTTGGTCCTCAGGCCTGGGGCAAAACCACCCGCACTATAGCGAATTGGCCCATCGTTTTCAACTAGAATGTCCCGGAGTTTCCATGCGATTTCGAGTTCTGATTACCAGCATCTTCCTCCTCATCGGGAGCCTCAGCCTGGCCGCCTCCCCCAACGCGCTGGGTCCCGTCCATGTGGTCGGTCAGGTTCCAGAGGCGGAACAGCAGCTGATTGCCAACCGCCTGGCCGAGATCCTCAACGACCGTGGCCCCCTGCTCTCTACCGTGGAGATGCGCCGCATTCAGGAGCGCGGTTACGACTCGGCAGACCCGGAAGCCTGCCCCGACCGCCGCTGCCTGCTTGAGGTGTCCCGCTTCCTCGAAGACCTCCGTGACCGCCTTCAGGCCGAGAGCATCTTCTTGCCTCAACTCGTCCGGGTGGGAAGCAGCTCGCAGCTCATGCTCAAGCAGGTGGACCTGAAGCAGCCCACCACCATCGAACGGTCGGCCACCAGCTTCTGTGACGCCTGTCAGGCCACCGGACTCCTGCAGATGACGGACCGGGTGGCACTTGCCTTGCTCGGATCCATCCCGCCTCAGGACCGCTGGAAGCCCGCGCCTCCACAAGCCGAGCCGGCTCCGGCGCTTCAGCAGAAGCAGGCCCCGGAGCCCCTCGACCTTCCCACAGAGGTCCCGATGGTTCAGGAGCCTGAACCCCTGGATGCCGAAGTCGACCCGTATGTTGTGGCTCAGGAGCAGTACAACCCCAAAGTCGCCCGGGCCCTCCGGAACCTGTCCTTCAACCTGCAGGTCTACCCGATTGGCCTGAGCGCGATGATCCAGTTCTCGATTCTGCCCGATGGCACGGCTGTCGATCCGGAGCTGCTGGTCACCAGCGGATCGGGAGACTTTGATGATGCGGTGCTGAATGGCATCGCCACGCTGCGCTTTGCTCCGCTTCCGGAGGCCATTGCGCGTTACCAGCGTTATGTCGTTCAGGCCCAGGTCCAGAATTTTGCCCCGTAACCCCATGCCCGTGGCTTCTGACTCTCCGACTGCTCCCGCGGCCTCGTCGCGGAAACCGCCGGCTCTGGGCATGCCGCACCTTGAGTTCGGCCCCATTCAGGCGGATCTGATCCAGATCACCTCTGACATCCAGCGCCTTCACCAGCGCTCTGTGGTGGACCGCCTCAGGGGCCTCTTTGGCGAAGAGGAGGTGCTCGCTGAGGTCACCGTTGCGCACCTCAACGGCCGGGACCTGCTGCCCTTTCAAGCCGGCTCCCGGGAGTCGGAAAGCTGGGTCCGGCAGCTCGAAGACGACCCGGCCTTTACCGAGCCGCGCCTCAAGCTGGTGCTGACGGCCCTTTCGTCTCGGCACAAGGGAACCTTTCAGGACTACCGGAACCTCCTCATTCAGGCCTGCCTGCCGCTTTACATCGGACACATCACCCCCAAGCACCTGCAGGTGGCCGTGCAGGCGTACCGGCTCTACCTGAAGATGGTCTACACCTTCGGAAAGAAGAAGATCCTCACCGTCCGCTCCAGCCAGCTCAAGGGCGTGAACGTGGACATGATCTCCATGCAGGACCTGATGAAGAGCACCCAGGGGGCAGAAGGCACCCCCGAGGCCAATCTGGTCCGGGAAGTCGAGTGTGCGGTCCGGCTCATGGACCTCTCGCGGAACCTGATGAAGAACCTCCAGGCGTCGTTCTCCATCCCGCTCGACCTGTCGATGCTCAACCAGTACGACCCCAAGCCTTCCGAGGCCCGGCAGTTTCTCGGAGACATTCATTCCTCGCGGATCATCCCCGACAAGAAGGCGCTGCTGAGCCGGAAGGTGGTGGCGGTGCTGGAGGTCATCAAGGAGGTCTACCCGCTCCACGCCCTCGCCCTGCGGGTCGCCGAACGGATGCAGGCGATTGAGCCCAAAAACCCGATCCCGTTCCTCATGGAAGGCCGCACCCGGCTGGAAGCACTCCGGATGCTCCTGCTCCGTCTGCGCTGCGGCGACACCACCGTTGACGAGGCGGTGCGTCCCACGCTGCTCCGGGTGATTGAAGCCTACTACCGCTCGGTGAAGCGAACCACCCTCCGCCAGCCCAGCCAGTCGGATGTCCCGATCCTGATGGAATTTGCCCAGGTTGCGCTGTTTACCCACAAGCAGCGTCGCGTCGCCTCCATTCCACACGAACAGATGGTCCCGCTCCTCAACTTTGCCCAGAAGGCCATGAAGGGCGTGGTGCAGGTGGAGCCCGCGCACCAGCGCTTTGCCGACCTGCTCCGGGAGGTCCGGAAGCGCTACGGGCTGCTGGGAGACGGCTGACCCCAGGTTGATTTTTTCAGGCGGTTGTGTCCGCTACTACTGATGACTGACTAGGATTCCCCCATGGAACACTCCCTTCTGACCCTCTTTTCGGCAAACCTGACACTGGTGCTGGACCGAGGAGGCCCCTTGATCTGGCCCTTGCTGTTTTGCTCGCTGCTCGCGGTCGCGGTCATTGTGGAGCGGCTCTGGGTCCTCCGGACGCCGCGGCAGCTGCCCCGAGACGCCCTGGACGCCCTCCGGGAGGCCGTGGACACCTACCCCGGACGTCCCTCCAAGCTCCAGCCCGCCACCGATCATCCGGTTGGACGCATCCTGCAGCATGCCATCACGGCGCTGCCGTGCACGCCTTCGCAGTTCCGGGAGGCTCTTGCCGACCAGGCGCGACGCGAGCGCCACTCCCTGGAGCGTGGATTTGCGGTGCTGGAGCTGATTGTCGGCGTTGCCCCGCTGCTTGGCCTGCTGGGCACCGCCATTGGCATGATCAGCGTCTTCGAAAACCTGTCCCTCGAGGGTCCGGACCGTAACGAAATCCTCAGCCGTGGCATCGCCGAAGCCCTCGTCACCACCGTCTTTGGCCTTGGGGTCAGCATTCCGGCCCTGATGGCCTTCACCCTGCTCGGACGCAAGGTCGACTCCCTCACCCTCCGGATTGAAGAGGAGGTGCTTTACGTGGTCAGCAAGCTGCTGCCCAAGACTCCGGAGAAGCGCTGATGGAGCTGTTTGAGAAGAAACGGCGGACCCCGGGCGTGTCACTGACCCCGCTGATCGACATCCTCTTTCTGCTCATCATCTTCTTTGTCGTCTCCTCTCGGCTCGACTCCGAGCTGGGCGTCGGGATGCAGCTTCCGGAAAGCGCTCAGGGGCAGTCAGAGGTTCTGGTGGAGCTGGTGCTGGAAATGAATGCCGACGGGAAGATGCTGCTCGACAACACCGCTCTTGCGCCCGAACAGCTGCCTGGCGCCCTGCGTACCCTTCACGCCAGCGGAGGCGACCGCCCCCTGACCCTGAAGATCGACCGCCGGGTTCCTCATGGACGCGTGGTGGAGCTCATGGACATTGCCCAGGAAGCCGGGTTCCAGAAGGTGTCCTTTGGCGTGTCTCCGAAATAAGCCATGCCGGCACCGGACGACAAGATCCCCTTCAGCGAATGGCGCCCCATCGGGGTCTGCGACAACGGTCCTCCGGCCGGACGCAAGGCTCAGATCTTCAGCAAGGCGGACTTCGCCAAAATCACCGCGCCGCACATCACCCGCGACAACTGGGAGGAACGCCCGGAGGTCCAGCGCCTTCTGGACAAGTACACCCGCAAGCTGATCGCCATCTCCGATGTGGCCCAGGCCATGGACGCTCCGGAGGTGGAACGGGTGGAGCTGGTGGGCACCGTCCTCAACTTTGGCAAAACGCCCGGCCTCAACGAAGAGTCCTCGCAGGGCAAGGTTCAGCTGTTTCAGCTGCACTTCCGAGACCGGGGCAAGCCGCGCCGACGCTTTCCCTGGGCCGGCCTGCTGGCGGTCCTGTTCATCCTCATTGGCCTCGCCCTGATGGTGGCGCTCTGGCAGCTCTGGAACCCCCAGCCGTCGCGCTCCTCCGAGGTTGTGAAACGTGCCCCGACGTGTGCGGAGCTGACCGATCCACGCCAGCAGGTTCGGGTCCTCCGGAGGGTTCGGGAACCCGTTTTGCGCGAGTTGCAGTCGCTTCCGGAGTGGTCGGAGCTGAAAGCCGTTGGCGAGGTCTGTGCTGCCGGATCAGGACGCGTGTCGGATGAAGCCGCCCGGACGGTCCGGTGCGCCAGTGCTGCTCGCCAGAACCTGTCCGGACGTGTGCCCGTGGAGCTGGCTCGGTGTGCCGAGGCCCTTTGCGCCGCCCGGAGCGAGCTGAGCCCATTCTGTAGCGGGTTCTGACGCTTCCGGAGGCCGAATGCGCCAATCGGGGCCGAAGGTTGCATGAGGTTAAGCATCCGGATGCGAGGCATCCTTCCAACACACGCATTTCACGCAATCATGACACGATGGAAAATCTGGGGAAGCCTGTTGGGCATGATGACCGGAGGGGTGGTCCTCCTGGCCCAAAGCCAGTCCACCCAGCCTGCTCGCGTTCCCGATAATGGTTCCATGGCCCGCTCGATCCTGAGCGTTGCCAAGCAGCAGTCCCGCTTCCGCCCCACGGCGGCCAACAGTCCGAACCCGCCACTGGACTACCGAGGGCTGCGGGAACACGTGGGAGAAGCCAAGAATCCGCCTCCGGTGGAATCCCCCAACCGCTCGCTGAACTACCGCCGGCTCCGGACCACGGTGGAAGAGCTTCAGGAGTACCACCGCAATCCGCCTCCGCTGAACACGCCTCTGAACTATCAGGGCCTGCAAACCACAGCGGCCCGCAAGAAGGCGTTGGAGAACCTGTCGCCCAACGACCCCCTGGCCTACCGGCGCCTCAATGACGCCAAGACCCTGTGGCAGGAGCGCAAGGACGTCTCGCCCTATGCGCCCAAGAACTACCGTTTTCTGCCCCGCCCCTAAGTGTCTGCCTCCACGTCGTCCTCCCGGAGCATCCTCAGAGGCTCCGGGATCATTGCGGGCTTCACCCTGCTCTCCCGCCTCCTGGGAGCGGTTCGGGACCTGACGCTCTCCCACCTCTTTGGCGCGTCCGGAACCCTTGACGCCTTCATTCAGGCCTTCACGATTCCCAACATCTTCCGGCGCCTGACCGCAGAGGGCTCGATGAACCTCGCGTTTGTGCCGATCTACACCGAGGTCCGGGAGCAGCGAGGCGTGGAAGCCGCCCGTCAATTTGCGGCCCAGGGCCTGGCGCTTGTGCTGGCCGTCACCAGCCTCCTGGTGGCTGCAGGCATCCTCTTCAGTCCCCAGCTGGTCTGGCTCTTTTCCGCCGGGTTTGCCGACCGTCCGGAGCAGTTTGCCCTGACGGTGGACCTGACACGCTGGATGTTCCCCTACCTGCTGCTGGTGTCCATCGTGGCCTGGGCAATGGGTGTCCTGAACGCGGAGCGGCGTTTCGCGGCCCCTGCCGCAGCGCCCGTGCTGCTGAACCTCGGCATCATTGCAGCCGCTCTGACGGGAACCTGGTGGAGCGACCACCCCATTGAAACGGTGGCCTGGGGCGTGCTGCTGGGAGGCGGGATGCAGGTGCTGTTGCAGATTCCGTCTTTGCGGCAGTGTGGGCAGGCCTTCCGGCCCCAGCGCTTCTGGCAGCCACAGCAGGGCTGGGCTCCAGACATCCGGAAGCTGTTGCGGCTGCTGGGCCCGTCTCTCTTCGGAGTCGCGGCCTACCAGCTCAACCTGATTGTCCTCCGGAACCTCGCCAGCTTCCTTCCGGAAGGTCAGGTCACCCACTACTACAACGCCAGCCGCCTCACCGAGCTGACCCTCGGTGTGTTTGCCTTTGCCATCACCAACGCCAGCTTTCCGGAATTCAGCAAGCGGGTGGCCCAGGAACGCTGGGACGACGCCGTGGCGATCCTCCGCTTCAGCACCGCCTCCACCCTGCTGGTGGTGTTCCCTGCAGCAGCGGGACTGCTGGCAGCCGCAGAGCCCATCACCGCAATGCTCTACCTGCATGGCGCCTACGGGTGGAACGACGTGCAGCAGACCGCGCAGGCGCTGCAGGCCTTTGCCCTCAGCCTTCCGGCCGTCGCCCTGATCCGCCTGCAGACATCGGCCTTTTACGCCCTGAAAGACGCCCGGACGCCGGTGCGGGTGTCCTTCCTCAGCATTGGGGTAACGGGGGGATTGGGGTGGTGGTGGAGCCAGTCTCTGAACGTGACCGGTCTGGCGCTGGGACTATCGGCCGGAACCACCTTTCAGTGGCTGGTTCTGCAAACGCTGCTGCACCGACGCCTGCCCGGAAGGGGCGCCGGGGGAGCAGGCCTGCGTTATGGGCTGGCTTCCGGGCTCATGGGCGCCGTGGTTTACGCCGGCGCTCAGCATGACTGGTCTGCGGGTCCGGGGGCATGGCTCAACTGGGGGTGGTTCCTTGGGCTCCTTGCAGGAGGAGGGCTCCTCTACGCGCTCCTGCTACTGGCGCTCCGAGATCCGCAGCTGCTGCAGCTCTTGAGCCGCCTCCGGAACCGGCGCCGCGCTCAGGAATGAAGCCACTGGCGGAAGCGCTTCTCCAGGATTTCAAATGAAGACGGCCCGCGTTTTTCCAGTTCCTGCCGAATGTGCTCCACGGCCAGCACTCCGGCCCGGTAGCCTTCGGCATAGAGCTTGACGCTGTTTCCGGGGTCCATCAGGCCATATCCGTCCAGGTTCGGATGCACAATCACATCCGCCTGCGCCAGTTGACGCTGGGTCGTCTGGTCCACAGCAACGCTCAGGGCGTTCAGCAGGACCTCCGCCAGGCTCTGGGGCTTGCGGTAGTGATCGCTGCTCAGGTGCACCGCGACTGAAAGCGGGGCGCCCATGGCCTTGAGCACCGAAACGGGCACATTCTCCACGAGCATTCCGTCCACAAGCATCTGACTTTCCGTTTGCACCGGCGTGAAGAGCCCCGGAATGCAGGTGCTGGCCATCACGGCATGAGACACGGGTCCGCTCTTGATGACCACCTTTTCTCCCGTCTGGATGTTGGTGGCCACCACGGCCAGCGGAATGGGGGCATCTTCCAGCAGGACGTTCCCCAGGTGCTGCTCCATGAAGCGCCCAATCTCGGCGTTCGACAGCAGCCCCATCTTCGAGAGCGTAAAGCTCGACACCCGGAGCCACTTCAGCTCCCGGGCCAGCTGGCGGATCTCTTCCGGAGAGACTCCGAAGGCGTAGAAGGCGGCGACCATGGCGCCCGCACTGGTTCCCGCAAGGAAGCCCGGCTTGAGGCCCTCTTCCTCGAGGGCCTTGAGCACGCCCAGGTGAGCCGCTCCTCGAAAGGCCCCGCCTCCGAGCGCGACCCCAAAACTTTGCAAATCCTCTTTCATGTCGACTCCTGAATTGGGTTAAGGAGGAGAAAGCAATTTCCGGACAACTTTGCTTGTGCTATGCTCTGAGCCTAACAATGATTGCCCCCTCCTGACCAGGGAAGTGGACCACCCCGCAGTCCTGGGTGATCCTCACCTGACATGACTCAATCCGTTGCCATGACCACGACTTCTCAGGGGTTGGAAGACCACCCCGACGCGATGCAAGAGACTGAATCCTTTGAACGCGCCCCCCTGCAGGTCACCAAGCGCCCCCGCATGAAGCACGGGGCCTTCCAGATCTATACCGGCGAAGGCAAGGGCAAGAGCACCGCGTCCCTGGGCCTGATGCTCCGGGCCCTGGGAGCCGGCCTGAAGGTGTACTACCTGCGCATGCTCAAGCCCCGCTGGAAGACGGGAGAGCTCAAGCTCTGTGGCCAGCCCGGCTTTCACCCCAACCTCACCTTCCGGAACGTTCCGCACTACTGGGCGCTGTGCGTCAGCAAGAACGTCAAGCAGGACATTGATGCCATGCGGGCCGAGATGGTTCCCGAAATGGAAGACCTCTATGAGCAGGTCCATTCGGGAGCCCATGACCTTGTGATTGTTGATGAAATCAACTACTGCTTGCACCGTGGCCTCATCAACCTGGAGCAGGTCCTCAAGGTGATCGACGGACGTCCGGAGCAGGTGGAGCTGGTGTTCACCGGGCGCTACCCGCATGAGGAAGTACTGGCGCGGGCCGATGTGGTCACCGAGATGCGCAAGGTCAAGCACCACTTTGACCAGGGAGTCCGTGCCCGGGTCGGGATCGAATTCTAGGAGCCTCCCTCATGCTGTTTCTCAGGGTTTACCTGCCCCTTGCCCTGGGGTATGCCCTCTCTTACTTCTTCCGGAATGCGAATGCCATCATTGAAGCCGACCTGGTGGACGAGTTGGCCCTCAGTGCCTCCAGTCTGGGGCTGCTGACCAGCGCCTACTTCATCTCGTTTGCCGCCTTTCAGCTGCCGCTGGGCCTGCTGCTTGATCGCTTTGGCACCCGGAAGACAGAAGGAACGCTGCTGGTCTTTGCTGCCGCAGGCGCCATGGTCTTTGCCACTGCCGACAGCCTCTCCGGACTGATCGTCGGGCGGCTGCTGATCGGCTTTGGGGTGTCGGCCTGCCTGATGGCCGCGTTCAAGGCGTACGTGATGTGGTTTCCGCCAGAGCGGCTTCCGCTGATCAACGGACTGCAGATGGTTGCCGGAGGCATTGGGGCCCTGAGCGCCACGGCCCCTTTGCAGTGGGCCCTGAACTTCACCAGCTGGCGCGGTATTTTTTGGGGACTCGCTGGGGCCACCCTCGTCGCCTCCGCCTTCCTCTGGCTCGTCCATCCGGAACGTCCGCTGGAAGGCGAGCCCGAAAGCCTTGAGCAGCAGCGGCAGGGCCTCCTCAGCGTGGTGCGGAGCCCGCTCTTCTGGGGGATTGCCCCCCTGACCATGCTGTCGCAGGCGGCCCAGTTGGCGATTCAGGGGCTGTGGGTGAAGCCGTGGATGCGGGACGTGCTGGGCTTCGAGGCCGATCAGGCCGCGTCGATGCTCTTCTGGATGACGCTGGCCATGATTGCCGGCTTCATGGGGCTGGGTTCCCTGACCGCCCGGATTTCCCGAACCCTGGGGCTCCCTCCGCTGAAAATTGCCCTGATTGCCATGATCATCTTCATGGGCTTTCAGCTGCTGATGGTCCTGGAGTGGACGGCAGCGCCCTTCGTCCTGCTGCTGGGGTTCAGCTTCTTTGCCACCTCCGGCATCCTTCCTTATGCAGCGCTCTCCCAGCAGTTCCCCCGGCACCTTGCCGGACGTGTGAACACGCTGCTGAACCTGCTGGTTTTTGTAGGAGCCTTTGTGGTCCAGTGGGGAATTGGCGCGTTGATCGACCTGTGGCCGGTGGATGCCTCCGGACATTATGACCCAGCTGGCTATCAGGCCGCGCTGGGGGGACTGCTCGTGGCTCAGGTGATGGCTCTGATCTGGACCCTTCGTGCCCGACCAGCCGCCGCATCTGGCGCTGGCGCCTAACTGCTTGACTCACTTCAACCATGCTCATTGACCTGACCCTGACCGAAGCGTCCCGGATGCTGGAGCGCCGTGACATTACCAGCGAACAGCTGGTGGCCGATTGCCTGAACCACACGCACCAGCGCGAACCCGAGGTGCAGGCCTGGGCTTACCTCGCCCCCGAAGTCGCCCTGGCGCAGGCACAGATCCTGGATCGCATCCCCAGACGCGGGCCGCTGCATGGCATCCCGGTTGGCGTCAAGGACCTGCTGGACACCTGCGACTTCCCGACCGAGTACGGCAGCAAGGCGTATTCCGGACACCAACCCGCAGCCGATGCCGCCTGTGTTGCGGCTCTGCGGCGGGCCGGAGCGGTTTTGATGGGCAAGACGGTCACCACCGAGTTTGCGATGTTTTCCCCGGGGCCCACCCGGAATCCTGTCAATCCGGACCACACGCCCGGTGGTTCCTCCAGCGGCTCGGCCGCAGCGGTGGCCTCTCTGATGACGCCTCTAGCGGTCGGCTCCCAGACAGCAGGCTCGGTCATCCGTCCAGCCGCCTTCTGTGGAGTGGTCGGGTACAAGCCCACCTTCGGACACTTCCCCATTGCCGGCACCAAGCTGATGGCCCCGTCACTCGACACCCTCGGGTTCTTCACCCGCTGCGTCTCCGACCTGAAGCTGGTCCGGCAGGGGCTCCTGGGCGAGGCGCCGCGCCCGGCCCCCCATGAAGCCCCCCGGATTGGCCTGCACCGGACGGTTCACTGGGAAAAGGCAGACCCCTCGGTGCAAAAAGCCCTGGAGCAGGCGGCCCAGACCCTTCGGGAGTCTGGAGCTCAGGTGCAGGACCTGCAGCTACCCGTCGATGAAGACGCGCTGACGCAGGCTCAGAGCACCATTCAGGTTTATGAGTCGGCCCGGAGTGCGCTTCCGGAGCTCTCGAGTCAACCGGAAAACCTGAGTGACCGCATCCGGGGGCTGCTCGAGCCAGCGCTTGAGTGGCCCTTTAGCACCTGGGTGGAGGCCCAGAACACGGTCCAGGCTGCCCAGCAGTGCCTCCCGGACGTCTTTGAGACGTGTGATGTGGTGCTGAGCTTGAGCGCCGGAGGCGAAGCGCCTTATGGGATTGACAACACGGGCAACCCGCTCTTCAACCGCATCTGGCATGTGCTTGGTGGACCCGGCATTCACCTGCCGGTGGGGCTGGGCCCCAACCAGCTACCCGTCGGGGTGCAGGTGCTGGGCGCGCCCGGAAGGGATGCGGAAACGCTGGCGTGGGCAGACTGGATTGAGGCGCGGCTTTAGCTTTGCCTCCGGCGTGTCACAAGAGGAAGGGAGGGAGCATTGCCGCTCCCTCAGAACGGATCAGTTGACGACCTGGATGAGGTCGTTGTAGGTCACAAACAGCATCAGGGCCAGCAGCACCGAAAACCCAAGCATCTGGGTCCGCTCCCGGAGGGTGACACTGAGGGGGCCGCCCTTGAGCTTCTCGACTCCCAGCATGAGGATGTGTCCGCCATCGAGGGCTGGAATGGGGAGGAGGTTGAAGATCCCGAGCTGCAGGCTGATCACCGCCATCATGAAGAACAGCTCCGTCCAGCCATTTTCGGCAGCCTGTCCCACCACCATGCCAATGCGAACCGGCCCCCCCAGGTCGTCCATGGAGCCCTGTCCGGAAAGCATCTGGCCGATGAAGCCAAAGGTTGCTCCAATCATGAAGCCCAGCCGGTCCACCCCGCGGATCACGGCTTCCCCCAGCGGGAAGCTCCGGTTCTCCATCGCCATGCCCATGCCGAGCAACAGCCGATCCGACTCCGGATCCAGGTAGGGGGTCAGCTGCACCTCCAGGGCCTCTCCGTTGCGGTCAAGCTGCAACGTCAGGGGCAACGGCGACTCGTAGCTGGCTTCCAGGTCCATCACGGTCTGGGTGATCTGCGACCACTCCCCAATCGCCACCTCATTGATGCTCAGGATCCGGTCTCCCGGTTGGATGCCGGATTGATCCGCTGGCGAGTCGGGAACCAGACGTCCCACCACGGGAGGAATCAAGGGAGACCACCCCAATGCCCCTGCCCGGTGGAAGCGCTCGGCAGGCACGCTGCCTTCCAGCAGCTCCCCACTTCGGTCGTACTCCACACGCAGGGTCTCTCCCGGACCCAGTTTGCTGAGGGCGTCGTTGACTTCCTGCCAGGTCGGGGTGGGGGTGCCATTCAGCGAGACCACCCAGTCCTGTGCCTGCATGCCCAGGTCAGCCGCCACACTGCCTTCCGCAACGGCGCTCACTTGTGCAGGCTCCTTCAGGTACGACGGAACCTCGGTTCCCATCCAGAACACCAGGGGCATGAAGATCAGAGCCAGCAGCAAGTTTGCAGCCGGACCGGCCACCAGGATGTACAGGCGCTGCAGGCGCGTCTTGGCCGCATAGTTCTGCGGGTCGGTGGGGTCTTCATCGTCCACATTCTGTCCAAACAGCCGGACGTAGCCGCCCAGCGGAATGGCGGAGACCATGTACTCCGTATCGCCCACGCGCTTGCCCCACACCTTTGGGGGGAAGCCAATGGAGAAGGACTCCACCCGAACGCCAACGTGACGGGCCGCCAGGTAGTGGCCCAGCTCATGGATGAACACCAAAAAACTCAGAACCAGCAGGAAAATGACAATCGTGGTCATAAAAGTGCCTTATTCGGAGGGATCTCAGGAAACAAACGTCGCCGGTGCCTCCAGCCACTGCTCGGCTTGGGCACGTCCCCAGGCATCAGCCGCCACTGCGTCGCTGATGGATTGAAGAGCCTGAAGAAAGACGGGGCAGGATTCAGTTTGAAGGGTTGTGTGCCACAGGTCAAGAACCCTCCGGAGGGTCGTGGCAATGTCGGTGAAGCGGCAACGGTCCTTGAGGAAGGCCTCCACCGCCACTTCATTGGCGCCATTCAACACCGCTGGAGCGCTGCCTCCGTACTGAGCGGCTTCTCCAGCCAGACCGAGGCAGGGGTAGCGGCTGGGGTCCAGGGGCTGAAAGTCAAGGGTGCCCAAGGCGTCAATGCGCAGCTCCGGAAGCGTGATGGGCAGGCGGTCCGGATAGGCGAGGCAGTAGGAAATCGGAATGCGCATGTCCGGTTGCCCCAGCTGAGCGAGGAAGGAGCCGTCAACGTATTCCACCAGCGAGTGAACGATGCTCTGCCGATGCAGCACCACCTGAATCGCGTCTACTGGCACCTGAAACAGCCAGTGGGCCTCAATCACCTCCAGCCCCTTGTTCATCATCGTCGCGGAGTCAACCGTAATCTTCGGCCCCATGCTCCAGTTGGGGTGGGCCAGGGCTTCCTCCGGACGGATGGCCTCAAAGGTTTCCAGCGGACGGTCGCGGAAGGCTCCTCCGGACGCGGTCAGGATCAAGCGCCGGACGCGATCCTGCTGCTGGCCCTGCAGCGCCTGAAAGATGGCATTGTGTTCGCTATCGGTCGGGAGCAACACAGCGCCGGTCCGTTTGGCTTCCTCCAGCAGCAGCTCTCCCGCCAGTACCAGTGGTTCCTTATTGGCAATCGCCACCGGCTTTCCTGCCCGCACCGCAGCAAAGACCGAGCCCAGCCCTGCGGCCCCGACGATTCCGGCCACCACCAGATCGACGGAGGCGGCGGCAGCGACCTCACACAGCGCATCCGGACCCACCTCGACGATCAGGTCGGGAAAGCTGGCCCGCAGGTCCTGAGCATCCGACTCCTTTTGAACGCAGACGACACGGGGATGAAATTCTTGAATCTGTTCGGCCAGACGCGCCACCGAGGTGTGACAGGTCAGCGCATCAATGAGGAAGGCTTCCGGAAACTGACGGACGATGTCCAGGGTGCTGGTGCCAATGGAGCCGGTTGATCCCAGAACCGCTAGACGCTTTCCCGAAGTCATGTGAGGAGCATGAGGTAGTAAAACAAGGGGGCTGCCAGCAGGTGCCCGTCGATGCGATCCAGGATGCCGCCGTGTCCGGGGAGCAGGGAGCCCGAGTCCTTGACCTCGCACAAGCGCTTGATCTTCGACTCCACCAGGTCACCAATCTGTCCCACAACGGCAGTACTCACTGCCAGCAGTAAAGCCTCCTGCCAGGTTAAGGTCAAGAAGATCCCGGCGTGCAGGAGTCCCACGAGCGCAGCCACCAGCACGCCGCAGGCGCTGCCCTCCCAGGTTTTTTTGGGGCTGATGGTGGGAGCCAGCTTGGTCTTCCCCAGCCGCTTGCCTCCGAAGTAGGCGGCAATGTCACTGAAGGAGATCACCAGCAGCAGGAAGAACAGCAACGCCACCCCTTCCGGAAGCGCCCGGATGAGGGTGAAGTGCTGAATGGACCAGACGACCCAGAACAGGCCAAAGAGGCCAATGCCCATGGCATAGAGTTCCATCAGCGCCACCTTGGGCCGGTAGATGAGCTCATGCACCAGCCACAGCACCACGCTGATCAGCAACCCGGCGCTCAGCCCGGCAATGCCCCCCAGCCAGGCACTGAGGCCACACAGGAACGCGGCAAGGGGCAACAGGCCCCAGGGCAGGCGTCCGGGAGTCTGCGCAAACATCTGCTGAAACTCCCACGCGCCAATGATGCCAATCATCAGCACCAGGGCGGCGACCCAACTGAGCGGCGCATACCCGAGCAGCAACGTGGCCCCCAGGGCCAGCGGCACCCCGCTCTTGACGCGGGTCAGAACATCCGGATTTTGTAACGCCGCAGGGATCATAACGCCTCGTGGTCCTCAGGGTCTGCTGAAGGAACCCCTCCCATGCGACGATCGCGGGACTGAAACACCCGAATCGCCTCCACAAAGTCCGCCTTCGTGAAGTCGGGCCAGAGGGTTTCCGTGAAATAGAGTTCCGAATACGCGGATTGCCACGTCAGGAAATTGGACGTCCGCTGCTCCCCGCTGGTTCGGATGATCAGATCCGGATCAGGCACCCCGGCGGTGTAGGTGTGATCCGAAATCAGTGACTCGGTGATGTCTTCAGGATTCAGCTGCCCTGCGCGGACCTGCTCGGCGATCAGGCGCATGCCTCGGACCAGCTCGGCGCGGCCTCCGTAGTTGACGGCCAGGTTCAGGAGCAGCCCGGGGTTCGCCGCAGTTGCCGCCAGGGCCTTCGAGAGGCGTTCCTGCAAAAAGTCCGGGAGCCCCGTTCGATCTCCCAGCACCCGGAAGCGCACCCCGTGCTGCAGCATCGTCTCCAGCTCCTTGTCGAGGTACTCGGCAAACAGGTCCATGAGGACCGTCACCTCGCGTTTGGGACGAGACCAGTTTTCGGTTGAAAAGGCGTACAGGGTCAGAACCGGGAGCTTCAGCTCAACCGCAATTTCTACCGTTTCCCGAACCGCTCGGACCGCGTTGCGGTGCCCCTGAAAGCGTGGAAAGAGTCGTTTCTTCGCCCAGCGTCCATTGCCATCCATGATGATGCCAATGTGCTGGGGCAAGCGTCCCTGATCGACTTGATCAGCGAAGGAGGATTCAGAAGCGGGAACGGCGGGTGCGGGGGTGGATTCCGTCAACATCTACAGCGATTGAGTGGAAGTGAACAGTCGGCCATCCTATGACAGCTCCCTGGGCAAGGCAAGATTTTTCCCGGACGGCCTCAGCAGGGTTTTTCCGGATCATCCCCCTTGTTTCAGCAGCGCCTCCACTCGCAAAATGTCCTCCGGCACGTCCACTCCCACGCCATCTTCCTGAGCTTCCACACAAAGCAGCGAGTGCCCATTTTCCAGAATCCGGAGTTGCTCCAGCTGCTCACACTGCTCCAGCGGTGTCCGGGGCCAACGGTGAAAATCGAGGAGAAAGGTCCGGCGGAAGAGGTACACCCCCAGGTGCCGCCACGCCGCAGGTCCCGACTCCGGAGGCTGCCGCGGGAAGGGGATGAGCGAGCGTGAAAAGTAAAGAGCCTGCCCATTGGCCGCCACCGTGACCTTGACAATGTTCGGGTCCTGAAGCTGCTCCGGATCCGTGATGCGGTGCATCAGGGTCGCAACAGAGACCTCCGGACGCGCTGTGGCCGTTTGAATGAGGGTCTCCAGGTCACCACCACTCAGCGTCGGCTCGTCGCCCTGAACATTCAGGACCCAGTCATGCGTCTGCCCAGAGATGGCTTCAACGATCCGGTCGGTTCCGGTCTCATGGTCGGCAGACGTCAGGGCCACCGCTCCTCCGAAAGCCTGAACCGCTTCAGCGATGCGCGCATCATCTGTCGCAACCAGCACCTCATCAATGGACGGAACCTGCTGCACCCGCTCCCAAACGTGCTGAATCATGGGCTTGCCCAGGATCGGAGCCAGGGGCTTTCCGGGAAACCGAGTGGACGCATAGCGCGCCGGGATCACCGCCAGGACGCCCATCAGCCCTCCGGTGCCACAGAGTTCTTGATGAAGCGGTAGGCATTTTCGAATACCTGATTCACCCCACGCTGCCGAAGGTTGGTGCTTTCTTCTGTGGCATCATGGTGTTCCACTTCTTCGAGTACGCCATGAGGCGCCAGGAAGCTCCGGACCTCGTCTTCTCCGACACTGTAAGGGGGCCCTCCGGTCCGTGGAAGGTAGTCCAGCGTAATGAGGAGCATGTGCCCTCCCGGACGGAGAAAGTCCAGCAGGTGCGGACGGTAGCTGGCCCGCTCTTCCGGGTCCAGGGCAATCAGGGCCGCCCGGTCGTAGATCGCATCAAAGGTGCCTGCGACCTCTGGAGTGAGGTCCATGACATCGCCTTCATAAAGGGTGAGGTTCTGGCACCGGTGGCGTTTCAGTGCGCCCACGTCCTCAACGGTGGCCTCGAGGCCGTGCTCGTCAAAGAAGTCGTGGATGGCTTTCGGGATCAGCTCCACTCCCACCACTTCATCGGTCCGCTCCATCAGCCAGAGCAGGTCCAGGCTCTTGCCACAGAGGGGCACCAGGATGCGGTCGGGACGTGGCGTCAGGAGCGTTTCCGCGTAACGGATCAGGCGGGGGTTCACTTCCGGAACATGAAAACCGATGCGGTTTTGTTCCCAGCGGGAAGCCCATTCGGAGTAATGCATGGTGAATCAAGGTGAGGATTAAAGACCGGTGGAGGCCCGTTCGATACGAGACTCCGGACGCCGCAGGTGCTCAAAGCGCCACTGGTGCCAGGGGACAGTGAATTCGGCTTCAAACTGCTGAAGCAGGTCCCGAATCAGGGTCCGGGCCAACGCCTGAGCCGCGTCCGGTTGTTCCTCGTCAGGCGTCAACTGGCGCTGCGTCCGGATGCGGTACACGGGTTTTCCAGATTCCGGATTGAGAACCGTCAGGCGGATGAGCCACTGCCGTGTTCCAGCACACTCCTTGGTACAGGAGTAGGACTCAAATTGAAAGAGCAGGAACCGGGAGGTGCCATACGCCTCCCGAAGCGTCTGGGCCAGCGCCTTGTCCGAGACCCCAGTGGCCGCCAGGGTCGCCTGGTACTGCGCCTGAGCCGGCTTCAGGTGCGGAGCCTGCTGCCAGATCTGCTGCTGTGCTTCCGCCACCAGCAGGGTGCCAAACTGCGGCATCGCCTGCAGCTCCGCCTCCACCTCTTGCAGCAGGGTGGTCCACTCATTCCGGGGAATCAGGGCCGGACGTCCTGAAAGCAGCACCAGCGTGGGCTGCTTCATGTGGGGGAGGAGGTTGGTTTCGCTGAAGACCGCAGGCCCCTTGCAGGCCGAGAGGAGCAGGAGCATGACGCTCCCGAGGAGGAAGAACTGCTTCATGAGAGGGACTGTGACGAAGAACCGCCCCAGAAGCTGGACTCCGGACGCTGCCCCCACGGAGACAGCCGCCCCAGCACCCCTTCTGCACGACGGAAGATTTTATCCATGGGAGACCCGGGGGTCTCTGTTGAAATGACGATGACCTCGCACCCGGCTTCCGCCTTCTGGAGGAGGTAGTCGTCACTGGTGGACAGCTCATCCACCAGCTTGAGCGCAAGCGCTTCCGAGCCCAGCCACACTTCCCCTGTGGCCACTTCGTCCAGATTCAGGTCCGGACGGGCCTCACGGACGTGATTCTTGAAGGCTTCATGGATTGCCTCCAGGTTTTCCTGAAGCTTCTCCTTGTGCTCCTCCCGGACCTCCGAAAAGGGCGTCACGGTGCGCTTGTACTTGCCCGCAGTGAAGAGGTGGTAGTCGACCTCATTCTTCTGCAGAACCCGGTGAAAGTTGGGCATGCCTGCCACAACCCCGATGGAGCCGATGAAGGCAAAGGGCGCGGCAACAATGCGGTCCGCCGCTGCTGCCATCATGTAGCCGCCGCTGGCCGCCACCACGTCGACACAGACCACGCAGGTCAGCCCGGCCTGACGCAACCGAGCCACCTGAGAGCCTGCGAGGCCATACTGGGCCACGGCACCGCCGGGACTGTTCAGGCGCAGAACCACCTCATCGGACGGGGTTGCCACCTGAATCAGGAAGGTGATTTCATCTCGCAGGTGCTCCACCTCGCTGGCCATGACGTTGCCCTTGAAGTCCAGGACATACACACGGTTGGAGTGCTGACGCAGCACCTCCTTGCTCGACTGCCCCTCTTCAAGCGCCTGCCGAATGGCAGTGGTCTGCTCCATTTGCCGGGCCTGCTGCTTCTGCTTCTCCGCCTTCCGGTCCTGCTTGCGGCGCTTCCGGATGAGCTTCACCGCGTCCTTGGGCAACGCAGGAAACTCCTCGAGCAGATCCTGAAGCTGCTCCTCGCTCTGGGCAAACTGACGGTTCCAGTGCTTGAAGCGCAGGCGGGGCTCCTTGGAACCCGATCCCTTGCGCAGGAAGATCCAGCGGATCAGCAGAAACAGGACGGCCAGAAAGAAGAGCGCGACCGACGCATGATAAAAGGTCCAGTAGTCACTCCAGTTCATCAACAGGTCCGGGAATAGGGCTTGGTTTCGTCAGAAGGCATCGCTATGCTTGATCACTTTGGAAACAGATTCATGATATGGAGTACACGGGTATGCCCACACTGTCTTCACGGGTCCAGGTCTCACTACTGGGCGTCTGCTTTGCCTTTTCGGCCACCTCCGCCAGCCTGAACGTTGCTGCCGCGTCTCTGGTTGGCAACACCATTGCGGAAAACAAGGCCCTGGCCACGCTTCCGCTGTCCCTCAACTTGCTGGGGACGATGTCTGCCGGGCTGCCGGCTTCGTTGCTGATGCGCCGTTACGGACGCCGGGCGGTGTTCCTGCTGGGGGTGCTGCTGGGCACCATCGGCGCCGGAACCGCAGCGGTTGCCATCATGCAGGAAAACTTTGTCCTCTTCTGCATGGCCATCTTCTGCATCGGGTTGCTGCTCGGCATCGGACAGCTCTATCGCTTTGCCGCCGTTGATGTCGCAGAGCCGGAATTCCGGTCGCGGGCGATCTCCCTGGTCATGGCCGGAGGCATTGCCGCGGGGGTGCTGGGCCCGGGCATTGCGGCTTACGCCCGGGACTTGATTCCAGAGGCGGCCTTTGCGGGAAGTTACCTGGCGATCATCACGCTGTACGCGGTGATTGCGCTCATTCTCAGCTTCCTGAAGCTCCCGTCCATGAGCACTCCGGGCGAAAGCACCTCCCAGCGTCCCCTGCCTGAAATTTTCCGTCAGCCGAAGCTGATCGTTGCGGTGGTGAGCGCGGCCATCGGATATGCCGTCATGGCGCTGGTGATGACCGCAACGCCGCTGGCCATGACGCACCACCACCACGCCTTTCCAGATGCAGCGCTGGTGATCCAGTGGCATGTCGTGGGCATGTACGCCCCTTCGTTTTTCACCGGAAACCTCATTCAGCGCTTCGGGAGCCTACGGATCATCCTCACTGGAATTCTGCTCAATGCGATTTGTGTCGCCATCAACCTGACCGGGCAAAGCTGGTGGCACTTCTGGACGGCCCTCGTGCTGCTCGGAGTCGGCTGGAACTTCATGTTTGTGGCCGGAACCGCGCTTCTGACAGAGACCTACCGTCCGGAAGAGCGAGCGGCCGTACAGGGCGCCAACGACATGCTGGTGTTTGCCTTTGCCGCCACAGGATCACTGATGGCCGGAGTGCTGCTGAACCTCTTGGGCTGGCAGTGGGTCAACCTGCTGGCCCTTCCGCTGCTGGCAGGGGTCGCCGGGCTGATCCTCTGGTACGTCCGGATCCGGGTGCCGGCCCCGGCGACTTCCTGACCTAGAACCACAAGCCCCAGTAGATGACGAACCCGGACGGCACCTTGAGCAAATCGAGCCAGGTCTCATTGCGCCCCTCGATGTTTTCATCCAGCAGGGAGCGGTCGCCACTGATCAGCGTCCAGGTTTCGTAGTGCTCCACCACCTCGGCGGACTCACTCAGGGGTACCGCGTATCGTAGCACATCAACTCCAAAAAACGAGTAATTGGAGAAGCTCATGAACCCGACGCCTCCGGTGGCAACCGTTGCCTTGAGGTGCTGGTCGAAGCTGGCTTCTCCTTGCTGCCGGTTGAAGGTCCGGTTCCACAGGTCCAGCTTCCGCTCCTCCAACGTCGCCATGACCACGAGCGACTGTCCCAGAAAGTACCGTCCCACCAGCGCCGTGTTCTGAAAGCGTGAGGTGCCAAAGGATTCCAGACGTTCCTTGGTCAGGACCTGAGCCTGCTCGGTGTCACTGCGTTCCACATTGATGACAAACGGGTCCTGGTACCACCCCACGACCAGAGGAGGCGCCGGGAGGTACATGGGGTGGAGGCCGTAGCCCGTACCGATCAGGAAGCCAAAGTCCTTGTCAGCTCGTCGCCCAACGGGTTGGGCCGCCTCCGGATCCAGGTACGGATCTTCCCAGGGCAGAACTTGTGCGGACAACGGAGAAGGAGAGATCGCCCAGAGGCTGATCAGGGAGAGTGCTCCGGCAAGGGTCAGGAAAACAGTCCGGAACATGGGGAGGTCGGAGAGTCCGGAGCGCCGAAACGCTCCGGAAGAGACCGTGGACGGTTTAGTGACCGTGCCAGGTTTTGCAAAGGTGCTTGTCGGAAATCGGCAGCAGCGGCAGTTTTCCGAGGAACGACAGATAGGACAGGAAGAACGCCCCCAGGAAGCCGAGGGTGATCAGCAGTTCCGTCAGTCCCAGATACACATGGTAGTGCCCTTCGTGCTGAAGCGACGGGACAACCATCAGGTAGATGGCCAGCCACTGACCGGCTGCGATCCAGATGCCCATCACCCGAATGTATGCCGGGTTGCGGCACAGGGTCTTCGGCAACAGCCCGAGGAACACCGAGAAGAAGACCCAGGCCAGGACGACGAGGAAGACCGTCTGCCAGGGCTGCTCCATGGTCCGGACGATCAGGTACGGCGTTTCCTCAGGGAGGTCGGCGTACCAAATCGGCAGGTACTGCGAATACCCCATGTACGTCCAGAGCAGTGAGAAGGCAAATGCCATCTTGGCCAGGTCGTGCAGGCGATTGACCGTAATGTAGTCTGCCAGTCCAAACTTGTTCCGGACGGTGACCGAGATGGCCAGCATCAGCCCGAGGAAGGCGTGCATGTTGCCAATCAGGAAGAACACCCCGAACAGGGTGCTGAACCATTCCTGATCCAGGGTCATCACAAAGTCCCAGGCCAGGAACGACCCGCCCACGCCATAGAGGATGGCCAGCGCAGGTGCCAGGCGTCGGGACAGTTGCTCCAGGCGGATCACTTCGTCTTCATGGTTGCCGTAGCCGTCGAGCATCTTGTCGGCAAAGGCGCCGCCCCACTTGCTGCCGAGCAGCTTGCGGGCCAGGGCCACGTCCGGCTTGATGGAGGTCTTCACAAACCAGTACGAAATGCCGTACATCAGCAACAGCCAGAAGATGTTGCGGGAGATGAAGAAGGGCAGGTTCAACCAGCCAGCTTTCACCGCATGCCCATGGTGCAGGAAGGGCGTGTGGGTCCACTCATACAGCACGGTGGCGCCAAAGAACACCACCAGGAACATTGCAAACGAAACAGGCAAGAACCCGGCACAGGCCTCAGCCAGGCGCTTGAAGGGGCGCCCCCACTTGGCATCCGTGATCTGCCAGATCACCGCAAAGATGACCCCGGCTTGAGCAATGCCGCCCCAGAACATGACGTTGATCAGGAAGGTCTGCCACGCCCGGAGCACGCTTTCTTCGTCTCCGACCTGACCGATGACGAACATCGCCACGCCCAGTGCCACGAAGGCCCAAAGCAGGGTCTTGATCCCTTTCGGGATCTCAAACAATGACTTTTCAGCAATCTCTTTCATTGAATCTCCTTACCGAACTGGTCGCTCACCATGTAGTTCACCATGTCCCAGCGATCCTGAACGGACGTCTGCGCTCCAAAGGCTGGCATCAGGCCCCGTGGGGTCTGATAGTAACTTCCGTATTTAATCTTGTTGTACAGATGTGATTCGGCAGTAGGAATCGAGAAGATCGCTACAATGGGCGGAGCCGGTACGCCTTTTTGAACAGCCACGGTGTTGGCCAGTCCATCCTGTCCATGACAGGCAGCACAGTAGGTGTTGAAGAGCACCTGACCCCGTTGCAAGGAGGTCGTCGTTGCGCGGGTGGGGTTCTTCGGATAGAACTCCCGAGGGTGTCCTTCCGGACCCGAACCGTCTCCGACCACAGCAGGAATGAAGGGGTCATAGATCTTGTTGATCTTGCCCAACACCACCTTGACGGGCACAGAGTTTTCAGCAAACTCCTGATAGGAGCCCTCTTCCTGAGGCTTCAGGCTCTTGCCGTCGTACATGTCTCGGTAGAAGGGGTAATCCTGACCGTCAAACCAGGGACGGTCATCGTTGGTGATGTTGTAGCCCTCTTCCTTCGGATCGTAGTACGGGTTCCGATCGACTGCCGAGAGCATGGAGGCGCCCACGCCCAGGAGGACACACCCGGCCAGCGCCCGTTTCCAGTTTCGCTTAAGTACGTTCGACATGAACCTCCTCTGCTCCATTCTTTTTCATGATCTCCATGAACTCGTCCAAGCGCGATTCGTCACATCGGACCACGACTCCAAACCGATCCCGTTGGAAGCGCAGGTACTTCTTGACTCCTGCCGGCATCGGATGCCGGAGGGTGTCAATGACCGCCAGCAGCGCCAGCCCGGCCAGCGTGTGAAAGGCGGCCATCAGGATCGTCAGCTCAAACCCAATCACCGTAAACGGGGGAATGGCCAGAATCGGTTTGCCACTCACCGGAAGGACCCAGTCGGAAGCCGTCCACGCCGGGAGGCTGTAGCCGATGAGGGTTCCCAGTGCGCCAAACGCGAGGGCAATCCAGGGAACAATGCTCTGAGGCTCCCCCAGAGCATGGTCGATTTCATGACGCGGGCAGGGGGAAAGCACCGTCGGCTGAACGCCTTTGGTCCGGACCTCCTCAATGGTCTCCGTCGTCTCATCCAAGTGGGCAAACGAGGCCCAAACGCCGGTGAACTTAGCCATCAATGCTCCTTCGGAGAATGTTTCATTGGAGGATTTGCCGCTTCCTTCAGCTCCATGATCGCCATCGGCGGAAGGGTTTTGGCAAAGAGGGAGAACAGGGTGAAGAAGAATCCGAAGCTTCCCACCGTGATGCCCACCTCAACAATGGTCGGCCAGTACTCACCCCAAGACGCCGGGTCGTATTCATGCTGCAGCGAGCTTCCCACAATGTTGAAGCGCTCAAACCACATTCCCACGTTGATGAGGCCACAGATGATCCAAACGGCCACGAGGTTGTGGCGGACCTTGTAGCGCCACAGGGGAATTGGGGCAATGACGTTACAGAAGACCATCAGCCAGAAGGCAATCTGCGGGAAGGTGATGTTGTGATCCCCCGTCAGGGTCCAGCTGGTCATGTCTCCGAACGGACGGAAGTAGAAGATCGCCCGCTCATAAGGGCTGCCGCTGTACCAGGCAATGAAGAACTCGGTCGCATAGGCGTAGCCCACCACCATCGAGGTGAAGATGATCACCTTGCAGACGCTGTTGACAACGTGGGTGGAAATGTACTGCTCCAGCCCGAAGACGACCCGGACCGGAATCAGCACCGTCATCACCATGGCGAGTCCCGAGAAGATCGCCCCTGCCACAAAGTAAGGCGCAAAGATCGTCGTGTGCCAGCCCGGAACCGAAGACATCGCAAAGTCCCAGCTCACGATCGAGTGGACCGAGAAGACCAGCGGAGTCGCCAGAGCGGCAAAGATCAGGTAACCACGCATGTAGTGCACCCACTGGTGGTTGGTGCCCCTCCAGGCCAGGGCCATGGGCGTGTAGATGAGCGCCTTGAGCTTGTGTCCGCGGCGCAGGGCCTCGTCTCGCAGAATCGCCATGTCCGGGATCAGACCGAGCATGAAGAACATGATCGAAACCGTCATGTACGTCGAGACCGCAAAGACGTCCCACAGAAGCGGAGACTTGAAGTTCACCCAGAGCATCCGCTCGTTCGGGTAGGGAATCAGCCAGTAGGCGAGCCAGGGACGTCCGGTGTGCAGGATCGGGAAGAGGCCCGCGGTCATGACCGCAAACACCGTCATCGCCTCGGCACTGCGGTAAATCGCCGTCCGCCAGGGCGCTCGGGTGAGGTAGAACACTGCCGAAATCAGGGTCCCGGCGTGACCAATTCCGACCCAGAAGACGAAGTTGGTGATGTAGAAGCCCCACATGATCGGGTGGCTGATTCCGGAATAACCGATTCCGACATCAACCTGAATCGCCAGGCTGATGACTCCCAGCACCAGCGCGGTCAGGAAGCCGAGCAGGAGCAGGAAGTAAGAGGGATGCGGCTTCTCCAGCATCGCCAGCATGTCGTCATTGATCTGTCCGTAGTCCAGAGTCGTTGCTTCAATGCCGGGGTGCCCGAGATGCTCGTCAATGACAACGCGACCTGCGTCAGCGTCGTATTGGTTTAGCGCAGCTGCGTGCATGGATTTCTCCGTGTGTTAGATAAAAGCTCAGGCGTGCTCAGCACTGTCCGAGTGCCCACCCACCTCACGGGTATTCACCTTCTTGAGGTAAGTAACAGCGGGTTTGAAGTTGAGTTCCGGGAAGACCTCGTACTGACGATCACGCTGCTCCATGTCGTCACGCATGGCCAACTGAGAAACCCGACTGTTCGGGTCTGAAAGGTTCCCAAAAGTAATGGCCTGGGTGGGGCAGGTCTGCTGACATGCCGTCATCACCTCTCCGTCCCGCAGGTCTCGTCCCAACGCCTTGGCCTGCCGCTTGGCATAGGTCAGACGAGGCACACAGAAGTTGCACTTCTCCATCACCCCCTTCTCACGGGTGGTCATGGTGGAGTTGAGCTGCTGATCCAGCGGCGCCGGGAATTCGTAGCTAAACCAGTTGAAGCGTCGGACCTTGTACGCGCAGTTGTTCGAGCAGTAGCGGGTTCCCACACACCGGTTGTAGATCATGGCATTGATGCCTTCCGGGTTGTGGTAGGTCGCATAAACCGGACACACCGGCTCACAACCGGCGTTGCCACACTGCTGACACATCATCGGCACAATCCGGGTTTCAAACTCGTCGCCGTAGCCTTCGAAGTAGCGCTCCAGGCGAAGCCAGGACATTTCCCGTCCCACAGCGGCGCGCTCTTTTCCCACCACCGGGATGTTGTTGTCGGCGTAGCACGCCACGACACAGGCCGAGCATCCGGTGCAGCGGTCCAGGTCGATCGTCATGCCCCAGCGATACGGCTTGTAGTAGCCGGCGGTCTCTGCACGGTCCGGGTAGATTTCGGTCCGGCGCTTGTGTCCGCCGTGTCCTTCCTCTCCAGAAGCCAGAGCAGCCACGGTGGTGGCCGCCGCAATGTCGCGTCCCGCCTGACGGGGGTTGCCGTCCATGTTGACGGTGTAGCCCTTGCTGCCCGTGCCCTTGACCTCGACGGCTGTTCCAGAGAACACCAGGTTTCCAGAGGCATCCTGCTTGGCGGGAAGGAGCGTCATCACGTTGACGCCAAATCCGTCTGCAGCAGCTCCGGAGCCTTCGTGCCCCTGACCAATCGGAATGGCCACCGCGTTCCGGTGGATGCCATAGTAGTAGTAGGCCATCAGGCTGAGCGTTCCCTGAGACGTGGTCACTTCCACCACATCCCGGTCGTCAATGCCCATTTCCTTGGCCGTGTCCGGATGGATCTCCAACCAGGAGTCCCACACGATCTGCGACATCGGATCCGGCACCTCCTGCAGCCACGGCTTGTTGGCGCCACTTCCGTCTGCTTTCAGCAGAGAAGAGGAAGCCAGCAGGGTCAGGCCTTCGTTGGCAGCGGGAGTTGGCAGCGAAACACGTGTCACGCTGTTGGCCAGTTCCACATTCGTGGTCGGAGTCGAACCAAAGACCCCGCCTTCTTCAAGCACCGACACCCAGAAGTTGTCGAAGAGCCCGGAGCGTCCGGTCTCACTCTGCACCTGCATCCAGGCCTTCTGGAGGTAATCCTTGTAGGTGGTGATGCCCTCAAATGCACTGCGGCGGACGCCTTTGGCCACGGTGATCATGACATCTTCCCGAGCCTTCGCATCAAACACATTGACGGGGGCCATGACCGGTTGCTGAAGGCTCCGGACACCGGCACGCGGGGCGGCATCGCCCCAGCTTTCATAAGGTGTGAGCGCCGGAAGCACCAGGTCGGCAGCCCCAGCGGTCTCGCTCTTCAGCGAGGAGAGGCTCACGACGTAGGCCTTCTGCAGCGCGGCGGCCATTCCCAGTTCAGGGGGCAGGCCATAGAGCGGATTGGAATCGTCCACGACCAGCACCTTCACACGGCCAGCGTTCAGGTCCTGAATCAGGTCCACGATCTGCTGGTGCGAGGTGTCTTCTGCAGGGCTGAACTCCGGGAACACAACGGTGCGGTTGAGGTTGCCGGCAACAGCGTTCAGGATGTTGATCGCAACCTGCATCTCGACCGCAGCCTCGGTGGCGGCAACAGGTCCGCCTCCCAGCGCCAGACTCGGGGTCTCGTTGCTGAAGGCTTCAGCCAGTTCCACAATTTTTTCAGCTTCCACGCCCACGACAGCGGCGACCTTCTCCGGAGCATAGGCCTCCAGGTAGCGCTCGAGCCAGTCGTATCCGCCCTTCTGGTTCCGGACCACATGGGCCAGCGCCAGGGCCATGACGCCCTCGGTTCCAGGATTGATCACCACCCAGCGATCGGCCTTGGACGCGGTCAGGGACACCTGTGGGCTCACCTGCACAAACTCGCGGCGCTTGCCGTCCTGGTAGGCATGCATGTTGACAAACCGGCGGCTGTTCTCCACCTGGTTGCCCCAGCTTTCCAGGAAGTCGCTGCTGAAGTTGATCAGCATCTGTGCTTCCTCAAACGCATAATCCGGGACCATCGCCTTGCCGAAGGCAATGCGGTTGGCCTCAATGAGGGCGTTCCGGCTGAGCAGGTCAAAGGTCACCTTGCGGCCTCCGCCAACGGCTTGCAGCCACTCGGCCACAAACGCCTTGTGCGTTCCGGTTTCCGGACGTCCCAGGTAGACCACCTGCCCGCCTGCGGTGTTGAGGCGCTGGGTGAACTCCTGAAGGCCCTGTTCCCAGGTAAGGGCGCCACCGGCCTTGCTGGAAGGAGCCGCTTGGCGATCCGGATTGTAGAGCGCCTGCATGGACGCCTGACCTCGGGCACACAGGGCGCCCTGGTTGAGGGGGTGGTTGGGGTTGCCTTCGGCTTTTTGGGCGCGGTGCTCCCGAACCGTGACCATCATGCCACAGGCAGCATCGCACTCCCGGCAGGTGGTCATGTAGTTGTACGCTTCGCTGGGGGCGTATTCGAAGTTGGTCGGCGGGACCAGCATTGGAATCAGCTTCTCAGGCTTTTGTTGGCAGCCAGCTGCAGTTGCAGTGGCGCCCGCAACCCCCATGTATTTGAATAGATTTCTTCGACTCAGGCCTTTGCTCATCAGAAAACTCCGAGTGTTTGACGAAAGGGTGGGGGATTCAGTAGTGACAGGTGAAGCAGTCGTTCATGTTCGGAGTGTGGTACCCCTTGTCATCGACGAGATGCATTGCCGCTTCGCGTTTGGCGTCATTCTCCTTGGCATTGAACCACCCGTCCAGGGTACTCATGGCGCGCTTGCGCTCCACGGCCCCCTTCACCTGAAGGTGACACTCCATGCACCACCCCATGAATCCGAAGTTCTGGTCCACCTTGGCCACAACCTTCATCTGAGACACATTGCCGTGGCACGCCTGGCAGCGTTGATCCCCACCAGCCCGGAACTGAGACAGCCGACACTCCAGCGAGCGGGGGTTCGCCTGCATGTCACACCCACGGCCCGCCTCTTCCACAAAGCGGCTGCTGTCGACGTTGATGTGCTCCTTGTGCGGGAAGCGAACAAAGTCCGGAATGTCGTGAACCTTCACCCACGGAATCGGAGTCCCCTCGTCCCAGTGGTTCCGGAGGGTATCGAGTCCGTCCAACCACTCCTTCGGGGAGTTGGCTGGGGGCTGGACAATTTTCATGTCATTGGTGCCATGACACCCGATGCAGGTGCTGACGGGCGGGACACCCGAGGAGTAAGACCGACGGGCGTAGAGGTGGCAGTACTGGCACGAGATTCCATTTTGCGTGACGTGGATCTGATGATCGAACGCAATGGGTTGCTGGGGTGCCTGCACCTGAGCAGAGCTGACCCCGGGGAGGCCAACGAAGAGGGCCCCGAAGAAAGCGAGGCTCAGGAGAAGGCGCGAGAGGCGATGATCCATGAGGAAAACCTGCGTTTTGGTAACAAGGGCTTGCCCGGTTGGTCCGGCGGGAAGAGGCTCCTGAATTTTCATTCGGGGCCTGTTGCGAAACCGGCAACCACAAGGCCGTGGATAAAACTCGAGAAACTATAAAGGTGAGGAAGAATTTGGCAAGCTCAAACTCTGAAATTGGTCACAGGAGGTCCCTTTCGCCGACCCCGCTCCCACCTGCAAATGAGTTGACTTTGGGGGCCATCTCCTTTAGAAATTTCAGTTTTATGACGAATTCCTAACGGTTCGCTTTTCTGAACGCTCTGCCCCGCGCCTGCCCCTGTGATTTCCGTCCAAAATGTGACCAAGCGCTTTGGGGGAGTTCACGCCGTCAATGGGGTGACCCTCACCATTGAGACCGGAAGCATCACCGGGCTCATAGGTCCCAACGGTGCCGGAAAGACCACCCTCTTCAACCTCATTGCCGGCGCGACCCCGCCCACCAGCGGCTCCATCTTCCTCGACGGAGAAGACGTCACCGGACTCCCCGCCTACCAGCTGTTCTCCAAGGGCCTCCTCCGGACCTTCCAGATTGCCCACGAATTTCACAGCCTCAGCGTCCTCGACAACCTGATGATGGTGCCTTCCGGACAGCGGGGCGAAAGCCTGCTTGGCGCCTGGTTTCAGCGCAAGGACGTCGCCCGGCAAGAAGCCACGCTGCGCCAGCGCGCCGAGGAGGTCATTGAGTTCCTCAACCTCAATCATGTGGCCCACGAACTTGCCGGGAACCTCTCGGGCGGACAAAAAAAGCTGCTGGAGCTGGGCCGAACCATGATGGTCGATGCCAAGATGGTGGTGCTGGATGAAGTCGGCGCCGGGGTCAACCGGACCCTGCTCAACGAAATTGGAGACGCGATCCTCAAGCTCAATCAGGAACGGGGCTACACGTTTTGCATGATTGAGCACGACATCGACTTCATCAGCCGGCTCTGCAACCCCGTGGTCGTCATGGCAGAAGGGAAGGTGCTGACGCAGGGGACGCCAACCGAGGTCCGGAACAACGAAGAGGTCATTGAGGCGTACCTGGGAACCGGGCTGAAGAACAAACCCAAGGAGCCCGCATGAGCTTCCTCGTCGGAGAAGCCATGGTCGGGGGCTACGGCGCTGCCGACATCCTCAACGGCTGCACCGTTGGCGTGGATCAGGGCGAAGTCGCGGTCATTGTGGGCCCCAACGGTGCCGGAAAGTCCACGGCCATGAAGGCCCTGCTGGGCCTGCTCCGTCTCCGCAAGGGACGCGTTCTCCTCAACGGCACCGACATCAGCCGCCTGTCTCCCCAGGAACGCGTCAAGCACGGCCTGGCCTTTGTGCCACAGACTCAAAACGTGTTCCCCTCCATGACGGTTGAGGAGAACCTCAAGATTGGCGCCCACCTGCGTCGGGACGGCATTGAGGAAACCATGGAGCAGGTCTATGGGCTCTTCCCCATCCTCCGGGAAAAGCAGCACCAGGCGGCTGGCGAGCTGTCTGGCGGGCAACGTCAGCAGGTGGCGGTGGGGCGCGCCTTGATGACCCGCCCGCAGGTGCTGCTGCTTGATGAACCGACTGCTGGCGTCTCGCCGATTGTCATGGACGAACTCTTCGACCGCATCCTTGAGGTCAAGCAAGCGGGAATTGCCGTCCTCATGGTGGAACAGAACGCTCGGCAGGCGCTGGAAATTGCTGATCGGGGGTATGTGCTGGTCACCGGAGAGAACCGCTTCACGGACACCGGCGCGGCGCTGCTCGCTGACCCGGAGGTCCGCCGCACCTTTCTCGGAGGCTGATGGAACTGCTCAACGCCCTGGTGCTGTTTGCCAACTTTGTCTTCATCCCGGCCCTCTCCTACGGGGCTCAGCTCGCGTTGGGAGCGGTGGGGGTCACCCTGATTTTCGGCATCCTCCGCTTTGCCAACTTTGCTCACGGCGAGCTGATGGCCTTCGGGGGCATGGTCACGATCTACGTCACCTGGTGGTTTCAGTCCCTTGGCCTGAGCATCGACCCCCTTCCCACCGCCCTGCTGGCGCTTCCGCTGGGCATGGTGGCCACCATCCTCTTTTCGCTGGGGGTTGAGCGTGGCGTGTTCCGCTTTTACCGCCAGCGCAAGGCCAAGCCGGTCATTCTGGTCATCGCCTCGGTCGGGGTGATGTTTGTCATGAACGGCCTCGTCCGGTTGCTCATTGGCACCGATGAAATCGTCTTTTCCGACGGAAACAAGTTCCTCATCAAGGCCCGGGAGTTCAAGCAGATGACTGGCCTCGGCGAGGCTCTGGTGATCAAGCAGAACCAGGTCCTGACCGTCCTCCTGGCCCTGGTCGCGGTGCTGGCGCTGTTCTGGTTTTTGCAGAAGACGCGGATGGGGCAGGCCATGCGAGCCTTTTCAGACAATGAAGACCTGGCCCTGCTGTCGGGAATCAATCCGGAGCGCGTCGTCATGACGGCGTGGGCCATTGCCTCCGTGCTGGCCACCCTCGCTGCGGTCCTCTACGGACTCGACAAGAGCTACAAGCCACTCGTCTACTTCCACCTCCTCCTGCCCATCTTTGCCGCCGCCATTGTCGGAGGCATCGGAGAGCCCATCGGGGCCATCCTCGGCGGCTTCGTTGTCGCCTTCTCCGAAGTGATGGCCACCTACGCCTACAAGAAGTTCCTCGGGTACCTGGTGCCGGAAGCATGGGCGCCGGAGGGGCTCGTTCAGTTTCTGTCCACCGAGTACAAGTTTGCCGTCTCCTTCATCATCCTGGTCGTGGTGCTGCTGATCCGTCCCACCGGACTGCTGCGGGGGAGGGTCTTATGATGAGGCATGACCGCGCCCGCGCCTGGGTCAGCTTCACCCTGATGGGCCTGCTGCTGGTTTGGGTGGGCATGGCCCAGTCGTGGAACGTGGCCCTGGCCATCCTCAACCTCTGCTTCATCTCGGCGCTCACGGCGCTTGGACTCAACATTCAGTGGGGCTATGCCGGGCTCTTCAACGCCGGAGTCATGGCCTCAACTGCAGTGGGAGGCGCCACCGCCGTGTTGGTTTCCTACTCTCCGGTCGGTGAGGCGTGGTCCGTGGGAGCCACCGGATTGGTCCTCAGCGTGGTGGGGGTGCTGGCGACCCTTTTCGGCGTCTGGCTGGTGCGTCGTCAGATTCCAGCCGGTCGGGTCCGGAACCTGGGGGTCACCGTGGTTCTGCTCCTTGGGCTTTGGTTCATCCGCAGTTTCTTTGATGAAGCGGTCCGTGCCATTGAGCGCGTGGACCCGGGAAAAACCGGCTTCCTCGGTGGCCTGGGCCTCCCGATCCTCACGTCGTGGCTGGCTGGGGGACTCGTTGCCGCTGCACTGGCCTGGCTGGTGGGACGCATTGCCCTGGGCCTCCGCTCGGATTACTTTGCGATTGCCACCCTTGGCATTTCTGAAATTGTCATCTCGGTGCTGAAAAACGAGGACTGGCTGACCCGAGGGGTGAAGAACGTTTCCGGACTGGACCGGCCCGTCCCCTACGAACTGGACCTGCAGCAGGCCGAGTGGTTTGCGTCGCTGGTGTCGTGGTGGCAGGGAATCGAGGATCCGGAAGCGCTCTCGGAAGCGCTGGTCACCGCCTCCGGCGTGTTTGTGAAGCTGTGCTACTCCGGGCTGTTCCTGGTTGTGCTGCTCGTCATCCTCGGGCTGGCGGTTCAGGCGCTCAACTCGCCCTGGGGCCGGATGATGCGGGCCATTCGAGACAACGAAGTCGCCGCGTCCGCCATGGGCAAGGATGTGGTCCGCCGGCACCGTGAAGTGTTCATCATCGGCTCAGCCGTCATTGGCATTGCCGGGGCCATGCTCACCACACTGGATGGACAGTTCACCCCCGGAGGATACAACCCGCTTCGCTACACCTTCCTGATTTGGGTGATGGTGATCATTGGGGGCAGTGGCTCCAACCTGGGAGCCGTCATCGGAGGCTTCATCACCTGGTTCTTCTGGGTCGAAGCCGAGCCCGTTGGCCTCTGGGCGATGGGAGGCATTGCCAGCACCCTGGAAGAAAGCAGCCCCCTGCGCCAGCACCTCCTCGAGGCAGCCCCCCACATGCGGATGGTCGTCATGGGCCTGCTGCTGCTGCTGGTTCTGCGCTTCCGTCCCCGGGGCATCCTTCCGGAACAGACCTCTCGCGCGTAACCGGAGCGCCCGGTTACTGAGGTGCTCCCGGATTCCAGCCTGCCGGCAGGTGCAACTCTCGCTGCGGAAAGGGAATCGTCAGGCCGGCCTGCTCAATTTCTTCCTTGACCCTCCGGTTCAGGTCCCACCACGCCTTCCAGTAATCCTCCGTTGACGCCCACCCCCGGAGCTGCAGATTCACGGAGCTGTCTCCAAGCGACTGCACCATCACCTGAGGCAGTGGGTCCTGGAGGAAACGTGGCTCCGTGTCGGCAATGTGCTGAAGCACCTGAAGGCCGGCCTCAATGGAATCGGAGTACGCAATGCCCACCACCAGGTCCATGCGGCGCTTGCCGTTCCGGGTAAAGTTGGTGATGGTGCTGCCCCAGACCAGGCTGTTGGGCGAGGCCACATAGAGCCCATCTGCTGTTTCCAGAACAGTCGTGAACAGGTTGATCTCCTTGACCGAGCCCGTAAGGGACCCGCATTCCACAAAATCCCCCGTCCGGAAGGGACGGAGCACCAGCAGCATGATGCCGGCTGCAATGTTGCTCAGGGTGTCCTTCAAGGCGAGCCCAATCGCCAGCCCTGCAGCCCCCAGCAGGGTAATCAGGCTGGCAGTGTTCACCCCAAAGATGTCGAGGATGAACACGGCCCCGATCGTGTAAACCGCGTAGGCGGCCGTGGTTCCCAGCACAGGAACCAGCGTGGCGTCCACCCGCGCCAGGCCATGGTTGGCGCCTCGGATGAACTGCTTCACGCCTCTGCCCACCAACAGGCTCACCACCAGGATGATGAGGCTGAGGAACGCCTTGTACCCGACACTCATCAGTGTGGCTGAGTGTTCGGCCCAAAAAAGATCGATTGCTTCTGACACAGGTTTCTCTTCAGGTGCTGCCCTGCTCTGGCTTCCCGGAAGGGGCAAGCGCTTGACGGGAGGGCATGATCAACGGTTTCTGCCAAGCCCAACAGCTTAGCAGGTTTTCCGGAAGAGGCCCATGCGAAAGCAAGAACTCAGGAATTGAGGAGCCCGGAGAACAAGCCCCTGTAGGGTCGAGGACCAGCCTTGCCACAACCGTGGCCCGACCCGTCCTCAAGGAGGAGGAGGAGCCTCAGGAAAAATCAGAGGTGCTCAGGCGGCGTGAGTGGACCAGGCGCAGCCACCAGCCCTTCAGTCCGGTTGCTCGGCCGATCTCAGCCAGCTGGTTGCGCTGGTTGCGGCTTTCTCGGAGCGCCCTTAAAATGACTTCACTTCGAATCATCGGATCCTTTCTGGTCGAGTCTTCCACGAAACGGTTTCCAACTAGGCCCAAACGGCCGGTTTATTCATCGGGACCTAGGGCCCACGTTGCTCCTTGTACTCCTGTGGATCTGTGCTAGATTGAACAGCCATGAAACAAAAAGCGACGCCACTGTAGCTTTAAGTTAACATTGAGTCAATACGATAATTTACGAAGCCGCCATGCGTCCGGAACAGATCAAGAAACGCCTGATTGAACTCAGTTGGACTCAGGATGAGCTGGCTCAACGCATCGGACGGAACCGGGTCACGATCAGCCGTTGGATGAATGGGCGGGCCCCCATTGACAAGGCGACCTCCCTGCTGCTGGAGCAACTGCTCTATGGTCCGGAGCAACGGGCCGAAGAGTCCGCGTCCATTCGGATGATCCCGATTTACGATGTCGCGGCCTCTGCTGGAAGTGGCGCCTTCAGCCTGGACGAGTGCGCCGTCGTGGAGCAGGTTCCGCTTCCAAGCGCCTGGATTGAGCAAAAGCTGCGGGTGGCGCCCCACTCGCTCTCGGGCCTGCGCATCGAAGGGGACTCCATGGAGCCCGTTGCCCGCTCCGGCGACCTGATCATTCTGGACCGGACCAAGCAGAAGCCCGGGGACGGCTACTACGTCCTCAATGTGGAGGGGATGGTCTTCTTCAAAAAGACCCAGTGGAAGGCCGACACCCAGACCCTGCGGGTGATTTCCGAAAATCCGGCTTACCAGGAGATGGTCTTTGACGCGTCCACCACCACCTCAATTTCGGTCATTGGCCGGGTGGTCTACTGCTTACGGACCCTCTGACGGCCCCCGAGCCAGCCGCTGGGCCTCGGCTCCCTTGCTCACCCCCTAGGAGATGGAACTCATGACGCACCCCGCCTTTACGGAGCATTCCGTTGCTGTTGTCACCGGAGGCGCCGCTGGAATTGGACTCGCTGCCGCCCGGAAATTCGCGGCCTTTGGCATGAAGATCGTGCTGGTGGACCTCCGGGCGCCGCAGCTGGAAAACGCCGCCGAACAGGTCCGGCAAGCAGGCGCCTCAGAAGTGCTGACCCGGACGGTGGACGTTTCCAACCGGCACGCCTTGATTGATCTGGAAGTCGAAATCGCCGACCGCTGGGGAGGCACCGATGTCCTCATGAACAACGCCGGGACCCAGCCTGGCAGCACCCTCCTCGAAGATCCGGAAAACTGGCTCCGCATCCTTGGAGTCAACCTGGGCGGCGTGGTCCATGGCACTCAGGTCTTCCTGCCCCGCATGATTGAGCGGGCACGCCCGGGCCTCATCATCAATACGGGCTCCAAGCAAGGCATCACGACTCCTCCCGGAGACCCCGCCTACAACGTCAGCAAGAGCGGAGTGAAGACCTTCACCGAGGCCCTTGCTCATGAACTCCGCAACACCGCCCGGCACCAGCTGACGGCGCACCTGCTCATTCCCGGGTTTGTCTTCACCGACCTCACGCGAAACGGCCGCACCGAAAAACCGGCGGGCGCCTGGACTCCGGAACAAACGGCAGACTTCCTCATGGCACGCCTGGAAGCCGGGGACTTCTACATCCTCTGTCCGGACAATGACGTGACTCGGGAATTGGATGAAAAGCGGATGGCGTGGGCAATGGGGGATCTGATCGAAAACCGGCCTCCGCTTTCTCGCTGGCATCCGGACTATGCCGAAGCCTTTCAGCGTTTTGTCGCTGAAGGTTAGGGCTTCCGGGTCCAGGGGCAGGGGGCCGGAGCGTCTAGGCGAGAGGAAGCTGCAGGACCAACCGGGCGCCGGTGCGGTCGCTGCGATTGAGCGCATCGAGGTGCCCACCGTGTTCTTCAGCAATCCTCCGAGACAGCGCCAGGCCAATGCCGTTTCCGCCTTCTTGAGTGGTGAAGAACTCATCAAAGATGTGAGGCAAATCCGCCTTTGGAATGCCCACTCCGCAATCCAGAACCTCCAGCTTCATGAACCCCTTGTGCGGACTCAGGAGCAGCTCAATGGGCACCTGCGCCGGAGGAATTCCCGTGTTGATGACGGGGACCGTCGCCTGCACCGCGTTCGTGATGAGGTTCTGCAGACACTGCTGTAGCAACAACGGGTTGACCTCCAGTTCCGGCTCCGTCTCTTCTGTCATGCCCACCAGCTGAGTGCTGACTGAAATCCGGCGCTTCAGCAAAAAGGTCTGGAGGGACTCCAGGACCCGCTTCACTTCCTGACTCAACTTCACCGCCACCTTGACCTCGCCCTGGCGTGTCTGCTCCAGGGTCCGGTTCATCAGGTCTGATGCCCGCTGGACGGACTGCATCGAGTTTTCATAAAGCCACTGGGCCTTGGCCGGCGAGGCCTGACGGGCCAGACGGTACAGGGCCTCGGTGTTGAGCGCAATGGAAGCCAGCGGAGAGCGCAGGTCGTGAACGATTTCAGCGGTGAGCTGCCCCAGTGAGGAAAGCCGCTCCTGCTGCCGAGACTTGCGACGCAGCAGCTCCCGCTCCGTGATGTCCTGGAAGAAGTGCACCACCCATTTTTCGGAATCCTGGAAGGGCAGGGAGCTGATGCGGACAATGCGCTGTTGACCGCTGGGCAGGTGCAGGAGGTACTCCTCCTGGGTACGCGTTCCAGACTTGAGCTGCTCAAAGGCCTGCTCCACCCGCTGGGTCACAAACTCCCGGTTTGCCTCCGGAATGCGCTTCAGGAAGCACGGCAGCGAAAACGACTCCTCGGGCCCCAGCTCCAGCAGTTCCTGAACGCTGGCATCCACCGTCATGGTCCCCGTTTCGAGGTGGTAGGTTCCGTACCCAACGCCCAAAAACGACGCCGTCAGGAGGTGAAACTGCTGCTGGCGGAGCAGCTCACGCTGGACCTCCGTCACGTCCAGGTACGTGTTGAGGATGGCCTGCTCGCCAAGGTAGTCCACTATTTCCGCGTTGCACAGCACCGTGAACTCCCGCCCCTGGACCCCTCGCACATCAATTCGGTAGTTCCGGACCCGTCCTTCCGCATAGAGCTTTTCCACAAGGGGGGCGCGGTCTTCTTCCCGCTGGTACAGGCTGGGGGCCATGCGCCCAATCAGCTCCGTCCGCGTCGTCTGCGCCAGCTCCTCCATGGCCGTATTCGCATACAGCACCTCTCCGTCACTCAGGCGGGTGATCATGACCGGCGTGCCCGAAAATTCCACCAGCGAAAAGAGCGCCTTCAGCGAGGGTTTGCTCTTCCCGAGCCTGGAGATCTCGGCGCCAATGAAGTCATTTGTGGAGGCTGGAGCAGCGGTCGGTGTTGGAGACATGAGGCTTCACCATCAGGGGGTCTTTCCGATTTGAGGAAATCTGGATCCTTTTCAGGAAAAGATCAAGTGCCCAGCTCCGGTGGATTGTGGAAAAACCGTTTTTCCCAAAATTCCGGGCCCAAATGAAAGATTGACCTCCGGTGCACTCTCGGTCATGCTACGCAAACACTCACTCCAGCACCGTTGCTGAATCACCCTTTAACGATGGAAGAGAAGGCCACACATGCACTATCGGTACTTAGGACGCTCAGGACTCCTGGTTTCGCGGATCTGCTTGGGCACCATGACCTTTGGGATGAAGAACTGGGGATGCGACCAGGACGCCGCGACTCAGATTGTGGACAAGTTTGTGGAAGCCGGAGGGAACTTTCTGGACACAGCGGACATGTACAGCGCCGGGATGTCTGAGACCATGCTGGGGAAGGCGATCGCGCACCACAAACGAGACGATCTGGTGGTGGCCACCAAGGGGTGGTTTCGGATGGGTTCCGGCGCCAACGCCAAGGGCGTTTCCCGCAAGCACCTTGTGGAAGCCCTGGACGCCAGCTTGCAGCGGCTGGGCACGGACTACGTGGACCTCTACCAGATTCATGGTCCGGACTGGTTCACCCCGATGGAAGAAACCATGCGGGCGCTCGACGACCTCGTCCGCGCCGGGAAGGTGCGCTACATCGGGTGCAGCAACTACTACGGCTGGCAGATCGTCAAGGCCAACGCCCTTTCTGAGCGCTACGGCTGGGCTCGCCTCATCAGCGCCCAGCACCTGTACAACCTGGTGCGCCGGGACATTGAGCGCGAGATCCTTCCCGCCTGTGCCGATCAGGGGCTGGGGATGCTCTGCTGGAGCCCGCTCGCCAGTGGCTTCCTCAGTGGCAAGTACGAACGCAACGCCGAGCCCCCGGAAGGCTCGCGCATCTCGTTCCGCAAGAACGTGGACATTCCCCGCTACTACAGCGACCAGGCGTTTGACATCGTCGAGGCCCTCAAGGAGGTCGCCGAGGCCGTGGGGAAGACCCCCGGACAGGTGGCGCTGGCGTGGCTCTTTGGCGACAAGCGCATCAGCTCCGTGATCATTGGCCCCCGGACGGTGGAGCATGTGCAGGACTCCCTGGCTGTCGCCGAGTGGAACCTGCCTCAGGAACACTGGGAACGCCTGGATGAAGTGGGACGCCTCAAGCACGGCTACCCCCTTGAGTGGGTCGAGAAGGAGTACCCCAACATCTCCGGACTGGAGGAATTCCCGCCTGCTCACTTCCGGCACCCCCTGGACCGGTCCTGAGAATTTTCACGAGAGCCCTTGAATTTAGGTTGACACCTCCATCAAGTCATCCGATAATTTTTGGTTTTCCTCATTCAAGGTCTTCTCGTGAAACCACTTCCCTCTCCTCAGTTTGCTCGCATGCAACAGCGCGAACCCGAAATCACCCGAAACGAATTGGACCAGGCCGTGGCTGAATTCCTTCAGCGCGGAGGCACCATCACGCGTTTGGACTCCACCAACTCCGAAGACACCCGTCGGCGGGTCAATCTGGGCGGCGGCATGCTGAACCTGGAAGACTCGGACTGGGAAGCCGAGTTGGACGGAGAGTTCGTCTAGGGAAAGCGGAACAGGAAGGCAAATGCGCCCGAATTCGGGCGCAGGCAGGACTTAGCCAGCGAGGGCCTTGTGAAGCTCAGGGAACTGAGTGGAGAGTTGGTCCTTGGAAATTTCCTTGGCCACCACCTGTCCCAGGGTGCTCTTGACGTTGTAGACGGGTGCTTCCGAGGTTCCACGAACCTCTTCCAGTTGCATGCCGTTGACTTCCACAACCATGATGACTTCCTGCCCTTTGGACATCTTGGCCATGGTCAGGTTCGAGTGCCCCGAGCAGCCGGCCCAAGCGGTTCCGGCAAGCATCAAGCCACCTACGAAGACACAAGCGAGTTTCTTCATTAGCCACTCCTTACTGAGGTTTTGAAGGATCCCCGCCACGACGGCGGTCCCTCATGAATCCATGGACGCTGGGGAAATGCAAGAAAAAAGCGTCACAGCAGCTGTGCCACCAGCTTCCGGAAGACCGTCGGCAGGGCAAACTGCGCCGCAGTCTCGGCGGTCACCCAATCCCAGTGCTCCGGGAGGGATCGGCTGCCGCCTCCTTCCACCACGTAGCAGTTCAGGGTCGCCTTGAAGCGCGTGTAGCGATGCGTCAGCGTCTGCTGCTTCGCCCCAACCTTCCAGGCTCCTCCCAACTCAGCCACCAGCCAGCGTTCCAGCACCTCAGGCTCATCAGCCTCCGGAGGCACCTCCACGGTGGGAACCTCCCACAGCCCTTGCATCAGTTGATCATGGGCCCGGAACCGAACGAGCAGCCCCTGCTCCGTCTGCACCAGCGCCACAGCCTTGGTCACGGCCGTGGGCGGCACCCGTGGCTTCGGACGCGGAAGCTCCGCCTCCCGTCCCTGCTGGTGCGCCTGACAGTGCGTCTGGACCGGACAGAGCAGGCAGCTCGGATTCTGTGGGGTGCACACCAAGGCCCCCAGTTCCATCAGCGCCTGATTGAAGTACCGGGCCTGTCCAGACGGCAGGGCCGCCTCGGCGCGGGCCCAGATCTGCTGCTGCTGAGCCCGGTCGTTCACCGGAGCCTCCAGGGCATCGAGGCGGCAGAACACGCGGATGACGTTGCCATCCACCAGCGCTGCATCCTTATTATAGGCAATGCTCGCAATCGCGCCGGCCGTGTAGCGCCCCACCCCCGGAAGCTGAAGCAGTTGCTCCACAGAGTCCGGGACCACCCCCTGGTGCTGATCACACACCGCCTGGGCCGCCTTCTGAAGGTTCCGGACCCGCGAGTAGTACCCCAGCCCCTCCCATAGCCCCATCAGCTCTCGCTCCGGCAGACTCGCCAGGTCCTGCAGGCGCGGGAGGCGCTTCATCCACCGCTCATAATAAGGAAGCACGGTCTTGACCTGCGTCTGCTGGAGCATCACCTCCGACACCCACACGCCATAAGGGTCGTAGCTCCGGCGCCAGGGGAGGTCTCGCTGGTGCTCCTGGAACCAGGAAAGGAGCTGCTGCTGAAAGGTGTTCAGGATTTCCGGAGGCATCTGCATTTTTTATTAAAGTCTTGGACGGAGCGTCCGATAAGGAACACAGGTCGCGGTTCGGCAGAACGGAACAGCGACGGATGAAAAAAAAATTCATCTGATCGCTAAAGAATTCTGCTCAGACACCGATAAGGCATTCAGGAACAGTTAACTTCAACTCTCGGAACCACCAATGGCACTTCGGGTCAACTCCAACATAGCAGCCCTCAACGCTCTGCGGCAACTGAACCGCACGGAGCGAGAACTCACGGGCAACCTGGAGCGGCTCTCCTCGGGACGACGCTTGAATCGCGCCGCCGACGGACCCGCCTCCCTGGTGATTTCCGAGCAAATGAAGTCTCAGATTGAGTCGCTTGGGCAAGCCGTTCAGAACTCGGAGACGTCGATCTCCATGATTCAAACCACGGAAAGCGCCCTGAGCGAGGTCAGCAACATCCTCATCAACCTCCGCCAGCTGGCGGTGCACGCGGCCAACGAAGGGGCCAACGATGAGAAGATGCTCGAGGCGGACCAGATCGAAATTGAGAACCTGCTGGCGACCATCCGGAACATTGCCAAGAACACGCAGTTCGGCACCCAAACGCTGCTGGACGGCAGCAATGCCGCAACCGGTGTTGCCGTCGGCAACGGACTGGACTTCATCGGCGCCACGGAGGTCAGCAAGTCGTCTCCTGCTGAAGGCTACAAGGTGGACATCACCCAGGTCGCCACCCGGTCCTTCCTGGTCGCGACCCGTGCCCTGCACCTGGAAGACGTGGTCTCTTCCGACCCGAACAAGGTCGTGTCCTTTGTGATCAACGAAGGCAAACGCACCGTTGGCATTGACCTCAACAAGAACAAGGAGCTGAACAGCCAGATCGAAAAGCTGGCCAGCGCCGCTCTGCGCGACGGCTCCCCGGATGCCATCTACCGGGCTGAGCGAGCGGTTCAGCAGCTCATCGTCAGTGAGATGCAGCGGCAGGTGGATGACGCCGGCATGAACGTGGAAGTGATGGTCTACCGCCCCTCCGAGCGACTGGGCGAATACATCTCCGACTTCAACACCCTGGACGACGCGCTGCGCAAGCTCGCCGAGTACCCGGGGGAAATCAAGGACCTGGTGGGCGATGAAGAGGTGATCGTCATCCGCCACCGAGACTTCGGCAGCGCGCCCAACTTTACCGTCTCCACGACCCTGGATTACTTCTTCCAGGAAGACACACCGGCCAACGAAGCCATCTTCTCCATCCCCGGACGGGATGTGGAAGGCTCGATCGGCGGGAACCCGGAGACTGGTGTTGGCGAGCCAGCCCTCGGAGAAGGCCAGTACCTCACCGGCGCTCCCGGAACTCCGGCAGAAGGCGTCAAGGTTCGGTACTCCAACACCACAGACGACGTCATCTACGAAGTCTTCAACCGCATTGACAACCGAGTGGCGGGACTCTTCAAGCAGGAGAACGGAAACGACCTGCTCGTCGGCGAGCCCATTGACGGCTACGTCCACGTCACTCAGAACTCCCTGAACTTCCAGATTGGCCCCAACTACGGCCAACAGGGAAAGATTTCGGTCCGGAGCATCAATCCGGAATTCCTGGCCACCAACGTCGAAAACGGAAGTGGCTTCCGCAGCCTGGCAGACATCGACGTCCGAGGAGCGGATCTCGCTCAGGACGCGCTGCTGGTGGTCGATGCGGCCATCGGCGATGTTTCCTCCCTGCGGGGACGTCTGGGGTCCTTCCAGAAGAACTCTCTGGAGACCAACCTCAACAACCTGCGGGTTGCTCGTGAGAACCTGACGTCTTCCGAATCGCAGCTGGCTGACACCGACATGGCCGAAGAGATGAGCCACCTGGTCAAGAACCAGATCCTGCTCTCCTCCGGAACCGCCATGCTGGCCCAGGCCAACCAGGTTCCTCGCTCCGTCCTGCAACTGCTGAACGTGGGCAACTAAGCGCTGGAACGCTTCTTGAAGCCTCTGAGTGCCCCCTCTCCGTCTTTTTGACGATTCAGAGGATGGCCAATCATTTCAGAGGTTTGCGTTTAAGCTGCCAAGGCAATTTCTTCCTAGGTAGCGGCAAACTTACACGTCTGAGAAGCGAAATCTGCCTTGGCGGAACTGAATCCGAATGCGGTAACCGGTCTGGGTTCCAAGATGAACACCCAGGAGATTGTTGACCGCTTCGTCAAAATCGAAAAACGGAAGCTTGAGCCCATCCAGCAACGCAAGGATGAGAAGCTCAAGGAGATTGAATCCTGGAGCATTGTCAAAGCAGAGCTCGACAAGCTGCAGGACGTCGTCACCTCGCTTGACAGCACCGACATCTGGGAGGCTCGCAGCGTCGAGTCCAGTCACCCGGAAGTCGTGGTGGCCCGAGCCCGTCGGGATGCAAAGCCCGGCAAGACCGTCATTGCGGTCGATTCCGTCGCCCTCTCGCACCAGATTGCTTCGCAGGGCTTTGACTCGGAAGACACCCGCATTGGCACCGGCTCCATCAGCATCAAGGTCGGCAACAACGAGGAGGATTCTCCAGTCACGCTGACCATTGACGACGACAACAACACGCTGGAAGGCCTCCGACGGACCATCAACGAGTCGGAAGCCGAGGTGGAGGCCTTCATTGCCCGCACCCATGGCGATCAGCCCTACCGCTTGCTGCTGACCAGCAAACGGACGGGGGAAGAGGGACGGATCAACATTTCCGTCAACCTCCAGGGCGCCGACAATGCCCCCGACTTCCGGAACCGGCACGACGAGACGGCCAGCTGGGAAGGACTGGAGGTCGCTCCGCCCAAGCCGATTGAGCGAGGAGGCGCAGGAGCCTCCACACCGATCATCGACTCCACCGGCAACTACACCGGGGAGGAAGACATTGAGCTCACCTTCCGGGTCTTGAAAGCCGGAATGGTCCCATCGCCTGAAGGCGTGGTCCTCGGCTGGTCCGACAGCCAGGGCCGTGAGGGGCAGATTGAGATCAATGAATACAACTACTCCCCAGGCACCCCTGTGGACGTGGTTGATGGCATCCAGCTGCGCTTCAGTGACGGTGAGATCGTCAGTGGCGACAGCTTCAAGGTCAAGGCCCGAGCCGCCCGCTCCGACATGCTGTGGTGGCTCAGTGACGCCGACCGCGCCTCCAAGGTCTACTCGCCCAGCGATTGGGGACTGAAGGGGGAGAAGGGGGGCATTCACGTCACCGGGCAGTACGAAGGCGAAGACGACCAGCAGGTCATCTTCCGCGTTCAGGGCAGTGGTCAGGTCGGCGGCAAGACGCCCCTGGTGCTGCACTACGAGTTCACGGAGACTGGGGAAAAGGGCGAGCTGAGCCTCAGCTACCCGTATCAGTCCGAGTCGGTGGACCAGCGTGATCCGGCAACGGCGACCGCTTACGACTCGAAAGACGGCGAAGCGCTGTTTGACCTGAAGTTCAACGGCGAAGACGGCGCCCAGGCAGGGCCCACGTCGCTGCCCATCGGGAACGGGCTGTTCATTGAGGTTCCCCCCGGTGTGCTGCAAGACGGAGACACCGCCGAGATCGACCTCAAGGCTCCCACCTCCGAAAGCTGGTGGTGGCTCCCTGACGAGGTTCGGGGCGTGACCGGGAAGGTCGATGAGGTGGCCGAGTGGAGCCCTTACGAGGACCAGGATCCTGAAGTTCGGGATGCCAACCGTCCGAAAGTGGAAGATGGGCTTCCGGAATACGGAGGCAACGTCAGCACCGCGGAAATCCGCGTCACCGGCTCCTTCGATCAGGACCTGGCCAAGACGTACACCTTTTCGGTGCGGCGTCGAGGCGGCGTGGGCATCACCCGAGCCCTGCTGGTCGACTGGGAAGATGACCAGGGCAACAAAGGGGTCATCAACATGGGCGAAGGCTACCGCCCGGGGACACCGGTTCCCTTTGACAGTGGCCTGAATGTCGCGCTTGGCCCCGGAGACCTGTACGAAGGAGATCGCTTCCAGATCCGGACCTACACCTCAACGGTGCGGCAGGCAAAGGATCTGGTCCTGCGCCTTGGGGCGTCGGATCAGGGGGGCGGCCTCGAAGTCCGCCGGTCGGAGAACAAGGCCAACGACATCATTCCCGGCCTGGACCTGGAGTTCCTCTCTCCAAGCAAGGACCTGGTGACCGTTTCGGTGATTGGCGACACGGACAAGGCCCGGGAACGGGTTCAGGATTTTGTGGACGCGTACAACACCTATCAGGCCACGGCCAAGGAGCTGTCGAAGTTTGACAAGGCCACGAACACGGCCGCGCCGCTGTTGAGTGATCGCAACCTCACGCAGATCACCAACGACATTGCGACGACGACCATTGCCACCGTGGCGGGGTTGCCTCCGGCGACCAACATGCTCTTCTCCATCGGGTTGCGCATCAACGACAAGGGCACCATGTCGTTGGACGACAAGAAGCTCAGTGAGAAGATTGAGAACGATTTTGTGTCGGTCGCCAACCTGTTCCGCAGCAACGGCGAATCCGACAACCCCGGAGTCTCCTTTGTGGGACTGGGCGACAAGACCAAGATCAGCCCGGAAGGGTACAAGGTCGATGTCACCCAGGTGGCCAAGAAGGGCACCCTGCTGGGAGAAGCCATTCCGGGAGGCATGGTCCGGATTGATGACACGAACAACGTGCTCGTTGTCCGGAACAACGGTCGGGCCTCGGACCCGATTGAGCTACGCAAGGACGTCTATACCGTCTCCAGCCTGGCCAAGTCGATCCAGAAGAGCCTCAATGAGGACAAGGTTCTGGGACGGCGTGGCATTCAGGTCGAGGCCTTCCAGGGAGGGCTGCGGTTTGTGTCGGGCTCCTACGGCAAGAACTCCTCAGTGGAGGTCGAACCTGGAGAAGACAAGAACCTTGATGCCCTGGGGCTCTCTTCTGCGACCCAGACCAATGGTCAGGATGTCGAAGGCACCATCGATGGGGTGGAAGCTCCCGGACGGGGGCAGCTCCTGCTGGGTCCGGATGGCTCAAGCGCTGATGGCCTGCGGGTGTACGTGACCCTGAATGAGAAGGAGCTCAAGGAAGGTCCGGAGGCCAGCGTCACCGTGACCAAGGGCGTGGCCGTCAAGCTCCAGGAGAAGCTGGACGAAATCAACAGCCCGATCAACGGCAAGTACAAGAAGGTCACCCAGGACCTGAGCGAACAGATGAGCAGCTACGATGAGCAGCTCAAGCGCATGAATGAGCGGATTGACTCGAAGCACCAGCAGCTTCAGCTCAAATTCGCCAAACTCGATAGCACCATGGGCCGGTTACGGTCTCAGCAGAACTACGTCAGTCAGCAGCTCTCTGCCCTGGGCGGAGGCGGCCAGAAGAAGGACGGCTGACCTAGGTGAGTAACCCTTTTTTTGTAACTCAGCGAAGAGAAGTTCATGAATCCGTACAGCGGTTATCAAAGCGCCTACAAACGTGCAGCGGTCAACACGCTTGATCAGAACAAGCTGATTGTCATGCTCTACGACGGAGCAATCAAGAACACAGCGTTCGCCATTGAGTCCATGCAGAAGAAGGAGATCGAACGCACGCACAATGCCTTGGTGAAGTCCAAGAACATTGTGGCTGAGCTGATGTCGTCTCTGAACCTCGAAAAGGGGGGCGAGATCGCCAAGAACCTCCAAAGCCTCTACAGCTTTATGTTCAGCCAGCTCATTGAAGCCAATGTGCAAAAGAATCCGGAGCCGGCCAAGGTGGTTCTTGGTCTGCTCAAGGAGCTGCGTGAAGCGTGGGTCCACATCGGAACGCCCCAAAAAGCCGTCACCCCCGGCAAGGCCTCCGTTCGCCCCACTCCGAACGCGTCTGTTGACAAACGTCTTAATTTAAGAGGGTAATCCAGGAGGGATTAATGCGCACCCCAAACCAGTCTTATCGGGCGTACTATCAAACGAACGTCCAAACCTCTGATCAGCTGACCCTGATCATCATGCTCTACGACGGCATGGTCCGCTTCCTTCGCAAAGCGGAGTCTCGTGCAGAAGCCAACGACATCGAAGGCACGCACAACTACCTGATGCGAAGCAAGGACATCGTCAACGAGTTGCTCTCGACCCTCCGGGTGGAGAACACCGGCGAGATTGGCAAAAACCTGCGGGAGCTGTACCTGTACATGTTCCGCCGCATCGTGGAAGCCAACCTGCGCAAGGACCCGGAAGTGATCCGGGAACTCATCAAAGTCGCCGAAACCCTTCGGCAGGGCTGGAACCAGCTGCGTCAGCAGAATGCCGCCCAGAAGCAAAAAGCCGCTGTCCAGGCAGCTGCCGAGCGAGGCACCTTCCGCGCTCAAGGTTAAACTGACTCCGGAGGTCCGGGGCCTCGGCTCCTGACCTCCTGAAGGCTCTCAACGCGCCTTCACCAACACCACCAGGCCTCCTTCTTTTTCGGAGGCATGGCTTCATCCACCCGCGGAGTTTCCGTAGGAAAAGTCGCTCCCAACGGCTTTTTGCACAGAACCTCTGCCGAAATTGTCAGGTAGATATTATTTTCAGGAAAAATGCGGGGTGCATTTTTCCAGGGAGGAGTCCGCCTTGTCGTCAGTGCGCGACGGGAAGGCGGGCACTCATCAACCCCCTCCAGGGGAGAAGAGCATGGATCGCTCTGTCGAAAACTGGGTGCTCACGCATCAACTCACCCGTCAGGCTCAGGAACGTCCGGACCAGACGTGGGTGCGTTTTCTGACAGGCCCCTCGCTGACGTATTCCGAGGCGGACGCACAGGCACATCAGGTCGCAGCTGGCTTGAAGCGCCTGGGCGTCGGTTTCGGAGACCGAGTTGCCGTTTGGCTGCCCAACAATTCCTCCCACCTGTTGACCTGGTTGGGATGTGCCTTTCGGGGAGCCATTCACGTTGCGGTCAATCTCGAATACCAGGGGAGCTTCCTCCAGCACGTCCTGACAGACAGTCAGGCCAGGGTGCTGGTCACGGCTCCCGAGTTCTTGGACAAACTAAACGAAATTTCTGACACCTTGCCCGATCTGGAGTGGGTGGTGGTCACGGATGAGGCGGCACCAGGAGTTCCTCCACGTGCTCGTCCTCCGGATCCACTCAAGCCCTGGCAGCCCTTCTCCACCCTCATGGCCGGCCTTCCGCTGGAAGAGGACCCTCCGGTGACGTACCGCGACACCGCGTCGATCCTCTACACCTCCGGAACCACGGGCCCGTCCAAGGGGGTGCTGATGCCGCATGCGCATACCTACCTGTTTGGCCTGGGCACCATTGAAAACCTGAGGCTTCAGGAAGACGACTGTTACTACGTCTGCCTGCCTCTGTTTCATGCGAATGCCCTCTTCATGCAGGTCTATGCCGTGCTGATCCGAGGAGCAACGGCTGTCATCCGAGAACGCTTCAGCGCCTCGGAGTGGCTCGCAGACATCCGGACTCACGGCTGTACCGTGTCCAATGCGCTGGGGGTGATGGTGGAGTTCCTTCTCCGGCAGCCTTCCACGCCGCACGACCAGGAGCACCAGCTGCGGGTCCTGACCTCGGCCCCGCTTCCGGCGGAACAGGTGGAGCCCTTCCAGCAGCGTTTTGGGGTGCCCTCGGTTCTGGAGCTCTATGGCATGACCGAGGTCAACATTCCGCTCTACAGCCCGCTGGAGGCTCCGCGTCCGGGCAGCTGTGGCAAACCGTGGGAAGCGTACTTCGAGGTGACCATCCGGCACCCGGAGACCGATGAACCGCTTCCGCCCGGAGCCGTCGGGGAAATCTGTGTGCGCCCCAAGCAGCCCTTTGGCTTCATGATGGGGTACCACGCGCAACCGGAAAAGACCGTGGAAGCGTGGCGCAACTTCTGGTTCCACACTGGAGATGCCGGGTGGTGCGATGCCGAGGGGTACTTTTACTTCCAGGATCGCCTCAAGGACTGCATCCGTCGCCGGGGAGAAAACATCTCCTCGCATGAAGTGGAAGCAGTTCTGTTGGAGCATCCGGATGTGGCGGAAGTCGCAGCAGTGGCCGTGCCTTCCTCCATTCGGGGAGGAGAGGATGAAATCAAGCTGGTGATCGTGCTCCAGCCAGAAGTGGCTCCCCATCCGGAGTCGATCTGGAATTTCTGTGAGCAGCACCTGCCCCGTTTCATGCAGCCACGCTACCTGGAGTGGGCCGAGTCTTTACCCAAGACCCCCACCAGCAAGGTGCAAAAGGCGAAACTCCGGGAAAAGGGAGTTTCATCACAAACGGTGATCCGTGCTTGAAGGGATGCTGTCGCTCGGAATGCCATTTTTTGAGGAAGGAGGCTCATGCCTCGATTACGTTGGGCGCTCCTCCTGGGGATGCTGTGCCTCGGGACCTGGGCTCAGGCTCAGGAAGACCGGGGGTCTCAGGCCCCGCTACGGGAGAAGCGCAACATTCAGCTGCAGTTGCTGACCCAGGCCGGTGGTGGCGTTTCCCTGGGGTATCACTTTACCGATACCATCTACCTCGGAATCAGTTCGCTCAACGCGTACTCCGAGAAGGCCGTCGCCAACTCCCGGACCAGTCTGAAGCACTACACCGATCCCGTTCCTGACGGGTTGGAGTATGACCTTTATGAAGAGCAGGCCCGGACCCTGACCGAGATCCGCCTCAGCTTTTGGGGGCCGTTCTTTGTGTCCTTCGGGAAGCTCGACACCAACACAGCGGTCACGGAGACCCTGCGTTTTGACAAGCGGAGCCGCACCATCGGCAACGGGACCTACACGGCGGACATGACCGTGAAGATCTCCCGCGATCCGATCTCGATCCCGATGTACGGCCTCGGGGTCAACTGGCAGGCCCGCAATGGGCTGTCCCTCGGGCTCGCAACGCTGATGCCGTGGTCCAGCTCCAGCTATGAACCCTCGGGGTCGGTGACCGTGACTTCAAGCGAGTCGACCGTCACCGCTGCTGACCTGGAGGCAGAGGCTGAAACCTATTCGGAGTCGTACCAGCTCAATGCGACCATCTTGCAACTCGCCGTGGGCTACAACTTTTGATCGCTCCTGACCACCCACCTCGCAGAAGGAGGGCATGACCGATCCACTCGCAGAACGCTGGGCAGTTGCCACGGCGTATCTGCAGCAACAGGATGACCGCCTGGGCGCCATCATTCAGCGCCATGGGCCGTGTCAGCTGGAACCCGGAGTCGGCGGGTTTGCCACTTTGGCCGATTCCATTATTGGGCAGCAGTTGTCCAACAAAGTGGCCCAGGTGCTCCGGACTCGCTTCCGGGCCCTCTTTCCCCAGGAGTTGCCCCGTCCAGAGTGGCTTCTGACGCTGAGCGACGAGGCATTGCGGGGCATGGGGCTCTCGGGCGCCAAGACCCGTTACCTCCGGGCTCTGGCAGACGCCTTCTCCTCCGGAGTCCTCAGGACGGAGGAACTGCATCGCTTGGACGATGAGGCCCTGGTGACCGCCTTGACGACGATCAAGGGGATTGGACGCTGGACGGCTGAGATGTACCTGATCTTTGCCCTCAACCGTCCGGATGTGCTGCCACTCGGAGATGCGGCCATTGGAGCTGCGCTCCGGCGCCTTTACGGCCTTCCGGAACAGGGCTGGCAGGAACCTGCGCGTGAGATTGCAGAGGCGTGGCAGCCGTGGCGGACGATCGCGAGCTGGTACCTCTGGAAGTACCATGGCGAAGAGGCCTGAGTGGCCCGATTGACGTAAACCGAGGCGGGGCCAAACGCCTCACTCATTCTTCGAGACCTCCCCGGGTCCACCTGTCTTTTAGGCAGGGGGGAGGTCTGGCAACAGGGCCCTCGTCTGAAAGCGGCTCGGTCTGTGGTTCCCTCGGAACTCACCGCGCCTGAGACAATCCGGCTCCCGGTTTCGTGGGAGTGACCGTTGTTGGGAAGCCCTCCGGACGACTCGCGCAAGCCGGTCGCCAGAAAGGGAGAGGCTCGAAAAGCTTCATGCGCCTCCCTCAGCCTGGGAAGCGCCGACACGAGAATCATCCGGACGTCAACCGATCCGGACGACGAAGCGGTCCACCCTCAAGCGGTGGAGCTTCTGGACTTCCTTCAGGAGAAGGAAGGTTCCCAGGTGTGCTGGGAATGTTTCCAGAAAATATATTTTTCATGGAATCCCGCCTTCTGAGAAAGGAACCATGAAATCCAAGATTGTTTCCCGGGAAGAAGCGCTTGCGCACATCCGTCCGGGAGACACCGTGGTGACCGGTGGCTTTGTGGCCACGGGGTCCCCAGAGTACCTATTGACGGGGCTTGAGGAGCAGTTCCTGGCGTCCGGATCTCCCGGAAACCTGACCGTGGTCTATGCCGCGGGTCAGGGGGATGGCGACCGGGCCGGCGTGAACCACTTTGCCCACCCGGGCATGGTGAAGCGTGTGGTCGGCGGACACTGGGGATTGGTCCCCAAGCTCGGGAAGATGGCCTTACAGGGCGAGTTGGAGGCGTACTGTCTGCCGCAAGGCGTTCTGACGCACCTCTACCGAGCCATTGCGGGCAACAAGCCCGGTGTCCTCACTCACGTGGGGCTCCGGACCTTTGTGGACCCGCGTCTGGAAGGAGGCAAGCTCAACAGCCGTACCACTGAAGACCTGGTGGAACTCGTCTCGCTCCGCGGGCAGGAGTGGCTGTTTTACCCAGCTTTCCCCCTCCAGGTCGCCTTGATCCGAGGGACCACTTCGGACCTGGCGGGAAACATCACGATGGAACGCGAGGCCCTGACGCTGGAAGCTCTTTCCATTGCGCAGGCCGTCCGGAATTCCGGAGGCGTGGTCATCGTTCAGGTGGAGCGTGTCACCGAGCAGCACCGGCTTTCTCCGCAGATGGTGAAGGTTCCGGGCATCCTCGTGGACTGGGTGGTGGAGTCGCCTCTGGCGTATCACGCCCAAACGCTTCTGGAGCCGTTCAATCCGGCCTACTGTGGCGAGGTCCATCGTCCGCTGACGATGCTGCCGCCCCTGGCTCTGGATGAACGGAAGGTCATCGCTCGCCGAGCGGCGCAGGAGCTGCGTCCGGGGGCAGTGGTGAATCTGGGCATCGGCATGCCGGAAGGCATCGCCTCCGTTGCATCAGAAAACGGGGTGTTGTCAACGATCACGATGACAGTTGAGCCGGGAGGCATTGGCGGAATGCCGGCCTCCGGGCTGAGCTTTGGAGCAGTGACGAATCCGGAGTCGATCATCGACCAGCCGTACCAGTTCGACTTTTACGACGGGGGCGGACTGGATCAGGCATTTCTCGGCATGGCTCAACTGGATGCCTCCGGAAATGTCAATGTGAGCAAGTTTGGTCCCAAGCTGGCGGGGGCTGGTGGCTTCATCAACATCAGCCAGAACGCCAAGGCCCTCTACTTTGTGGGGCTGTTTTCGGCCCATGCGGAGCTGGACCTCTCGTCGGGAAGGCTCCGGGTTGTCCGGGAAGGAACGCCCAAACTCGTCTCGCATGTGGAGCAGATCACCTTCAGTGGCGCCTACGCCCAGGAACGGGGCCAGCCGGTGCTGTACATCACCGAGCGGGCGGTCTTCCGCCTGAAGCCGGAGGCGTCCGGAACGGGAGCACTGGAGCTGATCGAACTGGCCCCGGGGGTGGACCTCCATCAGGACATTCTGGAACGCCTGCCGTTCCCGGTCCAGCACCCCGAGACGGTGCCTCTCATGAGTGCTTCCTGCTTCACCTGAAGTCCAGAGAAGCCTCTCCGGAAGGAGGTGTTCCGCCCGCGGAAGCCTTCTCACAGGCGCAGTGCCCCGAACACCGGAACCTGGTTCCTTTCGGGTCGCTCGCTGCCGCTCATGGAGGAGCGGCACCTCCTGCCGTGCAAGGACGCCCTCTTTCCAGGCGAAAGATGGTCCATGTTGCACCTGGTCAACGGCGATTGTGCCGAAACGGTTTTACGCGCAGCAGGGTTGCCTGGGCGCTTTCTGAGTTGGCGGGACGTCCTCCATGACGGACCCGTCCCCGGAGCCTTGACTCCGGAACAACTGAATGATGCTCGCGCCCGCTTTCTTGCGGCGTGCGGATGGGATTCTGAGGAGAACGCCCGGGAACAGTTCCGTCTGCGGAACCAGGCGTTGGCACAGGCCCTCGCTTCTGAGACAGAGGTGTTGCTCTGGAACAGCTTTGAGCTTTATGACCAGCTCCAGTTGCTCCAAATCCTTCATCTGCTCTCAGCGCCTCCGGCAGGAATCGGGCCCGAGCTTCTGAACCGAACACGGGTGTCGTGTGTCTTCGTGGCCAATTACCTCGGAGCCCCTCACGCCCAATCCGCGCTCCAGTCCGCCTTCCAGAACCGGAAGGTGCTGACAGAGGAGCAGCAGGCTCTTGGACAAGAAGGCTGGCGGTGCTTCACAGCACCGTCTCCTCAACGATTCGGTCGCTTTCTGCGTCAGGACCTTTCGGCTCTGCCCTTTCTGCGAACCGGACTGCTCCGCCTCGCGCAGGAGTATCCGGATTCCCAAACGGGGCTTTCCCAGACGCAACGCCTCATTCTTCAGGCGGTTGCTGCGGGAACCCGCCGGGTCGTGGACCTCTTTTCGGCCACGCAGGCCCAGGAACCCATTCGCTTCATGGGGGACTGGTCCTTCTGGCGACAGATTGCGCTGCTGGGAACTGCCGAATTTCCTCTCCTGGAACTCACGGGTCCGGAACCGTTTTATGCGGTGCCCCGGGAGCCCTTTCCGGATGAGACGTTTCAGCAGTTCCAAGCCTCCCTGACCCCACGGGGTTGGTCCGTGCTGCAGGAGCAGGCGGACTGGCTGGCGGTGCACACGCAGGACGACTGGATCGGTGGGGTTCACCTTCATCCCGCTCATGACTGGCGGTGGAGTGCCACGCAGGGATTTACCTGCCGCTCCCCTTCCGCTTGCTGAGAAGGGTCATGGACCTTCTCACTCCAGCAATGGAGGCATTCCATGAGTTCTTTGACAACTGAATCTCCTGAACCCACCCCTCTACAGGTAGCTCTGAAGGCGTCGGAATGGAATCCGATGGTCCCCTCTGGAAACAGGGAGCCGCACACCGAAGGACGTGTTCCTTGCGCTGCGCTGCGCCCTGTTTTGTGAGGAGGGTTCCGGGACTGCCCGGAATCTGGACTGCTGCACCGACTTGGAGAAGGCTGATGCCCCTTCATTTCCGCAAGAGAATGGTTGCCTGCTCTGGGACTTGCCCGGCTCTGGATTCGTCCAGACTTGCTGCCGGGACCGGTCCAGGGCAACGCGCCTTCTCCTCCGGAGCTCTATTTCTACGCGTCGAGCATCCGCTGAGGGCTTGCGTGAAGGCTGATGCCCAGGGAACGCGTTCACCCGCTCACGGGATTTTCGACCAGGCTGGCGCAATCCAGCTCCCAGAAATCCCGGTGGCGGAAGATCGCTCAACCAGGGAAGCCTCGGTTTGGGTGGCGGAATCTCCTCGCAGGAGAGCAAGGCCCTTGCTCCCCAGGTCGCTCAAGCGAAACGGCAGAACAGCCGGAACGCTTCTGCCCATGGCTGACGTGTCTCCACACTCCGGGGTTCGTCTTGCTGTGAGGAACCGAACCGTTACGTCCGGAACCCGTCGACCTTCTCACCAGAAGTTCGGAGGGAGATCTGCCGCTCGACCGGGAAAGCCTCACGGCTTCCTCGCAGCCGCCTTCTCCCGAGTGGCGTCAAGACCGGCCGCACTGGAATTCCGGGGGGCGTCGACCGTGGATGAAACCCATCCAGCAGGTCGTCGTGCGCCTGATGACCTGGCGAACCAGGGGCCATCGACCGTGGATGAAATCCATCCAGCAGGTCGTCGTGCGCCTGATGACCTCGGAGCCCGTCCGGGAGAAGAAGGCCTGGTTGCCCAGCTGTTCTTCCGCTCCGGAGGCTTCGGCTCAGCTGGAGCCCAGAACCCGGGAGGATTGGATCCAACCACCTGGTCTTCAGACGCCTCGTGGTGGGGTGGGACCTCATCAAGGGAGCACCTTGTTGCAGGCCGTCGTTTGGTCTGTGTAGACGTCAGCTCGGCGAAGAGCCGAGTGCCGTCTAGGCAGACTCAAAGAGGAAGAGCTCGCTCTTCCCGGAGTTGCCTCTCGACCGAGTGAGGACTGTTGTTCTCTTCGGCAGGAGTCCGAAATCCGGAAACGGAAACGGGACTCATCGGCAGGAGTCCGTCTGCTCGTTTGTGCTCAACCGCAAATGTGCTGGCGAGAACTCCATGACTTTTCAAGGAGAACGCCCCGGGCCCTGTTGCGTCCGGGAGCCAGGCCTTCCTGGCTCTGTCCAAGCGAGAGTCCTCTTGTTCTGGAGCAGACCCTGTGGGCTTGCGTGCCTCCAAGCGTTTGTTTTTGATCTTGCCCCCTTCCCCATGGAAGCCAAAGCGCGCCATGGACCCGGTACCTTTCTGCGACCTGGGGAAGGGGCTTCTGAAACCTGAAAGGAGACGCCATGTGGCAGAACTCCCCAAACTTGTCGGAACTGGAGTTCCGGAAGTCTTCCTTGGGCGAAGCAGCCAGTTCTCAGAGTCTTCATGATGCTGAATCTGCTGCCATTCAGGAAGCCCTTCAAACGATTGATCGTTTTACCGGCTCCGGACTTTCGCAACGCTTGCGCCGGAACCGGGAGCAACCGACCCGCTTGAAGCAAGAGGCCCAGGTGGCTCCTCTTGCCATGGTGGGAGAGGAGCTCGAAGTCTTTCTTCAAGAGCAGAAAGAGCAGGAACAGCTCCGTCTGGAGCAGGCTGCTCAAGCGCTCCGGCGCCTGCTGGCAACGACGCGCTGCTGAGGTGACCCGCTGACGCGGTCACGCTCTCGCTTTTTGAGGGGAAGGACTGTCATGGAAGACGGTCTTTCCTTGATGACCAGGATGGTCATCTTCAGGTACCGCCACATGTCTTTGATGCAGGGGCGGAGTCAGATGGATTGATCCCGACTCCGGTTGTGGCCACTTCACCCGAAGTCCCCGTGACTTGAGCAACTCATGGACCGAGTTGCCTTCCATCCATGAAGGATTGTTGACGAAAATTTATTTTCTCGAAAAAGGTTCCTATGTCTCTTCGCATCAACAACAACACCAGTGCCATCAACGCTCACCGCAACTTGATGAAGAACACCGAGGCCACCAGCGACAGCCTGGAGCGCTTGTCTTCCGGAATGAAGATCAACAAGGCGGCAGATGGTCCTGCGTCGTTGGTCGTTTCCGAATACATGCGGGCTCAGATTGCCGGCTTGGAGCAGGCGACCCGGAACAACGAAGCCGGCGTCACCATGGTGCAGACCGCGGAAGGGGCCCTCAACGAAGTGGGTCGTCTGTTGGTGGACATCCGCCAGCAAGCCGTTGCCGCTGCCAACGAAGGGGTCAACGATCCGGCCATGCGGGAAGCCTCCCAGCAGGAAATCGAAAACGCCCTGGCGGCCATCGACCGGATCTCAGCCAACACGCAGTACGCTCGCAAGAACCTGCTGGACGGCAGCAACCCGGAGCTTGTGTTCCAGGTCGGTGCCAACTCCGGACAGACCGTTTCGGTGGAAATGCCCAGCATGAACACCACCAAGCTTGGCTTTGACGTCACCATTGACCGCTCCAGCGGCAAGCCGGTGAAGACCACTAACCCGGTTCAGAATGGTAGTGGCTTCGTGTCCCTGGCCGATGTGGACGTCACGTCCACGATGGGTGCTCAAGACACCATCAACATGGTCGACGCGGCCATTGAGCAGGTCGCTTCGACCCGCGGTGAGTTGGGTGCCTTCCAGAAGAACACCCTGGAGAGCAACCTCAACAGCCTCCGCATTGCTCAGGAGAACCTGACAGCCTCCGAGTCTGTGATCCGCGACACCGATATGGCGGCCGAGATGGCACAGTTCACTCGCAACCAGATCATGACTCAGTCGGCAACGGCTCAGCTGGCTCAGGCCAATGCGCTTCCGCAAAACGTCCTGCGGTTGCTCAACGCCTAATCCCGAGCCCCTCCGGAGTGAGGGGAGGCGCCTGGCGCCCTTCCCTCACCCCGATCGGAGTGACCCCAGCGGTCCTCCAGTTCAGCTTCCTCTGGAGGCTGAATTGGGGAACTGACGGGCCTCAGGCCTGATCCATCCTCACTTGCTCCCAAGCCCTGAAGCCGTCAAGCGGTCTCAGGTCACAGGGAGCCCTGCACGCCCTTCCCGGGGTAAGGGGAAGGCGCACTGCCCGATCTTTGACAATGCACCGTTAGCACTGAAGCCCCCTTGCTGGCTGGGCTCACGCCGTCGCGAACCCTGACACCCTGAAGCAACTCCTGCGGTCTTCGCCGCTGTTCTTCAAACCGTCAACGCCCGACCTCTGTGGGCCAGAGCCACACAGCTGGCCTCTGCAGAGTCTGCTCAAGAGTGCCTTCCGTTCCGGAGTCTGTTGACTCAGAAACACAGGAATCGGTTCGGCTCTCATGAAGACCTGCTGGACGTCCCGTTTCACGGGTTCGCTGGAACCCAATGGACACCAGGCTCCAGAATCGTTTTCCTCTGGCTTGCTCGATTTTCTTCGAGGGTTTTCTTTCAGAGGGACTTGAATTCAGGCTTTCCAGGAAGTTCCGGAACCTTTCGATCTCAAGCAACTCGCTTGAGCCTCGACTCCTTCCACCCGACCCGGGGAAAAGGAGCAAGGGGGAACTTTAGCCAGAGGAACGTGGGCTGAAACAACTAGGAAGCCCTTTACCGAGGGAATCGCCATCTTTCTCTTTGAAAAGGTGGGCGGCTTCCGAAAGTCTCCTCAAGGTGGAATTCTCACAGAGCCAGGCCTTCTTTCAAGCACAGAGAAACCCTCCGGAGCGCTGGGAAACCCTTTCTCTGGAGGCCCGAAACCTTCTTGTTGGAGGGGGAACTGGATTCTCAAAGAGATGTCTTTTCTCAAGAGCTTTTTTCCTCGAAACTTCGGCCACCCTTCACTTTTCTTCAAGCAGGAAAAATGAGATGGAGAACCAAGCTTCAAGAAGGAGAAAACTCCGGGTCCTCAAACGAGGGGGTTCCACCCAAATTTTATGATCAGGTTGGGGGGCAGTGCTGAATCAAAACGGTGCCGATTGGTTGCGAGATCTTTTTCAGAAGGAATGGCTCAAGACGGGTTGCAGGGGTTCTTTTTCCCTCAATCACTCAGTCAGCTTCGGGCCTAATCAGAAAAGATCTCTCTCTCCGTTTTCTCGCAAAGCTTCCAGTCTTCTGGAACTTTTGCAAGGAAACCGAGTCGTGGATGACACCGGTTTTCTGGGACAGCTGTCCCTGGAATGTTCATGAATCTTCTTAGCCGAGGTTCATTGTTTTTCTGGAATCGAGTGGGGACATGGAAGCCCAGGAACTCCTTCCGGAAATGGGTCAAGTCTTTGATTAGGCTTTGCCTCTTCTCTGTGAAACACAAGCGCGCCATGGAACGGTACCTTTACCTCATGGAGAAGAGGCTCTTCTTATCCTTATTTTTGGAGTGAACCCATGTGGCAAGACTTCCCAAGCCTACAAGGGGGAAAGCAACAGGACTCCGCACAAGTGGACTCACGTCCCCTGTCTGCAGAGTCGACCGGAGGAGACGCGTTTGCGTTACAGGTCGCGTTGAAAACCATTGACCGCTGTGTGGAGGCCGAGCCTCGGCTCCGGTTGACGCAGCCGCTACGAAGTCAAGCCTGGGGTCGAGGGGTCCGTCCTCTGGAGGTCCATGCCGATGAATCGTCGGCGCACGGGCTCTCTCCCCTGAGTTCCTTCTTCCAGAAACGGCAGGCCCAGGAGTCCGCCCGTATGGAACAAGCGGCTCAGGCGCTCCGTCAGCTTTTGGCAACGAATCGTTGCTGACCGGAAGCCAGGGCTCAGGGTCCTGGCTCCAACAGAACCACGCATCTGCCCGCTTTTACGGGACTACCATGGAAGGCGGTCCCTCCCTCACGCGTTGAGGACCCTTGCGGTGCAGATCCGTTCATGGGCCGCTGCTTTCATCAGCCCGGGAAGGATGAGCGTTTGCTGGCTCTCCTCAAGCGGCCGCTGCCCCTGCGCAGTTCCCGATTTCGACCGCATTTCATCGGAGGAAATGCTGATTGTTCCAGGAGGAGTCCATTTCGTGTCTTTGAATTTTTTTATCTAACTTCAAGAGGTTATTATGGCTTCCGCACTTCGCATCAACAACAACGTCAGCGCCAACGTCGCCCACCACAACCTGGTCAAGAACTCTGAGGCCATGTCCAAGAGCCTGGAGCGCTTGTCTTCGGGAGTGAAGATCAACAAAGCGGCAGACGGTCCTGCGGCCCTCGTCGTTTCCGAGTACATGCGGGCTCAGATCGCTGGTCTGGAGCAAGCGTCTCGCAACAACGAAGCCGGTGTGACGATGGTGCAAACCGCAGAGGGCGCTCTCAACGAAGTGGCCCGTCTGCTGGTGGACATCCGCCAACAGGCCATTGCTGCCGCCAACGAAGGGGTCAACGATGACGCCATGCGTGAGGCTTCCCAGCAAGAGATTGAAAATGCCCTTTCGGCCATCGACCGCATTGCCAACACCACCCAGTATGCGCGCAAGAACCTGCTGGACGGCAGCAACTCGAGCCTGACCTTCCAGGTGGGCGCCAACGCCGGGCAAACGGTTTCGGTTGAGCTGCCGAACATGGCCACCACCAACCTGGGCTTCAATGTCACCATCACCCGTGACGGTGGAGAGGTGACCAAGGAAGTGGAAGCGATTAGCAATGGCAGTGGTTTCGAATCACTGGCAGACATTGATGTCACTTCGACGGCGGGCGCTCAGGATGCCCTGCAGTTCGTGGACGCTGCTGTGCAGCAGGTGGCCTCCCTCCGTGGGGAACTCGGAGCCTTCCAGA
>JAYOTF010000012.1:45253-82749 GCA_038150265.1 Deltaproteobacteria bacterium | reverse complement strand
GGAGGTGAAAAAGCCGAGGCCTGGGAGACCTCGGCTTCAGAAAGTAAGGCTTACTGCCAGGACTTGATCAGTTCGTCATAGGAGACGGTGATCGGCTTTTCGTCCTCGTTGGCCAGCTTGGCCTTCGGGGAGCCCGGCTGATTCAGCCAGTAGTCCGGGTCGCGCTCGTCGTTCATCTTCGGACCCAACTCGCCCTGGATGCCAGCCCGCTCGAGGCGGATCAGCACCTTCTCCTGGTCTTCGCAGAGTCCATCAAGGGCTTCTTGCGGAGTCTTGGAGCCGGACATGGCGTCACCGATGTTCTGCCACCACAGCTGAGCCAGCTTCGGGTAGTCCGGAACGTTGGTGCCGGTGGGGGACCACTGGACGCGAGCCGGGGAGCGGTAGAACTCAACGAGTCCACCCAGCTGCGGGGCACGCTCGGTGAAGCTCTGGTGCTGGATGGTCGACTCGCGGATGAAGGTCAGGCCCACGTGGGACTTCTTCACGTCCACGGTCTTGGAGGTGACAAACTGGGCGTAGAGCCAAGCGGCCTTGGCACGGTCCACCGGGGTGGACTTCATCAGGGTCCAGGAACCGGCGTCCTGATAGCCAATCTTGGTGCCTTCGCTCCAGTAGGCGCCGTGGGGGCTGGGAGCCATGCGCCACTTCGGAGTGCCATCGGCATTCATCACGGGCAGGCCCGGCTTCACGGTGTCTGCGGTGAAGGCGGTGTACCAGAACATCTGCTGAGCCACGTTTCCTTGAGCCGGAATCGGACCCGCTTCCGAGAAGGTCATCCCAGCGGCTGCAGGCGGGGAGTACTTCTGGAGCCACTCAATGGCCTTGGTGACCGCGTAAACTGCGGCCGGGGAGTTGGTGGCGCCACCACGAGCAACACAGGAGCCCACCGGCTGGGACTTCTCGTTGACCCGGATGCCCCACTCGTCGACAGGGAGTCCGTTCGGCTCACCCTTGTCGCCCATTCCTGCCATCGACATCCACGCGTCAGTGTAACGCCAGCCGAGGGAGGGGTCCTTCTTGCCGTAGTCCATGTTTCCATAGACCTTGCCCTCGACACCGAGGCGGCTCAGGTCACGTCCGGTGAAGAACTCGGCAATGTCTTCGTAAGCCGACCAGTTGACCGGCACTCCGAGCTCGTAGCCATACTTGGCTTTGAAGTCTGCCTTGTTCTGGGCGTCATTGAACCAGTCGTAGCGGAACCAGTACAGGTTCGCAAACTGCTGATCCGGGAGCTGGTACACCTTTCCATCCGGACCGGTGGTGAAGCTCAGGCCAATGAAGTCTTCGAGGTCGAGGTTCGGGTTCGTGACGTCCTTGCCTTCTCCCGAGATCCAGTCAGACAGGTTCCGGGCCTGCTGATAGCGCCAGTGGGTGCCGATCAGGTCGGAGTCGTTGATGTAGCCGTCGTAGATGTTCTCGCCGGACTGCATCTGGGTCTGCAGCTTTTCCACCACGTCTCCCTCACCCATGAGGTCGTGGGTGTCCTTGATGCCCGTGATGGCGCTGAAGGCCGGGGCCAGCACCTGGCTCTCGTACTCGTGGGTGGTGATGGTCTCCGAGACCACCTTGATCTCCATGCCGGCGAACGGCTTTGCAGCATCAATGAACCACTGCATTTCAGCTTCTTGCTGCGCCCGAGTCAACGTGGACTGGTCGCCAATCTCCGACTGCAGGAAGTTCCGCGCAGCGGTCATGTCGGCTTGGGCAGCGCTGCCCATGAGCCCCATCGCAAAGGCCGTGGCCAGTGCGGATTTCAGTGTCAACTTCATTGACTCTCTCCTCCCTATTCAATTAGGAATTGATTGCTACCAAGGAGGCTCAGAGGACATCTCCAACGCGCTCCCGACTCAAAATTGGCTCACACCCAGCGGAACACCGCTCCAGCGTAAACCAAACATGCCAGCAGCGCATAAGGCTGCGGACCAACCTCGAAGCCCAGCCAGATCAAATTGATGAAGGCGGACCCCAGCAAGGTGATGAATAAGCGGTCACCACGGGTTGTCTCAATGCGGAGGATGCCCACACGGGGCGTCTCCGGAAACTTAATGGCCAACACGGTAAAGGTCACAAGAAGGGAAGCAATGACGGCGAAAAAAATCGCAGTCGGTGCAGTCCATGCCATCCATTCCATGAGGGAAGCTCCTTTCCGTAGGGGGGCTTAGACTCGACCGAGGGCAAAGCCCTTGGCGATGTAGTTGCGAACGAAGTAGATCACCAGCGCGCCTGGGACAATGGTCAGCATCCCCGCTGCCGCCAAGACGCCCCAATCGATTCCGGAGGCGCCCTGCGTCCGGGTCATGATTGCGGAAATGGGCTTGGCGTCTACCGTGGTCAGGGTCCGGGAGAGCAGCAGCTCCACCCAGGAAAACATGAAGCAGAAGAACGCGACCACGCCCACTCCGGAAGCAATCAGCGGCATGAAGATCCGTCCAAAGAACCGTCCGAAGCTGTAGCCGTCAATGTAGGCCGTTTCGTCAATTTCCTTGGGCACCCCCCGCATGAAGCCTTCCAGAATCCAAACCGCGAGGGGGATGTTGAAGAGGCAGTGGGCGAGTGCCACCGCAATGTGCGTGTCAAAGAGTCCGACAGACGAATAAAGCTGAAAGAACGGGAGCGCAAAGACGGCCGGAGGCGCCATCCGGTTGGTCAGCAGCCAGAAGAAGAGGTGCTTGTCTCCGAGGAAGCTGTACCGCGAGAACGCGTAAGCCGCCGGAAGGGCCACGACCACGCTGATGACGGTGTTCAGGACCACGTAGATGAGGGAGTTGACGTACCCCATGTACCAACTCGCATCCGTCAGAATCGTGATGTAGTTCTCAAAGGTCAGGTCCTGGGGCCAGAGCGTGATCTCGCCGAGGATCTCCGTGTTGGTCTTCAGGCTCATGTTGAGGAGCCAGTAGATGGGGAGCATCAGGAAGATCAGGTACAGCGCAATGACCAGGGGTGACTGGGTGCTGGCGTTGCCGGACGGTTTACTCATGAGGAACGGCTCCCACAGAAGGATGAGGGGTCAGGATCATGACTGTGCTTCCCGCTTGTCGAGATTCGTCATGACAATGTAGAACACCCAGGAGATCAGGAGGATGACCAGGAAGTACATGATGGAGAAGGCGGCCGCCGGGCCAAGGTCAAACTGCCCCAGCGCCATCTTCACCAAATCGATCGAAAGGAAGGTGGTATCGTTTCCAGGGCCGCCTCCCGTGACCACAAACGGCTCCGTGTAGATCATGAAGCTGTCCATGAACCGCAGCAGGATCGCGATCATGAGGACGCCGGACATCTTGGGCAGCTCAATGTAGCGGAAGACCTTCCAGCGAGAGGCCTGGTCGATTTTAGCCGCCTGGTAGTAGGCTTCCGGAATGGACTGCAGCCCCGCGTAGGCGAGCAGGGCCACCAGCGACGTCCAGTGCCAGACGTCCATGACAATCAGCGTGCTCCACGCGGCAAAGAAGTCCTGCGTGTAGTTGTACGAAATCCCCGCCTGGTTGAGCGTGTAACCGAGCAGGCCAATGTCCACACGTCCGAAAATCTGCCAGATGGTCCCCACGACGTTCCATGGAATCAGCAGCGGCAGCGACATCACCACGAGGCAGAAGCTGGCCCAGAAGCCCCGCTTCGGCATGTGCAGGGCCACATAAATGCCCAGCGGAATCTCCAGAGCCAGGATGATGGCTGAAAAGGCCAATTGCCGCCCCAGCGCATTCCACATGCGCTCGGAGTCCAGCATCTCCTGAAACCACTCCAGCCCCGCCCAGAAGAACTTGTTGTTCCCAAAGGTGTCCTGGACCGAGTAGTTGACCACGGTCATGAGGGGAATGACGGCAGAGAAGGCGACCAGGATCAGAACCGGAAGGACGAGGAACCAGGCCTTTTGATTGACGGTTTTATTCATGAATTCGACTCTCCTTCGGGCGCCAGGCGCCAGTCATCGGCATAAACGTTGAGGCCTTCCGGAAGCAGGGCGATGCGGTGGGCATCGGCTGGAATCTCCTCGCCCTCCTCTGCAATGGCGTTCACGGCCTGTCCATTGACCTCCAGGCGGACGATCTTGTGACGGCCGACGTCCTCCACCCGGATCAGCTTGGCGGGAATTCCGGTTTCATCCTGAGTCAGGCGAATGTAGTCCGGGCGCACCCCCAACTGGAGCTTGCCTCCGGTCACCTGGTAGGAGGCCCCCAGTTCGATGCGGGTGCCTGCCACATAGGCGTGTGAGCCAGAAAGCTCCATGTCAAAGAGGTTCATCCCGGGAGAGCCAATGAAGTAGCCCACAAACGTGTGGGCCGGACGCTCAAACAGCTCCTGCGGGGTTCCGATCTGGACGACCCGCCCGTCATACATGACCACCACCTTGTCGGCAAACGTCAGGGCTTCCGTCTGGTCGTGGGTGACGTAGATCATCGTGTGCCCAAACTCAATGTGAAGCGACTTCAGCTGAGTCCGGAGCTCCCACTTCATGTGGGGGTCAATCACCGTCAGCGGCTCGTCAAAGAGGAGGGCGTTCACGTCTTCGCGGACCATGCCCCGTCCCAGCGAAATCTTCTGCTTGGCATCAGCCGTCAGGCCCCGGGCCTTGCGATCGAGTTCTGCCTCCATGCCGATCATCCGGGCCACCTGATTCACCCGCTCACGGATGTAGCTGGGGTCGGAGCCTCGGTTCCGGAGGGGAAAGGCCAGGTTGTCGCGGACCGACATGGTGTCGTACACCACGGGAAACTGAAACACCTGGGCGATGTTCCGCTCGGCGGTGGGCGCCTGGGTGACATCGGTTCCATCAAACAGGATGCGCCCCTGACTGGGAACCAGCAGGCCGGAAATGATGTTGAGGAGCGTGGACTTGCCACATCCGGACGGACCCAGCAGCGCATAGGCTTCTCCATCGGCCCAGACGTGGTTCAGGTCCTTGAGCGCAAAGTCGTCTTCCGACGTCGGATTCGGAAGGTAGGAGTGAGCGAGGTTGTCGAGGGTGATCTTAGCCATGAGTTATGCCACCTCCGCGTAAGGGGCCGGAGCCACCAGGGCACCGTCCGGGGCAAACAGGTAAACGTGCGCCGGATCCAGGTAAACCGAAAGGTCCTGACCAATCTTGAGGTGCTGGATGCCATGAACCAGCCCAATCCAGCGGTTGCCCTCGTAATCAAGGTGCACAAAGGTTTCCGAGCCCGTGATTTCCGTCACCCCCAACGTGGTGTGAAACTCCATGGCTCCTGCCACCGTTGGTTGGAGCTTGAGGTGGTTGGGCCGGAACCCGGCCAGGTAGGAACCGTCGGCCAGGCCAGTCAGCGGACCGGAAGGCAGCGGGTGCTGGCGGCTGCCAAAAGCCACCTGATTTCCAGATTTTTGAATGGAAATGAAGTTCATGGGAGGATCGGAGAAGACCCGAGCGGTGGTCGCGTCATTCGGTTTGCGGTACACCTGCGGCGTGAGGCCAAACTGCGTGACCCGGCCCTCCCACAGGGTGGCCGTGTTGCCACCCAGCAGCAGCGCCTCTTCCGGCTCGGTGGTCGCGTACACAAAGATGGATCCGGATTCTTCAAAGATGCGAGGGATCTCGGCGCGCAGCTCTTCCCGGAGCTTGTAGTCGAGGTTCGCCAGCGGCTCATCCAGGAGCACCAGCCCCGCGTTCTTGACCAACGCCCGTGCCAGCGCACACCGCTGCTGCTGGCCTCCGGAAAGCTCCAGGGGTTTGCGGTCCAGCATCGGGGTCAGCTTCATCAGGTCGGCGGTCTTCCGAACCGCCTCGTCAATTTCCTGCGGACGCTTGCCCAGCAACCGGAGGGGAGACGCAATGTTTTCGTAGACGGTCATGGAGGGATAGTTGATGAACTGCTGGTACACCATCGCGACCCTGCGGTCCTGCACCCGCTGCCCAGTGACGTCTTGGCCTTCCCAGAAGATCTTCCCTGAATGGGGGACGTCCAGACCTGCCATCAGGCGCATGAGCGAGGTCTTGCCGGAAGAGGTCGGCCCCAAGAGGACGTTCATGGTCCCCTTTTGCAACTCCAAACTGGTCTCGTAGATGTGGGTCTGCCCCTCCACCAACTTTGAGACTCCCTCCAACTTCAATGTCATTATCCCGTCTTTCTCCTCCGGACTCAGTTGCCACTCAGTCGGTTTGAATGCCCTGTTTTTCGTGTCCTCGCGCTTCCCCAAACGGCTCTGATCAGTGACCAGACTATTCTCGTGCTCGTGGATGAGAAACCATTGTTTGAGTGCAGAACGGCTCTATTGTTCAGAACAAATTAAACATTTGCAAGAAAAAAATACATTTGCCAGAGTCGGGCGCGAGTAAGTGGGGCGGCCTCCGGATTTTTCCAATTTTCCCCCTCATGATTCTCCCGGAAAGGCGGATAGATACAAGGGGGAATCCAGGGGCTGACTCCGAATGAAGAAGCCTCAGCCCGGCGAACCGGGTCACTCGGATGGACGGGATTTCGTTTTAGAAGTGGGGGCGGGGCGGCTGCTTTGAGGTAAATTCTTGGAATGCCAACTGATTTTTAATTTTTACAATTGTATAAATTTTTTTACTAAAGTATTTATTGCGAGAGTAAGGAAAAGAGAACCGGAGGAATCCGGCGAAACCGATTTTCCGATAAATGAATTTAAGCTGATTTTCCTGAACGCGCCAGGAATCGGACCTCCGGCACGCTCAACAAACGGTGAGTCCCCGCGGACCTCCCCAGCGGTCGCTATTTGCTCCCTTGATTTCCCTTGATGATAACGATAACATCATCGTCCTGAGAAACGAACCATGAGTTTGAGACAAGGAAGAAAGGGGGCTGTGAAGCGTTTTGAGTGGCTCATCAAGGGGGGCCGCCTGGTGGATCCGGCGGCAGATTTGGACGCGAACCGGGATGTGGGCATTGCCGGAGGCCGGGTGGTGGCGGTGGCTCCGGAGCTACCGGCATCCGAGGCTGAAGCCGTTTGGGACGCCACGGGAAAGCTGGTGGTTCCGGGACTGATTGACCTGCACACCCATGTCTACTGGGGCGGAACGTCTCTGGGGGTGGAAGCCGAGCCGATTGCCCGCCGGAGTGGCACCACCACGTTTGTGGACGCGGGAAGTGCCGGGCCCGGCAATTACGCGGGGTTCCAGCGCTTCATTGCCGATGCCTCGCCCCTGCGCTTCTTTGCCTTCCTGAACGTCTCCTTTGCCGGCATCTTCGGCTTCAGCGAGCGGGTCATGGCCCCCGAGTGCGAGGACCTGCGCCTGCTCAATGCGGAGGAGTGCGTGGAGGTGGCCCGGAAGTTCCCCGAGAGCATCGTGGGCATCAAGGTCCGGGTTGGGCGCAACGCTGGGGGAAACGCCGGCCTGGCGCCGCTGTTGGTGGCCCTGGAGGTGGCGGAAGAACTCGGCCTGCCCGTGATGACCCACATCGACTTCCCACCTCCCGGCCGCGAGGAAATCCTGGAGCTGCTGCGTCCGGGAGACCTGCTGACGCACTGCTTCCGCCCCTTTCCGAACTCCCTCGTCAGTCCTCAGGGAACGGCGCGCGATTCGGTCCGGAAGGCTCGGGAACGCGGGGTGCTGTTTGACGTGGGACACGGCATGGGCGCGCTCTCGTTTGAGGTCGCCCAGCAGATGCTGGCCGATGGATTTGCTCCTGATACCGTCAGCAGCGACGCCCATGTGCTCAGCGTCAACGGCCCGGCGTTTGATGTCCTGGTCACGGTGTCAAAGTTTCTCTGCATGGGGCTGCCGCTTCTGGAGGCGCTCCGTCGGGTGACCGCAACGCCAGCTTCCGTGCTGCGACGTCCGGATCTGGGAACACTTCAGGAAGGCGCCCACGCCGATGTGGCCCTGCTGGCGCTGGAAGAGGGACGGTTTGTGTATCAAGACGTGAAGGGGCAGGAAATGACGGGCTCTCAGCGACTGACGCTGCAGCAGATCTTCCTTGCCGGAACGCCCTGGCCGGAGGAGCCCTGATGGACAAAACCCTGTTTGCCTATGCCTGGGACTTTCAGGAAGAAGGGCCGCAGCAAACGCAGGCCCGCATGGAAGCCCTGGGGGCCACTTCGGTGGCTGTGGCTGCAAGCTACCACGCCGGAAAGTTCCTCCGCCCCCGAGCCACCCGGAACAAGGTGTACTTCCCGGAAGATGGCACGGTCTACTTCGATCCGGATCAGTCGCGGTACGGAGCCCTGAAGCCGGCGCGGAACTCTCAGGTCCCGGAGCTGAACCTGTTTCAGCACTGGAACTCCTCCCTGCGTCTGGAGGCGTGGACGGTGCTGCTGCACAACTCCCGGCTGGGGACGCTGCATCCGGAGCACTGTGCCCGGAACGCCTGGGGCGATCCGTACCTGTATAGCCTCTGCCCCGCTCATCCGGAGGTTCAGGATTATGCGGTCCACCTCTGCGAGGACCTGGCCCGTCATGAAGCCGTGTCCACCCTGACGCTGGAGACGCCGGGGTGGCTCCCCTCTGCGCATGGGTACCACCATGAATTTGCCCTCACAACGATGGACCCGAGGACGGAGTTCCTCCTCGGGCTCTGTTTTTCCGAAGCCTCTCAGCGGGAAGCGCGCCAAGACGGCATTGATGTGGACGCGTTGCAGCGTTGGGTTCAGCAGGAGCTGGAGCGGTTCTTCACGAATCCGGTGGTTCCGAGTTCGACACTGGCGCAGCATTGGCTCCTGGCGGACCTCCTGGCGCATCCGGAGCTCCAGGCGTTTCTGAAGATGCGGTGCCGGGTGGTCAACGAACTGCTGCAGCGCATCCGGGAAGCCCTTCCTCGCGAGGTGGCGCTGCGGGTCATTCCGACGGTGCAGCGTCCGACCGCCGGCTGCTGGTACGAAGGCACCGACCTCCTGGGCGTCCGGACCCACACAGATGGCCTGGACTCCTGCACCTACCAGCCCGGTGTCACCGAAGTGCTGCAGGATGCCGAAGACGTGCGCCATCGCCTGGGCCCTGAGGCCAGCCTCCGGTTTGTGCTGCGTCCGGCGCATCCGGACCTGCCGAGTCGCGAGGCCGTGCTGCAGGCGGTCGCTGGGTTGCGAGCGTACCAGCCAGATGGAATCGCCTTCTACAACTACGGCTTCCTCCGGGAGGTGCAACTGGAGTGGGTCCGGGAGGCCTTCACCCTTTTGGAGGAGGACGCCTGATGGAACGCTTTGCCAACAAACGCCTGCTTGTTACCGGTGGCGCGTCCGGAATCGGCAAGGCCACCTGCCGCCGGTTGCTTCAGGAGCAGGCAACCGTGGTGTTCTGGGACGTTGATGCTGTAACCGGTGACAAGGCTGCAAAAGAGCTGTCGGCAGCGGGCTCGGTTCATTTTGTGGAAGCCGACCTGCGCAACCCGGACCGTCAGCAGCAGGCGTGGGAGCAAACGCTGCAGCACCTCGGAGGCCTGGATGGGCTGATCAACAACGCCGGGGGCTCGCGGTACGATACCTTTGGGCAGCTGGATGCGACCCGTTGGCGTGAGGACCTGGAGCTGAACCTCAACGCTCAGTTTGACCTGATCACCCGCGCCGTGTCGGTGCTTCCGGAAGGAGGCGCCATCGTCAATGTCTCTTCGGTCAATGCCGTGGTGGGGTTGGGCAATCCGGCGTACAGCGCGGCCAAGGCGGGGCTGCTTTCCCTGACCCAAAACGTGGCCACCTCTTACGGTCCGCAGGGCATTCGCTGCAATGCGGTGTTGCCCGGAACCATTGAGACCCCGGTTCATCGCTACCGGTACGAAGCCCATCCGGAGCACTTTGAGAAGCTGGTGGCGTGGTACCCGCTGGGGCGGATCGGGCAGCCAGAAGAGGTGGCTGCGGCCATTGCCTTCCTCGCGTCGTCAGATGCCAGCTTTGTCACCGGCGCCGTCCTGGCCGTTGATGGTGGCCTGACCGCCGGGAGCTTCCGGATGATTCAGGACCTGACCCACACCTAACCCGACCCACGCTTATGGCTCTCTCCCTGAACGCCCTCCTTCATGAACCCGTGGATGCTTCCTGCAAGGGCTTCCCCTACCTGGCTCCTCCCCTGCCTTTGGGCGCGGTGGGGACACAGGGCTGGAACCTGCTTCGCGGCGACCTGCCGTTTCCGGTGGCAGTGCTCAAGGACTCGGTGCTTCGGGAAAACAGCGCCTGGATGCGGCGTTTCACCGAAGCGTTTGGCGTGAAGCTGGCGCCGCATGGCAAGACCACGATGGCCCCACAGTTGTTTGATCTGCAGCTGGAAGATGGCGCGTGGGGGATCACGGTCGCCAACGTCCATCAGCTCCGGCTTTGTGCGCAGTGGGGCGTTCCGCGGGTGCTCATTGCCAACCAGGTGGTGGGGCCGCAGGAGCGGGCGGGGCTTTGGGACACGCTCCGGTGCTTCCCGGAACTGGAGGTGCTGTGTCTGGTGGACTCGCCAGACAACGTGGAGCAGCTTGCCGCATCCGGAGCCCGCGCGCCAGAAGGGGCTCGCCTGGGGGTGCTGGTGGAGCTAGGGGTGCCGGGTGCCCGAACGGGGTGCCGGACCGAGGAGGCCGTGTTGGCGCTGGCGGAGCACATCCAGCAGTTTCCGAAGCTGGCGTTGCGCGGACTGGAGGCCTACGAAGCCGTCTTGCGGGGGCCCCATGCGGCAACGGCGATTCCGGAATTCATGCAGACCCTCAACCGCCTGGCACAGACTTGCTGGGACAACGGTTGGCTCGCGCCGGGGCCGGTCATTCTCAGCGCCGGTGGCTCCGATTACTACGACCTGGTGGCCCAGCATCTTTCGGCTCCAGAGGGGCCTGTCGAGGTGGTCCGGATCCTCCGGAGCGGCTGCTACCTGACCCACGATTCGGAATTTTACCGGCACCTCTTTGAACAGATCTGCGAGCGCAGCCCTGCGCTGAAGGAGCTGGGGAACGGACTCCGGCCCGCCCTGCAGGTGTGGGGGGTGGTGCAGTCGCTTCCGGAACCGGGACTGGCGCTCGTCACCGCTGGCAAACGGGACCTTTCCCATGACATCCACCTGCCTGTTCCGGAACTTCACTTTCAGCCGGGAACCCACTCCTGTCCGCAGCCGCTTTCCCACGGTTCCTACCAGGTCACGGCCCTGAACGACCAACACGCCTACCTGAAGCTGCCCCCGGAGGCGCGCTGGAAGGTGGGAGACCTGGTGGGAATGGGCATTTCGCATCCTTGCACCACGTTTGACCGCTGGCGGTTGTTGCATGTGGTGGATGAGCAGTGGAACGTGGTCTCGGCCGTCCGGACCTTTCTGGCGTGAGCCCGGTCACGCTGGAGGCGTGTGTGACCTCGCTGGAAGCCGCCCAGCTGGCCGTGGCGCAGGGCGCGGACCGTTTGGAGCTGTGTGCCGAGTTGGCCGTCGGAGGCGTCACCCCAGAGGCGGAGCAGGTGACCGCAGCAGCGAAGCTGGGTGTGCCGGTGATGGTACTGATCCGCTGCCGGGCCGGAAGCTTTTGCTACACCTCCGAGGAGGTGCAAACGATGGCGGAGCAGCTGAGCGAGGCTCTGGGGGCCGGAGCGGCTGGCGTGGTGCTGGGGGCACTGACTCCGGAAGGAGCGGTGGACGAAGCGGCACTGGCCGTTTGGCTGGAGCGGCTGAAGCGTCAGGCCTCGGTGGTTCCGGTGACCTTTCACCGGGCGTTTGATGCAGCCCGAGACCTTCCGGAAGCGTGGCGCTGCCTGCAGCGCTTTCCAGCGATCACGCGGGTGCTCACTTCCGGAGGGGCGCCTCAGGCCCGTCAGGGGGGAGCCGCGCTGGCAGCGCTCCAGCAACTCCCCGGACCAACGGTGCTGGCCGGTGGCGGGGTGCGTCCGGAGCATGCGCGGGCGGTGGTCGCGGCGACTGGAGTCACCGAGCTGCACTTCAGTGCCATGCAGGCCGATGGCACTCCGCACCCGACGCGTGTGCAGCAGATGCGCGCGTGCTTTCCGGCGTCAGCTCGCTAGTTCCCAAAGCGACCGACCGGCCATGCTGAAGGCCAGCAGCAGCAGCAACGCTCCCATCCCCAGATCCAACCGCGGCTTGTGCCGCCTCAGTCGCTCAATCCAGTTTCCGGAAGAGGCAAGCACCACGACGAGGCTGTACCAGCTCATGTCGATGCCGCCCACGGTGGAGACCAGCACCGCCTGTTCACTCCAGGCTGCTTCCGGATGCACAAACTGGCTGAACAGCGCCAGCAGCCACGCCGCAATCTTCGGGTTCAGGAACGCAATCAGGAAGCCCTCGACGAAGCCGCGACGTCCGGAAGGCGGCAGGGCGTCTGGTGGAGCGACGGGAGGGGCCTGCAGCTCATGCCAACCGCCTCGGATCATCTGAACCCCGAGCCAGGTCAGGAAGGCGGCTCCGAGCCACTGGGCGATTTCAAAGAAGTGCGGGATGGTCTGGAACAGCGTCACGAGCCCTGCCACGGCAACCAGGGCGTAGAAGAGCATCCCCAGCCCGTGCCCCACGCCGGTGGCCAGCCCCTGCAGGCGTCCGCCGGCGACGGTGTTCCGGAGCACCACGGCGAGGCTTGGGCCAGGAGACATGGCGCCGAGCAGGCACACCAGGGCCACCTGTCCCCATTGAGAGAAGGTCATGAGACGATGCCGATGTCAGGTCAGGGCGGGTTACGGAGTGAGCCCCGCGAGCAACGCGTTGCGCATGACGCCAACCGGTGCCGGCTGGCCGGTCCAGAAGGTGAACGCCTCGCAGCCCTGATGGAGCAGCATGCCGAGGCCGTTGATGGCCGGAATCCGGAGCTGTTCGGCTTGTTGCAGCAGAGGCGTGTGGGCCGGGCGGTAGATGATGTCGGCCACATGCCGGACCTCCTGAAAGGCCGCCAGGTCCACTGGGGCCCCGGGAATCGACATGCCCACGGTGGTTGTGTTGATGACCAGGTCGTAGCGTCCGGCGTACAGCTCTTCTTGGGAAACCGCCTGCAGCCGCGTCTGAGGAAAGAGCGGAGCCAGTTCGGCCACTAGGGCCTGAGCGCGTTCGGGCGTGCGATTCCAGATGGTCAGGGCGGCAGCTCCTGCGTCGGCGAGTCCCACCATCAGGCCTCGGGCAGAACCTCCCGCGCCGAGCAGCGCGATGGTCTGGTTGGCTGGTGCGAAGTTCAGGGGCTCCAGGGACCGCAGGAAGCCGCTGGCATCGGTGTTGGTGCCCACGAGGTGGCCCTTGCGGTTGCGGATGGTGTTCACGGCCCCAATCTTTTGGGCAATGGGGGTGATTTCGTCAAGAAACGGGAGGACTGCGCTCTTGTGCGGAACCGTGACGTTGACGCCAGCGAGGTTCAGGGCGCGCAGGCCGTGGAGGGCGGCTTCGATCTGTTCCGGAGGAGAGGGGAGGGCAACGTAGACGGCATTGAGGCCAAGCTCCTGAAACGCCGCGTTGTGCATGTCCGGAGACAGCGAGTGCTCAACCGGGTGTCCAAGAACCGCATAAACGCGGGTGTTCCCGTTGATGGCGGGGCGAGTCATTCGAGCTCGTTGAAGCGGTTTTCAATCAGGCCCACCATCGCCTGCAGGGCTTCTTCCTCATCGGAGCCGTCTGCGGTCACCTGGACCTTGGTGCCCTGGGGGGCTCCCAGCATGAGCAGCTCCATGATGGTCTTGGCGTCTGCTTGCAACCCGTTGCCGTGCAGGTGCACGCGGGCCTGAAAGCGGTTGGCCAGCTTCACCACCTCAGCTGCTGCACGGGCGTGCAGGCCGAGGCGGTTGACGATGGTGGTGTCCTGAGACTTCATGCAGTCAGAGTCCCGCCTGCTGACGCAGCGCCTCCGCTTTATCCGTCTGCTCCCAGGTGAACTCCGGCAGCTCCCGGCCAAAGTGACCATAGGCCGCGGTGGCTCGGTAGATGGGGCGCAGCAGATTCAGGGTGCGGATGATCCCGGCAGGCTTCAGTTCAAAGTGGTCGCGGACCAATTGGACAATCCGGTCTTCCGGAATGACGTTGGTTCCAAAGGTGTCGACGTTGACCGAAACCGGCTCGGCAACCCCGATCGCATAAGCTACCTGAACTTCACAGCGGGATGCAAGTCCTGCGGCCACAATATTTTTGGCCACGTACCGGGCGGCATAGGCGGCAGAGCGGTCGACCTTGGAGGGGTCCTTGCCCGAGAAGGCGCCCCCGCCGTGTCGGCCCATGCCCCCGTAGGTATCGACAATGATCTTCCGGCCGGTGAGGCCACAGTCGCCAACCGGCCCCCCGATGACAAAGTTTCCGGTGGGGTTGATGTGGAACTTGGTGGAAGCCGTCAGCCACTCCTGCGGGAGGGTCGGCTTGATGATCTCCTCCATGACGCCTTCCTCGAGGTCCTTGCGGGAAACCGACGGCGCGTGCTGGGTGGAGAGGACCACGGCGTCAATGCCCGCGATGGCGCCATCCTGGTAGCGGAGCGTCACCTGGCTCTTGGCGTCCGGACGCAGCCACGGCAGGGTGCCGTCCTTGCGCTTGGCCGCCTGTCGCTCCACCAGCCGGTGCGAGTAGGTGATGGCGGCAGGCATGAGGACATCGGTCTCGTTGGTGGCGTAGCCAAACATCATCCCCTGGTCACCGGCGCCCTGCTCGTGTTCCTCGCTCTCATCGACTCCCATGGCAATGTCCGGAGACTGCTTGCCAATGGCGTTGAGGACGGCGCAGGCGTTTCCGTCAAAGCCCAGGTCGTCGCTGTTGTAACCGATGTCACAGACCACCTTGCGGACCAACTCCTCCATGTCCACCCACGCGCTGGTGGTCACTTCGCCAGCCAGCAGGACCATGCCCGTCTTCACCAGGGTCTCACAGGCCACCCGAGCAGTGGGGTCCTGCGCCAAAATGGCATCCAGGACGGCATCAGAAATTTGGTCGGAAACTTTATCCGGATGCCCCTCGGACACGGATTCGGAGGTAAACAAGGTCTCTGCCATGGCGTTCTTCTCAGAAAAGAGGTTGGGGGATCTGCGGACGCCGCGTACCGCTCCCCGATGGATCTTCAGGAAACCCCGACTATAGCAGAAGTGAGTAAATCGTCAAATCCGCATATCGCGATTTATGGGGAAAGCCGCAGGCGGATCGCGAATTCTCTTGATCCCTGAAGGCAAGTTTGAGACTTCTAGGGGCCAGAAATCTTCCAACAGAAGCCCGGATGCTTCTCAACACCAAGCCCCCACATGTCAAAGACCTACACGGTTCGGGTTCATAACCTGGTTGTTTACGGGTACCATGGCGTGTTTCCGGAGGAAAAAACGCTCGGCCAGCGGTTTGAGATTGACCTGGAGTACACGCTGGCGAACCCTCCGGATCCATGGACCGATCGGCTGGAGTCGACGGTGTCGTACGTGGAGCTTCATCAGCGGGTGGAACAGCTGGCAGGAGAGGAGCAGTTTGACCTCATCGAGACCCTGGCCGACCGGTTGGTGGATGAAATTCGGCGGTCTCAATTGGTCCGGATGGTCCGGGTCAAGGTCCGCAAGCCTTCGGTGCCCCTGCCCGGTGTCCTCGATTATGTGGAAGCCGAGGTGTGCTGGGAGGCACCGCCTGTAGAGGAGTCATGAGTGACATTCGAGTAGTCGTTGCGCCCGAGCGAGAGAAAGCGCTCCAGCGGCATCATCCGTGGCTGTTTGCCCAAGCCATCCGTTCCGTTCATGGGAAGCCTCGTCCGGGAGAGACCGTTCGGCTTGAAGATGCCGGTGGACGCTTCCTGGCCTGGGCCGCCTGGAGTCCGGAATCGCGGATTCGGGCCCGGGTCTGGAGCTGGCAGGAAGCCGACTGGGTGGATGAAGAGTGGTTCCGGAGACGGATTCAGCAGGCGCTTGATTTTCGGCGAAACTGGATGGACGCCCACGCGACCAATGCGGTCCGCTTGATTCATGGTGAAGCCGACGGCCTGCCTGGACTGGTGGTGGACCGTTACGGCAACGTGCTGGTGGTGCAGCTGCTGAGCACCGGTCCGGAGTTCTGGCGCGACACGCTGGTGAAGCTGCTGGTGGAGCTGACGGGCGCCACGGTGGTGCAGGAACGCTCCGATGCCGAGGTCCGGAAGCTCGAGGGGCTGGAGCCCGTGGGGCAGACCCTCCATGGCACCTTGCCTCCGGAGCTGTGGGTGGAGGAGCACGGCCTGCGCTTTGCGGTGGATGTGGAGCACGGCCAGAAGACGGGCTTCTTTCTGGACCAACGCGACAACCGGGCGCTGCTGCGGACCCTCGTGGCAGGAGACCGGGTGCTGGATGCGTTTTGCTTCAGCGGTGGCTTTACCTGTGCGGCACTTGCTGGAGAGGCGTCTTCGGTGATGGCGGTCGATTCCTCGGCAAGGGCAATGGACCTCGCCCGCCGAAACGTTGAGGCCAACGGGTTCTCCCAACGGTCGGTGATGCTGGCTGAGGCCGATGTGTTCAGCCTCTTCCGAGAGCTGCGAGACCGGGGTCAGCAGTTTGACACCATCATTTTGGATCCGCCCAAGTTTGCTCCCACGCACCGCCACGTGGAGCGGGCGTCCCGGGCGTACAAGGACGCCAACCTGCTGGCCCTGAAGCTCCTCAGCCCCGGAGGCAAGCTGATGACGTTTTCCTGTTCCGGAGCCGTGGGCCCGGAGCTGTTTCGGAAGATCGTGGCGGGAGCTGCGCAGGATGCCGGGGCCTCGACCCGGATCATCCGGGAGCTGAGTGCGGCCCCGGACCATGCGGCGTCGTTGACCTTTCCGGAGGGACTGTACCTGAAGGGGCTGCTGCTCCAGCGGGTTGAGGCCTGAACTGATTTTTTTCCCAGGGAGGAACCATGGATGAGGAGCTTTTTCGCAAGGGGCTGGAGCAGCGCAAGCAGACGCTTGGAGCCGATTACGTAGAGCGGAACCTGGCGGCTGCGGATGACTTCACCCGGCCGTTTCAGGAGGCGATGACGGAGTGGTGCTGGGGCTTCGGGTGGGGGGATGACACGCTGCCGCCCAAGACCCGGTCGCTGATGAACCTGGCGATGCTGGCCGCGTTGGGGAAGATGACGGAGTGGGAAACCCACTGCCGAGGCGCGCTGAACAATGGGGTCACCACGGAAGAAATTCGCTCCGTGATCCATGTGGTCGGGATCTACTGCGGGGTGCCGCAGGCCGTGGAGTGCTTCCGGTCGGCCCGGAAGGTGCTGGAGGAGCAGGGGCGGCTGTAGTCAGTTCTTCAGAAACACCCAGAGGGCGCCGGCTCCTCCCCATTCGCCTGGCGCCTCGCCGAAGTCCCGGAGGTACGGCTTGCCATTGCGCTGCAGCCACTGCTCCACGCTTTGCTTCAGCACCGGCCCCTGCCCCCCGGAGCGTCGTCCGCGCCCGGTGATGATGAGGACATTCCGGAAGCCTGCACGGTGAGAGCTGAGAATGAAGTTCTGGACGGCGTGAATGGCTTCCTCACGGGTCATGCCGTGCAGGTCAATTTCATCGTCAGGACGGTTGGTGAGGGGAACCCGCTTGGCGCGAGTGGGCGGGGAAGGAAGCGCCGGAGGCGCCGGAGATGGCTTGAGGTCTTCCGGAGGCGGTTTCAGGCGCTCAAACGCCTGCTCCATCAACTGACCGTCCGCATCCGATGCGTCAAACTCGATTCCGGACGGTCGCTTGGCCGGCATGACTCAGAAGTAATAGCGAGCCGCAACTGCGTTGTAGATGGCCTGCTGGTCTTCTGCGAGCCCCTGGCGTCCCAGGGCGCCCAGCTCAAAGGAAAAGCCGAAGTTGGGCGTGGAGATGGGGAAGAACTCAGCGCCTCCGAAGACCCGGATGGTGGTGCCCCGCTGGTCGCCTTCATTGACCAGTCCGGCGCCGACGCCAAAGAACATGTCCTGAATGCCCTCCTTGGCAAAGACCCGGGCAAAGCGGCCTTCGACGTTCATGCGGTCGCGGACGGCACCTTCCTTCTGGTAGCCGAGGAGCAGCTCAAAGGAGTCCAGGGGAGAGACCCAGTTTTTCAGCGAAAGGGCTTCCTCGCTGTTTTCCGGGCGGTAGTGCAGGCCAAATCCCAGGCGGCGGGAGAGGCTTCGGGTGCTGGATTCGAATTCGACCATGCGGAGGTCCGCACGCTCAATCCGGATCTGGCTACCGGTGATGTTGGATTCAAGAATCAGGCGCTGCTCGTCCATTCCCTGAATCTTGCCCTTAAGGGACTCCCCACTATTGAGGTAAATTGTTTCAGCAGAAACCGGAACAGCAAGGAGTAGCAGGCCAGACAGGGCCGGAAGTAATTTACGGAACATGAAACACCGAATCGTGAATGAGGGTGCAAGGGTTCAGAGACACTGCTGGAGTCCATGCAAATGCCGAACCGCTCCGGAGTCTCGGAGGACGGTCGAACGGAATTTGAGATGACTCCCGACCCTCCTGAGGCGCCGATGCTGCCCCCGGATCTGCGCCAGACGGTGGCACGCGTGGTGGCCGAGCAGCGCCTGAAGCAGGAGCTGGGTCCGGGGTCGCGGCGGGTGCAGCAGCACCTCAACCGGATGCTCCGGGCGTGCCGGAGCAAGGAGGAACAGCAGTGGGTCCGACGGTGCCTGCAGCAGGTGGAGGTGGGAGGCGTTCCGTGGTGGGTGCCCCGTCGCGCGGTGGCACTGGAGGTGCGGCAGCTGCTGACCCTGATGCAGCGAGGGCTGCGTTTTGGGAAGGTGGACCCGCACTTTGAAATCCGGGTGGTGCAGGCGGAGCGGGTTCCCTACTGCGAAGGCGCTCCGCTTCCGGAGCCCCGCTGGGGGGAGCGTTTTGCCTGTGTCCTCAAGCACGACGGGCTGATCCGCGAGTACCGCCTGGCGCGGCAGGCGGTGGCAGAAGCCGACCGGGCAGAGGCGTCTCCGAGGTCGGTGCGCTCCAAGCTGCTCCGGGAGGCTCTGGAAGCGGACATGTTTGCGTTTCGGGTGCCCACCCGCTTTGATCTGGATGCGCCTCCGGAACTGAAGCTGGAGGCTTCGGTGTTGGTCACCGAGGAAGGAGCGACGCTGGAGAACCAGTTTCCGGAGCGGACTCGCCGGACGCTGGAGCGGCAGCAGGCGCGGCTGTGCCCGTCGTTGCTCCATCAGGAGTCGTGGCCGGTGCTGCGCAAGGCGCGTCCGGCGGTGGTGATTCTGCTCGACATCAGCTCCTCAACGTTTGAGCGGGACCTCTTCAAGATGGCAAACCTTGCCTGTGCCGCGTTGCTGAAGCACCTCAAGGCCTGCATTCCCAAAATTGCCCTGCGGGTCATTCCCTACAGTGACTCGGCGCTCCCGTCCTTTGAGCGCTTTGACGGCTTTGTGCCCCCGGGCGGAACCACCGCGTATGAAGCCGCCTTTGCGGCAGCACAGGGCTACCTGGAAAAGTGGGAGGGCACCCGGACCCTGGTCCACCTGACGGACGGTCTGCCCAACAGCCTGGACCTGGCCCGTGCAGCGGCAGAACGCTTTCCGGAAGCCCACATCGAGTACGGCCAGCTTATTTTTGGACACACCAAGCGGGTGAGTGACCTGGCAGACTACCTTCAGCGTCCGCACAACAGCGAGCCCGGACGCTATGAAAAGTATGTGGACTGCTTTACCTCGGTGGCGCAGGCCTGCTCTGGCGCCCAGACCGTTTTGTGGGTCATGAACCGGATGCCGGAAGCGGTGCTTTCCATGACCGATCTGGTTCTGGGCACGCACTTTGAGCCCGCTTCCTGAGCATCCGGACGCGAAAAACGACAGAAGGTGAGAAAGTTATTTTTTTTACAGCCTCAATAATTATTTGCAGTTAGCGAGTCAGGAGGCTAGGATTCAGCCTTTCCAAATACGGAAACCCCTATCAGTTTTGCTGCCAACCGGAGAGTCGAACATGTCCCAACTCACTTCTCTTGAGCGCGACCGGCGCTATTACCTGAATCCGTTCACCAACCTCCTGGCGAAGGACCAGCAGGAGCATCTGGTGATTGCCCGGGGAAAGGGCGTGTACGTTTACGATGAGTCTGGACGCGAGTACCTGGAGGGCATGTCCGGATTGTGGTGTGTGTCGTTGGGGTGGAGTGAGCCCCGGTTGGTGGAAGCCGCGCGCCGGCAGATGGACGAGTTGCCCTACTACCACAGCTTCACGGGCAAGCTCCCCCGGGTCACGGTGGAACTGGCGGAGCGGCTGATCGACCTGGCTCCCGCGCCTTTGGGGAAGGTGGTGTTTGCGAATTCGGGATCGGAGTCCAACGACACAGCCGTCAAGGTTGCCTGGTACTACAACAACCAGCTGGGACGCCCGGAAAAGAAGAAGATCATCTCCCGGCAACGCGGGTACCACGGGGTCACGGTGGTCTCCGGTTCCATGACGGGGCTGGCGTATGCGCAAAACGGCTTCGACCTTCCGGCTGCGCGCTTTCTGCACACCGACTGTCCCCACGCCTACCGGGCGGCCCAGCCGGGGGAGACCGATGACGCCTTTGCGGCGCGCCTGGCCCAGAACCTGGACCAGCTGATTCAGCAGGAAGGTCCGGACACTGTTGCGGCCTTCATTGCCGAGCCCATTCAGGGGGCAGGAGGTGTGATCCTTCCGCCGGAGACGTACTTCCAGCACATCCAGCCGGTGCTGAAGAAGCACGACGTCCTCTTGATTGCCGATGAGGTCATCTGTGGCTTCGGGCGTACCGGACAGATGTTTGGCTCTCAGACCTACCAGATTGAGCCCGACATGATGGTCGTGGCCAAGCAGCTTTCCTCGGGCTACCAACCGATCTCCGGATTGCTCATCTCCGATCACGTTTATGACGTGCTGCGGGATGCCAGTGGCAAGCTGGGCCTGTTTGGGCACGGCTACACCTACTCGGGGCACCCGACTCCAGCCGCGGTTGCCCTGGAGACGCTCAAGATTTATGAGGAGCGCAACCTCGTGGGACGGGTGCAGGAGCTGGAGCCGGTGCTGCAAACGGGCCTCCGGGCCTTTGCCGATCATCCGCTGGTGGGCGAAGTCCGGGGGCGGGGCCTGATTGGAGCCATTGAGTTGGTGAAGGACCGCGCCACCAAGGAGCAGTACGATCCGGCGCAGAAGGTGGCGGCCACGCTGGTGGCCCATGCGCAGAAGCATGGCTTGATCCTGCGGGCCCTTCCGGGAGACGCGGTGGCGTTTTGCCCCCCGTTGATCATTGAAGCCGAACAGATTCAGGAAATCCTCCAACGCTTTGAGCTGGCGCTGTCTGATACCGCAGAGCAACTGGGAGTCGCTTGAAGGTTCCCCACGTCCCTTGTCTTGAAAGGAAATGAAGTACCCTACCGAAGTTTATGACGCGGTTGACGCGATCCTGATGGTGCTGACCCTGGATGGGGAGATCCTGGCCGCCAACCGAGCCTGTCGCGAAGCCACGGGGTTTAAGGCCGAGGAGCTGCTGGGGCAGTCCATCTGGGAAATCTTCTTCCACCCCTCGGAGCAGGAGCTGGTCTCGCAGTTCCTGGAAGAGGTGCAGGTTCCCCCATACCGGACCACCCACGAGCACGTCTGGCGCATCAAGTCCGGACAGCTCCGGCGGGTCTCGTTTACCCTCACGCGCTTCTCCTCGGAAGACCGCCCGGTGCGGCTGGTGGTGACGGCACTGGACATCACGGAGCTGCGGCAGGCTGAGGCCGAGCTGTGGAGCTACCGGGCCAACCTGGAGGAGATGGTGGAGCAGCAGACGGAGGAGCTTCGGGTGTCGCAGCGGCGGCTTTCCGGCATTCTCGACACGGCGGAAGATGCCGTCATTTCCATTGACTCCGACCAGAACATCATCCTCTACAACCACGGCGCCGAGCAGATCTTTGGCTACACGGCTTCGGAAGTCATTGGGCAGCCCCTGACCACGCTCCTGCCGCGTCGCTACTGGGAGGGGCATCACCAGCACATTGACGCATTTGGGCGCTCCGATCAGCACTCGCGCTGCATGGCCGATCGCTCGGAAATCTACGGACGTCGCAAGGACGGGAGCGAGTTTGATGCTGAGGCGAACATCTCGCAGCTTGAGGTCAACGGAGAAAAGATCTACACCGCCATCTTGCGAGACATCACGGAGCGCAAGCAGATGGAGCGGCAGCTCCGGGAGTCGCTTGCAGAAAAGGATGTGCTGCTGCGAGAGATCCACCACCGAGTGAAGAACAACCTGCAGGTCATCTCCAGCCTCTTCACCCTGCAGTCGCGCGACACCTCCGACGAGCACCTCCTGGCTGTTCTGAAAGACAGCCAGCACCGCATTCAGTCCATGGCCCTCATCCATGAAAAGATCTACCAGTCGGAGGGGCTGGTGCAGGTTCCGTTCGATCAGTACATCCGGGAGCTGACGGTGGACATCATGCAGTCCTACCTCACGGGCGCCGTCCGGGTGCAAACTCAGTTTGACTTGGAGCCCGTGGGGTTGGATATTGATACAGCGATTCCCTGCGCCTTAATCCTCAATGAACTGGTCAGCAATGCGCTCAAGCATGCGTTTCCAGAAGACCGGACCTCAGGGATCATTGGCATTCACCTCAAGCGCGAGTGGGCGGGAGACCAGTCGACCCTCATCCTCCGGATCTGGGACGATGGGCAGGGGCTTCCGGAAGACGTGACCTGGCAGACCACCAAAAGCCTGGGGCTCCGCCTGGTCCGGGTCCTCAACGGGCAGCTGCAAGGAGAGCTGGTGGTTTCCTCACATGAAGGCACCTGTTACGAGTTTCACATCCCTGGAAAAACCTCACCTTTGAAATCAGCATGAATGAACGAATCCTGATTGTTGAAGATGAAGCGATTGTTGCCGAGAGTCTTCATGACCAACTGGAAACCCTGGGCTACTCCATCTGCGGGATGGCCTCAAGTGGCGAGCGGGCGCTGGAGCTGGTGGCGCAGGAGCGTCCGGATTTGGTGATGATGGACATCATGCTGGCAGGGGAGCTGGACGGCATTGCCACGGCCCAGCAGATCATGGACCAGTACCGGTTGCCCGTGGTGTACCTCACCGCTTACTCCGATCCGAAAACCCTGGAGCGCGCCAAGATTACGGAGCCCTTTGCCTACCTCGTGAAGCCCTACAAGGAGCGGGAGCTGCACTCGGCCCTGGAGATCAGCCTCTACAAGCACCGCATGGAGCAGCGCCTCCGGGAAAACGAACGCTGGCTGGACACCCTGCTCAAGAGCATCGGCGACTCGGTGGCAACGGTCGATCAGCAGGGGCAGATCACGTCCCTGAGCCCGCAGGCAGAGAAGCTCTCGGGCTGGCCAGAGTCCGAAGGCGTCGGCAAGACGCTCCCGGAGGTCTTTCCGCTGCAGGAAGGCAATGACGAAGGCTGCCTGCTGGACCTCGTGGACGAGGCGCTCCAGGGACGCTCGGTTCAGTGCCTGGTGGAAGAGGAGCCGGTGCTGATCACCCGAAGTGGCGAGTATGTGGCCCTCGATGCCGGAGCCGCCCCGCTCCTCAATGACCGTGAAGAAGTCGTTGGCGCCGTGCTGGTGCTTCGGAACATCTCGCCTCGCAAGCAAACCGAACTGCAGCTCAGCGAAGCCCGGACGGCGCTGACGCAGCTGCTGACGCCTCGAGAGCTGGAGATTCTGCAGCTCATGGTCAATGGCTCCAGCACCAAGGAAATTGCCTACGACCTCAGCATCAGCCCCCGGACGGTGGAGGCGCATCGGCAGAACATGATGGTGAAGCTGCAGATCCACGACATGCCCATGCTCGTCCGCTTTGCCATCACGCACCGGCTGGTCGACCTCCGGCCAGTCTGAGCTGCGGAGGGCTGCCTGACCTCGTCCCCACCCGTTTGCTTCGGGGGCCGCCTTTGCCGGGGCCTGTTCGCGTCCGGAAGCCGGAGCCCACAGGTTGGGGCGGGCGCTGTTCCTGATGCAAGCCCCTGCGCTCCCGCGTTCCGGGAGTGGGCCCACGCCATCGGACTCACCTCTCACCCATCCGCCGTTTCGTTTTATGAATAACGCTACTCAAATTCAAAAAGAAGTCACCCAGGCCGTTGATGACGCCATCCGGAGCCGTCGCTCCGTCCGCGCCTTTCTCCCGGATCCTGTCCCGGAAACGGTGATCCGCGAGTTGCTGGAGGTGGCCCTGCGGGCGCCTTCCGGAACCAACACGCAGCCCTGGCAGATTCATGTGCTGACCGGCGCCACCAAGCAGCGGCTTTCGGAGGCGATTTTGGAAGTGTACTGGGATGACGAGGCGAACCGGCAGCACACCGAGGAATATGACTACTACCCTCAGGAGTGGCGGGAGCCTTACTTGAGCCGGCGCCGCAAGGTGGGCTATGACCTCTATGGGCTGCTTGGCATTGGCAAGGGCGACAAGGACCGCATGCGGGCGCAGCATGCCCGGAACTACCAGTTCTTTGATGCGCCAGTGGGACTGATCTTCACGATTGAGCGGGTGATGCGCCAGGGCAGTTGGCTGGACTACGGAATGTTTCTGCAAAACATCATGGTCGCGGCGCGGGGGCGAGGGTTGGATACGTGTCCGCAAGCAGCCTTCACGCAGTATCACCGCCTCATTGAAGCGGTCCTGGGCCTTCCTGATGAGCAGATGGTGGTGTGTGGCATGTCACTGGGGTATGAAGACCGGAGCAAGGTTGAAAACCAACTGGTCACCGAGCGCATGTCCGTGGAGCAGTGTGTTCAGTTTTGGGACTAACGGAGGCCGTCGCAGATGCTGACGAAGGACCTCCTGCGCTTCCGCTCCGTCAAGGGGCAGGTGCGGCCTCGCTTCATTGCCGTGGACGATCCGGACCTGCTGGCACTGGCGCGGGCGCTGGTGGGGCAGTACGAGTCTGGCGTGGGGGCCACCCGCGAACACCTCCAGGAGCAGGTTCAGCAGGAACTCGACGCCTTTGCTGGAGAGGCGCAGCTGGCCAAGGGGCTGGACAAGCTGCTGCAGGACCGCTCAGAGTTTGATTCTGGAGAAGCCGAGGACCTGACCGAGCTGCGGGCTCGGGTGTTTGCCGCGAGTGCCCAGCACCTCAAGAAGGGGCTTCCGGAGACGCCAGCGGCCTTCCGAGAGCGGCTGCAACCGGAGTTGGGTGAGCCCCCGGACCGGCTGATGAACCGGCTGTATGGCGATTTGCCTCCGTATCATCGGCTGCTTGGCTTCCGGACGCTTTCTGCCGAGGGCCTGCTTCGGCGCTACAACCTCTCGCTGGTGCAGTCGCTGCTGCTCTACTGCGACCGGCTGGAGGTGACCCTCCGGAACCCCCGTCCCGCGGAATTGCGGCAGGTGCTGAAGTACCTCCGCTTTCATCAGCTGCTCGCTCAGTGGCAACGTGAGGACTCGGGCACCTTCCGGATGGTGGTGGAGGGGCCCATGAGCCTCTACGCGCAGTCTCAGAAGTATGGCCTCAACCTGGCCAGTTTCTTTCCGGCCCTGCTCCACCAGCCGCACTGGTCCTGCGAGGCCCTGGTGCAGGTCCGCAAGAACCGTCCGGAGCTGCTGAAGCTGGATGAGGGCTGTGGGCTCCAGCCGGTCAACCGACGCTTCCTGGCGTATGTTCCGGAAGAGCTGACGCGGCTTCAGCAGTTGCTGGCCCAGAAGCTTCCCGAGTGGACGATTGCCCCCGGAGGTGACTTCCTCATCCTGGGCGGAGAGGTTCACTGCTTTCCCGATTATGAGCTGACGCACACGAGCGGCGTGCAGGTCTTTCTGGAGCTGTTTCACCCCTGGCATGCTGGACCCCTGAAGGACCGCTTAGCCCAGCTGAGGCGGTCGCCGCAACCGCCGTTGCTGCTGGGGGTGATGCGGAGTCTGCTGAAGGATGAGGAGGTGGCTGGCGCTGTTGAGCAGTCTGCGTACTTTGCACACTCCGGATTTCTCTTCCGAGAGCTGCCGACCCTGGACCGGCTGAAACCGCTGCTGCAGCGCCGGCTTCCAGAGGGGGCCGATGCCCCGCTGCTTCAGCCTTAGGAGCCGCTAGGTCTCAAGGAGGCGGGGAATGAGTTCGGCGAAGTTGCAGGGCCGGTGACGCAGGTCGAGCTGGTCCTGAAGGATGCGGTCCCAGGCAAGTCGGCAGGCGCCAGAGGAGCCCGGAAGCGCAAAGAGGTAGGTGCCGTTGGCCACACCTGCGACAGCGCGGGACTGGACGGTGGAGGTCCGGATCTCGTCAAACGACAGCCACCGGAACAGCTCGCCGAAGCCCTCGATTTCCTTGTCAAAGAGGGGCTTCAGGGCTTCGGGAGTGCCGTCTCGTCCGGTCAGGCCCGTGCCGCCGGTGGTGAGGACGATGCCCACCGACGCATCGGCAATCCACTGCGAGACCACAGCCCGGATCTGATAGACGTCATCGGGAACGATGCGCTTTTCAGCCAGGTGGTGCCCCGCTTCGGTGAGACGCTCAACGAGCAATTTTCCGGAGGTGTCCGTCTCTTCAGTGCGGGTGTCCGAGACGGTCAGGACGGCGATGGGCAGCGGGAGGAATTCCTTTTCAGCCATCACTTCACCTGAATGATGCGCTCTCCCTGGTAGTCCGGACGGTAGATGAGCTTTTCCATCTCCAGGAGGTCGCAGCCTTCGCCGTAGAGCTGAACCGTGAGCTTGGGCGGATCGACCGAGAGGATGCTGCCGCTGATCTTGATGCGGTCTCCCGGATCCAGCTCGGCCATCTTGAGGGCCTTCTCTTCGCTCATGGAGCACATCACGAAGAAGCCTCGGTGCGAGACGGAAACCACCCAGCCCATGGCCCCTTCCTTGACGGTCTCGAAGGTGCCGTTGACGACAATCCGCTTGGTCTTGATGTCGCGCTTGAAGCGGATTTCGTTGCTGCTGTAGGTCTGGAAGACGCGGCGGAGGTCTGCTTCCGTGTACTCCTGAGCGCTGGCAGAGGACGAGAGGCTGACGAGGAGGAGGCTGATGAGAAACGCGGGAAGCAGGAATCGACCGAGGGCATTCATGAGAAAACCTGTGTATGGAATGAAACAGAGGCACTTGTCGTGTGGCGGAACTAACTCAACAGGGTCGGAGGAAGTCCGGATGAAGTCAATCTGGAAGATGTTGCGTTCTGTAAGACGTGTTCCCGGGTTGCAAGTTCCGGGGAAGGCTCTATTCTGCCGAGAGGACCAACCGTGGAATCTTGAATTTTCTGACAGGGGGAGCCGATGAGCCAGGTAACGGTGGCAGCCACCCAGTTTGCGTGCGGTCCGGACTTTCAGGAAAACTGGAAGCAGGCCGAGGCACTGGTCCGGCAGGCGGCGCAGGAGGGGGCACAGGTCATCTTGCTTCAGGAGCTGTTTGAGGGCCCGTACTTCTGCAAGGATCAGGATCCGGCGTACTTTCAGTGGGCACAGACTCGGGAAGAGAGCGAGCTGCTTCAGCACTTTTCTGCACTGGCCGCTGAGCTGAAGGTGGTGCTGCCGATCAGCTTCTTTGAGCGGTCGGGCCCCGCCTTTTTCAACTCCCTCGTCGTGTTCGATGCCGATGGGAAGGACCTGGGGCTTTACCGCAAGTCCCACATTCCGGATGGTCCAGGATATCAGGAAAAGTACTACTTCTCCCCCGGAGACACCGGATTCCGGGTCTGGTCCACGCGTTATGCGACCATTGGAGTGGGCATTTGCTGGGATCAGTGGTTTCCGGAAGCTGCACGGGCGATGGTCCTGCAGGGAGCCGAGTTGCTCTTCTACCCGACTGCAATTGGTTCTGAGCCTCAGGCGCCGGAGTGGGATTCTGCGGCGCACTGGCAACGGGTCATGCAGGGACACGCGGCGGCGAACCTGGTGCCTGTGGTCGCCTCCAACCGAGTGGGCGTGGAGGTGGGAGCCTCCTGCGAGCTGACGTTTTATGGCTCCTCGTTCATTGCGGGGCCCATGGGAGAACGCCTCCAGCAGGCTGGACGGTCTGAAGCGGCCCTGCTTTTGGAGACGTTTGACCTGGAAGCCATCCAGCAGATGCGGCAGGCATGGGGGCTCTTCCGGGATCGACGTCCTGAACTTTATCACGTGTTGCAGACGCTGGACGGGAACGCTTCTGGCATTTCCTGAGTTTCCGGACAGATTGATTTTTTGATGAGATGGAAACGGATGGGGAAAATCATTAAAAACTACGTGGCACCGGGGATCGTCTGGTTAGAGGTCCCAGAGGCTGACCTACGGATTCTCTGCGGCTGCCCTGCGGACTGCGTCAAGCACCTGATGCGTGAGAAGCTGATCCGCAGCCACACGGTGAAGGGGGTGAGCTGCGAGACCGGCCCAAATGCGATTTTGCTGTCGGACCTGCCGATCCAGAAGGGCAACTTCACGAACCTTGGAGAGTTTCCGGTGCTGCAGATGCTTTACCGGCAGGGCATGCTCTTGCCTGGACACCCCAACAACAACGGTTCCAAGCCCATTCTCATTGGTCAGGAAGATGTGGTGAAGGCGCAGATGAACTACATCTACCGGGGCAACTACGGCCTGACGTCTCTTGAGGAGATCATGGCCAGTGGGGCCACGGAGCAGGAGGCCGAGGCGATGCTGCGCATGAAGCTGTGGTTTGCCTTTGGAGTCATTCATCCCAGCGAGGAGCTGCTGGAAGCCCGTGTCGTGGGCGACCAGGCCACCGACATTGGCCAGGGGGTGGTGGTGGTGCGGCTGGAGACGAACCGGTACGAGTTTCGTTACCAGGGCGCCTCCGAGGTGGTGGACCTCAACCTGGAGCCCCATGAGAACTATGCCACGCCTTATGAACTCGGATCTCACCGCTTTGAGCGCCAGTACTTTTCGGTGGTCCATACGGGAGAGGGCGATGGCTGGGACATCAATCGGCCCTGCATGGGGAGCATCGTCTGCTTTCAGGGCAAAATCTACCTCATTGATGCCGGCCCCAACATTGACCACAGCCTCAATGCCATGGGCATCAGCACCAACGAAATTGAAGGCATCTTCCACACCCACACTCACGATGACCACTTTGCCGGGCTCACCACCCTGATCCGGGCCGATCACCGCATCAAGTACTACGCAACCCCGCTGGTCCGGGAGTCCGTCACCCGGAAGCTGTCGGCGCTGATGACGCTCAATGAGGGCGAGTTTGAGGAGTTCTTTGAGGTGCACGACCTGCAGTTCGACCACTGGAACGACATCCAGGGCCTGGAGGTGATGCCGATCTTTTCGCCCCATCCGGTGGAGACCAATGTGCTTCACTTTCGAGCGTTGTGGAGCGAGGGCTACGTCTCCTATGCGCACCTGGCAGACATTGCCTCGGTGGAGGTGCTGCAGAAGATGCAAACCGATGATCCGCAAAAACCCGGCATCAGCCAGGAGTTTCTGGAGACCACCCTCAAGCACTACCACGTCCACGCGGACCTCAAGAAGATCGACGTGGGGGGGGGCATCATCCACGGAATGGCCGAGGACTTCCGGGACGATCCATCAGACAAGATCATCCTGGCTCATACCGCGGAACGCCTGAAGCCCAACCAGAAGGAAATTGGCTCCGAGGCGGCTTTCGGCAGCATCGATGTCCTCATCCCGGGCACCCAGGACTACATCCTGGAGCAGGCCAACAACTACCTGAAGATCTTCTACCCGACGATCCCGCAGCATGACCTGCAGATGCTCCTCAACTGCGAACGCCAGCGCTTCAGTGCGGGTGAGATCATGTTGAAGAACAACGAAACCCCAGCCTTTGTGCACCTGCTGCTCACTGGAAACGCCGAATACATCCGGGCCCACGACCACTCCGTGCGCCTGCTCTCCAGCGGCTCCCTCATCGGAGACCTCTGGGCGCTGTTCCGAGGCCGGAACCAGGGAACCTACCGGGCCTTCAGCCACCTCGAAACCCTGGCGATTCCTGCCGACCTCTACCGGGAGTTTGTCAACCGCAACCGCATCTACCCGCAGATCCAGAAGTTCCAGAATGTGATTGACTTCATGATGGAAACTTCCATTCTGGGAGAAGGGATTTCCTATCCGATTCAGCTCAAGCTGGCCAATCAGGCCCAGCTGGTGACCGGGAACGCGCTCATGGAGGTTCCGGGCCTGAAGGTCCTGCAGCGCGGGGGAGCCGAGCTGAAGCGAAGGGGCAAGGTCCTGCATCCGCTCCTGCCGGGCGCGTTCTGGGGCGAAGGCTCCATCCTGCAGCGTCCGAGCGACCTGGAAGTGTCGGTCTCGCCAGAGGCCCGCGTGTTTCACTTTCCGGATGTGGAGATGCTCAAGGAAATTCCCATCCTCCGTTGGAAGTTGCTGGAACACCTGGAAGAGCTCCGCCGCATTTACTGACGCCTCGGGGGCTTCCGGAAACTGCTGAACCCCCGTCGTGAGTTGCCCATGAAGCCCGCCCGCCTCCTCTTCCTGCTGATTGCCCTGCTGACGACCTCGGTCAGTTGGGCTTCAGAAGCCGCCACCTGGGACGCCCTCCGAGAAGGAGGAAAGGTGGTCCTGATCCGCCACGCCCGAACGATTTCCGGCATTGGAGACCCTGCTGGTTACTCCCTCGACAATTGCCAGAGCCAACGGTACCTCTCGGAAGACGGGAAGGAGCAGTCCCGGAGAATGGGCGCGCGCTTCCGAGCAGAGTCGGTGCCCGTGGAAACCGTCCTCTCCAGCGAATGGTGCCGGTGTTACGAGACGGCTGAGCTGGCGTTTGGGCGCTACGAACTCTGGCCGGCGCTCAATTCCTTCTTTGACGACTACTCCACCCGAGAAGCCCAAACCCGAGAGGTCCGCGAGCGAGCGGTGGCCTACGCGGGGGCCGGGAACCTCATTCTGGTCACACACCAGGTCAACATCACGGCTCTGACTCGCCGAGGAGTCGCCTCCGGAGAGGCCGTGATCCTCCAGCCAACGGGCACCTCGTTTCAGGAGTTGGGGCGCCTGCGCTTCGACTGAGCCGGTCTGTTCTCTACGACAGCTGAATCCGCTGCACCGCGGTCCCGTCCGTGAGGTCCACGAGCCAGCGGGCGAGTCCGCGCTTTGGCGCTGGGTGCAGCCAGGCGATTTCCGGAAGGAGGTCGCTGAGGCGTTGCAGGCGTTGCCGCAGCCGCTGCTTCTCGTGCGCCAGCGAGGCGTTTCCGGGAGTGAAGAGCCCATCGCTGCAGATCAGCACGCGATCTCGAGGAAGCGCGCCGGCGCGTTGCACGGCGTGGTGCAGGGTGTCGAGCGAGTGGTGCAAGAGGCTCTTGCCCGACGCCTGCTGCAGGTGGCGCAGCAGCCCAAGGGCGCTCGAGGCCGTCCCGCGCTTCAGGGCCCAGGACACCTGACTGTCCTGAAGCAGCAGGACCTGAAAACGGTGGGCCGAGGAACGCAGTGGAAGCGTTTGCAGCGCGGCCAGGGCCTTCCCGAGAAACCGGAGCGCTCCGGTGGAACGGCTGGCGTCCAGAAACAGCCACAGGTGCGGGCGTCGCTCCAGGCGTCGGTACTGCAGCGTGAGCGCGGTGCCGGCGGTCCAGCCCTGCTTGCGCGACTCCAGCAGGGTCCGGGGCCAGTCCAAACGCGTGTGTGCCTCCGGAGTTGAGGCTGGGCGGGCGGTGCCCATCACAAGCGAGGCGCGTTTGGGCGGCTGCGGCGAACGCTGCCACCACTCCTGCAAGGGGGAAACCGACGGCGCCGGGACGGGCTCAATCTGAAACGGTGTGGCGTTGGACGCCTTTGGTGCGGCCGCGGTTTGTGCGTTCGAAGCCGGAGCCGACTGGGGCGACGAGGACGGTTCGGGGGCAGAAGTCGGTGGCGGTGGGGGAGAACCAGCCTCCGGAGGCAGGCGATGCCCCAGGCACAGCTCCCAGCCTTCAGCAACATCCTCCAGGCTGACCTCCAGAGCGCCTCTCCACGCAGCCGCACAGCGCGCGGTTCGGAGCACCCCCAGCTCGGCCCGGACGCCTTCGAGCTGCAAGGTTGCCGCGCGTTCGGCGACAGCGGCTCGGACCTCTTCGGCAATGGCGACTTCCTTCAGGCGCGTCCGTGCTTCCCCGATCTGGGCCCGGAGGCGCTGGAGGTGCGGCTCGTGTTCCTTCCGGAAGCCAAGGGGGTCGTCTTCGAAGGCCATCCGGGCCCGGACGATTTCGCGTCGCTCCTCCGGCGTGTAGTGGTCGTGGATCCACACCCCATGGGTGAAGCGGTCCAGCAGCTGCGGACGCAGGTCACCTTCCTCCGGATTCATGGTGCCAATGAGGATGAAGCGCGACTCGATGTGCGCAGAGAGGCCGTCACGCTCAAGGTGGTAGCGCCCACTGGCAGCGGCATCCAGAATCACGTCCACGAGGTGATCCGGAAGCAGGTTCACTTCGTCAATGTAAAGCACCCCCTGGTGTGCCTGTTCGAGCAGGCCGTGCTGCCGGCGCCAGGTACCGGTGGTGGTCAGGTGGGCGGCATCGACGGAGCCAAGCAGGCGGTCTTCCGTTGCGCCCAGCGGCACCTCCTGAAAGGGGGCCTCGCCGTGTCCGCTGTCAGGCGGAAGGAGCTCCCGGAAGGCGCGAACGAGGGTGCTTTTGGCACACCCGCGGTGTCCCATCAGCACGGTGCCTCCGAGCTGGGGCGCAACGGCATGGTAAAGCAGGGAGCGTTTGGCCAGGTCGCGGCCAACGATTGCTGTGAAGGGAAATTCGAGAGGGGCGGTCATGTCGTCAAAAAAGCGGTTCAGCAGGATCAGGGTTCAGGAGTGGGTGGGTTCCTCCGGAGGCATCCAGTGTAATGGCGAGGGAGTAGGGAACCAGTCATTTTCAGGGGACCTTGGAAAAACACTTGCTTCGTGCCCCTTCGTTTTTACGATTGATCGCACAGCTGAGGCCGGTTCCAGCGAACCCGTCTGGAAAGACGGGGGCGGCCCGCTGGTTTCTCTCCTTTTGACGGAAAGCTCGCTATGCCTGCCCATTTGTTTCGCCCGCTCACGCTCCGAGGGGTCACCCTGCGCAATCGCGTGGTCATTTCTCCCATGTGCCAGTATGCCGCCGAAGAAGGGCTGGCAAACGACTGGCACTTTGCGCACCTGTCTCAGTTTGCCCTCGGTGGCGCGGGGTTGGTGTTTACGGAGGCCGCAGCGGTGGGTCCGGAGGGGCGCATCACGCACGGGGACCTGGGAATCTGGTCGGAGGCACATGCTCAGGCCCTGCAGCGGGTGACCCGCTTTCTGAAGCAGCAGGGCGCCACGCCAGGGATCCAGCTGGGACACGCCGGCCGGAAGGCGAGCATGCAGCGTCCGTGGTTTGGCAATGGCCCGCTCGGAGCCGCTGACCTGGCGCGGGGCGATCAGCCCTGGAACACGGTGGCGCCCAGTGCGGTTCCAGTTGCGCCCGGGTGGCTGGTGCCGCATGAGTTGGAGGTCCCGGAAATTGAGCAGCTTGTGGCCACCTTTGCCGCCGCTGCCGTTCATGCCCACACGGCTGGATTTGAGGTGGCGGAAATTCATGGGGCTCATGGCTACCTGCTCCACAGCTTTCTCTCTCCCCTCTCGAACCAGCGGACCGATGCCTACGGAGGTTCGCGGACCAACCGCATGCGCCTGGCGCTGGAAGTGACGGAAGCCGTCCGGAAGGTGTGGCCGGAGTCGCTGCCGCTGTTTTTCCGCGTCTCGGCTGTGGATGGCATGGAAGGCGGGTGGTCGCTGGAAGATTCTGTGGCGCTTGCTCGGGAGCTGAAGAAGCGGGGGGTGGATGTGATCGATTGCTCTTCTCGGGGCATTGCTGGAGCGGCGACCGCAAGTGGCCAGGTTCCGAAACGGGGCTTTCAGGTACCCTACGCCCAGACCATTCGGGAGGAAGCCGAGCTGGCCACGCAGGCGGTGGGCCTGATTGTGAGCGCCCAACAGGCCGAGAGCATCCTGCGTTCCGGGCAGGCGGATCTGGTCGCACTCGCACGAGAGGCGCTGTATCAACCTTCGTGGCCCCGGATGGCTCAGCAGCAGCTGGAAGGGGACCACTTTGCCAGCTGGCCCCCTCAGTACGGGTGGTGGCTGGAACGCCGGCGTTTCGCCCGGGGCAACCCGGAAGATGCGCTCAATGAGCACGATCAGCCCGTGGGCTTTCCGCTGGAAGGGTGGACGCCCCCGCCGTTTCCGGAGCGCCGGATTCTGGAAGGACGGTTTTGCCGTGTGGAGCCGCTGGACCTGGCGCGTCATGCCTCTGAGCTGTATGAGGCATATGCTGAAGATGCCGACGGAGCGATGTGGACCTACCTGCCGTATGGCCCCTTTGCCGATGAGGCGGCTTATTGCACGTGGCTCGAATCCGTTTCGGGCTCAGAAGACCCGCTCTTCTTTGCGCTGGTCAGCCAGGCCTCCGGAAAAGCCGTGGGCGTGGCAACCTACCTGCGCATCAACCCAACGGCCGGCTCCGTTGAAGTCGGGCACGTCAGCTTCTCCCCGGCGTTGCAGCGGACTCCGATTGCGACCGAAGCGATCTACTTGATGATGGAGCAGGTGTTCGCGTTGGGGTACCGCCGTTTTGAGTGGAAGTGCGATGCCCTCAACGTTCGGTCCTGTCGGGCAGCGCAGCGGTTTGGGTTCTCGTTTGAAGGGATTTTTCGCCAGGCTGTGACCTACAAGGGACGGAACCGGGACACCGCGTGGTTCGGGTTGACCGATCGTGATTGGCCCCTGATCCAGCAAGCCTTTCAGCAGTGGCTCAGTCCGGATCATCTGGGGGTGGACGGCTCACAGCAGTTTTCGCTCGGAGCCCTCACACGGCCCCTGCTGCACCGGGCTCTGCCTCCGGATTGGGCCTGAAAGTGAGCCTATTTCTGAAAAAATCCAAATTTGATTAAAAATACAATTTTTCAAAAACCCTCATTTTTTCCTAGGCAACAGTCTGGAAATTATATAGACTCCCTACCCGTTAAGGCTAGGAAACAGCGCCTGTATGATTGACCAAATATCGTTTGACAATCAATAGGCAAGGATTTACAACTAGTTTCGATAGCCTATATCTTTTTCATTCAATCAGGTCCGCACGCCAGACATGGAAGTTAGGAAGTTGGCCGAAAATCCCTCCTTGATCCCTCCATTCGAGTAGCATGGATGCCCCCAAAAAGTAGAAGCAGCAACCTCGTGGTTGGCTTGGACATAGGCACCACCAAGATCTGTGCAATTGCAGCAGAAGCTGATTCGCGCGAACCGCTGAACATCATTGGCGTGGGGACGGCCAAGTCGGAAGGGCTCCGCAAGGGGGTGGTCGTCAACATCGAAAAGACGGTCAAGTCGATCAAGAAGGCGATTGAGGAGTGTGAGCTGATGTGTGGTCAGCAGATTCACTCCGTCTATGCCGGAATTGCCGGGCATCACATCCGGGGGCAGAACAGCCGGGGGATGGTCACGGTCTACAGCCGAACCGTGACCGAAGACGACATCCGGCGGGTGATTGATGCGGCCCAGGTGCTCATTCAGAGTGACCGCGAGGTGCTCCACATCCTCCCCCAGGAGTTCATTGTGGACGATCAGGACGGGGTGCAGAACCCACTGGGAATGGCGGCTGCTCGCCTGGAGGTCAACGTCCACATCGTGACAGGATCCGTCACCTCTGCTCAGAACATCATCAAGTGCTGCAACCAGGCCGGTCTGGATGTGGAAGACATTGTCCTCGAGCCGCTGGCGTCCAGCCAGGCGGTTCTGAGTCCGGATGAGCAGGAAGTGGGGGTGATCCTCATTGACATTGGTGGCGGCACCACCGACATCACGATCTACTCCGAAGGCAGCATCGTCCACACGGCCGTGCTGGCGCTCGGCGGCAACCACCTCACCCACGACATTGCGATTGGTCTCGGAACGCCGCTGGCGGAAGCCGAAGAGATCAAGCACGCCCATGGCATCGCCCTCTCCAGTGAAGTCTCCGAATCCGAAGAAATCCAGGTGCCGGGTGTCGGCGGACGCAACACCCGCGGAATGAAGAAGAAGGTCCTGGCCGAAGTCATTGAGGCCCGCTTTCAGGAAATCTTTGAGCTGATTGCTCAGGAGGTTGAGAAGACCCCGTACCGCAACCTGATGGCGTCCGGAGTCGTGATCACCGGAGGCACCTGCATCATGCCTGGGGCCGATCGCCTGGGCGCCCAGATTCTGGGGCTGCCGGTGCGGGTGGGCTTCCCGGAAAACATTGCAGGCCTGCATGAACTGATTTACTCCCCCAAGTATGCCACCAGCGTTGGCCTGGTGCGGTACGGCATCAACAACAACTATGGTCGCCCGATTTTCGGAGGTGACGAAACCAACCTGTTCCACCGTGTTTCCCGTCGGATGAAGGATGTCCTCAAAGAATTCTTTTGACCAACCTCAGCCCGCTAACTCGCCTATGCTAAGCTTCACCTCAATCCAGCCCGTCCGCGACGACGCGCCGAGCATCAAGGTGGTCGGAGTCGGAGGTGGGGGAGGCAATGCCATCAACCGCATGATCCAGCAACAGGTGGATGGGGTGGAGTACATTGCCGCCAACACCGACCTCCAGGACCTGCGCAAGTCCCTCGCCAAGAGCAAGCTGCAGCTGGGGCATCAGAGCACTCGCGGGTTGGGCGCTGGCGCCAAACCGGAGGTGGGACGCACCGCTGCTCAGGAGAGCATGGACCAGATCCGAGAAGCCCTGCAGGGAGCCGACATGGTCTTTGTGACTGCCGGAATGGGTGGCGGAACGGGAACCGGAGGCGCGCCTGTCATTGCTCAGGTGGCCCGGGAACTGGGTGCCCTCACCGTTGGGGTGGTGACCCTGCCCTTTGAGTTTGAAGCCCGGAAGCGACGCAAGGCGGCCGACAGTGGAGTCATGGACCTCAAGGATCAGGTGGACTCGCTCATTGTCATTCCCAACAACAACCTCCTGGGAATGATCAGCAAGCGGACCCCGATGATTGAGGCCTTTGGCTATGCTGATGACGTGCTGCGTCAGGGCATTCAGGGCATCTCGGACCTCATCACCCGAGACGGCATGGTGAACCTCGACTTTGCCGACGTCCGGACCGTCATGGCGAACAAGGGCAAGGCCGTGATGGGAACCGGCATTGCGAGTGGGGAAAACCGCGCCCGCAAGGCGGCCGAGATGGCCATCCACAGCCCGCTCCTGAGTGACTGCCGCATTCAAGGCGCACGCGGCATCCTCATCAACGTGGTGGGAGACGAGACCATGAGCCTGCATGAGGTCACTGAGGCCTCCAGCTTCATCGAGCAGCAAGGACACGAAGACGCGGTCATCATCTGGGGAGCGGCGACCAATCCGGACATGGGCGAGCAGATCATGATCACCGTCATTGCCACCGGGTTTGACAGTCAGGACTCGGTTGTGCCCACCACCTCCAGTTCTCAAGAGAAGGAGCCCCTGACGCCTCTTTCGCCCCGAGATCTGCATGAGCCCACGACTCCGGCTCCACGGGTGGAGCCTCCGGAACCCAAAGAGCGGTTCCGCAAACCCGTTGCTGCCGATTTCATGTTGGACGACTCGGACCCTGCTGTGGAGATTGATGTCTCGGAGCAACCCGATGACCGGGAAATTGGGGCGCTGTATGACACGGTGGTGCAGAGCCCACGGACTTCCACGCCAGCGCCCAGGGTGCCAGAGGTGACGGAGCCCCGCGGATTTCGACCCCTGACGGACCTCCCGGCGGAAGAGCTTTCCGACGAACCGGAACCGCTCTCGGAACGAACCGGAGGGCCTCTGGTGACACCGGTGCCCGAACCCGTGCCTGAACGGATGCCTGAACCGGCGGTCGCTGTGGAGCCCACCCCCACGCCTGCGTTCATGGCCGTGCCTGCGCCTCCGGAGCCGGTGCCCTCGAGGCCTGAACCCG
>JAYOTF010000012.1:0-45153 GCA_038150265.1 Deltaproteobacteria bacterium | reverse complement strand
GCGTTCATGGCCGTGCCTGCGCCTCCGGAGCCGGTGCCCTCGAGGCCTGAACCCGCACCGGTCATGGCTGAAGCGCCTGCGGCTCCTCCGGAGCCGGTTGTGGCGCCTGCGCCCACCCCTGTCCCTGCTGAGAAATCAGCAGAGGCGGAACCCCTGGCGGTTCAAAACCGGAATGGCTCCTCGGTCGAGAGCACCACCATCGGCATGGGGTATGCTTCCCTGGGGATGGAGCGTCCTCCAGTCCAGACCCAACCGGTGGTTCCGGAATGGGTCAACAAGGCAGACGCCAACTTTTCGAACAACTTGGATATTCCTGCATTTATCCGCCGGCGGCGTACCTGATTTGCCCTGGAAAACAACTGGTGTTTTGTGGAAGTATTTGATCCAATGCGACACCTTTTAGATTTGCTGATGACCCTCTAGCCTGAGCTGAGACCTCTTATGCCCCACAAAGGTAAGCATTTACTGGAAAATGCCTTGCTGGGGGCTGTTGCCGGTTTGGTGGCGTGGGGGTTGCTCGCGCTCAGTCCTACCTTTGTTGAGTACTTCACGATCTCTCCTTTTGTGATCCACGGGATAACCGCCTCTGCAGGGTTGGGGGCGATTCTGTTGGCCCGGGATCCGCTTTTGAAGCACCTGCCCCTCAATGAAGTGGCCCTCCATGTGTTCAGGGGAGCCGTCATTGGAGGCGTCAGCGGGTGGCTTGCTTTCCGTTCAGCCGATTATCTGTTGGCTTATCAGGTCCCACCTTTTGCTTCCCGTCTGGTTGGATGGGGCGTGCTCGGCTTGTTGCTGGGTGGGGCTTCTTGTGTGTTTCATGCTCGATCCCATCTCATCCTCCGCCCGTGTCTGGGGGGAGGGGCCGGAGGTTTGGCCGGTGGGCTTCTTGTTGAACTTGTAGCGCTTACTCCCTTTGATGGCACTGCGCAAGCGGTGGCGTTGCTCGCTTATGGCCTGACGTACCAGTTGGTCCAGGCGGGTTTAGAAAATCTGACCTCTCACGCACAGTTGCGTGTGATCAATGGACCACAAATCGGGCAATCCTGGTTGCTGTCATCCCCGTTGCTGAGCCTCGGGTATGGCCGTCACGCGGACCTGAGGCTCTCGGGGTACACCGAGGTCTGTGCCCACCACGCTGACCTCCGGATCGACAATGAGCAGATGAGTCTGCAGAATGTGGAGAAAGGCGGGGAACTGGAGGTGAATTTTCGGAAAGTCCATCAACAACCACTCAAAGACGGAGACATCATCAAAGCAGGGTCAGCGCTACTGCAGTACTGCGAGACCTAATGAACTTCTGGAAAATTGCATCCGTGCTGACGGCCGTCCTCTTCTGGGGAACCGTGGCCCTTGGCAAACCCACTCTTGTGGTGGTTGGTTCCGATGCCTCTCAGGCCATGCTGGAAAACAGTCACCGCCTCTTCCTCCTCCTTCCGGAGGACCTTCACCAAGACCCGTACTTTCCCCTGAATCTCCAACTCCAGGCTGAAGGCACCACGCTGCTGGTGGATCAACTGGAACGCCGCCGCGACGCCTTGCCCCTGGAAATCCTCCTCTTCCTCCCCAGCGCCTGGAAACAGGAAGACCCCGCTGCTTTGTTGCAAGATTTGTTACCGATAACATTGCCGGAGAAGACACGGGTTCAGGTGTCCTGGGAAGGGGGGCTGGTTGCTTTTGACGAGAACCTTCCGGAGCAGATTCGTCCGCGTCAGGAGCCCTTTCCCTCGGCGTTGCGTTCGGCGCTCAAGGAGTTTGGGAGCGATGCCTCAAAGCGTCGGCTGGTTGTGGTCCTGACCGATCACTTTCCGGTTGCGGAGTGGCATGATCAGCAGATCGCCACCCTCCTTGCTCAGAACCATGTGAGCCTGCATGCGGTCTTCTTTCCTGGGGTGGAGGTTTCCAACATTGAAGGCACCTCCCGGATTCATCGCATTGGAGGCAAGGAAGAGCTGCCGGCAATTTGGGAGCAGGTGCTTGCGGAAGCAGACTCGGAGTGGATGCTGACGTATCAGGATCCGAACTGGCATGGAGACGGCAAGACCCTGCAGATTCATGCCCGGACGGCAGAGCAGGAGTATGAGGTGATTTGGCAGGCGCCGGGACTGCACTACTGGCCGGAACTGGAAGTGCCGGTGTGGTCCGGAGGAGTGGCGCTTGCGGGCGCAACGCTCTTTGCCGGTCTGCTCTGGTGGAACCGTCGACCGCGTGTCCCTGTGAGCGAAGGGATGGGCTTTCAGCTGCTCAGCCCGCGTGAGAAGGACCAGGTGGTCCCGATTCCGGACTCAGGAGGCAGCCTGGAGTTCCTGACCAAGCTCCGGACGCAGCGCAAGCTCCGGCTTTCGGCAAACCTGCACCGTGTCCTGCTGACGCCGCAGGACGGCTCCATGATGCTGGAAGACAAGAACTACAAGAATGCCTTGCTGATCAACCGTCGGCGCATCCACCGTCGGCTGCTTCAGCATGGAGACCTGCTGGACGTGGGGGAGATGGTGTTGATGTTCCACAACCCGAAGCAGCAGCTTCCGGAGGCTGAGGCGGAAGAGACCAAGCCCTCGGTGCCGGTGTTGCCTGCAGTGTGGATCAAGCCGAATGGACCGCTCCGGAAGGGGCTCCCGAGCTTGCAGTTTGCCGATGCTCGGAATGACTTTCCGCTGGTTCGGAACATCACCTTCATCGGCAGTGCCCACACCAACGATGTGCAGCTGATCAGCTCCGAGATTGCGGCGCGGCATGCCAAGATCGTCAAGATTGGGGGGCAGTTCAAGTTGGTCAACCTGGCTGGAGACAGCACCCTGATCAACGGCCGTCGCGTGGAACAGCGGTTCTTGCGCGAAGGAGACGAAATCATGGTCGGAGACAGCTCCTTCCGCTTCCGGTTTGGGCGACCGAGCAGCAACAAGCCCAAACCCTCACGCCGCGAGGGGGCGAACCGGAGTCACGAGAATGTGTGAGGCGACCTCGTAAGAGAGGAGGGTCGGGTTGGCGTGGTTGTGTTGCGGAGGTTGGGCTTCCAGCTTCCGGAAGCAGGGCTCTTCTTCAAAGTGCTTGCAGACCTTCGGGTGCTGCTCCGTTTCCAGCTGCAGCGCCAGGGTTTGCATGTCGTCGCTCCGAACGCTCACGTGGAGGTGCCGTCCGGGGGTCAGGGCGTGGGTCTGCAGGTGCTTCATGACCTCTTCCGAATTTTCCAGCATCTCATCCAGCATCAGCAGCTCCACCACGTTTCCCGGAACGACTTCACTGAGGGCCAGGGTGGGGCAGGTGAAGGTGCCTCCGCCGCCAGGCATGGGAGAGCCGTGGGGGCAGTACTGAGGGTGCCCCAGCCGTTCGGCCAGGTGCTCCGTGACCAATGGGGTGAGGGCGTGCTCGAGGTGTTCCGCGTGGAGGTGCAGCTGGTACCAGGGGATGTCCAGCTCCTGAAAGAGGAAGTACTCGGCCAGGTTGTGCCGCAGAGTCACCGCCTCGGCCTGCTGCTGTCCGGACGGTGTGAGGGAGATCCGACGCTGCTGGTCGATCTCAATCAGAGCGTCCCGCTTGAGCCGCGTCAGGGTCGCATGCACCGTGGACGGGCTGCTCCGGAGGCGCCGGGCGAGGTCTTTGGCTTTGGCCGCTCCCCCAGACCAGCTGATGCGATAAATGGAATGGAGGTACTCTCCAACCACGGCAGAAGGCTGGGCAAAATCGGCTTTGCGAAGCGATGGCTGCGGCATTTTATTGAGGGCGAAGCTCAAGAATATAGTGAAATAGCTGATATCCTCCAACAACGCCCTCAATATAGCCAATTTCGTCGGAAACCCGTATAAAAAAACTTTCCGCCTCTTCCGCTCCTCCTTCACGAGTCAGCTCCAGCGTGGTCTTCCGTCCCAAGCGGTGACGCTCCAGCAGCTGCAGGTTCTGGTCATACAGGGTGATTTGCGGCATCAGGTTCGTGGGACCCAGCCGCTGCCAGCGGAGGGTTCCGGAGAAGCCTGCTGGCACCTGCAGGAGGTCGGAGTCACCTCGGTTGAGAATGGTGCCGGCAATGATGCCCTCTTCCGGAAGCCGGGTCAGTCCGCCTCCACGGGCAGGAACCTGCCACTGCGGCAGCTGCTCCGGATCCCGCTCCGCCTCATTGAGCAGGCGCTGCACGGAGAGATCGGGCGCAAAGGGCTCGACGTCCAGCATCGGGGTCTGCCAGTCAAACCGCAGGCGCAGGCGCTGGCCAATCCAACCGGCCTCTTGCAGGCCAAGGGGCTGAAGCTGCGAGGTCAGGGCCCGCACTTCTGCCTCCTGATTGCCCCGCAATTCCCCCTGGTACAGGGCTCCATCCGGAAGCAGCCGAGAGAGGCTGAGGTCCGCCCACTGCGGTTTTCCCGCAAAGGCAACCCGCAGGATCAGCGCCTCTTCGAGGGGCCCCGGGACTCCAGTCAGCTGGATCTCGGTCATGGCGCCCTGGCTGTCTTGCTCAAAGACCGCCCGCAGCACCGCTCCCCACTCCAGCAGCAACGCGTTTCCCAGGTCACTCGTCCACGATTCCTGACTGGGCGTGAGGGTCTTTTTGAAGCGGGTCTGAGCCCGGACGCCTCCTTGCTCCACGAGGCTCCACTGGACGGTGACCTCCTTGGCCGAGCGACCGTCCCAATTTCCGGAGGCATCAAGGGTCAGGACCAGGGCCTCTTCCAGCCCCTTGAAGGAACTCACCCGCGCCACACTTCCGAGAGCAATCTGGTACGGAGCCAGGTACCGCGCCAGCATCTGCGAGAGGGCCTTGACCTGACGTGCATCCGCGAGCGCATTGGGAAGCTGCAGCGCGACCGGGAGTCGTTTTCCCAAGCGGTTGTCTGTGGCCAGGGGCAGCCCCCGGTCCCGGAGGAGGGCAATCAGGCGCGAGCGAAACAGCCGCCCTTCCAGGGCCAGAGAGAAGCGAGACAGGTCGGCTGCCCGCTGCTCGGAGATGATCCGGAAGGACTCCAGGACGCTGGCCTCGGCGCTCCGGGCCTCTGCCTGAAGCACGGGCAGGAGCAGAGACTGAGATTCAGCGCTGAGCAGCCCCTGGAGGGCCTTCAGGGTGAGGAGCTGCTTGCCTTGATCCAGGGCGGCCTCTCGAGCTGCAGCCACGTTTTCTCGGACGATCGGAACCTCCACCTGGACCTGCTCGGTCAGCAGGCTCTGGGCTCCGGCAGAAGCGAGGCTGAGGAACAGGAGGAGGAGGCCAAGGCCGAGTGCCCTCATAAACCGAGGTCCTGCTTGAGGGCCTGAAAGCGCGGGGCCAGCTGAGCTGCGTCGGAATCCTTGAGATTGAAGTAGTACTTGATCTTGGGCTCAGTGCCGGAGGGGCGGACGATGACGCGGGTGTCGGACTCCAGGTTGAGGATGAGCACATTGGAAGCGGGAAGCCCCTGTCCCGGTTGGGTGCTCCCGGACTCGAGGTCATGGACTTCATTGCTGAGGAGGTCGGCGACCGACTGCACCTTCAGCCCAGCGAGCTGCTGCGGAGGCTGCTCCCGGAGTTGCTGGATGATGGAGGCAATCTGTTTCTTGCCTTCCAGCCCCGGAAGTGTTTGGGTGGCCTGGTCATCCAGGTGGAAGCCAAACTGCTGCTCCAGCTGCCCCAGCTTTTCGACCGGGGTCAGGCCCTGAGCGGCAAGGGTCGCCGTCATCTCGGCAAAGGCCATGGCCGCCCAGATGCCATCTTTGTCTCCGGAGTGGGTGCCCATCAGGTACCCATGGCTTTCCTCCATGCCAAAAACGAAGGTGCCGTCACCGTTGAGTTCCAACTGCTCGGCAACGGCGCGGATCCACTTGAACCCCGTCAGCACCTCAAGGGTCCGGAGGCCGTAATGCGCGGCCACCGCTTTGGCCAGCGGCGAGGAAACAATGCTGACGACAAACACGCCGTCTTCCGGAAGCTTGCGGGCCTGCTGCAAGGTGGCAAGGGTGTGGTCGAGCAGCAAGACGCCAATCTGGTTGCCGTTGAGGCGGATCCAGTTCTGGGTCGCATCCCGGACCATCACGCCGAGGCGGTCAGCGTCCGGGTCGTTGCAGAGGATGAGGCGGTCATCCAGGTCTGCTTGGGCCATGGCACGCTCAAACGCCTTCGGGTCCTCCGGGTTCGGAGACGGAACGGTGCTGAAGTTGCCATCCGGAACCATCTGTTCGGCAACCTCATGGGCCTGCTCAAAGCCCCGGCGCTTGAGGAGCCCGGGAACCAGGCGTCCGCCCGTACCATGCAGCGGGGTGTAGAGGACGCCACAGTCCCGGTTGTCTTCCGGATTCCCAACGGACAGCTCGGCCACGCGCTGGTAGTAGGCTTCATCGGCTTCGGCTTCAATCCACTCCAGCAGCCCCTGAGCCTCTGCCTCCACCAGGGAGATGGACGGAATGGCCGAAAAGTCCGTCACTTCCCGCACCTGGGCAATGATGGCCTGATCTTCCGGAGGCACAATCTGTCCGCCATTTTTCCAGTACACCTTGTAACCGTTGTAGTCCGGAGGGTTGTGGCTCGCGGTCAGAATCAGGGCGGACTGAGCGTTGCGCTGCAGCAGCTCAAAGGAAACCTGTGGCGTGGGAGCAATTTCCCGGAAGAGGTAAACCGGAATCTGGTGAGCCGCGAGGACCTCGGCTGCTGTTTCGGCAAACTCCTGCGAACGGTTCCGGGAGTCGTAGCCAATGACCACGCCCTGGGCCGCAGGGTCCGGGTGGCTCTCCAGGTAGCGCGCGAGCCCCTCGGTTGCCTGCATGACGGTGTACCGGTTCATCCGGTTGGTGCCCACGCCCATCAGGCCCCGGAGGCCACCGGTGCCAAATTCCAGTGCGGCGCCAAAGCAGTCTTCCCGCTCGTCTGCATGAGGTTCTGCAAGAAGGCGCTGGGCCTGGAGTCGGGTGTCTTCGTCAAAGAACGGATCATGTGCCCAGTGCTGGGCGAGTGCAGTTGCCGGTGTCATGGAGCCTCTGGCCGATGAAAGGTGTTAATCTCGCGCAGAAGAATCCCCTCATCTGCACAAAGAGTCAATGGTTGATGCGTGATGGGATGCTGAAAGTGGACCTTCCAGGCGTGGAGCAGTTGACGGTGTCGGGGGAAGTGGTAGGGCGTGAGGGCGGAGTCGCCTTCTGCAAGCCAGGCCAGGAAGCCTGCCTCCGGAAGGCCGTAGAGCTTGTCGCCCACGATGGGGCTGCCGAGGTGGCTGGCATGGACACGGATCTGGTGGGTGCGTCCCGTCAGGGGGCGGACCTCCACCAGCGTTCCTGCCTCCAGCTGCTCCTGCTGATGAAACCAGGTCTGGCTCGGTTTTCCGGCAGGAGTCACTCCTTGCTTGATGCGAACCTCGCTGCCCAGCGGACCAATCGGCAAGGACACAAACACATCGGGCTCCGGAAGAGGCTGCTGGAGGATGGCCAGGTAGGTCTTCCGGACCTGCTGGGTGCGGAAGAGTCCGGCCATGAGCTGGGCCACCTCATGCCGCTTTGCAAAGAGGATCAGCCCGCTGGTTTCCCGGTCCAGGCGGTGCAGCGTGTACAGCTTCTCCCACCCGAAGCGTTCCTTGACCTGGTGGACGAGGGTGTGCTTGAAGTACTTCCCGGAGGGGCTGGTGGGCAGGTCGCCGGACTTGTTGAGGGCAATCAGGTCGTCATCTTCATAAACCACCTCAAAGAACGGGTCGACCGGAGGCTCCATGAAGTCGGGGCGCCGGTAGAGGACCTTCTGGTTGTTGCGAAGGACCCAGTCCGGACGCGCCACCTTGCCGTCCAGCATGAGGCGGCCTTCCTCAATGTTCGACCGCCATTCCTGCTCATCGAGGTACCGAAAGCGACGGAGCAGAAACTCCAGCAGCGTTTCCGGGTTTCCGTTAAGCTGCATGTAGTGGAAGGACAGCTCCGTGTAGCTTTCGGACATGCGGAGGGTCATTTTTTCTCCAGGAGGTCACCTCGTGTCTGCAGGAGGTCAGTGGCGTCCCAGGACTTGAGGGTAAAGGAGCGTCCGGAGATGCGCTGCCGGAGGGCCTGAACCGACTGATTCAGGGTTTCGTTGTCGGTTGAGGTCTGCTCAATGCTGAGGCGGACCGCATGGTTGCCGCTGGTCATTTCCTTTTCAGCCAGGGTCAGGAAGAGGGAGCGCCCGTCCTTCAGCTCGGCGACAATTTCGCTGGCCTGGTCCAGGTGCAGGTTGGCGTCTGGGGTGTCCTGAGGCAGCACCTCGGCAAACTCCAGGGACGCAAGCGTGGACAGGGCATTTTCCACGACCTGCTGGTTGATGGCTTCCGTGCCCCCGGCAAGGGTCCACTGGCCCTGGACCTTTTGCAGGGGGAGGATGTCCTTGTCGGGAGTGGTGAAGGTCAGCTGCGTGACGAGGCCGGCAGGAAAGTCGAACAGCTGGCGATCGAGCCACTCCTGCGGGTTGTCCGGAACCGGGAGCTTTTCGGGATAGACGTAAATTTCGGAAGAGGACGCGAGGCGGATGTACTGTCCCTGAGCGTCGGTCTGGTTCTTGCCGAGGAGCACGTCCAGCAGGGCGCTGCCGTCTTGCTTCAGGAGCTGCAGGCGGACGGCATCCTCGCCGTCCTTCCAGGCGTTGGCCTGGGGCTCCTTGAGCTGAAAGAGGGCTGCCCGCTCCGGGTTGTTGGTAATGAGGTCGCCCACCGGACGTTCCGAGAGCTTGAGCAGCAGTTGCCGCAACCCTGTTGGGTCGGCCGGGTAGTGCTCCTGATTCCACACCCAGCCGTGGGTCTCACGGCGCAGCTCAATGTCCTGCTTGCCCTGGATGTGGATCCGGGCCAGCTCGGTTTCCGAGAAGTTGGGCAGAAGCGCGGTTCCACTCAAGGAGGCGTTGGAGGCTTGGGGGGATTGGTGGTTGTACCAGAGGAACCCACTGATTCCACTGAGGAACACGGCAGCAATGAAGATGTTTTTCAGCATGGCGACATGCAAGGGTGATCAGGTTGAAAAAATCCAATAAGGAAGGTCAGCACTTTGGTGTTTTAGCGGATACCTGCAGATTCTTCAAGAAAGACTCCTCAATGGGACTGAAATGAAAGGACAATTAACCAGACCCGCCTCCGGAGAAATGGCGGGCGCCGGCGCAGAGGCATGGATGCGCGTGGCCATGGAGCAGGCGGAACAGGCCCGTGGCCTCACCGGAGACAACCCGTGGGTGGGCTGTGTGATTGTTCGGGAAGGCACCCTGCTGGCTTCCGGACACACGCACGCTCCAGGTGAGGATCATGCAGAAGCCTCGGCCATCCGGCAGGCACAGGAGCAGAACCTGCCGCTGGAGGGAGCCACGCTTTACTGTACGCTGGAGCCGTGCGCGTTTGTTGGGCGGACTCCGGCTTGTGCGGAGACCATTGCTGCCTCTGGCATCTCCCGGGTGGTGCTGGGCATTCGAGACCCGCATCCTCGGGTCAACGGCGCCGGAGTGGCCATCCTTGAGGACGCCGGGGTCGAGGTCGTCGAAGGCGTCCTGGCGGAACCCGTTCGCCAACAGCTTCAGGCGTGGCTCCAGCAGTTCTGACGCGGCTTGACCCTGCCGCAGGGGCCGGTTTTGCAAAAACAGGGTTGGTCCGTCTGGAAGGATGCCTGTTGCTGAATCAGGAGGGGCCGAAAACCAAACCGTTCCGAGCTCCTCCGGAACCTGGGGAAAAGGAGACAAGATGCTGTGGAAACAACTGATTGGGCTGACGGTTCTGCTGGGGCTGTTGGGAGGCTCCGGAAGCGCTCAGACTTCCCGCGGGATTGTCCGGAGCGATGAAGCCCCTTCCGGAGCCGGGCCCCGTACGGCCCTGGTGGTGGGAAATAGCCGCTACGCCTCAGCGCCCTTACGGAATCCGGTCAACGATGCGCGAGCCATGGCGGCAACGCTGCGTCGCGTCGGGTTTGACGTGGAGTTGCTGCTGGAGGCTTCTCAGAAGGAGCTGAAGCAGGCGATTGATCAGTTTGGCCAACGTCTGCAACCAGGAAGCGTGGGGCTGTTTTACTACTCCGGACATGGCATGCAGGTGGAGGGACGGAACTACCTCATTCCAGTCGATGCCGAGATTGCTGCTGAAGCGGATGTGGAATACGAATCGGTGGAGGTGGGCCGCGTGCTGGCAAAGATGGCAACGGCGCAGAATGCCATGAACCTGGTCATCCTGGATGCCTGCCGCAACAATCCGTATGCCCGGAGCTTCCGGAGTGCGGCTCAGGGCCTGGCGATGCTGAAGGCACCTTCCGGAACCTTCATTGCCTACGCGACAGCTCCAGGCGCCGTGGCATCCGATGGGGCGGGGCGGACCGGGCTCTTCACCGGGGAATTGATTGAACAGCTGGAAACCCCCGGACTGAAGGTGGAAGACGTCTTCAAGCGGGTGCGGCGGGCCGTGCAGCAGAAGAGCAACCACACGCAAATTCCCTGGGAGGCGTCGTCGCTGACGGGCGATTTTTACTTCCGGCCTGCGGAGGCTTCGGTCCACACCTCCGAGCAACTGCCCGCGTTGCACCAACGGTTTCAGGCGGATCAGGAGTCGTGGGCGATGATCAAGGACTCTTCCAATCCGGAAGACTTCTGGCTCTTCCTCAGGAGCTTTCCTGCCAGCCCCCTGGCCCAGGCGGCCCGGTTGCGGTTGGCGCTTCTGGAGCAAGAGCGGCAGGCGTCCCTTCGGGCAGAGCCACCGGTGGAAATTGCGCCACCGTTTCCTGTGACGGCTTCCGGACAGGAAGTGTCCCGTCGGGCCCAGAGCCTCAAGGCTTACGAACAGGCGGTTGCTGAAGGAAGTCCGCTGGCAATTCGGAAATTCATCAGGCAGTATGAAACGGTCCCGGAAGCTGCGTTTTACGTGAAGCGGGCCCGGTCGCAACTGGCGGAAGCCCAAACTTCTGGAGCCTCGGCGTCGGCCTCTCGGCGTGAAGCGGCTCGTGAGGCCTACGAGGAGGTGGTCCGGAGTGGGAGCGCCCTGGCGTACCGGTCGTTCATTCGGCAGTACGCGGCACAGGAAGAAGCCCAGTTTTATGTGAAGCGGGCCCAGGCGCGCCTGCAGGCCCTGACTCGTTGAACGTTCCTGCTACTCGAACTTGTTGTCATGCAGATGAAACCCCTGTCTTTCCTGATTGCCCTGGCCTGGATGGTCGGAGTGCTGGCCTCGGTGGCCAATGCGCAGACCCAGCGCGGCATTGCCCAGGTTCCAGAGCCGGCACCCTCCGGAACCCAGCGCCATGCCCTCATCATCGGGAATGAGGATTACCTGACCGCTCCGCTGAAGAATCCGCTCAACGATGCGCGCTCGATGGCAACGGCTCTGAAGCAGGTGGGGTTTCAGGTCCGGCTGCTGGAAAACGCGAAGCAGGTGGAGATGAAGCGAGCCATTGACGAGTTTGGGAAGGCGCTGCGCGAAGGAGGCGTGGGGCTGTTTTACTACTCGGGGCACGGCATTCAGGTGGAGGGTGAGAACTACATGGTTCCAGTGACCGCCCAGCTGAGCGCGGAAGAGGATGTGGAGTACGAGTCGGTGAACGTGGGGCGGGTGTTGGCCAAGATGGAGGCGGCGCGCAACGGCATGAACATCGTCATCCTGGACGCCTGCCGCAACAACCCCTTTGCCCGCAGCTTCCGGAGCGCCTCTCAGGGCCTGGCGACGCTCAACGCTCCTTCCGGCACCTTCATTTCCTATGCGACGGCCCCCGGCTCGGTGGCGTCCGATGGTGAGGGCAGCAACGGCCTTTACACCGGAGAGCTGGTGCGGCTCATTCAACAACCCAACCTGAAGCTGGAAGACGTCTTCAAGCAGGTCCGGGCCACGGTGCAGGAAAAAAGCAGCGGGGCTCAGATTCCCTGGGATGCGTCTTCGCTGACGGGCGATTTCTACTTCAACCCACGTCAGGCGCCCGAGCCTGTGGCGGTGGCCCGGGTGGAACCGGCCCCAGAGCCCAGTGAGCCGCCCAGTCAGTACCGTCCAGACGAGGAGGCGTGGGAGTTGGTGAAGGAATCGGAAAATCCGGAGGACCTCGCCTTCTTTCTGGAGTCGTTTCCGGAGAGTTCCCTGCGTCGGGTGGCCGAGTTGAAGAAGCGGATGCTGGAACGTCGGCAGGCCAAGCCCGCATCGGCCCCCAAACCCGCTCCAGCGCCCAAACCGGCGCCGGAGCCTCCGGCGGTGGCTTCTGAGGCCTTCACGAAGCGGGAGGCGCAGATGCAGCAGGAGTACATGAACCTGTCATTTGGAGCCAACGAAGAAAAGTATGCGGCCTTCATTGCGCGCTACCAGAGCTTTTCCTGGGCCGCTGACGAGGTGAAGGTGGCGCGAGACGGGCTGGCCAAGCTCCGAGGGGAGCCCTCTCCGGGAGAGCCGTCGGCCTCGGGTGTGTCGGCACGAGAGGCGCGGATGCAGTTCGAGTACCTGGAGCTGCAGTTCAACGCCTCAGATGAAAAGTACACGGCCTTCATTGACCGGTACCAGAGTTTTTCCTGGGCGCAGGAGCAGGTCAAGCAGGCCCGGCTGAGCCTGAAGAAGCGCCAGGCTCCGGAGCCTGCACCGAAGGTGGCTGTGGAGCCGGAGCGCCCGCTGATGGACGTTCAGACGCGCCGGCGGTTTGAGGCCCTCTACAAAGAAGCCGAACGGACCAGTCGCGAGACCGTGGGGTGTGGCTTCCTGGCCTTCAACTGTCCGGACCCCCTGGTCTTTCCGGAGTACGATCGGGGGTTTCACGTGAAGGCGTACCGGCGGGTGAAGCTCAACGGCAGCCAGCGCCCGTGGTTGGGAACGGACCTGAAGCTGAATTACGGAGACTTTGTGCTCATCTTCGGAACCGGCCAGGTGACGACTTGCCCGGGATCCGGGTGCCGGCAACGGGGGCCTCAGGACCTGCAACGGGGACGCGTGGCCGTGAGCATTGGGGAGGACGTCGTTCACCACAAGGGGCTGTGGTTCAACCGTTCTGGCCAGGGATCGCTGGCCCAGCTCTCGATTCAGGAAATTGGCGAGTTGAAGATGGTGGTCCGAGACTGGTCGAGCTACCCGCCTCCGGACAACTACTACTCGGACAACAGTGGGTTTTACCTGATCGACGTGTTTGTGATTGAGGTGGAGTACCTCGACGCCTTCAACCGCTTCATCCAGGCCGTGGTCGCCGCCAATCCCGAAGATGAGCAGGCTCAGGCGTTTCCAGAGAAGTTTTAGGCGCCTTCAGGCGTCTTTTTCCTTCCGCCACTTGAGGAAGGTCTCGAGCCGGTTGTTGGGCTGCAGCCGCTGTTCAGCGCGGGTCATGGCAACGTAGCAGAGGTTGATCTCCTCCACCGCCAGGTCTTCCGGCCCCAGTGGCTTTCCTGACTTGACGAGAGGCGTGAAGTCATCAGCCATGCGCACCTTCGGAAACTCGAGCCCCTTGGCTTTGTGGGCGGTGGTTAGCAAGACCTCGGCCGCCTCGGGCTCGGTGACGCGCTTTTGCAATTCCTCCAAAAGTGCCGGCAGGTCCCGCCGGTACTTCTCCACCAGCCGGCAGCGGCTGAGGAGTTCGTGATCCTCCACGTTTTCTGCATAATCCTTCAATTCCGGAAAATCGGTAAAGGCCTTCAGAAGGGGGTCTCGGAGCTTGCGGTTGTTGCCCTTCCACAGGTGCCAGGTTTCCTCAAGCAGGCCGAAGCGGTATCCGGCGATCCCGCCGACAAAGGCCAGGGGCGTGGTCCGGGGCAGCTCCACCGTCTCGTCAAACAGCCCGGCGTTGGTGCGGGCAATGATGGTATGCGACCGTGAAACCGGCCCCAGGCGGTCGCCCTCCCGGAAGCCCCGAATCCGCATGGACTCGCCCTTGAAGGTCCAGAGCAGGTCGCTGGCGGCCTGAGCCACCCTGGGACCAAACCGGAAGGAGGCGGTGAGGTGGAAGAGGGCCTGAGCCGACAGCTCGGTCATGAGGTCCACGGCGCCTCGGAACTGATAAATCGCCTGATGCGGGTCTCCCACCACGAGCTTGCAGGCGGGCTGCTGCAGGATCAGCGAGGCGGTGACGGGGTTGGTGTCCTGGGCTTCATCGAGGAGGATGCAGTCATAGGGCAAGCGGGGCTCCGCCAGCTGAAACAGCTTGAGGTAGCCGTCGTGCAGCATCGGGATTTCCAGGCACTGCGGATCGCTCATCAGGACCCACAGCTCGCGCGCCATCTGCACAAAATCCGGCATGACCTGCTTCCGGAAGATGCCATAGGCGGTGGAGGGGATGTGAGCGCTGTGGACCCGAACGTCTCCGGAGACCAGGAAGTTCTGCAACGTCTCAATGGCCAGTCGCGTGGGAACGGGTTGCTTCCAGCCCAGCGCCTTCATGGTGGTGTTGACGTGCAGGCGGGGAGCGAGCTTGTGCCGGAAGCGCCAACCGGTGGCATTCCAGGCGAGGCTGTGGACGGTTCGGCACTCGACGTGTTCCGGAAAGACCCGTCCGGCGTGCTCCTGGACGGAGCGGTTGAAGGCCACGTAGAGGAAGCGCCAGGAGGGGCGTGAGCGGGCAAAGTGGAGCAGGGTGGTCGTCTTCCCGGTACCGGCAAAGGCAAGGACCTTGACGACCTCTTCCGGGGCAAAACGGTGATGGAGGATCGCACGCTGCTCATCCGTGAGCCGCTTGGGCGAAGGGGGCACGAAAGGGAGGGGGAGAGGGGCTAGGGAACGACGATGACCTCAACCCGGTTGTTGAGCCGGCGTTGGGTGGGGGAATCGTTGCTGAACTTGGGGCGGGTGCTGCCAAAGCCCTTGGGGGTGATCTTGGCGGCATCCATTCCATTTTCGACAAAGAACCGGGCGACCTTGGCGGCGCGGGCTCCGGACAGGACCCAGTCGGAATCCCACTTTTCCAGAGGCTGGTTGTCGGTATGTCCCTCCACCTGCAGCTTGTTGGGCAGGAGGAACACGAGGCGTGAGAACCGGGTCAGTTCCTGAATGGCCTTGGGGGTGAGGTCGGTGGATTCATCCTCAAAGAGGGCCTGGGCGCTGAAGGACACAACGACCCCCTTGTCTTCAACGGTGACCTTGGTGTTTTCTCCAAGCTCATCCTGTTCCACCTGCTTGGAGATCTGCTCCACCACCGAGTCGTTTCCTTCATTCATGAAGGGCGTTCCCGCCGGAAGGGGCTTGAAGCTCTCGGCAACACTCTTGAATTTTTTCGTCTCCATCTTGCACATGGAGAAGAGGAGGACGAAGAAGCACATGAGCAGGGTAACGAGGTCTCCATACGTGAAGATCCACTCCTGGTCGAAGGGCACACAAACTTCGCAATCTTCTTCGTCGATCATCTGTCCCATAAGGACATCAGCTCCGGATAAGGGTTCTCAGCGTTCCTGATCTTCAGGCAGCAAGATGACTTCAACCCGTCGGTTGAGGCCTCGCTTGTAGGAGGTATCAGCGTAAAAACGGGGACGCGAGTTGCCAAAGCCGGCGACCTGAATGCGGCTCCGGGGAATCTGCTTGGACTCCAGGTAGTCGGCAATCACACCGGCCCGGGCAATGGAGAGCTCCCAGTTCGAGGGGAAGTCCGGGTTGGCATCGGTCTCGTCCGTGTGCCCAGCAATGAGGATGTCGTTGTTCAGGCCTCCGATGATGGGGAGGGACTGGTCAATGGCGTCCCGCGCTTCCTTCTTCAGCTCAATGGAGCCCAGGTCGAAGGCGACGATTTTGCTGAACGTCACCTCAACTCCGTCCTTGCCGGCGTTGACGTTGACGTCATCGGGCATGTCGAGCTTCTCCAACTCCTGAGCGGCCTTCTCCAGGTTGGAGCTGCGGCCACTGAAGATGAAGGGGCTTCCGGGGGGTTGGGTTTTTAAACTGTCGGAAATCTGGTCAATCTTCTCCACGTCCATCTTGCACATGGAGAAGAGGAGGACGAAGAAGCACATGAGCAGGGTGACCAGGTCACCGTAGGTAAAGATCCACTCCTGGTCAAACGGCACACAAACTTCGCAATCCTCCTCATCGATCATCTGACCCATGAGAGGCTCCTAATCAGCCGCCCTCGCCGCCGCCACCGCCGCCTTCAAACTTCAAGGCTTCGTACATGGCTTTCTTGTCGGGAGGCAGGTAGTTCATCAAGTCGGATTCAATGAAGTCCGGACGCTGTCCAGCTTCAATGTAGAGGACGCCGTCGCGGATCATCTCCATCAACACCTTCTTGTCGGAGTTGAAGATTTCCAGCTTGGTCTTGGCTGGAGAGAAGATGGTGTTGGCGAACAGGGATCCGTAGAAGGTGGTAATCAGGGCCACGGCCATGGCGGGTCCGATGGCCGACGGGTCATCCAGGTTCTGGAGGAGGAGGACGAGTCCGACCAGGGTCCCGAGCATGCCCCACGCCGGACAGAGGGACGCGGCACTCCCGACCACCGCCGGAGCCGTTTCCTCGTTGGCCATGGTGTACTTCATTTCGTGAGCCAGCATGCTCTCGATGCTGTCGCGTTCCACCCGGTCCACCACGAGGCGGAGGCCTCCGCGGAGGTAGAGGTTCTCGATGCTGGGCAGCGCGTCTTCGATGGCGAGGATGTTCTTCCGGGCAATCTTGGCGACGTCGACGATCAGCGTCAGGGTTTCAACAAGCTGGACGTTGTTGGGCTTCCAGGTTTTGCCCACAAATGCGAACAGCCCCTTGGCATCCCCCATGTTGTTGGCGATCATCACCGAGGCGAAGGTTCCCCCGAACACGATCAGCAGCGAGGGAATGTCCACGAAGTAGGCAATGTTTCCCAACTTCACCTGAAAGGTGGAGAAGTCGAAGGCCATTGCCAGGATGAGCAGAAACCAGGCGAGGATGGTTCCAGCAAGAGTTCCTTGTTCCATAAGGCAAAATCAGGTTACGGGTGGTTTCTGAGAGAAAAAACCGAATCAACACAGGGAAAGCAAAATCCGTGTCAGCTTGAAAGCGGTGAACGGACGTTTTCCGGATTCAGGACTCCGGAGGGGGCAAATCCAAAGAGCGTCTGGGCATTCCGATTGGTCTGTTCTGCAAGCTGCTCCAGGGAAATGTCGAGGAGTTGGGCCAGGTAGTCCGCAATGACAGGAATGCGGGCGGGGGCATTGGGTTTTCCTCGAAACGGCACCGGAGCCAGGAAGGGAGCATCGGTTTCCAGGAGCAAGGAATCAAGCGGAAGGTTTCGGGCCACGTCCCGGAGGGCTTCCGCATTCTTGAAGGTGAGGATGCCATTGAGGCCAATGTACCACCCCATGTCCACCAGCGTCTGAGCCATTTCGAGGGAGCCGGTGAAGCTGTGGGCCACTCCGCGTTGGGAGACCGGGTGCTGCTGGAGGACTTCCAGCGTGTCGGCCTCGGCTTCTCGGGTGTGCAGCACCACGGGCAGCCCCAGCTCTTCTGCCAGCTCCAGCTGGGCCCGGAAGGCCTCGAGCTGGGTGGCTCGGTCGGCATAGTGGTAGTGGTAGTCGAGCCCCGTCTCCCCAATCGCCCGGACTTTGGGGTTGTGGGCACAGCGGGTCCGGATCTGCTCAGCCACCTCTGGGCCGTATTCCGCGGCATCATGCGGGTGAATGCCCAGGCTGCCATAAACGTCCGGATGCGCCTGGGACTGGGCATCGACCCAGGCCAGGGTTTCTCGGTTCACCGAGATGGTCATCAGCGTTTGCACCCCCACGGATTGGGCGTCGGCAATGGACTGAGCAGGGGGTGGTTCCAGGCGATCGAGGTGGCAGTGTGTATCAATAAAGCTTGTCATGAGAGAAAAAGGTGGGATATAACTGGTTCGATCTACCCGTGATTTCGGGGAATTTCATGCGAACGTTCGCCAGATACGCGAGCCGGCTCACAGATCACGCAGAAGACCAAATCTCTTCCGAATGTTCAATCTGAATCTCCTGCAGACCGTCCGCCCATCGCGCCTCCGGAACCTCCTTGTGGTGGGAGGAAGCCTCTTGGTCCTCTCCGGGTGCCACACGATTCGTTTTTATCATGACATGGACGCCTTGCGTCCCGAGCCCGACCACCGCGTGCCTGCGACGTCCCTGGCGTGGGGGCTGGTGCCGCTGGAAGATCCCGTGGAGCTGCGCAGTGCGTGCCCCAGTGGCGTCTCCAAGCTGGAAGTGCAGCAGGAGCGGTCTGATGCCGTCATCCAGGTGGCCACGTTGGGACTGGTCAACCGCCAGGTCATTCGGGTCTGGTGCAAGCGTCGTGAGCGTTGATTGATGGTTGGTGCCGCGGCCAGGGAGCTGTGCGCCCGCTTGGGGTACGAATTCCAGAACGGGCAGCTGCTCCAGGAAGCCCTGACCCACAAGTCGTGCCCATTTGATGACGAGGGCAACCCGCTCCCCAGCAATGAGCGTCTGGAATTCCTCGGAGACGCCGTCCTGGGGCTGGTCACCAGCGAATTGCTGATGGAGCGCTTTCCGGACCTTGATGAGGGAGGGCTCTCCAAGATTCGGGCCAGCCTGGTCAATGAAGCCGGCCTGAACCGCATGGCGCGCTCCATTGGACTCGGTGAGTTCCTGGTCCTCGGGAAGGGAGAGGACCTGACGGGAGGGCGCGACAAGCCGTCTTTGCTCTCAGATGCCCTGGAAGCGGTCTTTGCTGCAATCTACCTGGACAGCTGTCACACAGAGGGGGTGAACGCCATTGGACGCGTGATCCGCCAGCTGCTGGAGCCGAACCTGCCGCAGTCTGCAGACGCCTTTGTCTCGCGGGACTTCAAGTCCGAGCTGCAGGAGCGGACCCAGCAACTGCTGAACAAGCCCGCCACCTATGTGCTGCTGGAAGAGACGGGCCCGGATCATCAGAAGGAGTTTGTGATGTCTGTGTGCCTGGACGACCTTGAGCTCGGACGTGGCACCGGGCCCAGCAAGAAACTCGCCGGACAGGCGGCTGCTCGTCAGGCGTTAGAGCTGTTGAAGAATTACCCCGACTCGTTCCCCGCAAATAAATCATGAGTGGTCCCAAACCCATCCGCATTCAAAAAGCCATTGCCCAGGCCGGCCTGGCCTCGCGTCGTGAGGCCGAGGAGCTGATCTCCCAGGGGCTGGTGACGGTCAATGGCACGGTGGCCACACTGGGCCAGACGATGCTTCCCGGTGACGACCTCCGGGTGGAGGGCTCCCGGGTCCGCACGGAAGGGCCGGTCAAGACCGTGGTCTATGCGCTTTACAAGCCCAAGAATTGCATCACGACCCTGAAGGATCCGGAAGGACGGGTGACGATCCGCCAGTTCTTCCCCAAAACCAATGTGCGGCTTTTCCCGGTGGGGCGCCTCGACTATGACGCAGAAGGGCTGATCCTGCTGACCAACGATGGAGAGTTTTCCAACCAGCTGGCCCATCCACGGCACAAGGTCTGGAAGAGCTACTTCGTCAAGGTCAAGGGCGTGGTGGGCAACGAGGCCCTGCAGCCCCTCAAGAGTGGACCGGTCATTGAGGGACGGGCGCACCAGCGGACCCGCATCAAGATCCTCCACAACCGCAACGACAAGACCTGGCTGGAGGTCTCGTTGCGCGAAGGCAGCAACCAGCAGATCAAGAAGATGTTCCGGCAGATTGGCTTTCCGGTTCTGAAAATCAAACGCTTTCGCATTGGCTCCCTGACCCTGGGCGAATTGAGTCCGGGCGAATCGCGTCTCCTTACTGCTCAGGAACGCCAGGCGCTGTTGGGAGCCCAGCAGGAGTCTGCTTCCGCCAACGTCTGACCCGCTTGCAACAAGCCCATGGCTGAGCTTTACAAAATCTCCGTTGTTGACGGCAAGATCATGCTGCGCATTCCTCCGCAGCTGGTTGGAGCCGAAACTGCCAACCTGGATGACATTCAGGCCGACCTCCACCTCATGGACGTCGACTACCTGCCTGAGCGCCTGCTTGAAATCCATGAGCGCTCGTCTGGGGCCTTTGAGTTCCTGTGTGATCAGGTCACCCGCGACTTTGTGATCCAGGTGGAGCTGGTCAACAATGAGCAGGAGGCCTATGTCAACATCATTCCCCCGCAAAACCCTCAGGAGCCCCTGACGATTGACCGCATCCTGGCGGCCCTCAAGGAAAAGAATGTGGTGCAGGGGGTGGACAAGGAACGCGTCCAGCAGATGATTGACCAGCAGGTGTATTACGACCCAACGCTGGTGGCACACGGACGCCCGCCTGTGGATGGCGCAGACGGCTATGCGGAGCTGCTGTTCATTCCAGAAGCCCAGCGCCCTCCAGCGGGAGTCCGGGTGAACCTGCGTGAGATTCCACACTTCCTGGAGGTCAAGGCGGGTGCGCCGTTGGCCCGTTTGCATCCTCCGACTGTGGGCGAAGACGGGTACACCATCACCGGCCGGGTGACGGCTGCTGCCTCCGGCAAGACGTACCACATCCGGTCGGGCCGCAACACGAGCTACGATGCCACCCGTGAGCACATTGTGGCAACAAAGGATGGGGTGGTGTGCCAGATCGGCAACGTCCTTTCCGTGGAAGCCGTCAAGGTTGTGGAAAAGGTGGATGCCAAGTCCGGACACGTCCGCTTCGATGGGGTGGTGCGGGTGCGTGGAAACATTTCGGATCGCTTCAGTGTTGAAGGCGTGAGCCTTGATGTGGGCGGCACCGTGGGCAAGGCCAAGCTCCGGGCAACCGGAAACATCCGGCTGGCTCAGGCGGCGATCGGCAGCATGATTCAGGCTGGAGGATCCGTCATTGCCGACTCCTTTGATGAGGCTCAGGTGATTGCCGGGGAGCACGTTTTGCTCCACACGCATTCCATCAACTCCAAGGTCATGGCGGGCATTTCGATCCAGGTCTTGGAAAAGACCGGATACGTCACCGGCGGATTCATTCAGGCGGGAAACCTCATGCGCCTCTCCAATGTGGGAGAGAACAAGCCGGAAGACGAGCTGCCTCCGGAAGAGGGAGCGTCGGCTGCTGAAGAACCCTCTGGCCCCGTGACCACCATTGAGGTCGGCATCTCCCTCAACAACCGGAAGGCCTTCCGAGCGCTGGAGGAGAAGCTCAAGACGAACTTCTACGACTTCCAGGATCAGCTGAAGGAGCTTTCGGAAAAGCTGGAGGGCTTCCCCGACCGCTTCCCGACCCCACAGGCAGGGACCGAAGAGATCATGGTCGAGGCCCGGAAGATCTGCCGGGGGCTGTTCGGGGACATGCGCAAGATCGAAGCCCAGCAGTCCATTTCTCGGCAAAATGAAGAGCTGGACGGAGGCATCCTCTTCATCAACGGACGGGTGCAGCCCGGGACTGTGATCAACATCCGGCGCATGCGCTTCAATGTCATGAGCCCTGCGACCGCCATGGCCTACCAGTTTGTGCAGACCGGCATTCAGGCCCGTCCTGCGGCCGACCTGGTGGCCAAGCACCAACACCGCTTCATCAAAATCCCGAGCTGAGACGTCATGGCAGACATCACGCGAGAAGAACTGGAACGGCGTGTGAAGCGTCGCGAGCCCCTCAAGGATGTAGACCTCAGCGGCCTCAACCTGACCGGCCTGTTGCTGGAGGGCGGCGACTTCCGGAAGTGCAAGCTCGAAGGCAGCGACTTCAATGGGGCCTTCCTCGACTATGCGCGCTTTGACAGCTGCAACATGAGCAACTGCGAGCTGGTGGGAACCAGCATGCGTGAGGTGGCGCTTTACAACTGCGACCTCAGCCACACCGACTTCAAGGACAGCGTCATGACGGAGATCAACCTCCGGCAGTGCAGCCTGGAGCACACCAGCTTCAGTGGCTGCCTGATGGATCATGCGATCTTCCTCAACGTCAAGGGCTTCCTCTGTGACTTTTCCAGCAGCCTGGTGACCAAGGCGAACTTCATGGGAGCGATGCTGCACGCCTCCGACTTTACGGCCTCCGATGCCTTCCACCTGACCGGAGGCGGTGCCGACTTCCGGGGGTCGCTCTTCATTGGGGCCAAACTCGATGGCTCCGACCTCAACGAGGCCCGTCTGGATTTCTGTGACTTCACCATGGCCTCGCTTCATGAAGCCGGGCTGGGGGCCGCGAACCTGTTTGCCGCGACCCTGAGCAACACCAACCTGGAGCTGGCCAACCTCAGCTCTGCGGTGATGGCGTATGCCCGTGGCCTCCGGACCAACTTCAAGGACTCCAACATGAAGAACGCCGTGCTGACGCAAGGGGACTTTTCAGGGAGCAACTTTGATGGCGCGGGCATGGTCGGCGTCAATGACACGGGCGCCAAGTTCGAGGGCGCCCAGCTGGAAGGAGCCGTGAAGTGAGCAGGGGCGTGGCGCTCATGGGAGGCCTGCTGCTGCTGGCCACAGCGGCTCAGGCGGAGTACCGGGCGTTTGAACTGGAGGTCTTTGACCGAACCACCAACCGCTCCTCCATTGTCACCACCACCTTTGCTCCGGATGACTACGTGGCCACTCATGGAGGGCCCGACCGGACTGGCGTGATCATCCGAGCCTCCTGGATCTGCTACGGCGACACCGCCAACGGCCAGCCCGTGTGCCCCATGCCCCAGGCGGTCAATCCGGCCTTTCAGCCTGGCGATCGTGTCCAGATCATGCTGCCTCAGCACCTGACCGATCAGTGGGTCGGGACCATTGAAAACAGCTTCTTCCGTCCGGAACTGCGCAGCAACGTCTATGGCGTCCGGTTTCCCGACCGGGGCGACCTCTACACCCGCTATTACGAAGCGCATCTCCAAAAAGCACCCTGAAACCCTGGGCCCTTCGGCCCCTTCCCCACAAAAGTTATGGAACGCATTCTCTCCTCTCGGCTGATGACCGCCATCAAGACCCCGTATCTGCCCAACGGTGAAATTGATCTCGACGCCTACGACCGTCTGGCCGAGGCCCAGATCCAGGCGGGAGTGGAGGGATTTGTGGTGGCCGGCACCACTGGGGAAGGGCACCTGATGGACTGGGAGGAGGAGCTGATGCTCATCGCCCACACCGTTGATCGCTTTGGGGACCGCGTGGTGGTGATCGGCAACACGGGCAGCAACAACACCCGCGAGGCTGAGAAGGCGACCCGGTATGGATTTTCCGTGGGCATGCATGCCGCGCTGCAGATCAATCCCTACTACGGCAAGGCTTCAGAGCCTGGGCTGCGGGCCCACTTTCAGCGCTTGCTGGACCTGGGCCCCGCGATCGTTTACAACGTCCCCTCCCGGACGGGGCAGGACCTGGCTCCGGAGTTGATTGAGGAGCTGGCGCAGCACGCGAACTTCCTGGGCGTGAAGGAGTGCGCCGGGAACGACCGCATGGCCCACTACGAGGCTCAGGGCATCGCCTGCTGGTCAGGCAATGACGACCAGTGCTTCGAGGGACGTCACCGCAGTCAGGCCCATGGGGTCATCTCGGTGGCGGGAAATGTGGTTCCGGCCTTGATGCGGCGCTTGATGGATGCGGATGATCCGGAGTTGAATGAGCAGCTGCAGCCCCTGTTTGCGTGGCTGTTTCAGGTGCCGAGTCCAAACGGCCTGAACACGCTGCTCAGCATGCTCGGCGTGATCCAGCCCGTTTTCCGGTTGCCCTATGTGCCCCTGGAGGCATCCGCCCGGGAAGAAGCGGTGCAGCTGTTTGACGCCTTGGGGACCGAAAATTGGGTGGGCTCCTCCATCTCCGTGATGCAGGACAAGGACTTCGTCATCGTATGAACAAGAAACTCCGCCCCGTTGAGGAACTGCTGGAAAACAACCGTTACTGGGCCCGGCAGCATGAGTCCCGAGACCCGGGTTACTTCCAGCGACTGTCAGGCAAGCAGGAGCCGAACTACCTCTGGATCGGCTGCTCAGACAGCCGGGTGCCTGCGAATGAAATCATCGGCATGCACCCGGGGGAGCTGTTTGTTCACCGGAACATTGCCAACCTGGTCTTCCATACCGACATGAACTGCCTGTCGGTGCTCCAGTACGCGGTGGAGGTCCTTGAGATTGAGCACGTCATCATCTGCGGGCACTACGGCTGCGGAGGCGTTCGAGCGGCTATGGAACACCGCAGCTTCGGGTTGATCGACAACTGGATCTCCATCATCCGCTACCTCTACCAGCGCGATCAGGAGGAGCTGGATGCCATGAGTGATCAGGAGCGCTGGGACCGCATGTGCGAGCTCAACGTCATCAACCAGGTGGAGCGCCTCACGGCAACGAACATTGTCCAGGAAGCCTGGCGCCGTGGGAAGAACCTGACGGTACACGGGTGGGTGTATCAGATTGAGACCGGACTGGTGAAGGACCTGGAGGTGACCATTTCCAGCTCCAAGCAGGTGCCCTACGTGTTTCGGCTCGAAAAGGACCCGAACTAACCCCAGAAATCGGTCCGGACCTTCTTGCGCCTGTGCTTGGGGAGCTTGAAAAGAGGCTCTTCCGGAGGCGGAGGGCCGGCTGGCCGGCGGGATGCCGGAGCCTGGTATTCGGGCTCAAGGAACATCGGTCCGGTTCCGGAATCGCGAGTGCTGGTCATCGACAGGTCGTAGTACGGAATCACCCGCTGAAACTGCGTGGGCACGACCGCCTGGACCGGATTGACCCGGTCGAGTCCCCCATCGGTGTAGGTGGGATAAAAGTTGGTCCGGACGTTGGGACGCTGGATGGGCCTTCGGCGTTTCTGGTGCTCGTCACTCATGGCAATTTCCTGAACATGTTGGCAACCTCATGGGGAACAGGTTAAACTGAGGGCATGAAGCCATGCAACCCTTGACCCAGCTAACAGCCGTCTCATGATTTCTCAACTCGACCTTGTGCTCGCGAGTCCGCGGGGATTTTGTGCCGGAGTGGACCGTGCCATCACCATTGTGGAAAAGGCCCTGGAGCGCTACGGACCTCCGATTTATGTACGCCACGAAATTGTCCACAACCCCCATGTCGTCAGCCGCCTGCGAGAGCAGGGGGTGATTTTTGTGGAAAACCTGGAAGACGTTCCGGAAGGCGCCCATGCCATCTTCTCGGCTCATGGCGTCTCGCCTGCGGTTCGGGAAGAAGCGGTGGCGCGCAAGCTGGAGGTGATTGACGCCACCTGTCCGCTGGTGACGAAGGTCCATGGCGAGGCAAAGCGGTATGCCAGCAAGAACCACACGATCATCCTCGTGGGCCACCGCGATCATGTGGAAGTCGAAGGCACCGTTGGCGAAGCCCCCGACCAGACGCTGGTGGTGGGCTCTGTGGAAGAAGTGGCGCAGCTGGACCTGCCTCCGGAAACGCCGATGGCCTACCTGACGCAGACGACGCTTTCGCTGGATGACACGGCCGAGATCATTGAGGCCCTCCGGAATCGCTTCCCTCACATTGAAGGTCCGGCAAAAGATGACATCTGCTATGCGACCCAAAACCGGCAAAATGCGGTCAAGGCGCTGGCCCAAGAGGTGGATCTGGTCCTGGTGGTTGGGGCTCAGAACAGCTCGAATACGGTCCGGCTGGTGGAAGTCGCCCGAGCCGTGGGGGTGGAGTCACATCGCATTGAGTCTGCAGATCAGGTTGATCCTGCCTGGCTGGAAGGGGCAACGCGCATCGGCATCACCGCCGGGGCATCGGCTCCGGAAGACATTGTGCAGAGCATCGTGACGCACCTGCGTTCCCTGGCGGAACAGAGCACCGTCCGGGAGCTGGAGCTGGTCAAGGAGGATGTGACCTTCGCCCTTCCGGCCGTGTTGCGCCAGGCACCCGTCCCAGCCTGACGGACTCGGTGAAATGAACTTGTTTCCCCCTGCAAGGGTTGATAGATTTGACCGTTTTGCGTGCTTGGCAGGGGGAGGCCTTCCCCCCGCCCCTGTCTCCTCACCCGAACCCTCATTGGTGTCACCTCCTCTATGAACGGGAAACAAAAACGCTACCTCCGGGGTCTGGCCCACTCCCTCAAACCGTTGCTCCACATTGGCAAAGCTGGACTCACCGAGGCCTTTCTCAAGGAGCTGGAGGCCAGCCTGGACCGTCATGAACTCCTGAAGGTCAAGGTTCTGGAAGAGGCGCCTGACGACAAGAAGGGCTGTGCCGCCCAGTTGGAAGGGTTCCATGGCATCCAGGTGGTCCAGACGATGGGCCGGACTCTGACCCTGTACCGTCCGCATCCGGAAGAGCCGGTGATTCAACTGCCCTGACGCTTTGCCCCCTTGACTTGCTGAACCGACCATGACTGATCCCTTTTACATCACCACCCCGATCTACTACGTCAACAGCCATCCCCACATTGGGCATGCCTACACGACGATTGCAACGGATGTCATCACCCGCTTCCGGAGGCTGTTCGGGGAGGAGAGCTACTTCCTGACCGGAACCGACGAGCATGGACAGAAGATCGCGGAATCCGCGGCAAAAGCCGGGGTGGAGCCGCAAGAGTTTGTCGACCAGATGACCGCAGAGTTTCAGGCGCTGTGGCCTCACCTGAACATTGAAAACGACCAGTTCATCCGGACCACTGACCCGATGCACAAGTCGTCGGTCCAGGCGGTCCTGCAGCGCATTTACGACAAGGGGGAGATCTACCTCAAGGAGTACGAGGGCAATTACTGCGTTGGGTGTGAGCGTTTTCTGGATGAGTCCGAGCTGACCCCGGAAGGCAACTGCCCGGACCACCAAAAGCCCCCGCAGCCCTACAGGGAAAAGAACTACTTCTTCAAGATGAGCGCTTATCAGGATTGGCTGATTGGCGAGCTGAAGGCCAATGAGGACTGGGTTCACCCGAAGCGCTACCGCAACGAGCTGCTCAGCTTCCTGGAGGCGCCGCTGCAGGACCTCTGCATCTCTCGTCCGAAGAGTCGGTTGACGTGGGGCATTGAGCTCCCCTTTGATGATCAGTTTGTGACCTACGTCTGGTTTGACGCCCTCCTCAACTACGTCACCGCGCTGGGGTGGCCTGACGATCCGCGTTATGCCAAGTACTGGAAGCACTGCCACCACGTGATCGGCAAGGACATCCTCAAGACCCACGGCATCTACTGGCCCTGCATGCTCAAGGGGGCGGACCTTCCGCAGTTCAAGAAGCTCGTGGTGCATGGGCACTGGGTGATCGGGGGCAGCAAGATGAGCAAGTCCCTGGGCAACGTGGTCAATCCACTGGAGATGAAGGACCGCTTTGGGGTGGATCCGCTCCGCTACTTCCTGCTCCGGGAAATGAGCTTTGGGGAAGACTCCAACTTTACGGAAGAGCTGGCCCTGGCCCGCTACCACGGTGACCTTTCCAACAACCTGGGGAACCTGCTCAACCGCTCCATTACCCTGTCCCGGAAAAATTTTGCCGGCACGGTTCCGCAACCGGGGAAGCTCGGAGCGCGCGAGTTGCAGCTGCGGGAGGAGTTCACACAGGGCATGGACCGCGTCCGGACACTGATCCGAGGCTTCCAGCCTCACCGCGCGCTGGAGCAGGTGATGCAGCTCAGCAGCCTGGTCAACAAGTACATTGACGATCACAAACCCTGGAAACTGGCGAAGGATCCGGAGCAGCGCGAACCACTCGGCACCGTGCTCTACACGGCCCTTGATTGCGCCCGGATGCTGGTGGCCCTGCTGCACCCGGTGATGCCTGACAAGATGGAACAGGCCCGGATTCAACTGGGTGTGGCCGAACGTCCGCTGGGCGAGAGCCGCCTGGTTCCGGGGTTGCTCGTGGCCGGATCGGAGCTTCCGGAACCGGAGCCGCTGTTTCCCAAGATTCAGGAAACTCCGGCGCCCGCGGCCAAACCGGCCGAGGCGAAACCTGCTGCAGCCCCGGCAAAAGCCGACTCCCCTGCAGAAGCGGAAGCGGGGGAGGCCATTGGCATGGAAACCTTTGGGCAGGTGCAGCTGAAGGTGGGAGTGATCCGGGAGTGCGAGCCGGTTAAAAAATCCGATCGCCTGCTGGTGTCTCAGGTGGACATTGGCGAGGAACAGCCCCGGCAGATTGTCTCCGGAGTGGCCGCGCACTACACGCCGGAGCAGATGATTGGAAAACGCGTCCTCGTGGTCAGCAACCTCAAACCCGTCAAGTTGCGGGGGACGCTGTCGGAAGGCATGGTCCTGGCGGCGGATCATGATGGACGGATCACGCTGCTGGAGGCGCCTCCGGAGGTTCCTCCGGGAAGCCTGGTTCGTTGATCCAGGACCCGCAAATTGAATTGACTCTCTTGAGAGGCAATGGAATTCTGTTGCCGATTATTCAGTCCTCCCGGGTTTCGCTGGAAATCCTCTTGAACACTGACTTCGGATAAGCACGAATGACTCCGATCGCCAACGACTATCTGCCCATCCTGATTCTGATTTTGCTGGGGCTTGGGCTCGCAGGAGCCTTCTCGGCCATTGGCATGCTGCTGGGCCCCAAGGTCAAGAACAAGGCCAAGGACACCCCGTTTGAATCCGGATTCCTGCGTGAGGGCATGCAGGGACACCGCTACGATGTGAAGTTTTACATGACGGCGTTGGTGTTTCTGGTGTTTGATGTGGAAATCGTTTTCCTCTACCCCTGGACGGTGCAGTTGCGCGAACTTGGTTGGTTCGGTTTCATCGCAGCAATGGTGTTTCTGGTCGTCCTGACACTTGGCTTGGTTTACGACTGGAAAAAAGGCGCACTCGAGTGGGAGTGAGCTGAAACAACAACCTCGGTTAAGGAAGAATCCAATGTCTGCTGCCAACTACGGAGATTTTTTGACCACCACATTCGACAATGTGGTGAACTGGTCCCGCAAGTTTTCCCTCTTTCAGTATCCCTTTGTGACCGCCTGCTGCGGCATGGAGTACATGGCTGCGGCCTGCTCCCACTACGACATCTCGCGTTTTGGCGCCGAGATCCCCCGCTTCTCGCCGCGTCAGTCGGATGTGCTGTGGGTGGTGGGGACGATCACGCACAAGATGACTCCGGTGCTGCGGACCGTTTATGACCAGATGGCAGATCCGAAGTGGGTGATCGCGTTTGGAGCCTGTGCGTCTTCCGGAGGCTTTTACCAGAACTACTCGGTGCTGCAGGGCATCGACCGGCTCATCCCGGTGGACGTCTACATCGCCGGGTGCCCGCCCCGTCCGGAGGCCGTGCTCGACGGCTTGCTGGAGCTGCAACACCGCATCCAGAATGATGGGCCGACGGTGGAGTCGAAGATGATCAACCCCACCGACATCCGACACCGGGAACGCAAGCTTGAGCAACTGAACCAGTACTTCTCCATTCCGAAGAAAGAGGTGCTTGAGAACATTCAGAATCCGAAGAGCAACCGGAGCGTCAAACCGGGCTACACCTACTCCTCGGATTACGTCAACCTTGACCCGCACATGGGATACGATTCCCCAGCGGATCAAGCCAAGAAGAACGCGCTCAAGAACGAGCAGGCCTAACCCTTTTCCTGTCGATCCATGTCTGAAACGGCCACTCCGGACGCTGAAGCAGCTCTGACCCTGACCCAACTGATTGCCCACGAGTTCCCCGGAACCGTCCGGGACTCCCACAACCACCGGGGCGATGAAACCGTGATCATCAAACGGGAGGCCCTCCACCGCGTGTGCAAGTTCCTCCGGGATGACGAGCGCTGCAAGTTTGAGCTCATGGTGGACCTGACGGCGGTCGACTACCTGGAGCAAGGGCGTGACCCGCGCTTTGATGTGGTCTACCACTTCAAGTCCCTCTCCCTGGGACACCGCCTGCGCCTGAAGGTTCAGCTCAATGAAGACGACCTCCGCGTGGCCTCCATCCATGACCTCTGGGACGCGGTGGACTGGTACGAGCGGGAGTGCTTTGACATGTTTGGGATCGACTTTGAAGGGCACCCGAACCTGATCCGCCTGCTCATGTACGAAGAGTTTGAGGGCCATCCACTCCGCAAAGATTACCCCATGGACCGGCAGCAGCCGATTATGCCGCTGCGGGAAGTTGAGGAACGCCACGAATACGGAAGGAAATTCTGATGGAAACTGCCCCTTTGGAGATCCAGAAGCACGAAGCCGAGCTGCAGGAGTCAGTGGACCACTCGTCTTCGGTGATGGCCATTGAGATTGGTCCCTCGCACCCCGCCATGCACGGCATTGTGCGCTTCACAACCTATGTGGACGGCGAGCTGATTGTGGACATGATCCCGGAAATCGGGTACCTCCACCGCGGCTTTGAGAAGGAGTCCGAAAACTCCAAGTGGATTCAGGTGACACCGTACACGGATCGCCTCAACTACGTCTCGCCGCTGCTCAACAACATTGGCTACGCCATGGCTGTGGAAAAACTCTACGGCGTGGAAGCCCCCCGCCGGGCCGAGTTCACCCGGGTCATCATGGGCGAAATCTCCCGGATCACGGACCACATGACGTGCCTGGGCGCCTCGGCCATGGAAGTGGGGGCCTTCACCTTCTTCCTCTGGTTCATCAAGGCCCGCGAGTACCTCTGGGAGCTGGTGGAGGAAGTCACGGGGGCCCGGTTGACCACCAACTGGACCCGATTCGGCGGCAATGCGACCGACCTGCCAGACGGCTTCCTGGATGCGCTTCAGGACCGCCTCGACAAGGTCAAGGACGTCATGGACGAGTGCGATCGCCTCCTGACCAAGAACAAGATCTTCATCGACCGGGTCAAGGACATTGGCGCAATCTCCAAGGAAGATGCGCTCTCCTTCGGGTTCACGGGTCCCATGCTCCGGGCCTGCGGCATCCCGTACGACATCCGCCGCTCGGACCCGTACTCGGTTTATGAGGAGCTCGACTTCGAGATCCCGATTGGCTCCACCGGCGACTGCTTCGACCGCTACCTCGTCCGCATGGAAGAGATCCGTCAGAGCATCTCGATCATTGAGCAAGCTGCAGACAAGATGCCTGTGGGCCCGATCCAGACCCTGGAGCGGCGTGTTCACTATCCGGACAAGAAAGACGTGTACGGCAACATCGAAGGCCTGATTGACCACTTCAAGATGGTCATGGAAGGCCACCGTCCGCCTGCTGGTGAAGCGTACCTGCCGGTGGAAGGCGGCAACGGCGAGGTCGGCTTCTTCGTGGTCTCCGACGGCTCCGGTGATCCGGTCCGGGTGCGGCTGCGTCCCCCGTGCTTCAACTTTGTGGAGGCGATGCCCAAGATGACGATCGGGCACTACATTGCCGACATTGTGCCGATCTTCGGCTCCATCAACATGATCGGTGGCGAGCTGGACCGCTAAGCCCCTGACTCTGAAACCAAAAGCGCTTGGGATAGACCATGCAAATTCTTCTTGAAATCCTTTCGATTCCCCTCGTTCAGTCGTTGCTGAAGATCGTGGTCGTGATCCTGCTGTTTGCCATGCCGTTGGGGACGCTGATGACCCTGATGGAGCGCAAGTGGAGCGCCATGATTCAGGACCGGGTGGGGCCGAACCGAGCGAATGCCGGAAACTTCACCGGAAACGGGCTCCTGCACATTGCCGCCGATGGCCTGAAGTCGATCTTCAAGGAAGACACGATGCCCGAGGGGTCCGACCGGTTCCTCTTCCTGATTGCTCCCTTCTTCGGGCTCATCGCCGGAGTCGCGACCTTTGCCATCATCCCCTTTGCGGCTCCCATTGGAGACTTCAAGTTTCAGATTGCCGATGTGGAGCCCGGATTGCTCTTCATCTTTGCCATCACCTCTCTGAGCGTTTACGGAGCCGTACTGGCAGGAGCCAGCTCCAACAGCAAGTACGCCTTGCTGGGAGGCACCCGAGCCTCGGCGCAGATGCTCTCGTACGAAGTGTTCATGGGCCTGGCCCTGATGGGGGTGTTCATGGTGTACGGCTCCACCCGAGTGAGCGACATCGTGGATGGCCAGAACCAGTACTGGTTTGGAAGCCTGATTCCGCAGTGGGGCGTCTTCACGCAGCCGCTGGGATTCCTGCTCTTCACCACGGCCCTGATTGCCGAGACCAAGCGGGCGCCCTTTGATGCTCCGGAAGGAGAATCCGAGATTGTCGCCGGATACTTCCTGGAGTACTCCGGGATGCGCTGGTCGGCCTTCATGCTGGCCGAGTATGTGGCCGTGGTCGGGGTCGCCTCCCTGATCACCACCCTGTTCTTTGGAGGCTATCATGTTCCGTGGCTGCACCTGTGGACGAGTGCTCCCGAGTGGCTGGTCCGGATCCTTCAGGTCCTGAAGTTCTCCCTCTTTGTGATCTTCTTCTGCTGGTTCCAGATCCAGTTGCGCTGGACGGTTCCGAAGTTCCGCTTTGACCAGACGATGGCGCTGGGGTGGAAGAAGCTGCTGCCGCTTTCGCTGATCAACACAGTGGCAACCGCGGTGATTATTCTGATCTTCGTTTAAGTCCCCTTAAACCCAACGACGACCTTTGCGTGACGGTCCGTTCGGAACGCACGCCAGAAACGATCAGGAGCTGATTAATGGATTTGAAAGTCAAACAAGTAGAGCGTGTGGACGGACTCAAGGAGTCCTTCTACCTGCCGGCGATGTTTACGGGGTTCCGGCTGACGGTGAAGCACTTCCTCAAGAACCTCTTTGGGGCTCAGGAAGTGGTGACCATTCAGTATCCCGAGGAAAAGCGCCACGTCTCTCCTCGCTGGCGGGGACGTCACCGCCTCACCCGACGAGACGACGGCTTTCTGAAGTGTGTCGCCTGCTACATGTGTGAGACGGTCTGCCCGGCCAAGTGCATCCACATTGAGGCCGGCGAGCATCCGGACATGTCGGTGGAGAAGTACCCGGTCAAGTTCGACATCGACGAACTGCGCTGCGTCTTCTGTGGCCTGTGCGTTGAGGCCTGCCCGAAGCAGGCGATCCGCATGGACACCGGGGTCATTGGCATGGCGTTCTCCAATCGGGAGACCTTCAACTTCACCCGCGACCTGCTCCGGGATGAGTACCAGCCTCATGAAAACACCAAGTACCTGGACTCGGACCTCCCGAAGCCCAAGGAACAGCAAGAGGCTCTTCCGAACTCCAAGGGCCTTCCCGCCGCCTAAGTCTCTGTTCAGGAGCTTGCCCACTCGGTGAGCTCCTTCCCCTCTTTTTCCCTCCGAGCTGATTTCTTGACGAGCGAATCCTTTACTCCGGAAGAACGGAGGGCCCTCTCTCCTTATGTGACGAATACCGACCGCTCCGTTTTTGTCCTGACCAACCTGCCGGAGGTCATCAAGGGGGCGCTGTTTTCACGCTACTCACGCTCCATGCTGGGACTCCGGCGCCTGCTGCTCCGGGAGTTCATTCAGACTGATGAGTCGGCGTTTGGCTCCATCAGCGGGCACTCGGGTCAGGATGCCGAGGAGCAGCGGCTGGCGGTGGAACGGGCGCAGGCGTTTTATGATCGCATTCTGGACGGCTACGGAGACGACTCGATTGGAGAACTCGGCGGAGCCCACCTGGCGCTGGAAGACGTCTCGATTCTGGCGACCAAGACCATTCAGGATGCCCGCATTGGGGGCTCCCCGCTGGAAAAATCCACCCGCTACGTCAACTTCGGCCAAAAGGTTCAGGGCGATTATCGTTTTTACAAGGATCCGAACCTGCTGGCCTCACGCCACCGTGAGTCGTACCTCAAGGCGTGCCGGACCCTCTTTGAAACCTATGTGGCCCTGACCGAACCGGTTCGGGATGAAGTCCGGAAGCGCTTGCCTCGCGACCCGAAGAGTCCTGCGGAGGCCTATGAGCGTTCGGTCCGGGCTCAGGGATTTGACCTCATCCGGGGGCTCTTGCCCGCCGCCACGCTGACCAACATGGGGGTTTTCGGCAACGGACGGTTTTTTGAGTCCCTCATTGCCCGCCTGCACCGGGAGCCGCTGGCGGAACTTCAGGACCTTGCCTCGGCCTCCTGGACGGAATTGGCACAGGTCATCCCGTCGTTCATCCGGCGTGCGCATCCCGATCACCGGCACTTCCAGAGCCAACAGGCGTTTCAGGTGGAGCAACAGGCCCTGCTGAAGCGCTGGGCGGAACACCTGCCTGGAACGGCACCAACCGCCTCTCCAGGACCTGCCGCCGCGCAGGTGCGTTTGGTGGATTTCGATCCTCAGGCCGCAGAGAAGCTGCTGGCCAGTCTGCTCTACGAGTACACGGATGTGCCGCTGGAGGAGCTGCGGCAGTCCATCCGGAACCTCTCCGAGGAGCAGCAGCGTCAGCTTCAGGCGGAGTGCATTCAGCTCCGGGAGAACCGACGGCACAAGTCGCCACGGGCCCTGGAGTCCTTATTCTTTACCTTTGAAATCACAGGGGATTATGGCATGTACCGCGATCTCCACCGGCACCGGATGCTCACGCAGTGGCGCCAGCCGCTCTCTCCGCATCATGGCTACGACCTTCCGGAACTGCTGCAGGAAGCGAAGCTCGATGCCCCCTACCGGGCCGCCATGGAGCAGGCGGCCGAGGTGCATGAACAGATTCATCCGGATTTTCCAGAGGCAGCACAGTACGTGATCCCCATGGCCTACCACCTGCGCTGGTCCCTTCGGGTGAACCTCCGGGCCCTGACGTGGTTGGTCGAGCTCCGCAGTACCCCCCAAGGGCACCCTGCCTACCGCAAGGTGGCGCAGGAGCTGTTCCGGGCCGTTGAACAGGTGCAGCCGCAGCTCGCCCGCTGGATGACCTTCACGGACCTTCAGGACTACGAACTCGGGCGCCTTGCTGCAGAAATCCGCCAGGAGCAGCGTCAGGCGTAAGCCCACGCGCCCCGTCTTCCGCCCCTTCCCTCGGCTTCCCCGAACGGAGGCTGTCAGGAAAATTTTTTCTGCCTGCCGTTCCAACTCCACATTGTTTTCACATTTGTCCTTTAGGATGGGGCCTCTTTTGAGGCGAGGCCCTTCCGTTCCCCCTTCAGGAAGGCTTCCGTTGAAGAACCCATCTTGATGGAGACACTCAGTGAAACGAATTGTGATCTCACTCCTGACCTCCCTCCTTGCCATGGGGGGCATGTCCTGCAGCTCCACGAGCGGGACCAGTACCAGCGATAACGGCAGCTCCACGCTGACCGCTCTTTGTGCGTACTCCGGGAGCGGCAGCCAGCAACTGAGCTACACACACACGGACCCGGTTGACAATACCTCGAGTGCCGTGTCTGAGACGCTGCCCTACCGTTTTGAATGGAGCTGCACAGGGGACAGCCGCGAATTGAGCGGCAACGGCGTTCCCAACCATGCGGTGACCGACGGCAACTTTGCGTCACAAATCACGGAGCAGACGGTGACGGAAACCTTCCCCCTGAGCCCAGTGGAGGCGAACTCCACCCAGACGGCGATGACTCCGGGATTTGCGCTCAACTCGGTCAAGTTTGAGCCCTCCACGGCAGGGACCTGTCCGGACTCAGCCACGGCAGACACCGACTGCAACTATGCTCAGGGATCAGACGCCTGGCGGATGGAGGCCCTTGCGGGCGATACCTCTCCCTGGCAGTTTGACTTTGGGACGGACACGAGCAACGCGCACGTGCAGCCGACGGGAACGTATCACTACCATGGCATGCCGACCGGGTTGATCGACGAACTGAACGGCAGCGCGGAGGCGATGCTGCTGGTGGGGTGGGCTGTGGATGGCTTCCCGATCTATGCGAAGTGGGGCTACAGCGACGCCACTGACAACACGTCCGCGCTCAAAGCCGTGGAAGGGAGCTATCAGCTCAAGTCCACTCCGGACTCCGGACGTCCCTCGACGACCTACTTCCCGATGGGGCACTTTCAGCAAGACTGGGAGTACGTGGCAAACTCGGGAGACCTGGACGAGTGCAATGGCCGCGTGGGTGTGACACCGGAGTTTCCGGAAGGCATTTACCACTACTACATCACAGAAAGCTACCCCTACATCCAGCGGTGCCTGAGGGGAGAGGCGGAGGTGAACGACCTGCCTCCCTTTCCTCCTGGAACTTTTCCCGGGAATCCGTGATGCGTCTCCTTCGTAACGCTCAACAGAGAAGAACATGCCTGGCCGCCGTGCTGCTCACCCTGCTGCTGGTCTGGGGGACGCCTCCGGAGGCCTCCGCTCATTTGCTTCAGCAGGGGCACGGCACCCTTAACCTGATCGGCACCACCGCTTACCTGGCGCTCTCGTTGCCCCAGGCGCTGTTTCTTCCGGAAAACGCAGAGGCCCGGGCCCGCAAGCGAGTTGCTCTGACGCACCTCAAGCAGGTGTTTCAAGCAGGAATTGAGTTGCAGAGCGACGGGAGGGAAGCCAGGTGGATGGAAATTCTTCCCGCTCAAGGCACTCCGCAGGAGGGGACCGAGTGGGTGATTTTGGCGGTGGCAGAATTTCCGGGGCCGGTTCAGTCGGTGACACTGACCTCTCATCTCTGGACGGACGATTCGGCAACGCTGACGTTAACGGCCACCCGCTCTCAGGAGGGGCAGGTGGTGGAGCGAGACCAGCAAATCCTTTCTCCGGAGGAACCACAGCAGACGGTTTTCTGAAGAGCCCCAGGCGCCCCTTTCCTCTTGATCTCCCGAACCGGGGGCGTCATGCTGAGCAGCCTCACACGTCCCTTGTGGTCCGGAACCCCTTTGGTTCGGGACGCCTGCCCTTCTGATACTGGAAACCGCCCATGAATGAACTGGAACTCCTGATGGATCTGCATCGGGATGGGGATCGTCAAGGCCCCGGAAGCAACGCTGTGACGGAACAGGCCCTGTCCCTGGCTGGCTGGGACCCACACACGCCCCTGGCGCTGGCCGACATTGGGTGTGGCACCGGCGCCTCCACGCTGGTGCTGGCTCGTCAGCTCCGGGCTCACATCACCGCAGTGGACCTCCTTCCCGAATTTTTGGAGCGCTTGACCACCCGGGCCACAGAGGCGGGAGTGGCGGAGGCGATCACACCGCTCTGTGCGTCCATGGACGACCTGCCCCTCGAAGACGCGTCCCTTGACGGCATCTGGTCAGAAGGAGCCATTTACCACATCGGCTTCCAGGCCGGAGTCACGCAGTGGCGCCGCTTCCTGAAACCCGGTGGCCTGCTGGCCGTTTCGGAGCTCAGCTGGACGACCCATGAGCGCCCTGCCGAACTGCAGCAGCACTGGGAGGCCGAGTATCCGGAGGTCGGCACCGCCTCTGCGAAAATGCGGGTGCTGGAAGAAGCGGGCTACACGCCCATCGGGTACCTGATGCTTCCGGAGGCGTGCTGGAAGGATCACTACTACACCCCGATGCAGGCCCGCCTCCAGGCCTTCCTGAGCCGGAACGGCCACTCGGCAGCGGCTCAGGCGATTGTGGACGCCGAAGAGTCGGAAGTGGCGCTGTATGAACGCTTCAAGGCGTTCTACAGTTACGGGTTCTACCTGGCTCGCAAAAACACCTGACACCTGCCTCCCTGCCACTGAAGGCCTGAGCCCTTTTCCCCCTCCTGCTACTGGAGCCTCCAGGCTCCGGCCGGACTTCCCGGCCAAGACGCCTTCCCCGCTCGTGCTTCCTCGCAACATCGTGTACACTCTCCGTCGTTTTTTGACCCTTGCCGTTGCGGCCACTGAATCCGGACGGCGTTTTGTTGCAGAAGAGGCCCCTATGAAAGAACTTTACGAAATTCAGCACCCACTGGTGCAGCACAAGCTCTCCCTGATGCGCATGCAGGACACCTCCACCAAAAGCTTCCGGGGCCTGGCCCGGGAGGTGGGGATGCTGATGGCGTATGAAGTGACCAAGGACCTGCCGACTCATACAGAAGAGATTCAGACGCCGCTGGAGACGATGCAGGCGCCCTTTCTGGAGGGCAAGAAGCTGTGCCTGGTCCCGATCCTCCGGGCGGGGATTGGCCTGCTGGAAGGGTTTCTGGAGATGATTCCGTCCGCACGGGTCGGACACATTGGGCTGTACCGGGATCCGCAGACCCTGCAGGCCGTGGAGTATTACCTCAAGCTTCCGGACCTGATCAATCAGCGACTGGTGCTGGCGCTGGATCCCATGCTGGCGACCGGGCACTCCTCAGCGGCAGCGGTGGCCCGTTTGAAGGAGAAGGGCGCTCGCGACATCCGCTTTGTCTCCCTGCTGGCCGCTCCTGAAGGGATCGCCCACTTCCACGAGGTGCATCCGGATGTGCCGATCTACACGGCGGCAGTGGACCGGTGCCTCAACGACCATGCCTACATCCTCCCCGGACTCGGTGACGCCGGTGACCGCATCTTTGGCACCAAGTGACCCCACCTCCCTGACCCGTCTCTGAAAGGCCCCCATGGCAACAGAACCCACACCGCTGCGCTCTCGGGCGTGGTTTGACAATCCGGACAACCCGGACATGACGGCGCTCTACCTGGAGCGCTACCTCAACTATGGACTGACGCGCGAGGAGCTTCAGTCCGGCAAACCCATCATCGGCATCGCCCAGACAGGCTCGGACCTGTCACCGTGCAACCGCCCGCATCTGGAGCTGGCAAAGCGGGTCCGCGAGGGCATCCGGGAGGCAGGGGGCATTGCCATTGAGTTTCCGGTGCATCCGATTCAGGAAACCGGGAAGCGGCCCACGGCGTCGCTGGACCGGAACCTCGCCTACCTCGGGCTGGTGGAGGTGCTTTATGGGTACCCTCTGGACGGAGTGGTCCTGACCGTGGGGTGCGACAAGACGACACCCGCGTGCCTGATGGCGGCTGCGACGGTGAACCTGCCAGCCATTGTGCTCTCTGGCGGCCCCATGCTCAACGGGTGGTTCAAGGGCGAGCGAACGGGCTCCGGCACCATCATCTGGAAAGCCCGTGAGATGATGGCGCGTGGTGAAATTGACTATGCCGGGTTTGTGGAGCTGGTGGCCTCGTCCGCCCCCTCTCCGGGCTACTGCAACACCATGGGCACCGCGACCACCATGAACTCGCTGGCAGAAGCCCTGGGCATGTCTCTGCCGGGGTGTGCCTCCATTCCGGCGCCTTACCGCGAGCGGGCCCAGATGGCTTATGCAACCGGGAAGCGCATTGTGGCGATGGTGCAGGAAGACCTGAAGCCATCGGACATCCTCACCAGGGAAGCGTTTGAGAACGCCATTGCCGTCAATACCGCCATTGGAGGCTCCACCAATGCCCCCATTCACCTGAACGCCATTGCCCGGCACATGGGGGTGGACCTGACGCTGGAGGACTGGGAACGCGTTGGCCAGGACCTCCCGCTCCTCGTCAACCTCCAACCTGCAGGCACGTACCTGGGAGAAGACTACCACCATGCCGGCGGAGTCCCCGTGGTGGTCGCTGAGTTGATGCGGCACGGGCGCATTCACGAAGCCGCCCAGACGGTCAACGGACAGACGATCGGGGACAACTGCCGAGGACGAGTGGCCGAGGATCCGGACGTCATCCGTACCTTTGAGACCGCTCTGCAGGCAGCGGCAGGGTTCAAGGTGATGCGGGGGAACCTCTTTGAGGCGGCCATCCTGAAGACGTCGGTCCTGTCAGACGCCTTCCGCCAGCAGTACCTCTCCAACCCCGAGGACCCGAACGCCTTTGAAGGGCGAGCAGTGGTTTTTGATGGACCCGAGGACTACCACGCCCGCATTGATGACCCCACCCTGGAGGTCGACGCCCACTGCATCCTCTTCATGCGGGGCACCGGACCGATCGGGTATCCGGGGGCTGCAGAAGTGGTCAACATGCGGGCACCGGACTACCTCCTCAAGCAAGGCGTCACGGAGCTGCCATGCGTGGGAGATGGGCGGCAGTCCGGAACCTCCGGGTCGCCCTCGATCCTCAATGCCTCTCCGGAGGCTGCGGTCGGGGGAGGGCTGGCGATTCTGGAAACCGGAGACCGGGTTCGCGTCGACCTGGCGGCTGGACGCGTGGACCTGTTGGTGCGTCCGGAGGAACTCCAACGCCGTCGTGATGCCCTGGACGCACAAGGCGGGTATGCCTATCCGGACTCACAAACGCCCTGGCAGGAACTGCAGCGCGGGTGTGTGGACCAACTCGCAGCCGGCATGGTCCTCAAGCCATCGGTGAAGTACCAGCGCCTCGCGCAAACGAAGGGGCTTCCCCGCGACAATCACTGAGCCGGGAGTCTGCTGTTTCCCATGAATTCTGGAACGTTGAGGCTGACTCTGCCATGCGAATAGGCGGCATCTGGAGCGGGCTGCTTGTGCTGTGGTGGGCCCTGTTGAGCCCTGCTCACGCGGGAGCTGTTGAACTGGAGGCGTTCCTTCCCCGGCAGGAACTGAACGGCTACCTGGAGGTGCTGGAGGATCCGCAAGGAACCCTGACCCTGGCCGATGTCCAGAGCCCTGAGTGGACAGAGAAGTTCACCCCGGCTCCCACTCCTCTGGGCAACCTCGGGTTTTCCGGGTCCACCTACTGGTTCCGGGTGCAGGTGCATCATTCGGGAGAGGCTCCTTTGGAACGCTGGCTGGTGATCAATAACTACTACACCAACCAGGTGGACTTCTACCCGTTCTCAGATCAGGCCGGAACGGTGGAGCGGTCCGGAAGCTTTGTCCCGGTTTCCCAACGGACCCTGCCCTACTGGGTCCCGGTCTTTGCGGTCACGTTGCAGCCGGGCGAGGCGCGTCTGCTGCACTGGCGGGTGCAGTCGGTCAATGCCGTGAGCTTTCCGTTAGTGGCCATGGAGCCGCGTGTGCTGCAGCAAGAAAGCCTGGCGGAGCGCTGGGTGGTGGGCCTGTTCATGGGGGTGAGCCTGTTTTTGGCGCTCCAGAGCCTGCTGCTCTTTCGGGGAGGAGAGGACGTGAGCTTTCTCTGCTACAGCCTCTTCCTGATCACGTACCTGATCTACTTTGCCCGGGGGAACCTGATGCTGGAGGTGGACCCGCACCTTCAGGAGTGGATCCTGATGGTGTCTCCCACCTCAGGAGCCCTGAGTAGCCTGTTGGCCCTCCTGTTCTTTAACGTGTTCCTCAACCTGAGGCGGCACCTGGTGAGCGCGTATTACCTGATGGGGGGGCTGGCAGCGATTGCCGGGGTGATGGCGTTCTTGCCGCTGGGGCTGGAGGCCGAGGGGATGCGGGTGTACTTTCAGTTCCGGATCTACTATGCGCTGGTCACCAGCTTTGCCCTGATTGCGGTGTCAGCGTTTGGGGCGTACCGGGGGATCCCTTCAGCCAACTACCTGTTTGCCGGGGCCCTGGCACCGCTGATTGGCTTTGCGTTGATCAGCCTGGAAAGCCTGAACTGGATCCCGCGCTCTCCGAACTCCGACTGGTATGCGCTGGGAGGGTTGCTGGTGCTGTTCCTCCTACTTTCCGGAGGGCTGGTCGACCGCTTCCGTCACCTGCGACAGCAGCAGCTCGAGGCCGAGCAGCAGGTGCGGACGCATGTCCGGGAGCTGGAGCGGCTGAAGGATCACTTCTATGGCAGCGTGGCTTCAGACTGGATGCGCCCCCTGCAGGGCAGCCACTTGATGCTGGAAACCGTCCTTCAAGACCCCCAGTTGCCGCCTCACACCCGAGAGCGCCTCTCACAGGTCCGGAAGAGCAGCGCCCGCTTGATGCGAGTCCTGGGGACCTTTCTGAAGCAGGCCAAGGGAGAGGGCGCCCTTGCGCAACCGGTCCGGGTCATGCTTCAGCCGTGTCTGGAGGAAGCGATGCAGCGGGTGGAGGCCGGCCAGCCGCTCAATCAGGTTCTGGTGGCAGACATCCCTCCTGAGCTGCCTGCGGTTTGGGCGGATCCGATGCATTTGACAACTGCTGTGCAGAAGCTGCTGGAGTACGGGTTGAGACAGACCCAGGGAGGTGTGACGGAGCTGAAGGTCGAGGTTCAGGAGGCTCATGTTCAGATTGTCGTCCACTGCTCCGGACCTCGGTTGTCGGAGAACAACCACTCTGCTGAAGGGCTTGAGGCCTCAGAGTCGGGCGCTGCAGATCGTCTGGCGCCAATCCGGAGGCAGCTGGCCGAGCAAGGGTATGAGCTGCAAGTGACGGGGGCTCCAGACGAGGAGCGTTGGGGGTTTGAGCTGCCGTGTTTCACAGTTGAGGAGCCTCCGCAGGCCGCTCATTCGCCTTCAGCTGAGGAGCCTCTCCGCTACCAGGCGCTGCTGGTTGATGACGAACCAGCCAGCCTGTTTGCGTTATCTGAGACGCTGCTCAACGCGTCCATCCAACCGACGGTGCTGACGTCTGCTGCCGAGACGCGGTCCTTGCTGGCAGCCGGAGCCACTCATTTTGATGTGATCCTCCTGGATCAGCAAATGCCCGGGGCAGAGGAGCTGTATCAGTGGATTCAGGAACACCTGGCCCGGTTACCCGTCATTCTGATGACGGTGGCCCCTCAACTGGAATCCGGAGCGTTGGCGGCCCCTGACGCGGTGGGTGATCTTTTGGTGAAACCCTTCACTCAGAGCGAACTGCTGGAGCGGCTTCAGGCGCACCTGCAGAGTGAGGAGGCGCCGGAGCCCATGGGAGCCGCTGAGCGGCAGTGGCGCGAGGACCTGACGGCATTGCTGCGGGAGACGCTGCAGCTCTACATGCGGACCACCGGAAAGTCGAAAGCGGACTTTGCCGAGGCAACAGGCTGGGGGGCGCATCTGGAGGGAGACACCTGGCGCACCCGAGGGCTGGACCAGTACCTGGATGCTCAGAAACTGCCTCAGCGTGTGCGCCTGAGCAAGGTCACCCACTCGGTTCAGCAGGCCCTCAGCGAAGTCCCCGAAAGCCCTCAGCAGCACGCCCTGCAGCAACGTCTGGAGGCGCTGCTTCAGGAAGCTCCCGAGGCCTCTTTGCCCCACCCCTTTCCTCCTTCTGGTTTTTGATGACATTGGTTTCCCGGTTTGTCGCTGTGGGCAGTTTGCTGCTGCTCATCCTGATGAGTGGAGGACAAGGACGCGCCCTCTGGGCGGCCGAGTCAGCCGCCGCACGCCTGCTGAGCTCTCTGCAGGTGTGGGAAGACCCAACGGGGCAGGCTTCGTTTCAGGAGGCGCACCAGGCCTGGCAGCAAGGAGCCTTTCAGGCGCTTCCAGAGGCACAGCTGGTGGACGTGTCAGGGACATCGGCGTGGTGGTTGAGTCTGGATGGAACCCTGCTTCCCTCAGACGCGGGAACCCTGGGCGCCTGGTTTCTCGAGGTTCAGATCCCGCTCCTGCTTGAGGCAGACCTGTACTGGCGAGAAGCCGGGCAGCTTCAGCAGCTCCCAGCAGGGCTGCTCCGGCCTCCAGGTCCGTTTCGCGGCCTGAGCCTCTATCCGCTGCTTGAACTTCCTCCGCATCCGGATCCCGCGCAACCGCTTCTTCTGCGCTTGCACAATGACCCACTCCCGCTCATTGCCTGGGTGGATGTGTTGCCCCCTGAAGCCCTTTTTGTGAATCAACTCTTTCAGGAGTTGCTGATTGGGGTGTTTTACACCCTGCTGTTCCTGATGCTGTTGATGCAGGGGGTGCTGGCGTGGCGTGGAAGAGAGGGCGCCCTGCATGCCACCTACGCGGTCGAGCTGTTGGCACATGCCGGATTCTTTCTGTACTACAACGGGTTTCCCTTCCTGATCCACTGGGACTCCCTGCATCCGGGGGCCCTCCTGGTGTTTGTGAATGGGCTGCCGCTGGTGCTGAGCATTGAGGTCATGAAACGCGCGTTGCAGCTGCCGCACACGTGGCCTCAGGCGAGTCGCCTGATTACGTACACACAGGTCTTCACGCTGGTCAGCAGTGTCGCCTTCTGGAGTGGGTTTGAGGTCTGGGCGCCTCATTTCCCCGAGGAGCTGCTGATACTTCCGCTTCAGCTGGTGACGGTGGGCGTGCTGGGGGCCTGCTGGTGGCGGTTCCACCGGACCCACTCGGAGGTGACCCTCCTGACGCTGGCCTGGTCTCTCCCGCTCCTGGCGTCCGTGTACATTGTGGTGTCCATCAGTGTCCCGGCGTTGTCGGTCGGGTACTTCGTCCTGCCGCTGCAGGGAGCCGTGTTGGTGGAGCTGCTGCTCATCAACTGGGTGCTGGTGCGGCGGACCTGGGAGCATTCGCTCTTCAAGAACGAGGGCAAGTGGAGGGAACGGCTCAGGCAGGAGGCCCGAGGGGCGGACGAACTCCACGAGCAGGTGACGGGGCACCTCGCAGAGCAGGTGATTCCCCCCTTGCAGAGCGTCAACACGCTGCTGCAGAGTGTGAAGGAGGGCAACTGGGACCTCCCCCAGACGGTGGCCTCTCGGGTGCGGTTGGCCCAGGAAGCCAGCTTGCGCCTGATTGAACAGATGGAGCGCGTTTTCCAGCATGCCCAGGCCCAAGAGAAGGCCCTTCCGTGTCATCCTCAGCCTCTTCAGCTCAGAGCCCTTCTGGAAGACCTCCTGCGGGTCCTGGAGCCGCGGTCCCGGCACCTGCTGGTGCTGGATGCCCCCGAGTCCCTCCCCACCGTTTGGGCCGACCCGCACCAGGTGTACCAACTGCTTCAGGAGTTGACGCTCAATGCGCTTCAGCACTCGGTCGCAGGAGAGGTGCTGCTGGAGGCGTGGTTAGAGGGGGAGCGGGTTCAGATTGGAGTGCAGGATGGCGGGCCAGTGCCAACAGCAACCGAGTTTCAGCAGTGGCTCCAACCGGGGAAGCGGCACAGCCGCGCCCGCCCGGAAGCCACAGCAGGGCTGAGCCTGGCGCAGGAGCTGGCTCGGTTGCACCAGAGCGAGCTGCGCTGTGAGGGCACGCCCGGGGGAAAGCGGATTGGCTTCTCCCTCATGTCCCTGGCTGCCTCCTCGCGTGAAGTGGCTCCTCCGGAACCTCTGCCAACGCCACGGTTCCGCGTTTTTCTGGTGGATGAGGACCAGATGCTGCTCTGGAGTGGCCTGGAAGCGTTTCAGCGTGCGCAGGTGCAGGTGGATGGATTTGGCTCTGGAGCAGAGTTGCTCCAGCAGCTGGAGCGCTTTCCCGATCAGCATCCGGATGCCATCCTGATGGCAACCCAGCTACCAGGCATGGATGGGTTCACCCTCTGTCAGCACGTCCGGAAGCTGGAGCGCTTCTCCCAACTCCCCATCCTCCTGCTGACCTCCTTTCACCGCGAACGTGAGGTGACACGCGTGTTTGAAAGCGGGGCCAACGACTACGTTTCCAAACCCATCCATTTTCCAGAGCTCATCGCCCGCCTGGAGCCGCACCTGCTCCGGGAGACGCCCCCAGAGATCCGTCCGGAGCGCCCGAAGGTTCCGGAGACGGGTCGGCCTCCTCGCCAGGAGCTGGTCAAGGTCACGCAGGAGGTGCTTCAGGCGTGGGAAGCTGAGGGAGGCAGCAAGGTGGCCTTTGCCCAACAGTTTGGCTGGGGGGCACACCAGGATGGAACCGTGTGGCGCACACGGGGCCTGGACCGGTACCTCGATCTGGCCAGCCTCCCTGCCAACCCCCGTGTCCGGAAAACCGTGAGCTCCTTGCAGGCGGCCCTGGAGGCGCTGCCGGAGTCCCCCACCCACATGCAGCTGCAGAACCGCCTTGACGCCCTGTCCCTCCTGTTTCAGGAACAGGGGGCCACACCTTTTCGGACGGCTGACTGAGCTGCGCGCGCTCCCGTCCGGGGGGGGGGGGGGGGGGGGGGGGGGGGGGGGGGGGGGGGGGGGGGGGGGG
>JAYOTF010000011.1:11129-83273 GCA_038150265.1 Deltaproteobacteria bacterium | reverse complement strand
GTATCTGTCAAGGGAGTGGTCGCATGGTTTCATGCCGCTTCTTTGAGGGCTTGTCATGTTTCTCGGCACTGAGCCACATGATGGCTGGAAGCTGCCAATTCCGGGTGCCTCGGGTCCCCCGATGGGGATGCGGGAGCCTGGTGGAGGCGTCTGGGGGGAGCGGATCGGGAATCTTTATTTCAGGGCATCCCCCTGCAGAAATGCGAGCAGTTCAGCCCGGAATTCAGAGAGGCCCTTGCGGAGGGTCTTCTCCTGGGCTTCGGCACGTTGGGCGGCGGAGAGGGTTTCCGGGTTGGGCACAAGCAGGCGCCGGATGACCCAGCGCCGCTCTGAGCGAGGAGGCGCATCCGGATGCTCCAGGGTCAGGGTCAGGGTGGCGGTGGCAGTGCCATGAAAGAGCGTCCCGTCATGCGGTTTCAGTTCATACGCCACGGACGCCCCAAGCGTCCACGCCTCCGTCGCTTCCACTGCTGCCAACCGTCCTTCCTCCTGTAACCAATCCTTCAGAATCGGCGCTTCCGAAAACCCAGGGGCCACCCGGAACAGGCGGGTGGGCCTTGCTTCTGATGCGGGAGGAGGCGGAGGGGGACGGAGCATGCGCGCCAGCGTGAAGTGCTGCTGCTGAGCCTCCCAGTAGGCGTGCTCAAAGCGCACTTCCCGGAGCGGGACATCGGCGCAGCGTTCCCGCACCTCCTGCGAGTAGGTCAGCACCCCGGTTTCCTCGCCAGACTCGGTGAGGGTGCGCTGGGTGCGGCGGATGGTGCGGTCGCGGATGCGCGAGGAGATGCTGCAGAGCAGGTCGCGGCTGGCCTGAAGCTCGGCTTCATTGCGGCACGCAAACGGAGTGGCACAGGCGTCCACAACGGCGAACCCGCACCACTCGGTTGCCTGGCAGCTCTCCGGAAACGCCTGGCTCCAGGCGGGAGGTCCGGCCGCCGCGCGAGACACGGGCTCAGGGCGGGAGGGGGCCGGGGGCGCAAAGGCCTCGTTGAGCTGGGCCTGGTGCTGCTGCTCCGACGCGGCAAGTCGTTCGGAAACGCCAGGCCGCTCCGGGGCCGTGCACCCCAGCAAGAGGAAGAGGCTGAGCCCCACGCCGTACTTCATAAGGCCGCTTCCAGTTGCTCCAGAAAGTCCGGGGCCGATCCTTCCTGCACCCACTGCACCGTCCCGTCGGCCTTCAGCACCACCAGGCTGGGGAAGAGCAGGAGCGTTCCATACGCCTGAGCCTGAGGAAAGAGGTGGGCGCGCGTGAAGCGCCGGGTCACCGAGCCCAGCTCATCAAAGTAGACCACCGACTCCGGAATCCCGAGCTGCTGGGCAAAGCGGCGGATGCTGCGTTCGGTATCGGGCGCCTCCGTGATGCCCAGCTCCGGGACATAGGGGTTGACGAAGAGGAGGTGGACCGGGGTGGGCAACGACGTGACCTTCCGGAGCAGCGCCGGCATCTCTTCCAGACACGGTGGGCAGCGGGTGAAGAAGAACGAAAGGATCATGGGGCCCTGAGCCTGCTGAGAGTCAAAGCGCTCCCCACTGAGGCTCCGGAGGCGAAAGCGCACCTGCGGCGCCTCGGCAAGGCTTTCGGAGGCGACCAGCAGCATCAGCAGCAGGCAGAGGAAGAGGCGGCGGCTCACTGGGTCAACTGCTCCATCTCGGTGTCAAAGGCTTCCTTGAGCATCTGCCGGTGCTGGTCCCGGGCCTTGGCCAGGCGTTGGTCCATCACCTCCCGCTGAATGGCGCTGCGCATCTGCGCCAGGCCTTCGCCATCAAGCACCACCCACACGTACAGCTCTCCGCTGTCCGGATCCTTCCACTGCTTGATCACACGCGAGCCGATCAGGTTCTCATCCACGCGCTGCTGCACCGCGTTTTGGGTGTTGACGGTTCCCAGCTCCTCCGCCTCTTCCACCCCTTGCTCCAGCAGGCGCTGCCGTGTGCTGGACAGGACGCTCCGGACGCGGGCCTTGATGCGGGTTGCCAGCTCGTTGCGGGCAGCGAGGAGGGCGTCTTCACGCTGCACCTGACTCCCCAGCCTGGAGCCCGGAGCGCTGGCCACGGCGCCAATGCCTTCCTTTCCGGGGAAGTTGGTGGAGTAGTCTCCCAGCGTTTGCACCCACTCGGGTTGATCATCCAGGCGGGTTCCATCCTGAACGGCGGCCTGGTTGCTGCTGCATCCGGAAGCAGCCACCCACACGGCTACGGCAAGGAGGAAGGGAAAGAGGGATCGAAACGCCATCACACGGCTCCTGCTGGAAAGGGTTGAAGGGGGCCACTGCCGGCTCTTCGGGCCAGAAACCGGCGGGCAGGTTTTCATTCTCTCACCTTCGTGGCATTCCTCAAGCGGGTCCTGAAAGCACAGGAGGCCCCGGTGAAGTGGGGGCGATTGGCCTTTCCTTTTGCGCCTGATCCCTTAGGGTGCTGGTTCAGGATTTTTCAGGCTGGATCCCTCCCCAGCCCCAACGTGTGGAGGCCGTGTTCAACCCTTGACAGTCAGGAGACCCGGGTGAGTTCAAGAGTCATCATTGTGGGAGCGGGAGTGGCCGGATTGGCGGCTGCCATTCACCTACACCGCGGTGGGCGCGAGGTCACCATTCTGGAAGCCTCCGATGCACCGGGGGGGCGGGTCCGGACCGATGAGGTCCACGGCTTTCGGCTGGACCGTGGCTTTCAGGTGCTCCTCACGGCGTACCCTGAAGCGCAGCGGTTGCTGGACTACCCCGCCCTCAAGCTCAAGGCCTTCCAGCCGGGGGCCATCCTCTGGCGCCAGGGCACCCGGTACCGCATTGCCGATCCGTGGCGGGCGCCACTGGACGCGCTGGAGCACCTGAGCCCCATGCTGGGAAACTGGCAGGACCGCTGGAGCCTGTTCCGCTTCCGCAATGAAGTGAAGCGCGCCAGCCTGCATGAGGTCTTCCAGAAACCGGATCGCTCCACCCGGGACGCCTTCCGCGAGCGTGGCTTTAGTGACGAGATGATCACCGGCTTCCTGGCTCCGTTTTACCGGGGCATCTTCCTGGAGCCTGAGCTGGCGACCAGCGCCCGGATGCTCGACTTTACCTTCAAGATGTTTGCATCCGGACAAACCGCTGTGCCTGCGCTGGGCATGGGGCAGATTCCGGAGCAGCTGGTGCAGTGCCTCCCCCCGGACACCGTGGAGTACGAGACGCCTGTGCAGGAGGTCCGCTCCGGAGCCGTGGTGCTCGCCGATGGCACCGTCCGTGAGGCCGATCAGGTGGTGGTTGCCACCGATGGCACCGAGGCGCACCGGCTGGTGCCGGGCAGTCCGGAGGCTGAGTGGAATCGGGTGGTGTGCTACTACTTCTCGGCGCCGAAGCCTCCGGAGGCGGATTCCCTGCTGATCCTCAACGGCGAGGACTCGGGACCCGTCAACAATGTGGCGGTCATGAGCCGGGTCTCGGAAGCGCTGGCGCCCGCCGGGAAGGAGCTGATTTCGGTGTCGGTGATTGACCCGCAGGAAAGCGTGGAGGCGACTGAAGCAGCCGTCCGGACGCAGCTGGAAGGCTGGTACGGCTCCGGCATCCAGGACTGGGAGCTGCTGCGGCACTACGACCTGGCTCAGGCCCTCCCGGCGCACCCTGCAGGCCCGCGAAACCGGCTGGAGAAGCCCGTGAAGGTGGACGCGGGTCTGTTCGTCTGTGGCGATCACCGCGAGCACGCGTCTCTGCAGGGAGCCATGCGTTCCGGACGCCGGGCGGCTGAAGCGATTCTTTATGATTTCGGCTCCACCGGAGCCTGAGGCACGTGCCGAGGCCCAGAGGACCTCGGCCAGGCAGGATCAGCCCTGAGGCTGCATGAGGGAGAGGACCTTCTCAGGCATCTGATTGGCTTGCGCCAGCATGGCCTGGCTGGCCTGGAACATGATCTGGTTGCTCGTCAGCTTGGACATCTCTTCCGCGACGTCCGTGTCGCGAATCTTCGACTCGCCGGCCACGTTGTTCTCTTCGGCCACCTTCAAGCTGCTCAATCCCCGCTCCATGGTGTGCTTCTGGAAGGCACCAATGCGTCCCCGGAGGGTGCTGATCTCATCAATCGCCTTCTCAATCACCTGAGTCGAATCCTTGGCGCCTTGGAGGTCCCGGACGTCAATCTCCGAAAGGTTCCGGAAGCGGCTGTCGTTGTCCACGCCCTGTCCGAGCTTGTTGGTCCGGACGTTGCCGATGGAGATGGAGGCGTTTTGCTTCGGACGGGGGCCGAGGCTGAATTCCTGAGACTGCTGAGAGACGTGGATGTAGCCTTCAATGACCGGGTTGCTGGGGCTGCCCACCACTTCATCCTGGGTTTCCTGAATGAATTCAGTGCCCACCTGCTCGCCACTTTCATCAAGCACCGGCACTTCCTTGAGGCCGATCTCGCGGTCGTAGCGGATCTTCAGGCCTTCAGCGGTGGAACCTGCGAGGGCGGTCAGCTCCTGACCATGTCCTTCGGCCGTGTCGCCGTTGATGGTTCCCGCGACGTCCTGTCCGGCTTCGGACGGGGTCGCCATGTTGCGCTCCGGGCCCACAATGCCGGGGAGGTTGCAGGTGACGGTGAAGGACGTGTGGTCACCGAACTCGCGGTGCCGGAACAGCAGGGTCTGGTCGGGGCCTTCCAGGACGTCGACATTGACGCCGTCTCGCTCCATCCGCTTCTGCATGGCCCGGACGACGATGCCGCGGATTTGCTCGGAAGCCGTCTCGGCATCGAGGATGTCCGGGCTCTCGCGGTGGTCCTTGAGGATCTTGGAAATGTCGCTGTTCAGCTGCTTGTCTTCCTGCGTGTTCAGCTCGGAGTTGCGTCCGTTCTCATTGACGAGGAGGATGATGCCGTCACCGAAGTTGTCCACGGTGAGGGGCTCGGTGCCCTTGAGGTGCGAGCGGGTGGCGACGCGGGAGATGTCCACTTCGTAGCCCTTGCCCGGAGAAGACTGGGTTTCGGTGGTGGCCGCCACGAATTCGAGGTTGTTGCCCACGGCCACACCGTCCACGCCCAGGTCGCCGGTGAGGAGCTTGCGACCGGAAAAGGTGGTGTTCTGCACAATCCGGTCAATGGAGCCGAGGAGGTTGTCGATCTCCATCTGATCCGCTTCCAGCATGTACTCGTCGTTCACGGCCTCGTTGGCGGCATGGACGCTGAGCTGCTTGAGCTGGATGAGGATGTTGCTGATCTCGTTGAGGGCGCCTTCAGCCGTCTGGAGCAGGGAAACCGAGACCTGTCCATTCGCATAGGCCTGCTGCAGGCCCACGATGTTGCCTCGCAGCCGCTCGGAGTTGATGAGCGAGGCGGGTCCGTCAGAGCCACGGTTGATGGCCATTCCGGAGCTGAGCTTTTCAATGGAGCCGCTGATGTTGCGAAAGTTTTCATTCGCGTGGCGGAGGGCATTCAGCGAGGCGACGTTGTTGCGAATCTTCATGGTCTTACGGTCGTTAGGGGCGGGAGTGTCCCACGTTCCCTTCCCTTATCGGCTTCTCCCGGGAAAACTTTAGGGAAAAGCGACCCTTTTTTCGCAGCAAGTTTGCCCCGGAATTCAGGGGCGGTTGGGGTAGACCGTCTTGAGGTCGTCTCGGATGGGGGGCGGGCTCTTGCGGTACTGCTCCACGTAGCGCAGCATCGACTTGTAGTCGAACTGATTCCTGGGCGGAGGCGGCAAGAGGCTGTCGTTGTCGAGGGTGGCCAGCACCTTCTTGAGGCGCTCATAGGCCGGGGCCGATTCCACCCGCTGCCGGAGGGCCTGGTAGTTCAGGGGGCGGTTGACGGTGCCATAAGACGGCGTCCCGGCTTCCTGGCTCCACGCCGGGCTGCTCAGCAGCAGCAGGATGAGGAGGGTCCACACCGGTTTCATGGGCTCAGTCTCCATAGCGCGCCGGCGCTCGGCATTCGTCGAAGCGCTCCGGGGTGTAGGAGAAGAAGTCGGCCTGCCGGGCCTGCCGGTCGGCTTCCAGCTCCGGAAGGCAGGCTTCGTAGTTGGCCGCATTGTACGACCGGATCGCGCACCCGCTCAGCAGGGTCAACAGGGCAAGCAGGATCAGCCAGCGGAATGACATGGTCTCTTCTTCAGTAAGCGGTGAACGTGGTGGGACAGCCGGGTCCCCAGGGCCTCCAGCGCATCTGGAGGCGTGTTCCAGCCCCAGCTGACCCGGAGGCTGGACCGGGCCTGCTCACGGGTGCGGCCCTGGGCCAGCAGCACCGGGCTTGCTTCCAGAGCGCCTGAGGAACAAGCGGAACCAGTAGACACACCGATGCCGTCAAGATCGAGCGAAATCAGCAGCGTCTCGGCGCTCACGCCCTCGATGCCAAAGTTGAGGGTGTGGGCGAGGCAGTCGGTGTCGGGCGGACTGTTCCGGAAGTACCCGGGGAGCGCCTCCACCTGAGGCAGCAGCCGCTGCCGGGCTTCCCGGAACTGGGCCTGCAGGGCCTCCTGACGGTCCAGGAACCACTCCAGCGCCACCGCAAAGCCACAGGCCAGGGCCACGCTTTCGGTGCCTGCACGGCGGACGCGCTCCTGCTTGCCTCCCCAGATGAGCGGGTGCAGGGGCGTTTGCTTGCGGACGTAGAGCATCCCGATTCCTTTGGGCCCCCCTAGCTTATGGGCAGCTGCGGTGGCATAATCAAGCAGCTCCCAGTTGAGGGCCTGCTTGCCCAGCGCCTGAGTGACGTCGCTGTGAAACCCGATCTGCTGAGACCGGCACATTTCGGAGAGGGCGGCCAGCGGCTGAAGCGCCCCGGTTTCGTTGTTGGCCGCCATCACCGACACCAGCCGTGTTTCCGGACGAAGCTGGTCGGCGAGGGCCTCCGGAGGCACCTGCCCCTGGGCATTGACCGGAAGCTGGGTGGCCGCGACCTCCGGAAGCCGGTTCATGGCCTGGGCCGGTTCCAGAACAGACGGGTGCTCGACTGCCGACGTGATCAGGTGCCGCGCTCCGGAGCCCAGGGCGACCTGCTGGAGGACGGTGTTGTTGCTCTCGCTGCCTCCGCTCGTGAAGAGGACCTCCTGTGTGGAGACGCCCAGACGACGGGCAATGCGCTTCCGGGCGCCTTCCAGCAGCGTCCGGGCCGCCCGCCCCGCCTGGTGTGGGCTGGAGGGGTTGCCAAAGGTTTCCAGCGCCTCGACGATGGCGTCCCGGGCTTCCGGAAGCAACGGGGTTGTGGCATTGTGGTCAAGGTAGATAAAATCGTTCACTTTCGTCTGTGATTCAAGCAATGCGTTTTTTCATCATGCTGCTGGCGCTCCTCAGCGCCTCCTCCTTGTGGGCTCAGGGCACCGACTTCTTTGTGACGCCACCCCCACCCCCCAAGCCCCCGGCTCCGGAGGTGGTGCCTCCTCCTGTTTTGCCTCCGCCTCCACCGCTGCCCCCGGAACCCGAGCCGGAACCCGAACCTCCGCCGGTGGTTCCGGAACCGCTGTCGATTTCCGATGTGATCTTCCTGCTCGATGCCTCGGGCTCCATGGACGCCTACCTTTCCGGACAGAAGCAAAGCAAGTGGGACGCCGCCCGGGAAGCCCTGGGGTACTTTGCCCGGAACATGCAGCCCGGCACCCGCTTTCAGCTCTGGACCTTCAATGCTCGGATCACGCAGCTTCCCAACTCTCCGGAAGTGCCCGCGACGGCTCGCGAGGTGGTGTTTGAGCCGATTGGCTCCTCCGATTCCCCAGTCCGGAACCACCTCCTGAAGCAGCTGGACGGGCTGGAGACGCGGGGCGGCACCAACCTCTACCAGGCCGTGCACAAGGCCGTGAACTACTTCCAGAGCTCCGCGTACCAGGTCCCGGATGGCGCTCGACGTCGGCAGGTGGTGGTGGTCCTGGCCGATGGCCAGGATGACCAGCTCTCCGGCTTCACCCTCCAGCAGGTGCTGCAGGCCCGTCAGCGGTTTCCAGAGGTGGTGGTCCGGACCATCGGTTTTGGCGTTTCAGAAGACGGGCCGCTTCAGCAGGTGCTGTGCGAGATGGCAGGCACTCCGGACGCGTGTACCACCGCCCGAGATGCCACGGAGTTGCAGCGTCTCATCCGTTCATTCACAGAATCGTAGACGAAAATGGCAGGAAGGCCAAGGCCGGGCCGGGCAATCGCATGAAGGGAAGCCACCTGCTGATCCTGAAAAAATTAGGAGTGACTCGCTGGAGAGGTTCCCTCGCTGGAGCCATCAATGAATCGACGGCACTCGGTTCACAGACTGGATCCCAGCCTGCGCTGGGATGACCACGAAGCGGCAGTCCGCACCAACCGCCAAGCCCATTCGTCCAGCCATTTGTTTCATGCGATTGCCCTGCAAGGCTGGGAAGCCAGCCGCAGCCTGGGGCAGGAGCCGCGTGGCTCAGGAGGTCGCGCGGGCCGGGTTGTAGATGGTGCCTCCCTGTTCCACATAAAGCTGCAGCACCCGGCGGCCTTCTTCCCGCAGCACCTCCGGAAGGATGCGGATGCCCCGGCGTTCCAGCTGAGCATTGTAGTCCGCAGGTGTGGGGCCTTCATCGAAGCCCGTCAGCGACTCCACATCCTCAGGCTCAGCGGCAGAGACCACCTCTTTGACTCCCGACCAGCAGACGTTCCCCAGGCACATGGCACACATCTTCCCGCTGGTCACCAACTGATGGTCCGGAAGGGACTCGGCCGCGAGGTCGAAGCTCCCGCACTGCTGTTGCGCCAGCATCAGGGCCATCATTTCAGCATGTGCTGCTGAGCAGCCTTGTGCGACCACCACGTTCACGCCGACTGACACCAGGTTTCCGGAAACTCGCTCAAAGACAGCGGCGCCAAAGGGCCCTCCTGTTTGCTCCCGGATGTTGCGTTCCGTCAGGGCCAGCACGAAGCGCATGCGCTCCTCGTTGGAAGCCAGCGGGAAGGTGAATTCAGCAATAAAGCCGGCCACCCAGTCAGGGAGCCGAAGCGTGAGGTGTTGGGGAATCATCAACCATCTCAATGAAGTGAAGGAAAGCGTTACTCGGGCAGGACCAGGGTGTCTTCAGGAGCCCAGCCGATCCAGAGGGTGTCGCCCTTGGCGTAGCGTGGGGCGTGGCGGCTTGGGTTGAGCTGCGTGGCAGCAACCGTGGGGCCGGCTTCGGTCTTCAGGAACAGGTGGCTCTCGCTGCCATGGTAGATGATGGCCTCCACGCAGCCCCGGAACGAAAGCTGGGGCGCCGGAAGCGGTTCTGGCGAGACCCGGACCTTCTCGGGCCGGACGGCCAGGTACAGCTTGCCCTGCAACGCCTCCGGATGCGGAATGAGGAGGGACCCGAAGCGCTCGGTCTGAACCGCCAGCATGCCGTTTTCGTGCCCCTGGACCTCTCCGGGCAGGAGGTTCATGCGCCCGATGAAGTCGGCAACGAATCGGCAGTTGGGAGATTCGTAGAGCACACTGGGAGGAGCGACCTGGCGGACGTGTCCGGCTTCCATGACCGCAATGCGGTCGGCCATGGAGAGGGCTTCATCCTGGTCGTGGGTGACGATCACAAAGGTGATCCCGACGGCCTGCTGCAGCCGCACCAGTTCTAGCTGCATGGCCTCCCGGAGCTTGGCGTCCAGGGCGGAGAGGGGCTCGTCAAGAAGCAGCACCCGAGGACGCTTCACGAGCGCCCGGGCCAGGGCCACCCGCTGCCGCTGACCACCAGAGAGCTGGTCCGGCATCCGGGAGCCGTAGCCGTCGAGCTTCACCAGCCCAAGGGCTTCCTGAACCCGTGGGCCGACCTCCTGCTCCGAGACCCCGCTCACCCGCAGGCCATAGGCCACGTTGTCGGCGACCTTCATGTGGGGGAAGACGGCGTAGGACTGGAAGACCATGTTGACAGGGCGGCGGTTGGGAGGAAGGTCCTGGCTGGGCTTTCCGTCAATGGCAATGTGGCCCTCGGTCGGAAATTCAAAGCCGGCCAGCATCCGGAGCAAGGTGGTCTTCCCACATCCGGAGGGGCCGAGGAGGGCAAAGAACTCGCCTTCCCGGATCTGCAGGGAGACGTGATCGACAGCGGTGGTGCTGCCAAAGCGTTTGACCACATCCTGGATTTCCAGAATGACAGGAGCTTCAGCCATGTGCAGAGTCTTCCAGTTTTTCGCCGCTGCGGTTCTGGTACCACAGGGCCAGGGTCGTGAGGAGGAGGGTGAGGACGATCAGAGCGGTGGAAGCCGCGTTGACTTCCGGAGTCACCGAGAAGCGGATCATCGAGTAGATCTTGATCGGGAAGGTCACCGTGTCGGGTCCGGAGGTGAAGAAGGTGATGACAAAGTCATCGAGCGACAGCGTGAAGGCCAGCAGCGCCCCCGCGATGAGGCCGGGCTTCATGTGCGGAATGAGGACATCGCGAAAGGCCTGCCACTCGGTTGCGCCCAGGTCCTTGGCGGCTTCCTCCAGCTCGCGGTTGAAGCTGCTGAGCCGGGCCCGGACCACGACTGAAACAAAGGGGAAGCTGAAGGAGATGTGGGCGATGGTGATGGCGCCCAGGTTCAGGGGCCAGGGCAGGTCGGAGGGCCAGCCCACACGAGAGAAGAAGGCGAGCATCGCCACCCCCATGCAGATTTCCGGAATCACAATCGGCAACGACATGGCCCCTTCGTACACCGCCTTGCCGGGAAACCGGAACCGCCAGAGCAGCACCGCAATCAGGGTGCCGAGGAGGACACTGACCGCGGTGCTGAGGAAGGCGATGGTCAGGGAGTTGCCAAAGGCTTCCATGAGGGAAGCGTTTCCCGCTGCCTTGCCGTAGTACTTGAAGGTGAAGCCGCGCCAGACAATGTTGCGGCGGCTGTCGTTGAAGCTGAACGCCACCAGGGTCGCGATGGGCGCATAGAGGAACACAAACGTGGCGAGCAGCGTCAGGCGCATCCAGGTGCGGCGTCCGTAGTCGAGCGGACCCATGGGCGTGCGGGGCTTCATGAGGCCTCCAATCCCGAGCGGCGGCTGTAGACCGCCCGGACGGCGAGCGCAAAGAAGGTCAGGTACATCAGCAAGAAGGAGAGAGCGGCGCCAAAGGGCCAGTCATTGGCAGACTTGAACTGACGTTCAATGACGTTGGCGATCATCTGGCTGTCGGTTCCTCCAAGCAGGTCTGGGGTCAGGTAGGAACCCAGCGCTGGGATGAAGGTGATGATGACGCCAGAGATGATGCCCGGGAGCGCCAGCGGAATGATGATGGACCGGAACGTGCGCCACTGGCTGGCGCCGAGGTCGAGGCTGGCTTCAATGTAACTGCGGTCCAGGCGGTCCAGGGCGGCATAAAGGGGCAGGACCATGAACGGCAGGTGGACGTAAACGAGCCCGTACACCACCGCGAAGTTGTTGTAGAGCAGCTCCAGTGGATTGAAGCGGGCGCCCAGCAGTTGCCAGTCCCCCAGGCCCAGCAGGGTCAGGAAACCGTCTCCGGCCGTCCAGAACACCTCGAGCAGGTCGTTGAGGTACCCGTTGGTCCGCAGCACCGCAATCAGGGCATAGGTCCGGATGAGGAGGTTGGTCCAGAACGGAAGGATGACGAGCAGGAGGAGGATGGGCTTCCAGCGGTCGGAGGCGAAGGTGATGGTGAGGGCGGTGGGAAAGGCAACAACGAGGCAGAAGAAGGTGGTCAGCCCGGCGTACCAGAACGACTTGAGGAAGATCTGCAGGTAGATGGGCTGGAGGGCCCGGATGTAGTTGTCCAGTGTCCCGGTGATGGCCACTTCGACAATGCCTTGCTTTTCCCCAAAGCTGAGGCCCCAGATGAGGCCGAGGGGGGCGAGGAAGAAGGCGACCAGCCAGAAGGTTGGCGGCAGGCCAAGAGCCCAGAACACGCGAGGAGCACGGCGCCAGGAATCCACGATGGAGGTCCACCAGTGAGAGGGTGGTCAAACGAGGGGGGCGAGGCCCCCCGAGTTAGGAAGGCTCAGGACGCGGAGATGCGTGTCCAGGCCTCGTCAAACAGGCGTTGCGTTGCCTCACCCCGGTACTTTGCCGATTCGCTGCGCTGGAGCACGGCGTCTGTGGGAAAGATGGCCGGGTTGTTCTGGTACTCGCTCGACATCCTGGCCTTGGCCGCCGCGTTCGGGGTCGCATACTGGATGTAGTCGGCGATCAGGGCGCCCGCTTCGGCGTCCAGGAGGTAGTTCATGAAGGCGTGGGCATTTTCCGGGTGCGGGGCACCGGTGGGAATGCAGAGGCAGTCTTGCCACACGAGGGTTCCTTCATCAGGAACAATGAAGCCGATGTCGTCGTCCTCTTCCTGAACCTGGATGATGTCGCCATTGTACTCCATGGCCAGGTCCACGTCTCCCGAAAGCAGCAGGTCCTGTCCATTGTCCTCGGCAAAGACCTTGATGTGCTCCTTTTGCCGGGTGAGCATCTCCTCGGCTTCCTTGATGGCCGCCGGGTCGGTGGAGTTGAGGGAGTGTCCGAGGTACTTGAGCACCACCGGCAGCGTCTCGGAGGGGCTGTTGATGAGGGAGATGCGTCCGGAGTACTCCGGGGAGTTGAAGAGCGCGGCCCAGCTGGTGGGGACCTGAGAGACCCGGGACTTGCGGTAGCCGATGCCGATGGTGCCCCACATGTAGGGGAGGCTGTAGGTCCGCTGAGGATCAAAGGCGGCGTCCTGGAAAGCCGGATCAAGGTTCTTGAAGTTCGGAATCTTCGCGCGGTCGATCTTCATCAGCATGTTGGCCCGGATCATCCGCTCGACAAAATCGTTGGTGGGCACAATGACATCGTACCCCGGGTTGCCTTCCTTGAGCTTGGCAAACAGCTCATCGTTGTCGGCAAAGAGGTCCATGGACACTTCCACCCCGGTGGCATCCAGGAAGTCCTGCAGCGTGGTTTCCCCAATGTAGGTGTCCCAGTTGTAGAAGTTCAGCTTCTTCTCTTCGGCGCTCCAGCCTTCCTGAGGCAAGAAGGTGAGGCCTGCGGCCACGGCCCCCAGGCCCTGGAGGAAGGATCGTCGGGTCAAGCGAGTACGGCGTTGGGTGCTCATGGGGCGACTCCAAAAAATGAGGTTTCAGGGGAACGAGGCTTAAAGATGATGTTTGTATCGCAAACGCTAACAGATCGCAAATGAATTTCAGAAATCCCTCCCCACATTCGGCGGTCTCTGGGGGCAAACGGAATTTTTGTGATTTTTTACAGCACGATTGTGCTTTCGGAAGAGAAGCCGTACACTAGAGGAGCCTGCTGCTGCTTCAGGCGTCCGAAACATGGGGTTGGGACGTGAGGAGGGGCCATGCTTGCGGAACCTCATGAGCAACGAAATTTTGGGTCTGGTGCTCTTGGCGGCGGTTCTTCACGGAACCTGGAACCTGCTGCTCAAGCGGAGCGAGGACCGGCTGGTGAGCCTGGCGGTGCTGCACCTGGTGCCAGCAGTGCTGGTGACACCGCTTCTGCTCGGACCGCTGCCCTTGCCGCATCCGGAGAGCTGGCCTCACATCCTGGCTTCCGTGCTGCTGCACATCGGGTACAACCTTTTTCTGATTCAGGCCTATGCGCATGGGGGGCTGGGGCAGGTGTACCCACTGGCCCGGGGCTCGGCGCCTCTGTTGACAACGGTGCTGGCCCTGGTGTGGCTTCCGGATCAACTGACGGTCTCGGAAGGGGTGGGCGTGGGCGTGATCTCGCTGGGGCTCTTTAGCCTGGTGCTGCGCCGTGGCCCGCAGGCGTTTCACTGGAAGGGCGTGGCGTATGCGCTGGGAACCGGTGGCTTCATTGCCGCCTACACGCTGGTGGATGGGGCGGGCGTCCGGCTGTCCGGAAGCGAGGGCGCGTACATCGGCTGGCTGATCTTCTGGGAAGCGCCTCCCGCGGTGCTGCTGGCCTGGTGGCGCCGTGGTCCGGTGTTCCGAGCCAGGGTGCGGCAGGCGGGGTGGGGCAGCCTCCTGGCAGGCGTGTTCTCCTCCACCGCCTACGGGCTGGTGATCTATTCCATGGCTCATGCTCCCGTCCCGCTGGTGGCTTCCATCCGGGAGACGAGCGTGGTGCTGACTCCCCTCCTGGGCGTGGTGCTCCTCAAGGAGCGCTTTGACCCAAGACAGCTGCTGGCGGCACTTCTGGTCTTCCTCGGCCTCCTGATCCTCCGCCTGGGATCTGAATTCTTCTGAAGGCCCAGCGCCCTTCCGACTCTCCTCCCTGGGCCCGTTTCCTGTGACATCGGCCTTCCCGGAGCCGCGAGCGCAACGCGGCCCAGGGGGCTGCTTCCGCCTTCGTCCTGTTTTGTCCCATTTTGTCCCGGACCTCTGAGGGCTTTTTGTCCGATCCACCAAAAATTTTGACCGGATTTTCTCACGAGGACATTTGAGTGAAGGTCCGGGTGCCTGTATCTGCTTGTCTCAAAATGACATTTTTAGGAGCCTTGGGAGGGTAGGACAAAATGGGGTACGGAGGAGCGGCTGCTGGATTTTTGTAAAATTACCGGCACTCGATTTTCCCTGGAGGAAAGATGTGTTCAGGCCTTAGCCAAATATCTGTTTTCATGGTTAAAAAATGTTTGAAAAGTGCGGATGAATTCACTACTCTTCCTGCCACACAAACTCAATAACTGGAAAGGGGATAGCGATGTGGAAGGGAATATTGGTGCTCCTACTGAGCGTGCCCACCTTGCTCTGGGCACAGAATGCAAAGTGGGAGGTGTACAAGCGTCAGGACCCGCAGACGCAGCAGACCAAGGAGTTTCTTTATGCGAGTCTCAGTGACGGGTACTATTTGGCCGCATTCAAGGGCTTTTCCTACTTGGTGGGGCACCGTCAGGAGGAAACCTTTGAGCCGGGAGCGCACTACGAGGTACAGATTTCCTTCGATGGGGAGGCAAAAACCTATCCGTTCGTGGCAAACGATCGAGGAGATGCGTTGCTGCCTGCGTTTCGAGATCCGGAGCTGTACAACGTGTTTCTCAATCGGACCTTCAACCCGGAGGCTTACCGCAGGGCCTTCCAGCGGCACATGTCTGAGATGAAGGAACACTTCGCTTCGGGCGGTGCGTTAGAGCTGAGCATCCGGCTTCTTGACAAGGGTCCGGAGCTGTATGCCTACTCCGGCACGCTGGACCCGCAGCTGTTCACCTCGTACTTCACCTCCAGTAATTGATGGCATCTGCGGTCCGGAGTCGGTGCTTCACGCCGGATCCTCCTTGAGGAGCTGCAGGAGGGCTTCCGGAGAGAGGCGATGGAGACGGTCGCTGCCCTCGAGGAGGCTGTTGGCAAGGTCCCGCTTTTCATGGTGGAGGCTGACGATCTGCTCCTCAATGGTTCCCTGAGTGACTAACCGGTAGATCGTCACCGGGCGCTCCTGCCCCATGCGGTGGGCCCGATCGGAAGCCTGATCCTCCACTGCCGGGTTCCACCAGGGGTCCATGTGAATCACATAATCGGCTGCCGTCAGGTTCAGGCCGGTTCCTCCCGCCTTGAGGCTGATGAGAAACACCTCTCCCTCTCCCTTCTGAAAGGCATCAATGGCCTGCTGCCGCTGCTTCTGAGGCGTGCTTCCGTCAAGGTACTGATAAGCAATGGAGTGTTGCTGAAGGTGCTCCCTCAGAATGTCGAGGTGGGCCACAAACTGGCTGAAGACCAGGACCTTGTGCCGGTTGGCCAGCAGCTCCCCGAGGACCTCCTGAAACAGGGTCAGCTTTGAGCCCGGAAGCCGCGTCTCCGGAAGCACGAGTTTCGGGTGGCAGCAGGCTCGGCGGAGCCGTGTGATTTCGGCAAGGATCTGCAGATTTCGGGCGCCGGGAGGTTGCTGGGAGGTGTTCTCAAGGTCCTCAAGGGCCTTTTGCCGCAGCGCTTCATAAAACACCCGCTCCTCGGGGCTGAGCTCAACGGTGAGGACAATCTCGGTTTTGGGCGGAAGTTCGTCCAGCACCTCGTGCTTGAGGCGCCGGAGGATGAAGGGGCGGATCAGCTTGCGGAGGCGCTGCCGGGTTTCTGCATCGTGGTCCCGTTCAATCGGGCCGGCAAAGCGCTCCTGGAAGCGTTCCCGAGACCCCAGCAGGCCGGGGTTCAGGAAGCGGAACAGGTTCCACAGCTCGCCCAGGTGGTTTTCCAGAGGCGTGCCGGTGGTGGCAATGCGGAAGTCGGCCTCCAGCTTCATCACCGACTGAGAGCGCTTGGTGGCCGCGTTCTTGATGGCCTGCGCCTCATCAAGCACCAGGGTCCGCCAGCGTCGGCTGCACAGCGTTTCGGTTTCCTGAGGCAACAGGCCGTAGCTGCTGATGATGACGTCGAAGGCGCCCGCTTCCTGCACAACCTGCTGACGGTTTTCTGAGGCGAGCAGCACGGGCCTGAGGGTGGGAGCAAATTTTTCAATTTCCCGGGTCCAGTTGATGGCCACCGAGGCCGGGGCCAGGACCAGGGCCGGACCCTGCGGAGCCCGCTCAAGCATCGATGCAATGGCCTGCACGGTTTTTCCCAACCCCATGTCATCGGCCAGGCAGGCGCCTGCGTCCCAGTGGGCCAGACGCGTGAGCCACGTGAAGCCCTCCTGCTGGTAATCCCGCAGCTGCGCTCGCAGGGTAGACGGCACCGCCGGGTTCAGGCTCTGGGCGTCCCGCAGCTTGTTCAGCCGTTCCTTCCACGAAGGATCAGCCTCCAGGGCTCCCACCGACTCCACCCAGTCCTCCAGAGCCGGAGCCGCAAAGTCGGGCAGCCGGAGTTGGTTTCCGGAGCGTTCGGTAAAGGCATCAAGCTCCTCCAGGCGTTTGCGGAACTGGTCGGTGAGGGTGAGGAACTCCTGGTCGCCAATCGGGACAAATCGGCCCCTGCGTTGCTTGAGGTGATTCAGCAGGACCTGCAGCGACAGCGTTTGCTCGTCGCTGAGCCGAAGCTCTCCTTCCACCTGAAACCAGTCTCGGTGGCGCTTGATGCGCAGCGCCAGGTTTTCAAAGTCGACCAGCCGAGACAGCTTGAGCTTCTGTCCTTCCGGCCACTCCACCTGCACCTGCTCGCCGAGCTCCTGCAGTTCCTGAAGGATCTCCAGGCAGTCTTCCGGGGCCTCAAAGCGCCACTCGCCTTGCTCATGAGGCCACTCGCTGAGGAGGGGAGCCTGGGCCAGCACCCTGTTGTACTCCTGCTGTTCCTTCTTCAGCGACCGTTTCGTCCGCTTGCGTTCCTGGTCGACCTCTCCAATCCAGAGGGTGCTGCCCCGTCCGGGTTGCGTGTAGGGGCCTCCGTCGCCGAGGGGGCGCACCAGCAACTCCAACCGGAGCCCCTCGCCCAGCGGAAGCAGGTGCGCATGAATCCGAGTGCTGGGCGGAACCTCCGGGAGGTCCTCTTCGCCAATGCCAAGCGGAGAGGTGATGGAAATGATGGGGCTCAGGTTTTCCAGAGCCTGGGTCAGTTTCTCCTTTCCTGCCAGCGGAATGGTCACGGATTTTTGCTCAACCGCTCCCAGCAAATCAAGCTGCTCCTGAGAGAAGGAAATCACTCGGTAACGGGTGGGGGTCTCCTTCTGCAAGACGACTGAGGAGTCTGACTTGAGCTGGTAGGGGAATTTGATCTGGTAGCCCTTGGCGGTTTCCTGCACGAGCAGTTCCGGAGTGCCTGCGACCAGTTCCAGGGGCAGTTCCGTAGCGCCTGTCTGAAACAGCAGGGGGTGCCCCACCAGCAGCGGAATCGCCTTCTCAAAGGGCAACTCATACTCCCTGGCTCCGTAGTAGTGGTGGTACTCCCGGACCTGGGAGGCGACCTGGTAGTCCTGCTCCTCCATGAAGGGCAGGCCGTTCTTCAGGCGCTTCAGCGCAACGGCTCGTCCGCCCGTCCAGTTTCCGGATTTGTTGAGGATCTGGGCCACTGGCGTGATCCCTTCTCCTCGAATGTCGATCACCCAAGCCAGGCGTTTTTGCTGAGTCTTCCTGGTGGCCGAGACTGAGCGCGCCTTTCCAAAGGCCGAGAGGGTTTTGAGGGTGCGCTCCCATTCTTCTTCCTTGGGACGCAGTTCGGTCAGGTTGCCAAAACCATGCTTGGCGAACCCCCTGGGAGAGGTAAACGGAGGCTCCTTGGTGGCGTGCTGCAGGTGGACCAACTGACTGAGGTCCCAGACGAATTGATGGGCCTGAAATGTCTGGAGAAGCGGGTCAGAGAGGTAAGGTCGTTTTTGGGTGTCTCCGCTCCAGTAGCCCAGGAAAAGATTCAGCCACCGGGCGCTGATGTCCGGCTCCATGTCCCGATCCGTCAACTTGGGCACCGTCGCGGTCAGGTTGCTTTGGAGCGTCTTCAGAAAGGGGCGTCCCGTCAGCGCCAGCTTTTGCAAAAAACCGACGGCCGCATCAATGCCCTTTTCCGGGTCAGCGCCAATCATGGCAAGGGGCATCAGGTTTCCTGCGAGGCCGGGAAGGGGGTGCTTGCGTCCTCGGATGCCCCTGTTGAACAGCGGAAAGCCCTGCTGGTAGGCGTCCAGCGCTTCGGCATAATTGCCCCTCATGAACTCCAGGGTGCCGCGTCCCTGCCAGTACGTGAAGTGGTCCTGAGGCAGGGCATTCAGAAGCGCGTTTGCCTGCTCCCAGCGTCCTTGCCTCAGGTACACGATTGCCAGAGATCCCGCCAGAATGGCTCCTCCGGATGAGACGTGATGGAGCAGGCTCTCTGCGTACTCGAAGACCTCCTGGGCCACCGGGAACTCCAGGGTGACAAACGAGTTGAGCGCCATGTGCAGCATTCGGAACTGATGCGGAACACTCAATTGGGAAAACTGCTCCGGAATCCAGGGGTTGAGCAGCAGCTCCATGACGTTGATTTCGATTTCGAGGCGAAGCTCTTCATCCACCTCTTCATCCCGCTTGATCGACTGAATGGGGTCCGTTGACAGTTTGCTCAGGAGGGCCTCGATCTCTTCATCCCGCTCTTTCGACGGCTTCGTCGCCTGAGACGGTCCTGCTTCCAGCTTGTTCAAGAGTGCCTCGATCCCTTCCGGGTCTCCCAGCAGCCACCGCTCCTCACTGTCGTCCAGATCGAGGTGGTACTGGGTGGCCCACCAGCCCCAATGAGACTGTCGGTGCTTCCGGTAAAGGGCAGAGGCCTTGGCCAGGTCCGGATGGCTGCGGCCAATGACTCGCGCCGCTCCTCGAGCAAAGGGTGTGAGCAGGGCCTGCTTGTTGAACTCTCCCCTCTGAAACCATCCGTCGCGCTCAAGTTGTTCCCAAGCCTTGTAGAGCTTGGTACGGTTCCTCGTGTCTTCGCTGAACAAGACCGTTGACATCTTGGCAAACAGGTTCGACTTGGAGATGGATTCGTTAACCAGCATCAGGTTGACCAGCAGCTCCTTTTGGACCAGGCTGAGGGCATTCAGTTGCTTCTCAATGGTCGATTTGTTGCCAATCAGAGCAGGGAGGCGAAGCGTCATTTCGGTTCCATGGACAAATAAGGTGAAGGGCTTGAGGAAGGTGCCGGGACGCACCAGACGCAACCGTATCAGATCCGGCTGACCCTGTCATGAGCCAGCCGTGTTTTTCCGTCACTCGAGGTCAAAGCGGATGCCCTGCGCCAGGGGGAGGGCCGAGGAGTAGTTGAGGGTATTGGTCTGCCGCCGCATGTAAGCCTTCCAGGCGTCGGATCCGGACTCCCGTCCACCGCCGGTTTCCTTTTCGCCTCCAAAGGCCCCGCCGATTTCAGCTCCGGAGGTGCCAATGTTGACGTTGGCGAGCCCGCAGTCGGATCCGGAGGCGCTGAGGAACTGCTCGGACTCCAGCAAATTCTGAGTGAAGATGGCGGAGGAAAGCCCCTGGGGCACGCCGTTCTGCAGGGCCAGGGCTTCCTCCAGCGTGTGGTAGCGGATGAGGTAGAGCAGGGGCCCAAACGTTTCTTGCTGCACCACGGGCCACGCGTTTTCTGCTTCCGCCAGCGCAGGGCGGACGTAGCGTCCGGAGGGCATTCCGGAGAGGCGTTCACCGCCATGCAGCAGGGTGCCTCCTGCCGCCTGAAGGGCGGCGATGGCCTCCAGGAAGCGGTCCACGGCAGCGTCGTCAATCATGGGGCCGATCAGGGTGCCGGGCTGAGTGGGGTCGCCAATGCGGTCGTCCAGCTGCTGGTAGGCCCGGACCAGGCGCTCCTTGACCGTCTCGTAGATGGAGTCGTGGATGATCAGGCGCCGGGTGCTGGTGCAGCGTTGCCCGCAGGTGCCGACTGCGCCAAAGACGATTCCGGGAATGGCGATCTTGAGGTCGGCGCTGGGGGTGACGATGATGGCGTTGTTGCCTCCGAGCTCGAGCAGCGAGCGTCCGAGCCGAGCCGCGACCTTCTGGCCGACGACCTGCCCCATCGCGGTGGAACCCGTGGCCGAGATGAGCGGAATCCGCGGGTCGTCGACCAGGCGAGCGGCGATGTCCTCATTGGTGCCGACGAGGGTGGTGAAGACTCCGGCCGGCAGCCCGTTGCGCTCCAGCACCTGCCCGGCAATTTTCTGAAGCGCCAGGGCACACAGGGGCGCCTTGGGGCTGGGCTTCCAGATCATCGTGTTGCCACACACTGCGGCAATCATGGCGTTCCAGGACCACACCGCGACCGGGAAGTTGAACGCCGTGACGATGCCGATGGGCCCCAGCGGGTGCCACTGTTCAAACATGCGGTGCCCCGGACGCTCGGAGGTCATGGTGAGGCCATACAGCTGCCGAGACAGCCCAACGGCGAAGTCGCAGATGTCGATCATTTCCTGCACCTCGCCTTCTCCCTCTTGCGTGATCTTGCCGACCTCCCAGGACACGAGTGCGCCGAGGTCCTGCTTGTGAGCCCGGACGGCGTCTCCGATCTGTCGGACGACTTCGCCGCGCTGCGGAGCGGGGAGGGTGCGCCACTGGAGGAAGGCCTCCTGCGCCTGCTGGACCAGGACCTCGTACTCGGCTGCGCTGGCCTGCTGGACCTGTGCCAGCTCGCGCCCGTCAATCGGCGATGTGACCGTCAGGGTGGGGCCGGTGCAGGGGTGAGGCGTCGCGCCGGTGACGGCCCCAGAAAGCAGGGGGTCGAGTCCAAGTCGTTTGAGGAAATCCATGTCAGCGTCCTTCCGGAAGAAAATTGAGGGAGAGGCGGGGGACCAAGCCTCCCATTCTGCCACGGGTCGGGGCGAACGCCAAGAGGGAGTCCGCCTTCCCGCAAGCGGGTTTTTGCCGACCATGGTGAGTCAGCTTGTCTTTTGACCGGACGTTGCTATTTTCGTAAATTTTGCGTCCAAGCATTCAAGTACCTCTCCCTGGAGCTGCGTGAGCATCAAAATCGCTGTGATGTCCATGAAAGGTGGACAGGCCAAGACCAGCCTTTCTGTGAACCTGGCGGCCCGGATTGCCAAGGCCCGTCGAGAAGTGCTGCTGATCGATTCCGATGTTCAGGCGAACGTGACGACGATTTTTCAGCGCGATCACGTCTGCAACCTCGCAAACATCATCCTCGGTCGCGTCAAGACCTTCGACTTCCTCACCCTCGACAAGCACTTCCACTTCCTCCCGTCCGGAGGCACGGACATTGTGGAGGCGACTCAGCTGCTGGCACAAGCCCGTCAGAAGGATGTCCTGCTGCAAGAAATCCTGGCGCCCATTGCACAGGGGATCGTGATTGTCGACACCGCCCCCAGCTGGAGCGACCTGAGCCGGAACCTGCTGATGTACGTCGATTACATCATTGTGCCGGTGGTGACCGATTACCTCGGGTACAGCGGCTGCGACCAGATCATGGAGTACATTGCCGAGTTCCAGAAGCAGTCGCTGGGGCAGTGCAAGGCCGAGGTCCTGGGGGTCGCCATCACCCGCTACAACCCCCGGACCAATTTGTCTCAGACCATCCGCAAGGGGCTGCAGGAACGCTGGCCGGAGCTGATGTTTGAGCACCACATTGAGGAAAGCGTTTCCATTCAGGAAGCCCCGGCGTTTCACCAGAACATCTTCGACTACCGGGGCGGGCGAACCCGCGGCGCCTACATGTATGACGCCCTCTGCAAGGAGATCATGCGCCGCATTGCACAACGGGAAAAGGAGCGACGGAGCCATGGCCAAGGGACTTAACATCGAACTCAAGCCGCAGTCCAGCATTGAGCGCGAGGGCTCCCGGGACCTGCTGGACCCCGTCACGCCTCCAGGGAACGTCCACCGCAGCAACTTCTTTGTTCCGGAACTCGACCTCCACCCCGAGAATGTCGATGAAGGCACGGAGCGGATGAAGCTGGTGGTGGACCAGATCAACCGCTACATCGACAACATTGCCGATGACTACTTTCAGCTGGGCCTGCACCTGTGTGCGCTGCACAAGGCTCTGCGGAAGTCCGGACTCACCACGGAGCAGGTCAAGTCGTGGTACGCCGAAAACATCAACATGCCCTACTCCTCGGCCATGCAGTGTCGCAAGGTGGCCGAAACCTACGCGGAGCAGCCCGAGCTCATTGGACGCTACACCGCCTCTGGCGCCTACCTCCTGAGCAGCTGCGATACGCCGGAAGAGCGTGAGCGCATCTGGAATGAAGCCCGCGGGGAGAAGGCGGCCCCGTCCATCCGGGAGCTTCGGGAAACCCTGAAGCGCCACAAGGAAGAACAGTCCCTGGCGATTCCGGAGCCGGAGCCGGAAGAGTCGGCGTCCGATTGGTACTACCGCATGGACGACGCGCAGCTTCATGAGTCCCTGCAGCAGCTGACGACCTACGCGGAGCAGATCCTGCAGTGTGCCGACCCTGAAGAGCGCGCCGAAATGCGGTCGGCGCTCACTGAAGCCGTCCAGCGCTTCATGGAACAAATGCAAGAAGTCGAAGAAGCCAACTACTGAATCATGCCCACCGCTCCCCCTCCCCCTGACGCTCGTGTTTCTGACCTGTATGCCTTCCTGAATGCGCATGACCTGGCCTACACCCGCTTTGATCACCCTGCCGTCTTTACGGTGGAAGAATCGAAGGTGCTCTGTCCAGACATGGAAGGCGGGAAGACCAAGAACCTCTTTCTCCGGGACAAAAAAGGCGAGCGGCACTTTTTGGTGACGGTGGAGGAAGACAAGCGGGTGGACCTGAAGCGGCTCTCTGCCGTGACGGGTTCCAGCAAGCTGAGCTTTGCCTCTCCGGAACGCCTCAGGGAGCACCTCGGTCTGGAGCCGGGATCCGTGAGTTTGCTGGGGCTCTTTCATGATGAAACGCAGCAGGTGGAGGTGCTGATTGATGAAGACCTCTGGCAGGAACGCTTCATCCTCTGTCACCCGCTGATCAATACCAGCACCCTGCAGCTTTCGCGGGAGGCGCTGGAGCAGTTCTTTCAGGCGACCGGACACGCCTTCCGCCTCATCCCCATTCCAGTCCTGGAATCCACCTGAAGCAACAGTAGCATCAGCCTGCGCAATCCGTTACACTGAAAGGCTCATAACCGTCCTCTGAAGTGGGAGCCTGTCTTCCATTTCTCTCATCACTGACAACACGCGGTGGACCCTTCCTGCTCGGTCCAGGCCGCCTCCTGCAGCAGAGTTGAACATGGATATCATTGTACTGATCAAGCAAACCCCGGATGTTGCGCTGAACATCAAGGTGAACGATGGGGCCCTCGTGGAAGATGGCGTGAGCTGGGTCATTGGGGGCTGGGATGAAACGGCACTGGAAGCCGCTCTTCAGATGACCGAAGCCGCTGGCGGAGAAGTCACCGTGCTGTCCATCGGACCTGCTCGGGTGCAGGAAGCCCTCCGCAAGGCGCTCGCGATCGGCGCCCACAAGGCCCTCCACGTGTCCTGTGATTCCACAGACGGCTGGGACTCCTTTCAGACGGCCAGCGTTCTGGCAAAGGTGCTGGAAGGCCGCTCTTACGACCTCATTCTGGCAGGAAAGCAGGCCCAGGATTCCGATTCCGGACTCACCCCCACCATGCTGGCCGAGTTCCTCAACCTGCCTCAGGTGACCAACATCACCGGCTTTTCCGACCTTTCTGATTCAGAAGTCACCCTGCGCCGCAAGGGCGATGCCGGCACCGAAATCTTCAAGATGGCCCTCCCCGGACTGGCGACCGTCAACGACAGCATGGCGGAAGCCCGGCTCGCCTCCATGCGAGGCATCATGATGGCGAAGAAGAAGCCCATGGAAGAAGTGGCGCTCGACTCCCTGGGCCTGGACGCAAGCCTCCTGAGCACCGATGGGGTGATGATCGAAACCCTGGGGTACGAGACGCCACAGCTGCAGAAGGAGGGGCGAAAGTTTGAAGGAGACGAAGCCGAAACCGTCCCGCAAGTGATGCAGCTACTGAAAGACTCGACCTCCCTCTTTGCCTGAAAGGAACCCCATGTCCAAAATTCTGGTTGTTGCTGAATTCAAGAACGGTGCACTCAAGGAAGGCACCAAGGAACTGCTCAGTGAAGCCGGTCGGCTGGGAATTCCGGCTGATGCGGTCCTGATCGGTGAAGGGGTGGCTGGAGAAGCCGATGTGGCCGCCGGACTGGGCGCCCAGACGGTTTATGTCGCCGATGCCGCCTCCCTGGCGATCTACCACACCCTTTCCTACACTCAGGCGGTGGCCGATGCGGCCCAGCAGTCCGGAGCCTCCATGGTCTGGCTCAACTCTTCTGAGATGGGACGAGACCTCACGCCCCGGGTGGCCGCGCGCCTCGGCGTCGGTGCCTTGAGTGACGTCACGGGGGTGACCGTTGACGGCGAAACCGTGACGGTGGAGCGGCCCTGCATGGCAACCAAGCTGATTCAGAAGAGCCGCTTCAAGCACAGTGGCGTCAAGGTCCTCAGCATCCGCGGGGGCAGCTTTGCCCTGAACGACCAGCCTGCCTGCGCGGCGAACACAGTCGCCCTGACGGTGCCGGAAGCCGACGCCCGCCTCCAGACCCTGGGGGTGGAAGTGGAGGAAAGCAACGAAATCTCACTGACGGATGCGCCTGTCGTGGTGTCGGTGGGACGTGGGGTGGGCGGTCCGGAAGGGGCAGAAAAAGCCCGCCCGCTGACCCAGCAGCTGGGGGCGGCGCTCGGGGCGTCCCGGGCGGTGTGTGACGCCGGGTGGCTGCCTCACAAGCACCAGGTGGGCCAGACCGGAACGCAGGTGAAGCCGCAGCTTTATGTGGCCCTCGGCATCTCCGGAGCGATCCAGCACCTCGCGGGCATGTCCGATTCAAAAATTGTGGTTGCCGTCAACAAGGACGCGGATGCCCCAATCTTCAAGGTCGCGGATTATGGCATCGTGGGTGACCTCTTCAAGGCACTCCCGGCTCTTGAGGAAAGTGTGGCCAAGCTCAAGGGCTGATGCCCGTGCTTCAGGCAGGCGGCACGACGCGACCGCAAACGGGCCTCACCCCTCGCGCTAGCGTCGCCTAAAACTTGGGTCCGGGGAGAAACACGGTCTCCTCGGGCCACGGTTGCTCCCCCAAAGTCCGGACCATCACCGGCAAGGGCACCACCGCTTCTTCCGTCCACGCTCCGCCCTGCGGGTGGTACACCAGGTTCCGGACCTCTCGGTAGCCGCTGGACTGATACACCGAGGGCTCTCCAAAGAGCAGGGAAAAGGGCAGGCCTGCTGCGGCTTCCCAGGCGTGCACGACCTTGAGCATTTCCCGAACGTAGCCGCGTCCCCGAACCTCCGGATGGACGCAGACCTCACAGATTCCCCCAATCGGAAACCCCTGCTCTCGAGTCCGGACCTCCTTCAGGTGCAGGCCCACGTGCGCCCAAAGCGTTGGGGGTGGTCCGGGGATCACCCAGCGGTGCGCATAGGGCTCCCGGAAGTAGCGCTGCTGCTGAAAGATCTGGTCCTGCGGCTTGGTGAAGCAGGTGGTGAGCAGGTGCCGGAGCTGGGCATCGTCTTCTGTCGTGAAGGCCGCATCAGCGCGGTAGTGGATTTCCGGAGGCATGGTCATTCAGTTGGAAGCTGCAGTGAACTGGGCGTACCAGGTGGCAATCAGTTGCCGTTCGTCATCGGTGATGCCCGTCAGGTTTCCAAGGGGCATGTACCCGCTCGCAACCGTCTCCGCGATCTTGGGCGCATGCTGCTGAATCTGGGTGGCGGTTTCCAGCATCACGCCCTTGGGCGGCTGGGCAAAACCGGGCTGCGTGGGCTGAGCCGCATGGCACACGGTGCAGCGCTGGTTGAGGACGCCCTGCAGCTGGGTCATGCTCACCTGCGGATGCGCGGAGCCATCGATGGTGGCGGGCTGGAGCCACACGATCACCGCCACGATCAACGCGCTGCCTGCAACCGGAAGCCACCACTGGACGTTTCCGGTGTGCCGGAGCACAAAGAACTGCCGCACCAGCACCCCAGCCATCATGATCAGGCCCAGCACCAGCCACCCCATTTCGTGGCTGTAGGTCATCGGGTAGTGGTTGCTGATCATGATGAACAGCACCGGAAGCGTGAAGTACGTGTTGTGCACCGAACGCTGCTTGCCGATGATTCCGGGGGTGGGGTCCACCTCTTCACCGCGGCGAATCTGCCCCACCATCTTCTCCTGGCCCGGAATGATGTGAAAGTACACGTTGGCCACCATCGACACGCCCATCATGGCCCCCACATGCAGAAAGGCGGCTCGTGCGCTGAAGAGGTGGAAGAGGGCGTAGTTGGCCGCCATGATGAAGACAAACACCACTGCCGCCAGCAGGGTGTCCTTTCCCACGAGGAGGCGGCACAGGCCGTCGTAGACGACCCACCCACCGATCAGGAAGGCCACGCTGAGGCCAATCGCCTGCGTCTGCGTCAACTCCATCACCCGCGGGTCAATCAGGTACGAGTTGGCACCAAACCAGTAGATGATCGCCATCAGGGCCAGTCCAGACAGCAAGGTGGTGTAGGACTCGTACTTCGTCCAGTGCAGGTTGTCGCTCAGGGGCTCCCCCTTGGGGCCAGTCATGAACTTCTGGCTGACGTAAAACCCTCCGCCATGAACCGCCCAGAGCTCGCCGGAAACCCCACGCGCCGCGTCCTCTGGCTTCTTCGGAGGCTGCAGCGAGAGGTCCAGCATCACAAAGTAGAAGGACGAGCCGATCCAGGCGATGCCGGCAATGAGGTGCAGCCAACGGATGAGCAGGTTGGCCCAGTCCAGCAAGTAGGTTTCCATAGCAGTCACTCGTTAAGGGTGGTTCAGGGGGTGAGGAGACGTGGCCTCGTCCGGACGCAATTTTAGTTGCACGTCAGGAACGATTGCGGATACTCTCCTCACAGCTTTTTTTACTCTCAACCAGAAAGGACACTCTCATGACGTATCCACGAGACATGATTGGTTACGGACGCCACACGCCTCACCCACAGTGGCCGGGGGACGCCCGAGTTGCCGTGCAGTTTGTGATCAATTACGAGGAAGGTGGTGAAAACTGCATCCTGCACGGAGACCGCGCCTCTGAAGCGTTTCTCTCCGAAATCGTTGGCGCTCAGGCCCTGGAAGGCGTCCGCCACATGAACATGGAATCGATCTACGAGTTTGGCAGCCGCGCGGGCTTCTGGCGGCTCCACCGCCTCTTCACGGAACGCCAGATCCCGGTCACCGTCTATGGCGTCGCCATGGCCCTGGAGCGCAACCCGGAAGCCGTGGCGGGCATGCAGGAAGCCGGCTGGGAGATCGCCTCACACGGCTACCGATGGATTGACTACCAGTACCTTCCGGAAGCCGAGGAACGCGCCCACATTCGCCAGGCCCTGGAGGTTCACACCCGCGTCACCGGCTCGGCTCCTCTCGGCTGGTACATCGGACGGACCGGACCCAACACCCGTCGGATCCTCCTCGAAGAAGCCGGAGACCTGCTTTATGATGCGGACTCCTATGCCGACGACCTACCTTACTGGGTCGAGGGCCTGGAGGGCAAGCCCCACCTCATTGTGCCCTACACGCTGGATGCGAACGACATGCGCTTTGCCACCAACCAGGGCTTCAACTCCGGAGACCAGTTCTTCACCTACCTCAAGGATTCCTTCGATACCCTGTATGCCGAAGGAGCAACCGCTCCCAAAATGATGAGCGTTGGCCTGCACTGCCGGCTGGTGGGACGTCCCGGACGGGCAGCCGCCCTGGCCCGGTTTCTCGACTACGTGCAGGGACACGACCGTGTGTGGCTCTGTCAACGCGCCGAGATCGCCCAGCACTGGCACACGCATCATCGCCCCTGAGCCCCCGATTTCATTCTTCCTGCACGGAACCCTTGACAAGCAGCGGAAACTGGGCATAATCGTTACAAACTAGTATACAAGTATCAAGAAAATTGTTACTTGATTCTGTGAACGAGTTGCTTGGAGTTGGGAGGAGCGCTGTGTCATCGGTTCCTGCGTTGAAGCTGAACCCCCGCCAGAACACGGTGGAGCAGATTCATGCAATCTTGCGTGAAGAGATCATTGGGTTTCAGCTTCGTCCGGGGGAAGCGATTCCGGAGAAGGACCTCTGCCAGCGTTTTGGGGTGTCCCGGACTCCGATTCGGGAAGCCTGCCAGCGCTTGAGTTACGAAGGCCTGGTGGAGATTCTGCCGCAGCGGGGCACCTTTGTGTCTCGGATCAACCTGCAGGACGTCCGAGAAGATCACTTCATCCGGATGACGATGGAGGCTGCAACGGTGCAGCATGCTGCCGAGTCGATTGCTGCCGAGCAGGTGGAAGCCCTGGAGTTCAACCTCCGGAACCAGCAGTTTTGCCTGGAGCGTGCGAACACCGAGGAGCTGTACCGGCTGGATCAGGAGTTTCACCGCCTCATTGCCGGGGTCGGGCACTCGGAGAAGGTCTGGCGCGTCATCGACAGCGCCAAGCTGCAGCTGGACCGAGTCCGGGTCCTGACGTACGCCCTGCCGCAGTACCTGGAGCAAATCGTTCACCAGCACCGCGCGCTCTTTGAAGCCATTGCCGCCCATCATCCGGAGCAGGCGGCACAGGCCCTCCAGAAGCACCTCACCGATGTGCTGTCGCACATCGAAACCCTTCAGCATCAACATCCGGAATACTTCAGCTGAGCCCCTATGGAACTCTTTATTGAAAACCCGCACGACGATCGCTACTCCCAACGCTTCCTCAACCTGGCCGAAGAGCGGCTGGATACGGTCGTGCTGGATGCCACGGATGACTTCTTTGCCGCCAAGGAAAACCTCATCAAGCCCGGACGGGGCATCTTCATTCCGGGAAAGTTTGATGACCACGGCAAGTGGATGGATGGCTGGGAGTCACGCCGCAAGCGCACTCCCGGACACGACTGGTGCACCCTCCGCCTGGGCGCGCCCGGACGCATCCATGCGCTCGACATTGACACCAATCACTTCACGGGGAACTTCCCTCCGTTTGCTTCGGTTGAAGCCTGTGAGCTTGCGGGCGATCCGGATGAGTCGACCACCTGGACGGAGCTGCTCCCCAAGTCGCCACTGGAGGGGAACACCCAAAACTTCTTTGAGATCAAGAACTCCCAGCGCTGGACCCACATCCGCCTGCACATCTACCCCGACGGAGGCGTGGCGCGCCTGCGGGTGTATGGGGAACCTTCGGTGGACTGGAAGGCCATTGGCCTGGACGAGGTGATCGACCTGGCGTCGTCCCGCCTCGGAGGCAAGGCCCTCGCCTGCAACGACCAGCACTTTGGGCACATGGACAACCTGGTGGCTCCCGGACGCGGCATCAACATGGGAGACGGTTGGGAAACCCGCCGGCGCCGCGAACCCGGAAACGACTGGGCCATCCTCCGCCTCGCCTGTGCCGGGTTTGTCCAGAAAGTGGAAGTCGACACCGCCCACTTCAAGGGCAACTACCCGGACCGCTGCAGCCTGGAAGCCCTCAACCTTCCGGAGGGCATGAACCCCGAGAGCTGGGAGGCGGCAGACCTGCCGTGGAGGCCCCTGCTCACGGAAGTGAAGCTGGAGGCCGATGCCCAGCACTTCTTTGAGGAAGAGCTCGAGGAGCTCGGCCCCGTGACGCACATCCGCCTCAGCATCTACCCAGATGGGGGGGTCAGTCGCTTGCGCATCCTTGGCACCAAGGCCATTTAACTCTTTTTTCCCAACCGAGACTGTTATGACGCGAACGCTTACTCCCGAACGCATTGGCTCCACGCTGAGCCGTCTGTCTGAAGCCAACCAGCAGTTCAACCTCGACTACCCGGGCAAGTCCCTCGCCCGCCAACCGGTGCACACGATCTACGGAGGCGCCCACCTCTTCAAGGCGGAATTGGCCGCCAAGATGGGAACACTTGCCATCCGGAATCTGCAGGACTACGCTCCAAACTTTGTTGTGTTTGCGCAGGCGCTCGGACTTGCTGGAGCCGAGACGCTGCCGACCCGCCAGAGCGAGGTAGAAGCCCTGGTGCAGGATGTCGAAGACCGGGGCGTTTCTCCGGCCAATCAACCGGTGTGGCTGGCGTGGCGCGTGTATGCCCAGGTGGTCAAGAAGCTGGAACGCGAGGCGGTGGAAGACTTCCGGCTCGACTACGAAGATGGCTTCGGCATCCGTCCGGATGAGGAGGAAGACGCCGTTGCGGTGCAGGGCGCCAAGGAGGTGGTCTCTGGCATGAAGCAGGGCCTCTTGCCCCCCTTCATTGGCATCCGCATCAAGCCGTTCAACCGCGAGTTTTCCGACCGGGGCATCCGGACGCTGGACCTGTTCCTCAGCACGCTGCTGGAAGAATCCGGAGGGGCGCTTCCGGAAAACTTTGTGGTGACGCTGCCGAAGGTGGAGGTTCCGGAGCAAGCCGCGGCGCTGGTGGAGCTGTTTGAGGTGTTTGAAGCCGAAAAGGGCCTGGCCCCGGGGACCCTGAAGATGGAAGTGATGATCGAGACCACGCAGTCGGTCTTCAATGCGAACGGAGAAGTCACCGCCCGGAAGATTGCCAACGCGGCGCGCGGTCGCTGCATTGGGGCACACTTCGGGACCTACGACTACACCGCGTCCTGCGACCTCATTGCCGCCTACCAGAAGATGGACAGTGCCGTGTGTGACTTCGCTCGGCACGTCATGAAGGTGGCGTTTGGTGGCACGGGAATCTTTCTGTCCGACGGCGCAACGAACATCATGCCCGTGGCGCCACACCGGGGAGACTCCCTGTCGCCGGTGCAGGTCCGGGAAAACCTGGAGACCGTCCACCGAGCGTGGCGGCTCAGCTACGGACACGTCCGGCGCTCCCTGGCTCATGGATTTTATCAGGGATGGGACTTGCATCCGGCGCAAATTCCCGTACGGTATGCGGCGTGTGCGGCGTTCTTCCTGGAGCAGGTTCAGGAGTCGACCACCCGGCTGAGGAACTTTGTGGAACAGGCGTCCAAGGCGACCCTGAGTGGAGACGTCTTTGATGATGCGGCCACCGGACAGGGGCTGCTGAACTTCTTCTTCCGAGCCCTGAATTCCGGGGCCATTGATCCGGAAGATGTGGAAGCCGCTGGCGTGACAGTGGAAGAAATCCAGGCCGGGTCCTTCCGGAAAATTGTAGAGGCACGACGAAACTGATGACGATTGAGGAACTGAACGCGCTTCCGGACGCCGCCTGTGCGGAAGCGCTGCAGAAGTGCTGCGGAGCGCAGCGCTGGGTGGCTGGCATGCTGGCGTGCCGGCCCTTTGCCAGCGCCGAGGCCCTGCACGAGCAAGCGGAGGCCGTTTGGCAGCAGATGGAAGAAGCCGACTGGCTGGAGGCCTTTGCGGCACACCCTCGCATTGGCGCCAGCAAGCCTCCGGAGGTGGCACAAAACACCGCCTCCTGGACCTCCCGAGAGCAGGCAGGCATGCAGAGTGCTGATGAACGGATCAAGGCGGAGATGGCCTTGAAGAATGCCGAGTATGAACAGAAGTTCGGCTTCATCTACATCGTCTGTGCCTCCGGAAAATCAGCGACGGAGCTGCTGACCCTCCTCACCGCGCGGCTGGGATCGGATCGCCAGCAGGAGCTGGGCACCGCAGCAGCGGAACAGATCCAGATCACCCACCTGCGACTGGAGAAGCTCCTTTTGCCGCCTCCATGAGTTTTTGTGCCGCAAGGCACCTGTCCGAGCCTGTCCCCAGGCTCATCATTCTGGGAATCGCTTCTGGCTCGCTCCCCCGTCAGTGCGCTCCTTGAAACCTCCCGCTTCAGGAGATTGACAATGAGTAACGACACCATCACCCCCGAACAGCTAAGGGATCCAGACTTTGTGCCCCCGCTTTCCAAGGCCATTCCCTTGGGACTGCAGCACGTCCTTGCCATGTTTGTGAGCAACTTCACACCGGCAATTATCGTGGGGCTGGCGGCCGGATACAGTTTCGGCTCTCCCGACCTCGTCTTCCTGATCCAGATGTCGATGCTGTTTGCCGGCATTGCGACCCTCTTTCAGACGGTCGGCATCGGACCCGTTGGCGCCCGCCTGCCCGTGATGCAGGGGACCAGCTTTGCGTTCATTCCCGTGATGATCCCGATTGTGAAAACGGCGGGCATGGGAGCGCTCTTTGGCGCCATTTTCCTGGGCGGGGTCTTTCACACGCTGCTGGGAACCGTCATCAGCAAGATCCGGAACTGGCTACCGCCTCTGGTCACGGGTGTGGTGGTGATGGCCATTGGTTTGGCCCTGATTCCGGTGGGCATTCAGTATGCCGCAGGCGGGGTCCCCCTCATGGGGAAACCGGAATTTGGAAGCTTGACCAACTGGACCATGGCGCTGACGGTGGTGGTTGTGGCCCTGGGGGTGAAGTTTTCCTCGAAGGGCGTCCTCTCGAGCGCAGCGATTCTGGTCGGACTGGTTGCCGGCTACCTGGTGGCCATGCTGCTGGGAGAAGTGAACTTTGGGGGCATCGCCCGGGCGGGCTGGTTTGAGGTCCCGGTGCCGTTCAAGTACGGCTTTGAGATCAATGCTGCAGCCGTGATCGGGATGTGCCTGATGGCGGTGGTGAGTGCGATTGAGACCGTTGGGGACATCTCCGGAATCACCAAGGGCGGAGCGAACCGTGAAGCGACCAACCGCGAACTCAGTGGGGGGACCTTTGCCGACGGACTTGGAACCGCGATTGCCGGCATCTTCGGAGGCTTGCCCAATACGTCCTTCAGTCAGAACGTCGGACTCATTTCCTTGACGGGGGTGATGAGTCGCACCATTGTCACCATTGGAGGCGTGTTCCTCATCATCTGCGGGCTGGTGCCCAAGATCGGGGCCATCATTGCGTCCATGCCGATCTCGGTGCTGGGAGGAGGCGTGATCGTGATGTTTGGGATGGTCGTGAGCGCCGGACTGAACATCCTCAGCGACGTCAAGTGGAGCCGCCGCAACATGGTGATTCTGGCGGTGGCGCTTTCGGTGGGACTGGGGCTGCAGTCGGTTCCTTCTGCCCTGCAACATGTGCCCGCGAACCTCAAGGTGCTGATGACCTCCGGACTGTTGCCGGTCGCCATCATCTCGATTCTGCTGAACCTGCTGCTCCCTGAAGAAGACTGATCCCGCGCTGCCGGGGTCAATTGACCCCGGCACAGACCTGATGCCACCTATCCTGCGAATGCGAACTGTTATCTTCCCTGATCTGTGTCAGAAAAGCAATGAGGGGGTGCGGTTGAAAATTCGGAGGAGTTGGGAGGCGGTCAAAAAGTTAACGTTTTGATATTGCAGGGGATGTTTGAAGAAGACCCCGGAAATTGCGGTCAAAACTTAACAATTTGGGACATTTTGGTGCGCTTTTATGCAATCTTGACGGCTGGCCTTCTCAGCTGTGAGAGCAGCCAGCCGGAGAGCCTTCTTCAGCGGTAGTTCGTGAACTGCACATCAAAGTCCAGGTCCTTGGCCTTGATTTCGTTCATGATGCTCTGCAGGTCGTCCTTGCTCTTTCCCGAGACCCGGACGGCTTCCCCCTGAATTTGGGACTGGACCTTCAGCTTGGTGTTCTTGATGAGCACGTTGAGGGTCTTGCACTGCTCCTTGCTCAGGCCCTGCTGAATGGTGATCTCCTGCTTGAGCACCTTTCCGGAGGGCTCGGCCTTTCCGTAGACCAGGGACTTCACCGGAACGTTGCGCTTCAGGAGCTTGCTGAGGAGGATGTCGCGGACGGTGTCGAGCTTCATCTCATCATCTGCTGTGAGCTTGAGGACCATGTCGCCACGTTCAAAGTCGATGGCGCAGCTGGTGCCCTTGAAGTCGTAGCGGTTGGTGATCTCCCGTTGCGCCTGATCCACGGCGTTGGAGACCTCCTGGGCATCGACTTCACAAACAATATCAAAGGAAAAACTTGCGGCCATTTCTGACTCTCTCTTGGGGGGCAGGGGGCTGCCCGTTGGCATTCAGCAGACCTTCTGGGAAAGGGCTGCCTTGATGAAGGGGTTCAGGGCGCCGCCCTGGAGCACGGCCTGCGAGTTTCCGGTCTCACAACCGGTCCGGTGATCCTTCACCATCTGATAGGGATGGAGGACGTAGCTGCGGATCTGACTGCCCCAGGCGATGTCCTGCTTCTTGCTGTTGGCCTCTTCCTTCTCCTTGTTCAGCTCCTGCTGCTGGAGGTCATAGAGCCGGGCCTTGAGCATCTTCATGGCGGTCGCCCGGTTCTTGTGCTGCGACCGTTCATTCTGGCACTGCACCACGATTCCGGAAGGCAGGTGCGTGATGCGCACGGCTGAGTCGGTGGTATTGACGTGCTGGCCTCCGGCGCCGCTGGCCCGGTAGGTATCGACCTTCAGCTCGTCCGGACGGATGTCGATCTCAATCTCCTCATCCACATCCGCATAGACAAACACCGACGCAAACGACGTGTGCCGACGCTTTTGGGCATCAAATGGAGAAATCCGGACCAGCCGGTGCACGCCCACCTCGGCCTTGAGCTTGCCATAGGCGTATTGCCCCTTCACGGCAAAGGTCGCGGACTTGATGCCCGCCTCTTCGCCAGGAAGGAGGTCCAGCAGCTCTGTTTTGTAGCTCTCTTCCTGGGCCCACTTGAGGTACATGTTGTACAGCATGGACGCCCAGTCGGTGGATTCGGTGCCGCCGGCTCCGGGGTGAATGGTGACAATGGCATCGCTCGTGTCGTTGTCTCCAGAGAACAGCCCCAGGATTTCCATGGCATCCAGCTGCGTCTCCAGGCTTTGGCTGGTCTGGGTGATTTCCTGCAGCAGGTCCGGATCCTCTTCCTCACGGTACAGCTCGGTCGCGGTCTCCAGGTCGTCCCGCATGCCCCGGACGCGGTCCCACTCCTGAACCACGCCCTCAAGCGCGGATTTTTCCTTCAGGATGGGGGTTCGCTCGTCCTGGTGACGTTCCCAAAAGTTGTCTTCGGTGGTGAGGGCCTCTAGCTCTTCCAGCCGCGTTCGCTTGCTCGCGACTTCAAAGATACCCTTCTAGGCTCTCCACACGCTCTGCCAACTCGTCGATCTTACTGGTGATCTCCTCGTTCAACATGATGTGTTCGCTCTTTTAATGGCTGAAGTTGACAAAAACTAACTAGTTTAGGTAGGAACATCAGGAAGCTCAAGCGGATCTTTGTCCGAGGCGCTTCCTGACGCGAAGCCGAGGGGCTAGGAAAGCTGGTTGGGTTTGTCCTTTCCGGAACGCAGGGTGCGCGACGGAAGCTCCCGGGCGGTGGCCACGTTGCGGACGGGGAGGGAGAGCAGGCGCTCGCGAATGGGCTCGGGCTGCCGAATGGGAATCATCGGCACAATGAGGGAAAACGCCCGACGCACCACCTCGAAGTGAATGGACTGGACGGCGTCCCGGACGTCTACCGAGTGCAGCACCAGGTTCGCCCAGTTCCCCTGAATCTCCAGCTGCCGAGCGGTCCGGACCAGCCGCTCCTGGCGCGTCAAGGAGGGCCAGGCCCGCTTCTGGGCCAGCATGGGGTCGGAGGCAAAGAGGCGCATCTTGTCGTTCCGGCAGAACTTCCCGGGGTTGGCGGCCAGCGAGCTCAGGGGCTGGTCGTGGTGCCGGATCCGGTAGCGGGCCGCGCCTTCCTGGGTGTAGTCCTCATCGTCGAGGAAGAGGATCGAGTGGGCCGAGGGGTGGGTGCTGCTGAGGAGGAAGTCGTTCCAGAAGTAGGTGGTGTGCAGCTCATCCGTGAGGTACTGGGCCTTCACCACATCCACCGCCAGGGTGTGCCCGGCTCGGAACACCTGCAGAAAGGGGGAAAGGCTGCTGGAAAACTGAAGCATCCAGGTGGCCACTTCAAGGGACGTCAGGGGCCAGAACCCCACCTGAACCGAGGCCCGCTCTTCCGGATCCAGCTGCATGAGCCAGTTGAAGGCATTGCGGACGCTGTCCGGAGTGGCAATCAGCACCACCTTTCGCGAGCGTCCCCGAACAGCTTTGTCAAAGACCGCCTCCAGCCCGTTGCCCCGAGAGGTGCAGGAGAAGGCGCTCGGGACCAGGTGCTCCATGATGCGGAGTCCGTGACGTTGCCAGAACAGCCCAATGCTGGGGTGCAGGTAGGTATCAACGACGAGGTGCAGGTGCTTTCTCATGGTCCTCCGAGGATTCAGGTTACGCTAACCAACGCTCCAAGGCAGCATACCACTGGTGGTGCAGGTCTTCCAGTGTCGAATCATTGCGGAGCACTTCCTGCGCATGCGTGCGCCGGGCGTCCGGAGGCAACTGAGCCTGGATGCGGGCCTGAGCCTGCTCCGCTGTGAGGCCGTTTCGGAGGTGCAGGCGGACCAGCACCTGCTCCGTGGGGGCCTCCACCACCCAGACGGTTTCGCAGAAGTGGTGCCACTTTGCTTCAATCAGCAGCGCCGCCTCCAGCACAACCCGGTGGTCGGCGCGGACAGACGCGAGGCGTTGCGCCTCGTCCTGAGCCCTTTGCGCAATGCGCGGGTGGGTGAAGGCATTGAGCGCCTTGAGCGCTTCCGGATCGGCAAACACGAGGGCGCCCAGTTGCGAGCGGTCGATGGCGCCTGAGGGAAGCACCAGGTGGGATCCAAAATGCGCCACGATTTCTGCATGAGCCGGCTGCCCGGGCTCCAGGATTTCGTGTCCCAACCGGTCGGCACTGAGCGTGGGGAATCCGGCATCGGCAAACCACTGGGCGACCGTTGACTTTCCGGAGCCGATTCCGCCAGTCAGGCCCAGCACACGAGGGGCAATTTCAGGCATCGTCGGCCCGTCTCTCCTCCGGAGCCCGTCCACGTCCGACCAGGAAGCAGCCGTAGTTGGCGTCTTGCCTGGGGCGGCTGACGGTGAGGTTGTGGTGACGTTCCAGGCGCTGCTGAAAGGTCTCAGCCAGCCCGCCTGCCAGGAAGACCCACCCGGGAGCGTCTTCATCCAGCAGGGTGTAGAGGCTGTCAGCGACCTCTTCGGTGGCGCGCTGCATCAGGCGCTCGGAGAAGGGATCGCCCTGGGCAGCAGCTTCCACGACCCAGCGGGAGAGGGCGCCGTAGTCGGCCGGCTTGGCTGCCTTGAGCCAGGCCAGACGCGCCTCCCGGGAGGTGCCAATGAGGTGATTGAGCTGCTCACGGAGGGGGGAGCTTCCGTCTGGAGAGCGGCTTCCATCTTCCCACTGGAGCCAGCGCCGAACGGTTTCGAGGCCAATCCAGGCCGCGCTTCCCCGGTCTCCGGCAATCATGCCCCAGCCTCCTGCAATGCGACTCAGGCCGTTGGCTTCCAGGCGGTGGACGACGGATCCGGTTCCCACGATCATCAGGGTGCAGGGCTGTCCTTCTCCGGCACCAATCAGGGCGGCATAGCCGTCGGTGAGGATCCGGATGTCCTGGAAGCCGGGCAGGTGTGCGATCAGGGCCCTCCGGAGGCTGTGCAGCTCGGCTCCGGCCAGTCCGGCGACCAGCTGGACCTGGTGGTCTTCTGGACGGGTTGAGAGGCCGGCCTGGGCGGCAACCGCCTCCCAGGTGCTGTGGATGCTCTGAACGGTTTCTTCCACGCCCCACCAGGCATTGGCTGCTGGGCCGCTGGCCCGGGCAACAACGGTGTCTCCCTGGTAGAGAACGGCCCGGCAGTTCGTGGCGCCGCCGTCCAGCGTCAACAGCCAGTCACCCATTTCGCAGCCCAAAGGCGTCCAGCCGCTTCCACAGCGGGGCCAGGTCCCGGACGGTTCCAGAGGTACGAGCCGCATCCAGCTCCAGCGCGACGACCCCTGCTTCCAGTGCGTCCAAAATGGACACCGGGAGGTCCGCGCGCTCCTCCCTCAGGTAGGCCGCGAGGTCGGCAACCATCAACTCGTCAGCACCATAGTGAGCGGTTTTGGCTGCCGCATTCCGGGTGTAGTCCTCGTCCATCAGGCGCTTGCCGGTCCGCGCTTCCGTGACCCGGAGGAAGCCCCGAACGAAGTCGCCTTCCGCCATGCCCTGAGCGCCGATGATGCAGAAGCGTCGGTGCTCGTCGGGGGTGTTGATGTTCGTGTGGAAGGTCATGCCGACGCCGTTCTCGAATTCCATGAGCGCGGTTTGGTTGTCGATGATGTCCCCATCGGAAGCAAACGGGTCATCCGTTGCTTCCCAGAAGGACCGCTTGACCTGATAGACGTCATCGTGTGCGCCCGGAGGCGGCGCCTGCTCGGGAACAAAGGACCGGCGGCTTCCGAAGCTGGCAACCCGTTGCGGACGGCTGGCAGTGACCATGTTGTAGATGTCGAGGTCGTGGCAGCACTTCTCCAGCATGAAGCCTCCGGAGTAGGCGACCTTGCGGCGCCAGTCGCGCATGAAGAAGGAGCCGTGGTACGGGGCAATGTGCTCGTTGGCCTCAATCGAGGCGATGGGCCCAAGCATCCCCCCGGCAAGAGCGGTCCGGAGGTCTCGCATGTGCTGCGAGTAGCGGAGCACCAGCCCAACCATGACGCGGTCGGGACCGTGCTTCGCCAGCAGCTCAGCCAGGGTGAAGGTATCTTCCAGGGTGGTCACCACCGGCTTTTCGGCAAACACCTGAACCCCGGCTTCCAGCCCCAGCCGGATGTGTTCGAGGTGGAGGTGGTTCGGTGACCCGACAAACAGCAGGTCGGGCTGGGCGTCAGACAGCATCTCGGAAAGATCCGGGTAGCTCCGTTGGGGCTGGGCTTCCCCGAGCCGCTCCATTCCGCATGGAGAGGGATCGACGTAGCCCACGACTTCCAGCTCGGGCAGCTGCTGCTTCATCAGGCCAATGACATGACCGGCCCGGAGGCCGAGTCCCACAATTGCGACACGCATGGTTCTTTGCACAAACTTGAGGTTACAGGAGAACCGCCGGGACCTTTTGCCGGCGGAGCGCGATTCCGGAAGCGGTAAAGACGTGGAGTTCTTCCGGGACGACCTTCAGGTGAATGGTGGCTCCTTCCCGGACCAGGGCGTCTCCGGGAAGCATGGCGCAGCAGCCGTCGGTGTCGGCAATTCGTCCATAGACGAGGGAGCTGCCGCCCAGGCGTTCCAGCACCTGGACTTCCATGGGGAGCCCCTCATCCGTCTCGGACAGGAGCAGGTTTTCAGGGCGCACCCCCACTTCCAGTGCCTGTCCTTCCAGTCCGGCTTCCGGGTCGACCGGAAGCGTCAGGGTCCCAACGCCAGGAAGCGCAACCGAGACGCCGGAGGTGGACGCCTGGAGGCACTGGGTGGGAATGAAGTTCATCTTGGGGTGCCCAATGAAGCTGGCAACAAACTTGGTCCGGGGACGGTGGTAGAGCTCCATGGGGGTGCCAAACTGCTCAACCCAGCCCCTGGAAAGGACGACGATGCGATCGGCCATGGTCATGGCCTCGACCTGGTCATGGGTCACATAGATCATGGTCGCATCCAGGTTCTGATGCAGCTTCGACAGCTCCACCCGCATTTCTCCACGGAGCGCGGCATCGAGGTTGGAGAGGGGTTCATCAAAGAGAAACACCTTCGGTTGCCGAACAATGGAGCGGCCAATGGCCACACGCTGGCGCTGTCCTCCAGAGAGCTGCCCGGGTTTGTGTTGCAGGCGGTCGGTCAGCTGCAGGGTCGCTGCCGCGGCTTCCACGCGCTGGCGCAGCTCGGGCTCGGGCATCTTGAGGACCCGGAGCGGAAAGGCAATGTTTTCAAAAACAGTCAGGTGCGGGTAGAGGGCGTATGATTGAAAGACCATGGAGATGCCCCGTTCCACGGGACGGGCTTGTGAGACCTCGGCACCATCGATCCAGATTTCTCCCTGAGGTGCTTCTTCCAGGCCGGCAATGATCCGGAGCAGCGTCGTTTTCCCGCATCCGGATGGCCCGACAAACACCACAAATTCTTTATCGTTGATCTCGAGGTTGATGTCATGCAGGACCTGAGTGGCGCCAAAGTGCTTGTTGATTGCCTTTAATGTTACAGCGGCCATGCTGAAAACCTCGTCTGTCAGCAAAAGGGTTGGGTCAGGAAGCCCCCGGAACCAGGAGGCTCCGGAAGCTTGAAGGGCGGAAGGCGTTCGGGCTTACTTGAACTCTTCCAACTGCTCGGCTGCCTGAGCGACGAGGTCTTCGGCGCTGCCGTCTTCAAGGACGATTCCCTGGATCATGCTGTTCATGACGGTCTGCAGGGACTTGTAGTCCACAAACAGAGGCTCCGGACCCCCGGTGGTGATCGGGTCAATGAAGACCTTCCAGTACGCGTCTCCCGCGTAGTAGGGATTGGCCACCATGCCTTCGTCATACTTCATGATGGGGGTGAGGCCCCAGGTCTGGTCCAGGTTGTACTGGGCCTCTCCAGACGAAAGGGCCCGGGCGAGTTCCATGGCCAGGTCCTCGTGTCCGGTTCCCTTGAACACGGCAATCGAGTCGGTGATGAGCAGGGTGCCACTCACGCCACTTGGACCTGCAGGGATCGGCACCGTGATGGTCCGCATGCCTTCCTTGTGCTGGCCACGACCCCAGGGGCCGTCGATGTACATGGCCACCTTGCCATCGTTGAACAGGTCCTTGATCTGGGAGCGCTCAAAAGCGGTGGGGCCTTCCTGAGCCACACTCACGAGCTTGCCGTAGAAGTCGAGGGTCTCGACAGTCTGCTTGCTGTTGAGGGTGATCTCATTCGTGTCCGGATCAATGACCTGTCCCCCGTTGCTGTAGAGGTAGTTCAGGAACTGATGCATGGTGTTGTCAAAGTCCTTGGCCGCAAGACCGACTCCGGCGATGCCGGTTTTGTCCTTGATGGTCTTGGCCATGGAGTACATCTCATCCCAGGTCTTCGGGCCCTGGCAGGTCAACCCGGCCTGCTCCACGAGGTCGCAGTTCATGAACAGCGCCTTGGTGGAGAAGGCGTGCGGGAAACCCCAGAACTTGCCCATGTGCGAGACGGTCTTGAGGATGCCCGGCTGGTAGTTGGACTGGTCTGCAGCAGGAATGCTGACTGGCACAATCAGGTTGTTCTCGGCGAGCTGCTTCAGGGTACGGGAGCCCATGTAGGCTACACTGACGGGATCGCCTGCGGCGGCGAGGGTCATGGACTTGTCCTGGCAGGTTCCCCACGGAACGACTTCCATGTTGACCTTCACGCCCGGGCGGGCCTTCATGAAGGCATCAATGGTCTGTTGGTCCGCCTCCCGGGCTTCTCCACCACACATCACAAAGGTCAGCTCCTGAGCCTGACCGAGTCCAGCAAAAGCAAGGGCGCCGGCTCCAATCAGCACGGAGCGCACAAAGGCTTGTTTGAGGTTCATGTTGACTCTCTCAATGGTGTTGTCATCAGAAACGCCTCATCCTGAGGCAAAGGCAAACTAGAGGCTGCATCACGAGACCATAGGCAACTCCACATGAAGGTAAGGGACCACGCTGTTACGACTTCAACGCGCCGGCGGTGAGGCCCGCCATCAGGTACTTCTGCAAGAACATGAACAGGAACAGCACCGGAATGATGCCGATGATGCTGGCGGCCATCATTTCGTTCCAGATCACCGTCTGGTAGCCGATGAACTCAAAGATCCCGGCCGGCAGCGGCATGTAGTCCCGGTTCTGATTGAAGGTCACGGCAAAGAGGAACTGCTGGGCATAGGCTCCAATGAAGGTGGCCACCCCAACGACAATCAATCCGGGGACGGCAAGGGGCAGCACCACGCGTCTCAGGATGTAGAGACGGGAGGCGCCATCGACCCAGGCGGACTCTTCCAGCTCAATCGGAATCTTCTCCAGGTAGGCCTTCAGCATCCAGATGCCGGTGGGCACCAGGAAGGCGGCCCCGGGGACGATCATGGCCGCGTAGGTGTTGAGCAGCCCCATTGTCCGGAGCAGCTTGTAAAGCGGAATCAGCAGCACGGCGCCGGCAAACATGTTCACCCCCAGGAAGATCCCGAGGCTGACGGCCTTGCCCTTGAACTCAAAACGCGCATACGCATACGCGGCAGGCACCACAAAGATCATGCACAGCAGCGTGGTCACCACCGCCAGGAAGATGCTGTTGAAGATGTACCGGGGGAGCTTGGGCACCGTTTTCCAGATGTCGTGGTACGCCTGAAACGAAAGGTCGGGCGACCAGAATTGGTACGGCATCCGGAACAGGTGGTCCAGCGGGCGCAACGACGCCATGAACATCTCAAAGAAGGGCAGGAGGATGAAGGTCAGGAAGACGCCAATGGCCGCATAAAGAGCCACTTTTTGTCCCAATCCGTACTTTTCCATGGTTACTTGTTTTGGTAACGGCGGTTGATCTTGTTCAGGAGCCACAGGTAGAGCAGCGAGAAGGCCGACAGCAGCAGGACCACCATCACCGCTCGGGTGGCGCCGACGCCAAACTTGTATCCCGAAATCGCCTTCTTGTAGGTGTCAATGATCAGGGTGGTGGTGGCTCCCCGAGGCCCGCCTTCGGTGAGGATCCAGATGATCTCAAAGGAGTTGAAGGTCCAAATGGCCGAAAGCAGGGCCATGGTCACAATGACCGGCATGATCTGGGGCAGCGTGATGCGGCGGAACCGGTACCAGCGGGAGGCACCATCGACGTAGGCGGCTTCATAGAGGTCTTCCGGCACCCCCTGCATGGCCGCCAGGAAGAAGACGGTCACCATCGGGGTGCCCACCCAAACATCGGTCACAAGTGCTGAATAGAAGGCGCTGTCCTTGTAGGCCAGGAACTCGAAGGGGCCATCGAGCAAACCGGTTCGCATGAGGACCCCGGAGATAATGCCGAAGTGCCCGTTGTACAGCCACAGCCAGCCGATGCAGCCAATGGCAATCGGCACCACCCACGGTGGCATCACCAGCACCCGGAAGAGCGCCCGCCCGGGAATCTTGGCATTCAGCAGCGTGGCCCCAATCAGCCCAAGGATCAGCTTGAGGCTGACGGAGAGGATCATCCAGTAAAAGGTCCGGCCCACAATTTGAGGAAAGGAGTAGCTGGAGAGGAGCTTTTCGTAGTTTTCCCATCCAATGTACTCCTCTCCGCCGAGCCCGGCGTTCGTAAACGACAGGCGGACGGTCTCGACCAGGGGCCAGGCGACCACCAGCATCAGGTAGAGGGCCGCAGGCAGGATCAGCAACCACGCAAAGAAGGCGGGAGAGCGCAGAAACTGCTGCCAGCGATTGGGGCGAGCCGCAGTGCGGGTATTCACGAATTCCTCCTGGTTGGAGAGCCTCGTCAGACGAGGGGGTGAGACTCCCAGTTCATCTTGGAAAGTAAGGGTAAAAACGCCTGGGCGGCTCCCACAAACTCCGGGAACGCCCGCTTGCGTGCTTCCGGACACCAGGCCACTTCGGCCAGGGCCAGAATCCGGGGGGCCAGCAGGGCCTCCACCATGCGATCGTCCAGAATGGTCTCTGACCAGAGCTGCCCCTGCACGCCCTGAATGCGGGCTTCCAGCTCAGGCTCCTCCGGAGGAACCGGCTGCCACTCCAGGGCGTCCCGAAGCCCCACGGTCCCCGCCCAGTTGATGCCTCGCCCCGAAGGATGAGCGGTCTGGGCCAGGTCGAAGTAGGTGTGCGGAGCCGGACACATCACCACGGAATACCCGCGGCGGGCGGCATCAAGTCCGGGCCCCTGTCCCGTCCAGGAAAACAGCAGGGTGTCCGGACCGATGCCTCCGTGCTGCCCGCGGGCCGCTTCTTCCCAGGCCGCCACCCGCGCCCCGGCTTTTTGGAGCAGGGCGGCCGCACGCTGCATGGTCCACTCCTGAACATCTTCGGTGGTGTGCAGGCCGTGTTCGGCCTTGAGTCGTGCAACCGCCGGAGAGCGCTCCCAGGTCCCGGGCGGCAACTCGTCGCATCCCAGATGAATCCAGCCATCCGGGAAGAGCTGGTGCACTTCCGGAAGCAGCTTCTCCAAAAACCGCCAGGTTTCTGCGCGTCCCGGGTTGATCGCGTTTTCCGCGTAACACTGCACCGACACCTCGTGGCTGGTGTCTTCCGGATCCCGCAGCTCGGGAAACACCTGCAGGAGCGCCCAGGCGTGGGCGGGAATCTCCACCTCCGGCATCACTTCAATGCCGAGCGTCTGGGCGTGCTGCCGGACCCGCTCGACGTCGGCCGCCGAGTAGGCCCTTCCGGTGGGACCGGCGCCGCCGCCAAACACGCCGGGCACCACACAGCCATGCCCCCGCGCAGAAGTCTGGGCGGCCAGCTCGGGAAAGCCCTCGAGCTCCAACCGAAAGGCCTCATCATCAATCAGGTGCCAGTGGAAGCGGTTGAGCTTGAGCAGGGCCATCAGGTCCAGCACCCGAAGGAGGGTGTCGACTTCGTAGAAGTGCCGGGCGCAATCGAGGTGCTGCCCACGCCACGAAAACCGAGGTTGGTCTTCCAGGCGCCCGCAGGGCAGGCTCCGGTGGGTCGCTTCGGCCAACTGCAGCAGGGTGAGCCCGCCATACAGCGCGCCCGTGCGTCCGGAGGCGCCGAGTTCCAGCCGATCCGGGTGAATCTCAAGCCAGTAGGCCTCCAGACCGAGCGAGGCATCCTGGTGCAGCGTCAGCGGGCAGGCGGAAGGGGAACTCGCCTGCAGGGGGGAGAACCCGCACCGTCGAGCGAGCGCGTCCACGGCCTCCGGAACGTCGGGAAACGGAAGCGGCTCCAGCACGGTGATTCCGGAAGCAAGCGAGCAGGTTGTGCCCGTCGGCTTCCAGGATTCCGGATGCGGAATCAGAGGAAGCTCGGGAGCCTCTGGAGTCACGTCCAGCTGCGGAAACGGGGGCACGTCCGGAAACTCGAGGGGGTGGGCTTCCACCGGAAGGGCCTCTCCTTGCGCTGTGAGGAGGTGGACGCCTTGTGGTCCCCACGACTGGTTGAAGGGGACGTAACCCGCCTCGTGGTAGGCCAGGACAAACTCCCATGTGGCTCCGGGAGCAAGGGGACCCTCTGGCTCGGGAGCGACCTCGCAGTAGCCTCCCACCTGACGCGTGAGGCGACATCCGGAAACCGCCACCCCGCCGGTGACCAGGCTGAGGCCAAGCTGAAACCCCTGGTAGGCCGCTGAGCTGTGGTTGCGGAGCGTACAGGCCAGCTGCTGGGCGGAGGTGACGCGTGCCGAGAAGGAGAAGGAGCTCATGCCCGTCGGTTATGGCTTGATGCGCAAAATGGCCTCGGCCTCGAAGGTCATGCCGTTCGGAAGCGACCCCATGCCCACAGCGGAACGGGCGTGCCGTCCGGCGTCTCCAAAGACTTCCACCATCAGGTCTGACAGACCATTGGCCACCTTGGGCTGGTCGGGGCAATCCGGGGTGGCACGGACCATTGCCAGAATTTTCACCACCTGGTCCACCCGGTCGAGGCTGCCCAGGATGCTCCGGGCGGCAGAGAGGAGGAAGAGCCCCGTCAGGCGAGCATGCTGGTAGCCTTCTTCCACGCTGACGTCTGCGCCGATGGTGCCAAGTTCAAAGGTGTTGTCCGGCTTCCGGGGGCCCTGTCCGGAGAGGAACAGCAAGTCGCCCGTGATGACCCCGGGGACGTAGTTGGCCACGGGAGTGGGGGTTTCCGGAAGCGTGATGCCCAGTTCCTGAAGGCGTTTTTCGTAACTCATGAACAATCTCCTGCAAAGGGGAAGCGGAATCCGGGGCTCAGGTGGAGCCTCGTTCAATTAGCTGAAAGGTCACATCAATTTTGGAGCGGGGCGAGGATCCGGCCTGAATCTGGTTCAGCAGCAGCTGTGCGGTTTGCCGGCCAATTTCGTGCCCGGACACCCGGATGGTCGTCAGCGGAGGTGAGGTGTGCTGGGCCACTTCGAAGTCGCCAAATCCCACCACCGCCAGGTCTTCCGGCACCCGCCGTCCCTGCTGCCGGCATTCCGAGAGCACCCCAATCGCCAGGGTGTCACTGACGCAGATCACCGAGTCGACTTCCGGATGCTGCTGGAGGAGGTCTTGCAGCAGGCGGCCTCCCAATTCCATGGTCACCGGCGGTTGCCCGGCCCGCACCACCAGCTCCGGAAGCCCCAGGCGCTGAACGGTTGCGAGGTAGCCCTGCAGGCGCTGCTCGCCTCGGTCATCGTCTCGCATCTCTGCAAGCGCAAACCCGATCTTCCGCCGCCCCTTGGCATGCAGAAATTCGGTCAGGCAGACCCCGCAATCAAAGTTGGAGTAGCCGACGGCTCCATCAATGGGCTCGTCAGGGAGGTCCCAGATCTCCACCACCGGAATCTGAGAGCGCTTCAGGTGCTTGTACACCTCTGGGTGGTGCTGCCGTCCAGTCAGAACCATGCCCTGCGGGCGGTGCCCCAGCAGCGTCCGGACCAGCGACTCTTCCTTCTCAAGCGCATAGTCGGTGCTGCCGATGAGCAGTTGGTAACCGGCCTCGTTGAGGACCGACGAGAGGCTCTGCATCGTGTCGGCAAACGGGGAGCTGTTCATCATCGGAATCAGCGCCACAATGAAGTGGCTGCGCTTCGACGAGAGCGCGCCGGCGGTGAGGTCGGGAACGTACCCCAGGGCGTCAATCGCCTGCAGCACCCGCTTGCGTGAACCCTCTGCCACCTTCTCCGGTTTCCGCAGCACCCGCGAGACGGTCATGATGGAAACCCCCGCATACTCGGCGACCTCTTGCATCCGAATCGGTTTGTCGTTTCCGTTCATGAGGGCTCTCTGTTGAAATCCGACGCCTCGGGGACGCCCTGAGATTTCGAGATGTTATCGATAACAAAGGGTCAGGTCAAGCCTCATTTCGGGACCCGTTGCATTTCTTGAGGTGGGTGGCGTTCAGGAGAGTTGGTGCGTGTGGAGGAATTCCTGTTGGAACCGCTCCCAGCGTTGAGCGGCGTCGAGTGAGGCCTGGAAGGCGGGTTGGCCGAGTGGAGTGTGCAGGTCTGGGAGGAAGACGCTCCGGCGTGTGAAGGCCGAGAGGAGGGAGAAGAAGCGGATGCCGAGTTGACTGAGTGGCGCCTGATGAACCGGCTGCATGCACGCGAGGTAGCCACGCGCCAGGGCCTGTCGGGCTTCCGGAGCCACGCCACTTTCTGGCGCCCGGAGGCGTGCCACCAGGTGAGGCTCCTGCAGCATGGCATGCTCAAGGAATCCGGACCAGCCAGCGGCCTTGCGGCTGGGCTCCAGAGGCGCCAGGGCCTCAAGGAGGGCTTCATTCCAGCGGAGGCAGCTGCGGAGGACGCCTTCCGGGTGACGCTGATCGCGGAGGAACCAGGTCAGCACCGCCTGCTCCAGCTCCTGAATGGGTGCCTCGCGCTGATGCCAGAACGCCAGCAGCGTGGCCTCCATGGCTTCCAGCGCCTGCTGATAGAGCTGACCAGGCGCCGACGTGGGCCAGTCGTTGTGAAAGGGAAGGGTGTGGAGGGCTTCCAGCACCTGAGAGACCTGCTCCAGCAGGCCTTCGAGTTCCCGAATCCAGGATTCCAGCAGTTGCATCAGCGGAGGTCAGGCGGGAACGGGCGTGGTGCCCGGCTGAAAGAGAGGATCAAGCTGCCGAAGTTCAAAGAGGATGTCATCGAGGTTTGACGCAACGTTGCGGACTTCAAGCGTGTTCTCCGGAATGTACCGCAGGGCGCAGTCGGGCTCTGAGAGCCAGGCGATGAGCTGGTCCGGGTTGATGCGTCCGGCATCAGCCAGTTGCAGGCGAATGGCCTGGCTGCGGTGCTCCACGGTGGTGATGCCCTGCCGTTGGGCCCAGAGGCGGATCTGGGCCAGCTTGAAGAGGTTGAGCATCATCTCAGGCATGGGGCCAAAGCGGTTTTCGGTGGCATTGCGCAGCTCCCAGACGGCTTCTTCATCCGGAAGGCCTGCGAGGGCCTTGTAAAGCGAGAGCCGCTGGTTGGTGCTGCGGATGTAGCTCTCTGGAATTTCTTGAGGAATGTGGTCGAAGTTGACACGAATGTCCTCGCTTTCCAGCTGCGGCGCGTCTTGCTGCTGGAGGCGTTTGACCGCCCGCTCGACCATCTGCGTGTAGAGCTCCAGCCCAACGCTGGCGATCTGCCCCGACTGCTCCGAGCCCAGCAGGTTACCGGCCCCGCGGATTTCCAGATCTCGGGAAGCCACCTTGAAGCCGGCGCCGAGGTCGTTGAGGTCCTGCAGCACCTGCAGCCGTTCTCGGGCGATACTATTGAGGATTTTCTCGGGAGACACAAGCAGGTAAGCGTAGGCCTGCACGTTGCTGCGCCCCACCCGGCCCCGAAGCTGGTAAAGCTGGGCGAGGCCAAAGTGGTCGGCGTTGTTGACAATGATGGTGTTGGCCCGCGGAATGTCGAGTCCGGACTCAATGATGGTGGTGGCAAGCAGCACATCTGCGCGGCCTTCAATGAAGTCCATCATCACCTGCTCCAGCTGGTGCTCGCCCATCTGTCCGTGCCCCACAACCACCCGCACCTCCGGAAGGATGCGCTGGAGGTAGTTGCCGTATTCATAGATGCTCTCCACGCGATTGTGGACGATGAACACCTGTCCGCCTCGGCGGATCTCCCGGCCCACGGCTTCCTGAATGATGTAGTCGTTGGCCTGCACCAGCCGGGTCCGGATGGCCATCCGGTCAGCGGGAGGCGTGTTGATGATGGTCAGGTCCCGGATGCCCATCAGCGACATGTGCAGGGTCCGGGGAATCGGAGTGGCCGAAAGGGTGAGGACATCTACCTCGGCCCGGAACTGCTTGATGCGCTCCTTGTGCTTGACGCCAAAGCGCTGCTCCTCATCGACAATCAGCAGCCCCAGGTCCGCAAACTTGACGTCTTTGGAGAGCAGCCGGTGGGTGCCGATGAGGACATCAAGGCGCTTCTCCTGGAGGCGCTTGAGCGTCTCCTTCTGCTCGGCTGGGGTCCGGAACCGGCTGAGGACGTCAATGAGGAAGGGCGCATCGGCAAAGCGTTTCCGGAAGGAGTTGTAGTGCTGCTGGGCGAGGATGGTGGTGGGCACGAGCACCACCACCTGCTTGCCCTGGCTGGCGGCCTTGAACGCGGCCCGCATCGCAATCTCGGTTTTGCCAAACCCCACGTCTCCACAGATGAGGCGGTCCATGGGCTGCTCGGATTCCATGTCCTTCTTGACCAACTCAATGGCCTGCAGCTGATCCGGTGTTTCCTCAAAGGGGAAGCCCAGCTCAAACTCCTTCATGTCGTGGTCATCCGGAGCAAAGGCGATTCCGCGCCGGGCCTTGCGCTTCGCATAAATTTCCGCCAGCTCCTCGGCAATGTCCTCCACAGCCTTGGCGACGCGGGCCCGGGTTTTCTTCCAGACCTTGTCACCGAGCTTGTTGAGTTTGGCCGGGCCGCCATCGGGGTTGACGTACTTCTGGACGAGGTGGAACTTCCCAATGGGAACATAGACCTTTTCGTCGCGGGCAAAGGTGAGGAGCATGAACTCGTGCGACTGTCCACCGGCGTCAATTTTCTGGAGGCCTCGGTACCGGCCGATGCCGTGGTCGAGGTGAACCACGAGGTCGTTTTCCTTGAGGTCATCCAGGCTGCCCGCGGTGGCCTGAACCTGTGCCCGCTGGGTCCGGCGGCTGCGGGTCTTTTCGCCAAAGATTTCCTCTTCCGTGACCAGGGCAAACAGCACGGTGCCCTCGGGGCTGAGGAGCTGAAAGCCGGCCGAGAGGGTGCCGTGGAAGATCGGGAACCCGCCTTGAGGAGCCTGCGGAAGCGTCTGGCCGAGCAGCCAGGCCTGCCAGTCTTCGGCATGAATGCTGGGCTCGGTGGGGTGAGCCTCCACACTGAGGTCCTCCAGCAGCATCCGGAAGTGATCGGCCTGAGTCTGGTTCCGGGCATTGAGCAGCACGTGCCGGGTTTCCTGCTGCCACTCCCCGAGGCGCTGGACGGCATGTCCGGAGGCCGAGAGAGCCGCCTGGTCGCGGAAGCCTTCCCGGAGCTTGCGGTTGTTGGTGAACGGGAGGCGGAGGCGCTGCCCAAAGGCCTCTCGGGGCTCGTCTGCCTGCAGGGTGAAGTTGAGGCGCTGGTCGGCCAGGCGCTTGAATTCGCGGTGGTCCAGAAAGAGCAGCTCCGGTGGCAGCGTCAGGCGTTCTTGCTGCAGGCTGAGTTCGTACTCCATGAAGACCTCGCTGTAAAAATGCTCAGCCCGGTCGTGGAGGACGTCCTCTTCGTCAAACACGAGCTGGGCTTCCTCTGGAAGGTAGTCCAGCAGCGTCTCAAGCGCGCCAAAGAACAGCGGCGCCAGGGATTCCATTCCGGGAAAGACCTCGGCCTCTCGCAGGTGCCGGTCCAGGTTCCGGAAGACCTGGGGGTCGCAGTCCTTGCGCCGGTCACTGAGGGCCAGGCGCGCCTTCTGCTGGGTGGCTTCGGTGAAGAGGACCTCGGCAGCCGGCAGCAGCTCCAGGGCCTTCACTTCTTCAGCGCGGCTGAGCTGGGTCTGAACGTCAAACGGCAGGATGCGCTCCAGCACCTCCACGCCGTCTTCCGCCTTCCACTCCAGGCGATACGGATGGGGAGCCCCCATTGGAAAGAGGTCAAGGATGTGCCCATGCAGGCCAAATTCGCCCTGATCCTCCACGGTGTCCACGGCCACGTAACCACTTTCCCGGAGCAGCCGGGTCAGGGTCTCCAGCACCTCCGGCTGCCCCGCAGTGAGGCGCAGGGTGGCGGCCTCAAACACCCGGCGCGGCATGAGCTTCTGCATGAGCGCATGGGGCGTGGTGACGACAATCCGGGCCTCTGAGTGCAGCAGCGCGTGCAGGGTCTGGAAGCGCTCAGCGGTGAGCGAACGGTGTGGAGAAAAGTTGTCATAGGGAAGGACGTCCCAATGTGGAAAGAAGCGCAGCCCCTCCGGACCACTGAAGTAGGCCAGGTCGGCATGCAGCCGTTCAGCCACCTCGTAGGACTCGCAAAGGACGACAAACGGACGTTGCCGGACGTGCTGAAGCAGCGTCAGGAGCAGGGCCTTGCTGGAGCCCTGCAGGCCATCGAGGTGGAGGAGTTCAGAGGCGTGCTGGAGCCGGGGAAAGACTTCGGAAAACGGAAGCTGCATGAGTGGAAACGGAAGAAACAGGAAATTCTGGATGGTGTTGTGCGAGGGTCACTGTGCGAACCGTGCATTGTGCGGGATTCCCGCACTGAGAGCAAGCTACGGTCGTGGCTCGGGGTCAAATTCCTGTGTCGCGGCTCTCGGTTTCCCGCGGAGGCAGGGGCACCCGGTGGTGCTGAATGCCGGCGCGCTGGTCGCGTTCATGAAGCAGCTGAGCCGCAATGCTGATGGCAATTTCGTGCGGATGATTGGTGCCCAGCGACCAGCCCAGCGGACAGGAAAAGGCCTGGACTTGCTCCGCGGTCAGCCCAGACGCCTGCAGCTCCTTGCGGAGCGTTGCGGCTTTGGCACGGCTGCCGATGGCGCCAAGGAAGGCCTGGTTGCCACGCTCCAGAAAGCGCTGGAGGATGGGACGATCGGTGGCGTGTCCGGAGGTCAGGCACAGCACAAAGGCTTCTGGGGAAACCTGATCCACCGTTTCCGGGAGGTCGGGGGCCTGCTGCCGGGTCAGGTTGGGCGCCTCCGGAAGCTGGCTGAGCCACTCGGAGCGGGGATCCAGGCAGAGGACCTGAGCCGGCAGGGGCAGGAGGAGGGGAACCAGGGCCTGCGCGACGTGTCCGGCGCCATAGATGACGATTTGCCAGGGATGCACCCCGACGGGCTCAAAGAACAGCGAAACGGATCCGCCGCAGGTCATGCCCACGTCCTTGTTGAGGTTCCAGCGTCGGAACTCGGGAGCAGGCGCCCACTGCTGGAGCAGCGCCTGAGCCTCGGCGAGCGCCTTCTGTTCAATGCGTCCGCCACCGACCGTGCCCCAGTGCCGTCCGGAGGCGGTGACCAGCATCCGGCTGCCGGCATCCTGTGGGGTGCTGCCCTTGGCCTCGACGAGCGTGACCGCCACAAACGGGGTCTGCTGCTCAACGAGTTCCAAAAAGGGGCGCAGGGCGGATTCGAGCACGGAGCCTCCGGAAGTTACCGCGAAAGGAACTGCCGGATGCGGTGCCCCAGCAGTTCGGAACGGTCGAGGCAGGGCAGGTGCGCCGCCCCTTCGATGAGGTCGAACTCGGCTCCGGAAATCAGACCGGCCAGCTCTTCACCGAGCGAAGGGGGCGTGACCGTGTCTTCCGAGCCACAGAGGACCAGAGCCGGAACACTGAGTGCTCGGGTGGATTCCGTCAGGTTGGCGTCTCGCAGAGCGGCACAGGCTCCCAGGTAGCCCTGCCTGGAGGTCCGGAGCAGCAGGTTTTGCCAGAGGGCCCCTTCTTCCGGGTGGTCCTGTCGGTATTCGGCAGGAAGCCAGCGCTCCAGCGTGGCGGCCGCAACGGCTTCCAGCCCTCCGGAGGTGACGGCCTGGATGCGTTCCTCCCAGCCCTCTGGGGTTCCAATGACGGCACCGGTGTCACAGAGGATGAGGCGGAAGACCAGTTCCGGACGCAGCGTCGCCAGCGCCTGAGCAATCAGGCCTCCGATGGAGAGGCCGACAACAGAGGCGGAGCGGATCTCGAGGTGATCCAGCAGCCGAGCCACGTCTTCGGCCATCTCAAAGACGGTGTAAGGCCCGGCAGGCGCGTCCGAAAGGCCCTGCCCACGGTGGTCCATGCGGATCACCCGGAAGCGTTCCTGAAAGCCGGGGATGACCCGGTTCCAGAGCCGCAGGTCGGTACCAAGGGGATTGAGGAAGAGGACCGCCGGCCCTCTGGGGTTGCCGGAAATCCGGTAGTGCAAACCAACGGGGGATAGTGCCGCAAAGCGCATGTGTCTCCTAAGGGAAAGGGGGGAAGAGTTTGAAACACCCAGTGCACCTCAAACAGCCTGATCAGGCATTGTCCCCATTTACCGGGGCGAGTCCAGCGTTTTCAGGACCCGCCGCTGAGGAAGACGTCAGCCTTGGTAGAGCTGCTTGTAGAGCTGGTAAGTCCGGTAGACGCGCTTGACGTAGTTGCGCGTCTCTTCAAAGGGAATGTCTTCGACAAACTCGTCGAGGGAGTGGAAGCGGATGCGCTTGAGCCACTTGCCCATGTTTCCGGGCCCGGCGTTGTAGCTTCCGGCCGTGAGGATGAGTTCATCCTCAAACCGACTGGCGAGGTGCCCGAGGTAGCTCGTGCCGAGGCGGGCATTGATGTGAGGATTGAAGACGTCATCCGGAATGCGCAGGTCGATGTTCTTCCAGCTGGCCACGTCCTTCGCTGTGGCGGGCATGAGCTGCATGAGGCCCATGGCATTGGCCGAGGAGACGGCCTGAGGGTCAAAGAGGCTCTCTTCCCGCATGATGGCAAGGGCCCAGTAGGGGTCAATGCCGGCGTCTTCAGCATAGTGCTGCACCTGCTCCCAGTACGGGCGGGGAAAGACCATGGTCCAGACGGGTTGGCCGTCTACGTCCTGCGACTTCAGGCGTTGGATGTAACGGCCGGCAACCAGCTTCTGAAGCGCGTGGTACTCGTGATACCGCTGCAGCACCATTCCGGTTTCCAGCACCAGGGCCTGGCTGGGCTTGTCACGGAAGGCCTGGCGGAGGCGCCAGACGGCAAGGTCCGACTCCAGAACCTCGAAGAGGTACTCGCAGTGCTGGAGGAACGAGGCTTCGCGCTCACTGAGCTGGAGGTCCAGCTCTTCCAGGGCCTTGGGAGGCTGCGGGGCCGGGAAGAGGTTGGGCTGGTCCAGCCGGAGCCGGAGGCCGTAGTAGGTGTTGGGCAGGGTGTCGGCGAGGGACACAAAGCGCTTCTGGGCTTCTTCTTTTTGCTGAAGCTTGAGGTGAAACTGTCCGCTCCAGTAGAGGAACTTGCCTCGGGTTTCGGGCCCCAGCGCTTCTTCTTCAAGGCCCTGCTCCAGGTACTTGAGGGCGGTCAGGAAGCCCTTGCCGCGCGAGTGGTGCCAGGCCAGGTTCCAGAGCATGCCCTCGCGGTCGCGGTGCTTGGGAACCCGCTCCAGGAAGCGGCGCCACCAGAAGGCGGCATTTTCGGCTTCTCGCTGACCCTGGTAGTAGGAGGCCATGTGCTCATAACCCAGGGGCAGGAGGGGGGAGTTGGGATGGTTCTCTTCCAGCTTGTAGAGCAGGAAGCGGGCGTCCTTGGTCCGCTTCAGGCGCTGGTAGGCCCGCATCATCCAGTAGTACTCGGTCTCCTCGGGAACCGCGTAGCGCTTGCGGAAGTCCTTGCGCTGGTAATGCCGAACCATCTTGGAGTACTGCCGCGAGTAGAAGAGGGTCCGGATGTAGATTTTGCCGAGTTCCGTTTGCAGCTCGGCAGACCGTCCCTTCATCAGCAGCGGCAGTTGCTCCAGGAGGTAGTCTCGGGCGCGCAGGCGCCGGAGGGCATCCACACGCTCCCGGACGGCCGCATCGCTGATGGGGGTGTTCTGCTGCTCCAGGAGCTGCTGGGTCTGACGAGCAGCGGCTTCGCTTCCCGGATTCTTCCAGGCCAGCAGCTGCTGTTCCACCGGAATGGGCTGTCCGGCTTGCTCGGCCGCCTTCAGGTAGAGCCGGTAAATGCGGTCGTCTTCCAGCAGGGACTCGGCGTGATTTTCAGGTTTGTTGAGCAGGCTCAGCAGGTACGTCCCTGCAGCCGGCGCCTGAGCCTGCTGGGCCAGGGACTGGCGGATGCGGGGGAGGTACGATTCGTAACGCGGGTGCTGGAGCAGCAGCTCCATGAGGTAAAAGGCCCGCTCGTACTCTTGAGCCTGCAGGTGACTTTCGGCACGATAGTATAGCCAGAGGTCGTAATGCTCGTTTTCGGGAAGAGAGACCTTTTCAAACCACTGCTTGGCTTCCTGAGGCCGTCCGAGCGCCAGGAGGCTCTTGCCGGCGAGCATCCACCCGCGCTGTTGCCAGGTGAAGGGGGCATCGCTTTGCAGCAGCGGGGTCAGCTCCTGCAGGGCCTGTTCAGGCTCCTGAGCCACAAATGCGGCCCGGGCGGTGCTCCACGTCTGCGCATAATCCGCAACCTGTGCGCCCAAAGCCCCGGGGAGGACCAGAAGACTGGTGAGAAGAAATGGCAGGATTTTCGCTTGCTGGTAGAATCTCGTTAGCGACATGGTTTCGCCGGGGTCATGCGTTGTAGGCCGAGGGTGAACTTAAGGTTGCCCAACACCACGAGCAAGAACTGTGACACACTTTCCCACAGAGGGGGAGATGGATGCTGTTGAACCAAACTGAATCATGAGCGACAAGCCTTCAGAGAAAGTGCCCCTCATCCTCAATCAGGAGGGAGGAAAAATCAAGGGAGTGCAGCCCCTGCCCTACGAGTTTGGTGCCGAGACGTACGGCGTGTACCGGAATCGGAAGAATCCGTTTCTGGGACGCACGATCGCTCCGCCGCATGCGGAGAGTGAGCTCAATGCCGAGAAAGCGAGCCAGCTGTTCCGGAAGCTCGAAGCCGAAGGCGCCTATGGGCTGGGGGTGGTGTCGACCGATTCCCCCCACCGCAAACGCAAGGTCGCCTCCACTGCGCTGGGGCAGCCTCCGCGCAAGCCGGGGAAGTTTCCGGCCTCGTCGCAGCTTCCGGGCAATCCGCAGCGCCTCTCCACCCGTGTCCAGGGCTTCTTCCAGCACACCCTGCGGCGGTTGCGGGAATCGCCAGAAGCCCTTCCCTTGATTGTCAATGAACTGGTGCCCCTGCTGCAAGAGCAAAGGATCCGGGTGCGCATTCCCGAAATCTTTCGGCAGTTTTACGGCTTTGATCCGTTCCTGGAAACCCTGGAGCGCATTGCTGAAGATGCCGAGGTGGAGAACTTTGAGCTGTTCTGTGCCGCCATCTTCGGCTTTTACAGTCAGCACGGCTGATGCGTCCTGCTGCAGCGTTCATTGACATGGCGGCCCTGGCCTCGAACCTGCGGGCAATCCGCCAGCACGTCCGGGCGCCTCAGGTGATGGCGGTGGTCAAGGCCAACGCCTATGGTCATGGCCTGGTGGAGGTGGCTCGCTGGTACGAACACCTGGGGGTGGAGTGGCTGGCTGTGGCGCTGGTGGAAGAAGGCATGGCGCTCCGGACCGCTGGAATCACCACGCCGATCCTGGTGTTGGGCGGACACCAGCCTCACCAGCTCCCCCACTTCTACACCCACCACCTCGACTTCAGCCTGGGGAACCTGCAGATGCTGGAAGCCGTGGAGGCGCTGGCACAGAAACACCAGACCCGACTTCCGGTTCAGCTCAAGATTGACACCGGCATGGAACGGACCGGCGTGCGGGCGGCAGAGGCCCGGCCTCTGCTGGAGGCGGTGGCGCGCTCGCGCTGGGTGGACGTCCGGGGCCTCTACTCGCACTTTGCCTGCTCAGACGACCCGGAGCACCCGATGAATCGGTTGCAGCTGGAAGCCTTTGAGGCCGTATCAAGGGTTTGGGAGCAACTGGGGCAGCCTCTGCCGATGCGGCACATGGCCAACTCCGGAGGCGTGTTGCACTTTCCGGACGCGCACTTCGACTGCGTCCGCCCCGGGCTGCTGCTCTATGGGGTCTACCCCGACCCGTTGAGTCACCGGACGGTTCCGGTTCAGCCGGCGCTTTCACTCAAGGCGCAGGTGTCCTTTAGCAAAACGGTGCCTCCGGGAGCAACCGTCAGCTATGGCGCCTCGTGGCAGGCAACGGAGCCGACTCCAGTGGCCACGCTTCCGGTCGGGTATGGCGATGGCTACCGACGCCACCTCTCCAATGGCGGGCCGGTTCTGTTCCGGGAGGAACGCGTCCCGATCCTGGGGCGGGTGTGCATGGATCAGCTCATGATTGCCACTCCGGAGGAGGCCAAAGTGGGGGAATGGGTCACGCTGATCGGTCAGGAAGGCGCGCAGGAGGTGACGGCTGAGGAACTGGCGTCTCGAACCGGGACCATTGCCTACGAGATTCTGACCGGGCTGACCGAGCGAATTCCGCGGGTTCATCAGTTCCCCCGTGACAAAGCTTGATTATCCGGAATGGTTTCGCTAGAAAAGGGCCTTAATTTTAGAGTCCTCACCCTGCCCAGACCTGAGAACTTTTCTCCAATCCTGAATCAACCCTCTTTCCCGCGCTGAACCCATGGAACTGGAACCGTTTGAGCCGATCACGGCGACAGAGAACTGGGAGGCCCTGCAGCGTCCCCCGAAGAGCCTGTTGATCTGCGGCGGAAGCCTGCGCCAGGTGAGCCTCCTTCGCTGGCTCAGCCAACTCAACCTGGAGTTGGAGCAGATTGTGCTGCTCCCGGAAACAGACGTCCTGGAAGTGTCTGCCGCCGTGGCTGCTCTGCAGACGCACCTTCCGGTGTCGGTACAGGTCATCCCGGGCCAGGTGTCAGATGGCGACCTGCTGCAGTCGTTGCCGCTTGCAGGGCCGGTCGGCGTGTTGGTGCTGCCGGAGGCCTCGGAAGACGAAACCCTGCTGACCCTCGCCAGCATCCTGACCGTCGCCGACCTGGGACGCGTCGGGGTGGTGATGGAAACTGAGGAAGGACGCCAGCAGGTGCTGGAGTGGCTTCCGGATGCCACCGTCTTTGTGGAAGGCGAGCTGCAGGGGTGGCTGATGGCGAACTCGCTGCGTCCGGACTTTCAGGCCCGGTGCCTGGAGGGCTTTTGCCACACCGGAGACCTGCGCCGCTATGCTCCGGAAGACGGCTGGCAGGGCATGCGCTTTGGAGAGGCCCAGCTGCGGGCCTATCAGGGGCAACCCGTGGGGATTCGCTTTCCGGATGGCCGGATCTTCATTGCGCCTCCGCCCACCACCGAGCTTCAGGGCGAGGATGAGCTCTTGATCTGGATGCCGGCCGAAACGCCCCTGGATTTTCGTGCAACGCCAGCGACCTCGCAGGTGCCGCGTCTGCAGCCGCAGGATCCGGTGCTGCGTCCGGGGGTGCACCTGGTGGTGCGCTGGACCCGTACGGCCGAGCCTCTGCTGACACAGCTTGCCGAGTTGCTTCCGGATGGCTCCATTCTGCATGTGCTCACCGAGCCCGGGGTGCCCTTGACCGCCGAGTCCATTCAGGACCTCCAGCACCAGCTGCCAGGCCTGAACCTGAAGGTCCGCTCCCTGGATGTGCAGGATCCGAAAATCCTCCGGGCTCTGAAGCTGAATCAGTATGCCTCGGTGCTGATCCTGAATCCTGATGAAGGGGCTCAGGCGTGGCGCCTCTGCCGGCAACTCCAGCGCCAGGCCCGGCAGCTGGACGCGCGTCCGGATTGGGTGGTGGAGGTGCGCCAGTGGGGGCAAGAAGCGGCGTATGCCCGAGTGGGCGTTCAGGCGACGTCGTCGCAGTCCCTGCTCCTGGGGGTGCTGCTGCGGGCCGTGCTGAATCCGGAGCAAAGCCCGTTCTGGACCCAACTGGTGGAAAACCGAACCCAGGGCGTACGCTCCCGAACCGTGGAGACGCTCTTCCCCGAAAGCACCGCTTCTCTGGAGACGGCAGACCTGGTGCTGGCGGCTCAGACGCAAGGCGAGGTGTTTTTGGGCATTCTCTATGGCGAGGAGTCGACGGAAACCGGTCGCATTGACTGGTGTCCCAGCCTGGAACGCTCCTTTGTCCTGGCACCTTCGGATCAGATCATCACGCTCGGAGACCTGGACTGAGCCCGCCCAGGCGCTGAAGCTGCAGAAGCGGGTTGGTGATCCGGACTCGGTGGTCGGCCATGGCCCGAACCGCTGGACGGAGCCATCCGGAGGAGCCCGTGGGCTCCGAATGAACCCTGCAGGCCCATGAACACCCCGTCCCCTGGCCGACACTTCCCGCGTGCCCCCAGGTTCCAACGCTCCTGGTTGGAACAGACGAGACCTGAAGGCCTCCCTGAGGCCCTTTCTGCAGAAGTGCAGAACAACAGCACCTTCCCCTGTTGCCCAAGAAAATCGGGAAGAGGTCCTGCGCCCATTGAGACGCTGCCTCACGTGAGTGTGCCCTCCGAGACCCCGGAGGCACAGGCTGACGAGGCAGGTCCGGGCCCCTGCCCCCTGCCGTTGACCCAGAGGGGCATCCAACGTCACAAAAGCCTGATGCCATGAACAAAGCGCGATTTATCTTTTTGGTGATGCTGCCGCTGCTGCTGCTCACCAGCACCCTCGGGATCTATTTCTTTGAATACATCCTGACGGGAGACGAAAACAGCACCTTCAACACCCCCTTTGATGCCCTCTGGTGGACGGTGGAGACCATCACCACCGTCGGATATGGAGACATGGCCCCCATCACGGTGGGGGGGCGGATCTTCACCTTCCTCGTCATGGCGGCCGGGATTGTGAACTTCTCCATCATTGTCTCGTTGGTGACAGCCAAGTTTGAGGAGTTCAAGAGCGGACGCGAACGTGGGCTGGATCCGGTTTCCGAGAAGGATCATGTGCTGATTTGTTCCGACAGCCCCACCTTCATGGAAGAAATCCTGGCACAAAACCAGTCGTTTCTGGAGCAAAACAAGGTCGCTCTGATTGGTCCGGGAGACGAACACCCCCTGATCACCACACGCTACAAGAAGCTCCCCTGGATCTCTGGAGAGAGCTACAGCATTGACATCCTGCGCAAGGCGTCTGCCGAAAAGGCCAAGATTGCATACGTCTCTTACCAGGAGAACAGCCTGACCCTGATGACGGTGCTGCAGCTGGAGAGCCTCAGCAACGGGGAGGTGGTGACGATGGCGCAGTACACCGGTGAGAGCAACCGCAAGCACTTCCAGGAAATTGGGTGCGACCATGCGCTGGATCCGTATGAGGTCTATGTGCCCCTGATGGTGCAGGCCTACCGGTCTCAGGGAGGGCCCGCATGGGTGCATGAGGTGGTCAACCAGCCCAAGGGGCACCGACTGGTCAATCAGGAACTCTCTCCGGAACTCGAAGGCAAGGCCTGGATTGACGTGATTGCTCACCTCAAGAGCGAGCAGGGCGTCATGCCAATCGGGCTGTTTGAGGATGAAATGGTGCTGGTGAATCCTCCGGCCGATCATGTGCTGCCCAAGGGCACACAGGTGCTGCAGCTCCAACCCCCGGCCACTCGTCCCAAGGGAGACCAGGAGGAGCACGCTCTCGAAATTTCCGGAATGGAAGACCTGCGGGTGGAGGGACACCTGGTGATCAGCTCCGATAACCTGATGTTCATTGAACGCCTGCTCAGGGAGCTGCAGAAGGCACGGACCCGGGAACGGGTGGTGGTGATCACGGAAAGCCCCCGCCTGGAGCACTTTCCGGAAGGCCTGGAGGTGGACTGGATTGAAGGCGTTTCCAACAGCGAAGCCTCCTTCCGGAAGGCCCGGGCAACCGAGGCCAAGGTGGCCTTCATCGACCACCAGCACGATGGACAGACCCTGATGGCCGTTCTGCGTCTGGAGCAGGAAACCGGCGGCGAGATCTTTACGATTGCGAGCTACCGGGAGCCGGATTTTGATGTGCAGCTGATGAAGGTCGGGTGCGACTTCTGCCTGCAGGCGGATGAGCTGATTGCGCCGATCCTCTCTCAGACGGCGACCAACGAAGGGTACGGGACGCTGGTGACCCAGATCCTCTCGGAAGAGGCCCACGTCCAGAGCCTCTTTGTCCGGCGGCTTTCCAGCTCCTGGGCCTCCTTGAAGTGGGTGGAGACGGTGCTGAATGTGAAGCGCCAGTCGAATCAGCTGCCGGTTGGCCTGCTCCGTGGCCACAACCGCAAGTTGATCGTCAATCCGCACCCGGACCTGATGGTGCATGCGGGAGACAGCCTCATCTTCCTGGCGCTGGAGGAGACCATCCGCAACCAGAGCTTCTTTGAGAAGCACCACACCCTGCTTGCCGATGAAGCCGCTGATCGCATGACCCAGGCCGCAGCGGTCCGAGCACAGAACCCGACTGAGGCGGAGGACTGGTTTCGGCAGGCGGTGGAGCTGACCAAGTCCGGAGGCGACCTCCGGGAGGCGTATCGGCTGTTCCATCAGGCGGCCATTCAGGATCACGCCCGGGCCAAGTACAACCTGGGCATCATGAACTTCAATGGCCAGGGGGTGCCGAAGAACCGGGAGGAGGCCTACTACTGGTTCCGGGAGTCTGCGCTTTCTGGCAACGAACAGGCCCACAAGGTCCTCAAGTCGATTCGGGTCCTCCGGGAGATGGAGGAGACGCTCAACGAGGAAGAAGGGCCGAAGCTGAGCGCCGAGCTGCTCCAGCACTTTGATGCCGAGCACCGCTTCTGGTACGCCAAGGCCGTGGTCGCCATGGTGATGGCCGACGACACCATCGACCTGCATGAGCGGACCTTCCTGCATGGCGCCGTCCGGATGCTGGACAATCCGGAACACGTTCAGGAGCTCGAAGAGATGATCCTGTTGGGGCGGCATCCGGAGGTGGAGCCGATCGACATCAGCGACGAAGATCGCACCCTGGTGCTCGAGGAGCTGCTGAGCATTGCGGTGGTGGACCGAGACTTTGCTCCGGAAGAGCAGAAGCTGCTGGGAGAGATTTCCCACCTGCTGGGAGCGCCTCAGGAGGAGCTGAGCCACCTGCTGGAGAAGGGCAAGCAACGGGTTCAGCAATTCATGCGCAAATGATCCGCCGGCTCTTCTCCAACCGTCGCGTTCAGGTGGTGAGCCTGCTCCTCATTGTGCTGGGGTGGGGGTATGCCATCCGGACCAGCTTGCAGTGGGGAGAGCAGATGCGCCAGATCGTGGAGGCGCAGCATCCGCAGTTTGTGGAGCTGCAGGAGATCCGGGAGCCCGACCTCTACAATGTGGCCCACCTCTTCTTTCAGCCGGTCACCCGCCTCATCTTTGACAATCCTCGTGTTTCCCGGAGCCTGGAGCTGGCTGGAACACCGCCCCGGCGTTTTCAACTGGCCCAGCTCCAGGCGCTTGATGTGGACCAGGGGTGGATCGTTCAGTACCGGCTGTATGAGTGTGACCTGGAGCGGGTGACCCGGATTGAGCCCGAATCCGTGCCTGCCGATTTTGCTGCCTTTCTGGCGAGCCCAGACCGGCGCTGGAGCCCAATTGGCCCAGAGGTCTCTGGCGCCGGAGCGCCGATTGACGCGCACTACTGCCCTGAGGCGTTTTAGTCCTAAAGCCCCCACCCCAGAGCGGCCACCACAGTGACCGCGATCTCGCCCAATGCCATCCACAGACGCAGGGTCTCACGCGTCCGGAGGAACCGGACCACGAGGAAGCTGTAGCTGACCACCGTGATGCACCCGAGGGTGAGGATGCCCATCATGGCCAGGCCATCTCCGTTACCAGCGACTGTCAGCCAGTTCCAGCCCTGAGGCGCTTGAGACTGTGCCAGGAATTCCGGAAGCGGGAGGGACCAGAGCTGGGGCAACTCGTTCAGGGGGAGGGTGCCCGGTAGCAGGCCGGTGACGTAGCTGACAAAACCGAGCACGAGCAGGAGCAACCCAAGGCGGTTGCCCCAGGTCAGGACCGTGGCATATTCCTGGTGCTCGTCAATGGGAGTCGAGGGAGTCGAGGTTACCATCCGAATCCTTTCAGTAGGGAGCGAAAACCTGAGAGAAAGAGAACGCCGATCACCATCTTCCGGATGACCGAGGTGGGGACGTATGGGAGCAGGCGGGAGCCAATCAGGGAGCCCGACATGACCCCCAGCATGGAGGGCGCCACCAGGGCCGGAAGCACCGCCCCCTGGTTGAGGTACACCCAGGCCGCGGGAGATGCGATGGAAATGGAGAGGTTGCTTGTGGCAACCGCCACCTTCAGGGGAACGCCCATCACCAGGTTGATCAGCGGGACGTTGGCCCAGCCAGCCCCCAACCCGAACATTCCTGCCACGAGCCCCACCACAATGAACCCCACCAGCCCCTTTGCCGTCCGGAACACCGTCCAGTCTGCCAGCTCACCCGAGTCGGCTCGGTAGTGTCCAAAGAGCCCCAGCCGTTTGGCCAGGCTGTCGAGTTCCGGAAGGTTCTCCTGCCGGTTGGGGGGGACCCCCAGCATGAAGGCGCCAATGCCAATGATGGTCACGCCCAGTGCCCCCTGAACGTAGCGCGGGTCGAGCCCCGATAGCCAGAGGCCCAGCTGGGCTCCGACAATGGAGAAGACCGAGGCGACCAGGGCCACCGGCATGGCCAGTTTGAGGCTGGCGAGGTTCTGCCTCAGCAAGAACGGCGTGGCGGCGAGAGAACTCCCCAGGGCAATGAAGAGCCCGGCGCCCCGGACGTAGTCAATATGAAAGGGGAAGAAGCTGCTCACCAACGGAACAAAGAGGACGCCACCGCCAATGCCCGCCATGACGCCGAAGAGTCCAATCACAAAGGCGGTCAGCAGCAGCAGCAGGAGCCAGACCCAGGCGGGCCAGGTCGCTGAGGCTGAGGAGGGGACTGCCCAGGCAGTATGCGGAAGCAGCAGGACTCCAAGCAGGAGCAAGGGGTGAGGGGAACGAAAGTGCATGAAGAAAACCAGGAAGGAAGAAACAGGAAACAAGGGGCGGTTGGAGCAACCGTCATTCAGGTGGTGTTTGTGGAACTCAAGGCGAGGGGGTAGGTGTGATGCGCCTGAAAGCGCTCATGAAGGGCAACGACCTCCCCGACAATGATCAGGGTCGGGTGCCGGAATTCAGACGCCTCGGTGACCTCCGGGAGCGTGGCCAGCGTGCCCAGCACCAGCGATTGATGAGAGGTGGTTCCGCTGTGAATGGCTGCAGCAGGCGTTTGGGGCGCCCGTCCGTGAGCAAGGAGGCGCTCGCAGATCAGCTCGAGGTTGCTCAGGCCCATGTAAAACACCACCGTCTGCCGGGGGTCGGCCAGCGATTCCCAGCGGATGTCGAGGTCCGGCTTCTTGGAGTGTCCGGTGACAAAGGTGCAGGACTGAGCATGGTCCCGGTGGGTGAGCGGAATGCCAGCATAGGTGGCACATCCGGACGCGGCCGTGATGCCGGGCACCACCTCAAAGTCCAGGTTGGCTTCCAGCAGCGCTTCAATTTCCTCCCCGCCTCGTCCAAAGATAAACGGGTCTCCCCCCTTCAGGCGCACCACGCGCTTGCCCGCCTGAGCAAGCGAGACCAGAGTCTGGTTGATCTCTTCTTGCCGCATGAAGTGGTGAGCCTTCTTCTTGCCGGCATAAACCAGCTCGGTTCCGGGCGCGGCAAACTCGAGGATCTCCCGCGAGACCAGGCGGTCGAACACGATGGCCTCGGCAGCCTGCAGGTGCCGGATCGCCCGGAGGGTCAGCAGCTCCGGATCGCCTGGGCCTGCTCCGACCAGCACCACGTGTCCTCGGCCGGAACGCGCCTGCGCTGCAGGAGGGGCTTCCGGAACCGTGGGACGAGGAGGAAGCTGGAAGTCCGAGTGCTCCGGATCTTCCAACAGGTGCACCCAGGTACCCGCTCGCCTGCTCTGAGCCCGCAGCCACTGATTGAACTCCGGGTCGGTGGTGGAGGCCAGCACGAGCGCAAACTCCCGGAAGTCGAGGGCGTCCATCGGACCCGTGTAGGCGGTGACGTGTTGCTGGTGGAGCAGGCTTTGAAGAGCCGGGCCCGGGGCCTGTGTGGCCAGCGAAACCGTTGCGCCGGATTGCAGCAGCAACGCGGCCTGCTGCGCCAGGGCCTCTGCCTCTCCGATCAGCAGACAGTGGCGCCCGTGCAGATTGAGGAGGAGGGGGAACGGTTTCATGAACGTCAGTCGTGGGCCTGAAGGAGTGCTGGAAACGCGTGGGCCTTTTCCCTTTCCCCCAAGCGAAGGCAGGGCAAGGCCGTGACGGTAACGCTAGGTTATACCCATAATGCCGGTGAGGCAGAAGACAAATTTATCATGAATGTGGAATTGAGGGGGAAGGGTGCCTCAGAAAATCGAGAATAGGGTTCTCAAAAGTGAGGGTTAAAGCGATTTTAGTATTGACTTCAGAGGCAAAATCCATTCGGATTTCCGGGTCCAACTTTCGGGGAAGAATGCGCCAACCGCATTGTGAAGTTGGGTCTCATCTGTTTGGCCGCGCCTTAACCTGGGGACCTGTTCCCTTCGCTCATCACGAGATTGCTATGAACTACGGCTTTGTCATTGACAACCGTCGCTGTATTGGGTGCCACGCCTGTACCGTTGCCTGCAAGTCTGAGCATGACGTCCCCATTGGCGTCAACCGGACCTGGGTGAAGTACATTGAAAAGGGCGTGTTTCCGAATACGCGCCGGCTGTTTTCCGTCATGCGGTGCAACCACTGCGAGGACTCACCGTGCACAACGATTTGCCCCACGCAGGCGCTGCATGTGCGCGCAGATGGCATTGTGGACTTTGACAACCGCCGCTGCATTGCCTGCAAGGCGTGCATGCAGGCGTGTCCGTATGATGCAATCTACATTGACCCCGAGACGCACACCGCCGCAAAGTGCAACTACTGCGCACACCGGGTGGAGATGAACCTGGAGCCGGCTTGTGTGAACGTTTGCCCCACACAGGCGATCATCTCCGGAGACCTGGACAACCCGCAGTCGAAGATTTCGCAGCTGGTTTCACGCCAGCAGGTGACCGTCCGGAAGCCAGAGAAGGGCACCCGTCCGAAGCTCTTCTACATCGAAGGCGACGAAGCCTCCCTGACCCCCGGAATGGCTGCTCAGGACAACGCCTACATGTGGAGTTCGCAGTCCCGAGGCGTGGGGCACCATGCCACTGCGACCGATTCGCGAGATGAGAAGTTTGCCAAGGTGATGGGAGAAGCCTCTGCCGCGCTGGATTCCATCCGGAACCACATTGAGACCCACAACCAGCCGACCACCCGGGCTTCCAGTGCGCGCCGCGTGTACGATGCTCCGGCAAAGGGGGTGATGTGGGGCTGGGAAGTGGCCGCGTACATCCTCACCAAGGCCGTGTCGGCGGGTGTGGTGATGGTGTCGTTCCTTGCGTACCTGTTGGGAGATCAGGCGGCCACGGAGCCGCTTTGGGCGTCAGTGCTGCTGGCCCTGGTCTTCCTGGGAGCCACCGGAGCCTTGCTGGTCAAGGACCTCGACCAGCCCACCCGCTTCCTGTATGTGCTGCTGCGTCCGAACCCGACCTCGTGGCTGGTCAAGGGCGCCTACATCATCACGGCGTACGGGGGCTTGCTGACGGCGTGGCTGCTCCTGGACTGGATCGGCGCCTCGTGGCTCGCCAATGCGGCAGGCGTGCTGCTGATTGTGCTGGGGGCCATGACGGCGATCTACACCGCGTTCCTCTTTGGGCAGGCAAAGGGGCGGGACCTGTGGCAGAGCCCGCTGATGGCCCTGCACATGTTCCTCCATGCACTCATTGCCGGGCCTGCAGTCTGGCTGTGCCTCTCGTTGGTCTCCGGAACGCTGCAGGCGTATCAGGAGCCCATGACCTACACCCTGCTGGCGGGACTGGTGCTGCAACTCGTGGTGCTGGCCGCTGAAGTGTACTCTGAGCACCCCACCGAAGATTCGCACCGGGCGCTGCACCTCATCACCAAGGGCCCCTACCGCCAGGCCTTCTGGCAATATGGCGTTGGGCTCGGTTCTGTGCTGCCACTGGCGCTGCTGGTGGCCTCGTTTGAGCCGCTGGTGCTGCTGGCCGCCGCCCTGCTTTCCCTCTTTGGTCTCTGGCATCTGGTCCGACTGTGGGTCCAGGTGCCTCAACTGCTTCCGTTGAGCTGAATCATGCCTGTGTTTAAGCCGTCTTGGATTGAAACCACCGCTGAAAAAATGGGCGTGCTGCCGAAGCTGGAAAAGCCGGCGGACCCCAGCCCGGAAGCGGTTCCGGGAGACGACCCGGACCTGAAGAACTTCCCGCCTTATGAAAAGTGGGACCACTGGACCGAGTATGAAGCCACCGGCTGGGCCCGGAAGGAGAAGAAGGAGTACTCGCTGGTCCCCACCGTTTGCTTCAACTGCGAGGCCGGGTGTGGCCTGCTGGCCTACATCGACAAGCGCACCGGCGAGGTGCGCAAGCTGGAAGGAAATCCGCACCACCCCGGAAGCCGAGGCCGCAACTGTGCGAAGGGGCCGGCGACGATCAACCAGCTGGAGGATCCGGACCGGGTGCTGTACCCCATGAAACGCAAGGGGGAGCGCGGGTCTGGACAGTGGGAACGCGTCAGCTGGGACTCGGTGCTGGACGACATCGCCGGGCGCATCCGGGAAGCCCTCTTGGCGGAAAAACGCGATGAAGTCGTGTACCACGTCGGGCGTCCAGGACACGAGGGATACATTGAGCGCGTCCTCAACGCGTGGGGGGTCGATGGCCACAACAGCCACACCAACATCTGCTCCGGAGCGGCCCGGTTGGGGTACATGCTCTGGGGGGGAGCCGATCGTCCGTCTCCGGACTATGCGAATGCAGAGTTCATCCTCCTCATCAGCTCCCACCTGGAAGCCGGCCACTACTTCAATCCACACGCCCAGCGCATCATTGAGGCCAAGAACAACGGCGCCAAGGTGGGGGTGATGGACATTCGGCTCTCCAACACGGCAAGCCGGGCTGACTACTGGCTTCCGACGTCTCCCGGAACCGAGCCGGCGGTGCTGCTGGCCATGGCGAAGGTCATTCTGGACGAAGGCCTCTACAACGAGTCGTTCCTGCGGGAGTGGGTCAACTGGCAGGACTGGATGGCGGCTGATCATCCGGATGAGCCGCACGAGTTTGAGGTGTTTGTTGAGAAGCTCAAGGAGCATTACGCGTCCTACACCCCGGAATTTGCTGAGCAGGAGTCGGGCGTACCGGCGGCCAACGTCATTGAGGTGGCGCGTCGCATCGGCAACGCCGGCCCTCGCTTCTCGGCTCACGTCTGGCGCAGCGCGGCTGTTGGCAACCTGGGAGGCTGGCAGGTCGCTCGCTGCCTCAACTTCCTCAATGTTCTCACCGGAAGCGTTGGCACCAAGGGGGGCACCCTCCCCAACTCCTGGGGCAAGTTCCATCCGCATGTGCCCAACCCGGCTCCGCCTCACAAGGTGTGGAACGAGCTGCACTTTCCGCAGGAGTGGCCCCTGTGTCACTACGAAATGAGCTTCCTGCTCCCGCACTTCCTCAAGGAGGGACGGGGCAAGATGTCGGTGTACTTCACCCGGGTCTTCAATCCGGTCTGGACGTATCCGGATGGCTTTACCTGGATTGAGGCGCTGCGGGATGAGTCGATGATTGGGCTGCATGCCGCGTTGACGCCCACCTGGAACGAAACCGCGTTTTTTGCCGACTACGTGCTGCCAATGGGACACTCTCCGGAGCGCCATGACGTGGTCAGCTACGAGACGCACTCCGGCCTGTGGGTCGGGTTCCGGCAGCCCGTCCTCCGGGAGTACCAGCGTCGCCAGGGCAAGCCCGTTCAGTTTACGTATGAAGCCAACCCCGGCGAGGTGTGGGAGGAAGACGAGTTCTGGATGGAACTCTCCTGGCGGGTCGATCCGGATGGCTCCCTCGGCATCCGCAAGTACTTCGAGTCTCCCTACCGTCCGGGCGAGAAGATGACCATTGACGAGTACTACCGCTACATCTTCGAGGAAGTCCCGGGGCTTCCGGAAGCCGCAGAGAAGGAAGGGCTGACGGCTCTCGAGTACATGCAGCGTCACGGCGCCTATGAGGTGAGCAAGGAGCTGTATGAGCTGTACCGCAAGCCGGTTGAGGGGAATCCGGTGAACGGAGTGGTCTGGCAGGATGGAAAAGTCGTTGGGGTGGAGGCAGAAGGCTCGGGCCGCACCGGCTTCCCCACGCCCACCCGCAAGCTGGAGATCTTCTCCAAGACGATGAAGGACTGGAAGTGGCCGGAGTACACCCTTCCAGGCTACATCCAGAGCCACATTCATGAGTCGCAAATGGATCGAGCCGCCGGGGACTTCCCCCTGGTTCCCACCTACCGGCTGCCCACGTTGATCCACTCACGGTCAGCCAATGCCAAGTGGCTGATGGAGATCTCGAACCGCAACCCCCTCTGGATGCACACCTCGGATGCACAGCGCCTTGACCTGAAGACGGGGGATCTGGTCCGGGTCAATACCGAGATCGGCTTCTTTGTGGTCCGGTTGTGGGCGACCGAGGCGATCCGTCCGGGGGTGATTGCCTGCTCCCACCACCTCGGACGCTGGCGACGGAGTCAGGATCCGGAGGGCAACCGCTGGGGCACCAACCTGGCCAACATCGAAGAACTCGGTGGTGGCCAGTGGAAGATGCGCTTTCAGGAAGGGGTGCAGCCTTCCAAGACCGAGGATCCGGATACTCAGCGGATCTTCTGGGAAGATGGGGGGGTGCATCAGAACATCACCTTCCCCGTGCATCCGGACCCCATCAGCGGCATGCACTGCTGGCACCAGAAGGTCCGGATCGAGAAGGCGCAGCCAGGCGATGCCTATGGCGACGTGTTTGTGGACACCAACAAGTCCATGGAGGTCTACCGCAAGTGGGTCGACCTGACCCGCCCGGCTCCCGGTCCAGACAACCTGAGACGGCCCCTGTGGTTCAAGCGTCCGCTCAAGCCGGTGGAAGAAGCCTATTACCTGATGCCTGATCATGACTGAGCTCAGGCTCTGAAGGGCATCAGGGGGGCATGCACCGTCATTCTGGGGGGAGTGCGGTGCGTGTCCCATTTTCCGGAATCCCCGTCTCCCACTCCCCTGATGCCCTGCCCCGCCTCTACTCGCGGCTTGACTTGTCAAAGCCAGGTTTCTGATAATCTGAGCAGATCCAAACCTCGCTCTGGCCATTCCCATGCTACAGCTCAAGAATCGGATCGTCTGGCTTTCGGCCTTGGTCATCCTGGGAATTTCGGGGGCCCTGTTGGGGTACCTCGTCTGGAACTATGAGACCGTCCGGGAGCACCTGGCTGTCCGTCAAATGAACCATCTCAATCAGCGTTAACCCCTCTGTTGGAAGGAACTCCATGGAACTCCTGAAGTCTGTGCTCCCGCACGAACAGCGTAAAAGCCCGCCTGCAACCATGAGTGGAGTGGTGTTTGGGACGGTATTTACGGACCACATGTTCGTGATGGAGTGGGAGACGGGGAAGGGGTGGCACAACGCGGAGATCAAGCCCTTTGGCCCTCTGAGCCTGAGCCCCTCCACGTTGGTCCTCCACTACGGTCAGGAAGCCTTTGAAGGCCTCAAGGCCTACCAGGGGGCTCAGGGGGAGACCCTGCTGTTTCGACCGCGCCAGAACTTTGAGCGCATGAACCGGACCGCAAAGCGGATGTGCCTTCCGGAGCTCGACATTGACTTCACGATGGGAGCCCTGGAGGAGCTGCTGCGGACCGACCGGAACTGGATCCCGCAGGAGCCGGGGACGTCGCTTTACATCCGTCCGACGCTGATTGCCACGGAGCCGTTTCTCGGCCTGAAGGTTTCCTCGAAGTACCTCTTCTTCATCATCACCTGTCCCGTTGGGCCGTACTACGCCGAGGGCTTCAATCCGGTCAAGATCACCGTCTCCGAAAAGTACGTCCGCGCCGCTCCCGGAGGCGTGGGGGAAGCCAAGACGGCAGGAAACTACGCCGCGAGCAACCTTGCTGAGAAGGAAGCCAAGGCTGCTGGGTTCACCCAGGTGCTCTGGCTGGATGCGGTGGAACGCCGCTACGTCGAGGAGGTGGGCTCCATGAACCTGTTCTTCGTCTTCAACGGTGAACTGCACACGCCGCAGCTAACCGGCACGATCCTGCCGGGCATCACCCGGATGTCGGTGCTGGAGCTGGCCCGCCACTGGGGCCTGAAGGTGGTGGAACGTCGCATTGCCATTGATGAAGTCGTCAAGGGCATTCAGGATGGTTCTGTCACTGAGGTGTTTGGCTCCGGAACCGCTGCGGTCATCTCTCCTGTCGGCCTGCTCAACTACCGGGACGAGAATTACATCGTCGGCGGTGGGGAGACCGGACCAGTGGCCCAACGCTTCTTCCAGCACCTCACGGCGATCCAGTATGGCCAGGAGCCCGACCCCTTTGGTTGGGTTCAGCAGGTCGCCTGAGTCCCTGATGAGACCAATCCCCCTCCTCCTCTTCAGCCTGCTGCTGGGGCTGGCCACGTGGTTAACGGCGTGCAGCACCAGCTCCAGCACCAGCTCCAGTGGAGGCTCCGGTGAAACGGTTGACGCCCCCATGTGTTACGGAGGAGCGCCGCCGGACATGGTGGACCTGAGTGGCGAGGCCAAGACCATTCCGTTGCTGCTCGTCCGGGTGCAGTACGCCAATGCGGAATTTACGGATAATGAATCCGTCTGGGCCGACAAAATCTTTGGAACAGCCGAAGGGCAGCTCAATTCGTATTTTGCTGAAACCACCTACGGCAAGCTTCAGTTTTCCCCGGCACCGGAGTCCAGCGGCCTCCTCAATAACGGCGTGGTGACGGTCACTGACCGCATTGATCACCCGGATACCGGGGATTTGGACTGGAGCTACTACGCCTTCCGGGCCATTCAGCTGGCAGATGAGGCCGTCGACTTCCAACGCTTCGACTCAGACGGAAGCGGCGCCCTGGAAGTTGAGGAACTGCAGGTCATGTTCATTGTGGCCGGGGGGGAAAGCGCAGCCGGCATCAGCACGCCGGGCGGAGGCGTATGGGGCATGGCAACCGGCATGAGCTGCGACCAGGATGGCGACGGATTCATCAACTCAGATCCGGAGGCCAACGAGTGGGGCGTGTACCTGGACCAGGTGCGTCTGTTGGGGCCGGCTCAGGCCTATCCCGGTGCCTCGGATCTTCCTGCTCAAAACGGGTTTTCGCAGTTTGGAGAACGCCAGGGGTTCAGCGACAGCGAGACCTACAATGCCACCATTGGCATCATTGCCCATGAACTGGGGCACGCGCTTTTCGGGTATCCCGACCTCTACTGCACCAGTGGCGTTTGTGAAGGCATCGGCAATTTTGGGTTGATGGGAGCCGGAAGTTGGGGACAAAAAAGCGCAACGGACTTACCTGGCGCCACACCGGTCCACCTTTCGGCATGGTCCAAGGAGCAGGTGGGGGTCTGCTCTCCTCAAACCGTACCTTCCGGAACCAGTAACCCGACGCTTCCCGCCGCTTATGCGTCCTGTGGCATCTACAAGATTCCCACAACCAATTCAGATGAATACTTTCTGCTGGAAAACCGCAGCTCCGGAGGCTACGACCGCGGGCTTGGCATTCTGCTGGACGGAAGCAGTGAGAATGGGGTCGGCTCTTCGTATCTGGGCGGAACGGCGATTTGGCACGTCAAGGACAACCTGACGGGGTGCCTGCCTTACAACGATTGCCAGACCCAAGATCCTCCCCTGGTGTCACTGGAAGAGGCGAACGATGCTGACCTGGATATAGGAGCTTCTCGGGAAGGCTCTAGGGGCCGCACCACGCACCTGTTTTACCTGGGGAACAACGATGCGTTTACCGACAC
>JAYOTF010000011.1:0-11029 GCA_038150265.1 Deltaproteobacteria bacterium | reverse complement strand
GGGGCCGCACCACGCACCTGTTTTACCTGGGGAACAACGATGCGTTTACCGACACTTCAGACCCGAACAGCCAGCTGGTGGACAGCACTTCCAGCGGAATTGATGTGACCAACATCAGTGCTCCCGGAGACAACATGAACCTGCAGGTAACGAGATGAAAAATTGGATGGGAACCGTACTGGTCAGCGCCCTGCTGCTGGGAAGCAGCTTGAGCTGGGCCGTGCCGGCTGCTCCGGGCGTCCGGACCTTCACGCAGCCGGATGGCAGCACCTTTCGGGGGCAGCTGCGGGGGGATGAGTTCTTCAACTGGGTAGAAACCCAGGAGGCGCGTATTGCGGTGAAGAACCGCACCAGCGGCTACTTCGAGTTTGCCGTGATCCGAGAAGAGTCTGGACGCAACCGGCTGGCGCCCTCCGGAATCCGGGTGGCCAGCCCCAACCCTCAGGGACGTCAGGCCGCTTCCAGCCTGCCTGCGATTTCCAGGGAGCAGCTCAGCCGCCTCCGGCAGCAGGAAGTCGCCGCTCGCCGCCAGGTGAAGCTCCCTCCGGTCAAGCGCTCTCCGTGACCCTCCGGGGGGACGCGTTCTTTGATCGCGACGCCCGGGTGGTGGCCGTGGAGCTGCTGGGGCAGGTCCTCTGGCACCAGGTGAATGGGCACTGGCTGGCCGCGCAGATCATTGAAACCGAGGCCTACTTTCTTGAAGAGAAGGGCAGCCACGCCTCCCTCGGATGGACTCCCAAACGCGCCGCTCTTTTTCAGTCTCCCGGAACCATTTACATGTACTACGCCCGAGGCGGCGACTCCTTCAACCTGAGCTGTCGGGGAGAGGGAAACGCCGTGCTGATCAAGTCCGGAGTCCCCTTTCTGGGAAACCCTCCGGATCGGAAGCGTTTGCAGCGGATGCAGGAGCTCAATCCCTGCCGCGGTCGGTTGCGGAAGCCGGAGCGGCTTTGTTCAGGACAGACGCTCTTTTGCCGCGCCCTTGGGCTGCGGGTGCCGGAGTGGGATCAGCAACGCCTGCAGCCCGGCGCCCTGGAGTTGCATCCGGGACCGCTTCCCACGCAGGTGGTGCAGGCCCCTCGGCTGGGCATTCCGTCTGGACGCGATGAAGACCTGCCCTATCGCTTTCTGGATGCGGCTCATGCGCCTTCCTGCACACGCAATCCCCTCACGCAGCGTCAGCCTCCTGCCCTGACGGTTTGGGACCGTGATGCGTTGCTGGCGGCTCTGGCCGGGGCCTGAAATTCCGGTTCGCTTTTTGGAAAAGCCCAGTTATGCTGCTGGAAACTTCCGGTTTCAAAAACGTCCGGATTCCAGTCGATTTTCTTGGAGATGAGGAATGCCCGCCCTGGTTGAACGCTACAAAGCTGTCTTGCAGACCCTGAAAGCCTCGACACCGCTGCTGTATTACATGCACCTGGTTTTTGTGGGAGGCGCGATGTTTGTCTTGTTGCTGGCGCTCGTCAACTCTGCCTTTTGATTGATCATGCAGGTCACCATTGCCCCAGCACTGGCGGACGTTTCTCCCGATGCGTGGAACGCCTTGATCGGGGAGTCGTTTCCCTTTCTGGAGCACCGCTTCCTGAGTGCCCTGGAGACGTCCGGAAGTGTGGGGTGGGAGGCCGGCTGGGAGCCTCGGCATGTGCTGGTATGGGACGAGGCCCGACTCGTGGGCGCCTGTCCGCTCTACCTCAAGACGAACAGCAACGGCGAGTACATCTTTGACTGGGGCTGGGCCGATGCGTACCAGCGCAACGGCCTGCGCTACTACCCCAAGCTGACCTCCGCGATTCCCTTCACTCCCGCGACGGGTCCGAAGCTCCTCTGTCACCCGGATGCTGATCGGACGGAGGTGGTGCCCCTGCTGCTGGAGACGATGCGGCAGCAGACCCAGCGCCAGGCGAGCTCACTGCACTTCCTCTTCATTCCCCCTGAGGAAATTCCTGAATACGAAGCGGCCGGATTGATGATCCGGCACAGCTATCAGTTTCATTGGAAGAACCGGGGGTATGCCGACTTTGACGCCTTCCTGAAGGCGCTGAAGCAGAAGCGGGGCAAGGAGATTCGCCGGGAACGCCGGCAGGTGCAGGAGCAGGAGGTGGTGATTGAGCGGCTCACCGGAGACGCCATTCAGCCCGAGCTGAGTTCCATTTTTTATGAATTCTACCTGAGCACCATTGACCGCAAGTGGGCGGCGCCTTACCTGACGCCCCGGTTTTTTGAGACGGTCTTTTCCACCATGAGGGAGCACCTGCTCCTGGTGCTGGCCTCCTGCAACGGGGAACCGGTGGCGGGCGCCATCAACTACCGTAAGGGGGATTGCCTGTATGGGCGGTACTGGGGGTGCCTGGAGGACTTCCGGAGCCTGCACTTTGAGGTGTGCTACTATCAGGCGATCGAGTATGCCATTGAGCAGGGCATCCGCTTGTTTGAAGCAGGAGCGCAGGGCCCCCACAAGATTCAGCGCGGGTTTTTACCGGAACTGACGTACAGCGCCCACTGGATTGAGCACCCGCAGTTCCGGGCCGCCATCGGGCGCTTTCTGCAGGAAGAAAGGCAGGGCATTGAAGCCGGCTTTCAGGATGTAGAGGCCTCGCTCCCTTACAGAGCCGTGCCCTCAAACGGCTCGTAGATCGGATTTTCGCACACCGCTTTCACGGTCTCGGCATACCACTTTCCTCCCCGCTTCGACGGCGTCTTCCGGGTGTTGAGCTGCTTGGCAATGCTGTGGTAGCTCATGGAATCTTCCCGGCGTTTTTCCCGAATCCAGAGCGCCGTGGCAATTTCCTTCTTCAGGGGTTGCAGCTTCCGTCGGACATAATGAAACCCGTAAGGAGCGTGTCCGACCCGCTCGCCATAAGACCGCTTGCGCTCAATGAATTCCTTGGTCCGGTCCGAGATGCGTTTGGCATCCCACCGAGCGGCATGAACCAGGGCTTCCAGCGCCAACTGCCCCGCTTTGTCCTCAGAATCAATCCCCTCCTTGATGGAAATCAAACGGACGTTATGTTTGCGGAAAACGTCCAGAAGATCGGCATAAAACCGGATGTTCCGGGTCAGGCGATCCAGTCGGGCGATGATCAGTGCAGACAGCTCCCCCTTTGAGGCCAACTCAAGCAACTCCTTGATTCCCGGGAGCTCTTGGGTGCTGGTCGGCGCTTCCTCCGTCAGCACTGCCGTCACGTTCAGTCCTTTTTCCTCAGCATAATGAAGAATCAGGTTCTGCTGTTGCTCCAGGTCCAGGTCAATCGGACGTTGGTGCTGAGTGTTGAGTCGTACGTAGCCGTAAGCGTTCATGGCTCTTTCTTCAGTAGAGGCGGTGAGAGGCGCTGGCGGAATTTAAAGAGTTTCTGCAAACGTTTCAAAAAGTGAGTCGAATCATCCGTGAGCTTGCATAAAAAATCAAGCTACCGGAAGAAAAAATGTGAACAACGGACATACTTAACTCATCTATTTGGTCAAATCAAGGGCCAATCCCGGAAAAGACAACGGTCAAAAAAACCGGGTGAGGGCCTGACCTGCCCAAGAAAAAGGCGTTTGGATGAGTTAAAGTGTCAGTTTACACAAGAAAATTCTTTTTTACGGACATCAGGCAGAAGAGGACTCTTCTTCCAGATAGATCCGGATGATCTCCTCAAAAGAGGACTCGGCGACAAACCCGAGGGCCTGGGCGCGTTCCGCTTCCAGAGCCTGGGGCCAGCTTTCGACAATGCGGGCAATGGCTGGGTCAGGCGCACGTTTGATGTGCGTGAGGGCTTCTGGCCCAGCGACCCGTTCCAGCGCGTCGAGCTGCTCCTGGACGGTGGCGGCGAGTCCCGGCATGGTCAGGTTGCAGTCGGCACCCAGCTGGCTGAGGTCCAGCGTGGCGGCGTGTCGCAAGAAGCCCACAGCCGCTCGGGGGCTTGCATGCCAGTGCCGTACCGTTTCGGCCACCGGGAGGACGGCTTCTTGTCCATTGAGGGGCTCTCGGAGGATGCCGGAGAAGAAGCTGGAGGCCGCTTTGTTGGGAGCACCGGGACGGATGCAGAGGGTGGGAAGGCGGAGGCCGATGCCTTCGAGGAAGCCGCGCCGCGAGTAGTCGGCAAGGAGCAGCTCCGAAATGGCCTTTTGGGTGCCATAGCTGGTGAGGGGGGTGCGGTGGTGGGTTTCCGGGATGGGCGTGGGGAAGGGGGTGCCAAAGACGGCAATGGAGGAGGCAAAGACGAAACGCGGGCAGTAGTTCGGTTGCTGACGGATGGCTTCGAGCAGGGCACGAGTGCTCTCGAGGTTGACGCGGTAGCCCTTTTCAAAGTCCGTCTCGGCTTCTGCCGAAACCACTGCTGCGAGGTGAAAGATGAGGTCCGGACGCTGAGAAGCAAGGACCTCTGCGGTCTCGGGGGCTCCGAGGTCCACCCCTTCAGTGGTGAGGAGCCCAGAGAAGGAATCAGCCACTTCCGGCGGAACCAGGTCCACCAGCGTCAGACGAGAGATGGGGCGGCCCCCGAGGGTGGGGTCCTGAAGGAAACTCTCGGTCAGCTTGCGTCCGAGCATGCCGGCAGCGCCGGTGATGAGAACGTGCATGAAACCTCCTGGGTCGGGTTAGGAAGAAGGGGGTCCAAGGGAGAACCAGTCGGGCTCCGGGACCCCCTGATAGGCCTTGTGCAGGGCATCAGACCAGATTTGCCTCAGGTTCCGGAAGTAGGGGTCGTCTTCTTCAATGCGGTGCTGCCAGGCGATGGTGTGCTCGTCCCGTCGGTACACCAGCAGGTCGGCCGGCAGGCCCACAGAGAGGTTGCTCCGGAGGGTGGAGTCCATGGAGATGAGGGAAAGCTTGACCCCATCCTGCAGGGACGTGTGGTAGTGGACGGCCCGGTCCAGAATGGGCTTTCCGTACTTGTGTTCACCGATTTGCAGGAAGGGCGTGTCGGCAGAGGCCTCAATGAAGTTGCCCGCCGAGTACACCTGAAAGAGCCGCATCGGACGGCCCCGGACCTGTCCTCCCAGCAGAAAGGAGGCGCTGAAGCCGGCGCCCTGGGCCTCCAGGGTTTCGCCATCCACCCGGTACACCTCCCGGACGGCCTCGCCGACCAGCTGGGCTGCGCGGAACATGCTGGGAACCGTCATCAGGGTCTCCGGCGGTTCCGGAATCTGGTCCGCAGGCAACCCGACCGAGTGCAGGCCCTCGGTGAGCAGGTTCACGACGGCCTGGGTGACCGCGAGGTTTCCGGAAGACATGAGCGCAATCATCCGTTCCCCGGGCTCATGGAACAGATGCATTTTTCGGTAGGACGAAACGTGGTCGACCCCGGCATTGGTCCGGGTGTCGCTCAGGAGGACGAGCCCTTCCTCAAGGAAGAGTCCGAGACAGTAGGTCATAGGTGAGTCGAGTAAGGTTCATGCCGCAACCTGATGCTGGGCCTGCTGAACCTGGAGGTGCACTTCCAGAGCTTCGGAGCCTCCGCCTCGACGGACCCCACGAACCGGGGCCGCCTCTGCGTAGTCCAGGCCACAGGCCAGACGCACGTAGGCTTCGGTGGGGCTGACGCCATTCGCTGGGTCAAATCCCACCCAGCCGAGGTCAGGCACCCAGGCTTCTGCCCAGGCGTGACTGGCGTCATGGTGCACATCGCAACGGGTCCAGAGGTAGCCACTGACGTAGCGGGCGGGAAAGCCCAACAGACGCGCACAGGCAATAAAAACGTGGGCATGATCCTGACACACTCCTCGTCCATGCGCCAGTGCTTCATCAGCGGTGGTGGCAACATGGGTTTCTCCGGTTTCATAGAGCACCTGCAGCCGGACCTGATTCATCAGGCGGTGCAGGCGTTCCACGGAGCCGCCTTGCTGGGGAATCTGCTGCGCCAGTCGCTGCAGGGCAAGGGAGGGGCGGGTCCGCAGGGTGGGCCGGAGGAAGAACTCGGGGGGAAGGGGCTCTGGAAGTCCTCGGACCAGGCCGTGGAAGTTTTCGGTTTCCACCTCGCCGATCACCCGGAGCGTCAGCCCGGCATGAGGGCGGTCGAGTGTGAGGAAGGCGGTCCGGTTGCCGAAGCCATCGCGAAACTCCGGGAAGTGCCGGCTGTCGGTTTCCAGGCGCCACGACAGGACCTCCTGCCCCTCAAACGAGTCGGGAAGCAACCGAATCTGCTGGGCGCTGTAGGCCACCGGGTGGGAGTAGTGGTACGTGGTGGTGTGATCGATTCGGAGGTGCATCGCGTCACATCAGGAAGTCGGTACGGATTTGGTCGTTGAGGCTCATGTTGCGGCTGATGAAGTCGGTGAGGAACTCGTGGAGGCCGTTTTGAAAGACCTCGTCAATCCGGGCAAAACGGAGGCTCGCATGAAGCTGCCCGGCCAGCCGGTAGCACTCGTGCTGCTGCCCGTAGCGTGAGCTGAGGGACTGCAGGTGGGTGCAGGTGTGTCCCAGGCAGGCCACCAGCGAGCGGGGCATTTCCTCTCGGAGCATCAGCAGGTCGGCAATCAGCCAGGGCTTGTAGGACTGCCGGTAGATGAAGCGGTAGCTGCGGTGGGCCGAGACCGCCCGGAGGATCGCTGCCCACTGATAGAAGTCACGCCCGCCTCCAACGGGGGCGTAGTCCGGAAGGAGGATGTGGTACTTGACGTCAAGGATGCGGGCGGTGTTGTCTGCTCGTTCAATCTGCGCGCCCAGGCGGGTGAAGGCGTAGGCGTCATCTCGGAGCATCGTCCCGGTGACGGCCCCGTGAAACTGAAGCGAGCGCTCCCGGACCCAGTCCAGGAATTTCCGCAGTTCCACTCCCACCAGGCGCTGCGTCGTGAAGCCCCGGATTTCGAGCCAGGTGTCATTGAGGTTTTCCCAGACCTCGCGGGTGAGGGCGGTACGCATGGCCCGTCCGTTCCTGCGGGCGGTTTCCAGGCAGTTCCGGATGCTGGAGGGGTTGGCTTCATCAAGGGCCAGGAAGTGCAGAACCCGCTCTGCCGAGGGAGCCTCGTACTTCTGCAGGAAGAGGCTCTCGGTGCCAGACGTGATCAGGGCTGACTGCCACTCGTTGCCCGGGGGCAATCCGTCGGTATTGGGACTCGGAGACATGGCCATGCGGTCCGAGACTTCCAGAATGCGGGCAAGGTTTCCGGCGCGCTCCATGTAGCGGGCCATCCAGTAAAGGCTGTCAGCGGTACGGCTCAGCATGCTCCCTCGTGTGTACAGAAATGATGACGTCAGGCCTTGAGGACCCAGGTATCCTTGGTGCCCCCGCCCTGGCTGCTGTTGACCACCAATGAGCCCTCCTGAAGGGCAACTCGGGTCAGGCCTCCGGGAACAACCTGAAGGGACTCGCCCATGAGGACAAAGGGGCGGAGGTCCACATGCCGGGGGGCGACCCCTTCGGCAACCAGCGTGGGGCAGGTGCTCAGGGCCAGGGTGGGCTGAGCAATGAACTCTGCAGGTTGGCTTTGGATCCGCTTCGCATACTCGGCGCGCTCCTGAGCCGTGGAGGTGGGCCCAACCAGCATCCCGTAGCCTCCGGACCCGTGGACTTCCTTGACCACCAGGTCTTCCAGGTGGTCGAGAACGTACTGGCATTCGCTCGCTCGGGAGCACTGCCACGTGGGAACGTTCTTGAGGCGGGGCTCTTCTCCGAAGTAGAAGCGGATCATTTCCGGAACATGGATGTAGACGGCCTTGTCGTCGGCAATTCCGGTTCCAACGGCGTTGGCCAGGGTCACTGTGCCAAAGCGATAGGCGGCCATCAGTCCGGGAACCCCCAGCATGGAGTTCGGATTGAACACCAGCGGGTCGAGGAAGGCGTCATCGACGCGGCGGTAGATGACATCCACGCGCTTCGGCCCCTCGGTGGTGCGCATGTACACAAAGCGATCCTGAACAAACAGGTCCATGCCTTCCACCAGCTCGACCCCCATCTGATCGGCCAGGAAGCTGTGTTCGTAGTAGGCGCTGTTGTGAATGCCGGGGGTGAGGACGGCGACCGTGGGTTCGCCTTCACACTCGCGGGGGGCCACGGATTTCAGGGTGGCGAGGAGGTCCTCGCAGTAGTGATCGACCGGCTCCACGGCGTAGCGGGAGAACAGCTCCGGAAACAGCCGCATGGTCACCTCTCGGTTCTCCAGCATGTATGACACGCCGGAAGGGGTCCGGACGTTGTCTTCCAGCACATAGAATTCGTCGGGACCCACGCGAACCATGTCAATGCCGGAAATGTGGCTGTACACGGCGCCCGGAACCTCCAGGCCCTGCATTTCGGGCTGGTAGGCGGGGTTGCGCAGGAGCAGCTCGCGAGGAATCAGCCCGGCTTTGAGGATCTCCTGGTCGTGGTAGAGGTCGTGCAGGAAGGCGTTGAGGGCCCGGACCCGCTGTTCCAACCCGGCGGCCAGGTATTCCCACTCCCGGGCTTCGAGCAGGCGTGGGATGACGTCAAACGGAATCAGCCGCTCGGGGTCGCCGCCTTCGCCATAGACGGCAAAGGTGATGCCGATGCGCCGAAAGAGGGTCTCGGCTTCGTCTCGCCGGAGGGTGAGCAGGTCGTGGGGCATCTCGTCAAGCCACTGCTTGAGGCGCTCATAAACCGGGCGGGTCTGTTCCTCAAGACCAGCCATTTCATCAAAAACCTGAGACTCCATCTCCGTGCTCCTTGGGGTAAGATCCGTGGGTGAGGCATGCCCTGATCGTTCAGCAACGGAAGTGCCATCAGTTAAATAGCTGATTTTATAATTTTAAATTTATTTTTGCCGAAAAAATATGCGCTGAAACTTGGCAGGTAGGGATGGTTTTGATTAAAAAAACAGCAAAACTGGAAGAGGAGGGGAGAAGCAGGAGCCTCTTGCGGGATGCGATTGCGTGGGCGGGAGCGTATTCGTTTTGACGAGGAGCCCGGAACCTCATAAACTGGATCTGTTTTTTCGGAAAATTCAAGGAAGCCAAGGACTCAATCCAGACATGAAGCTGTATCTCGACAGTGCCGATCCCACCCAATGGCAGACCCGGGCGGGCTTGCCGACCGTTAGTGGAGTGACCACCAACCCAACTTTGGTACACCGCAGTGGGCAAGCGGTGAGCCTCGTGACGTACCTGAAACTGCTCGAAGCCGCTGGGCGCCAGCACCTTCCGGAGCTGATGGTGCAGCTCCCGAATCCCGATCATCGTGAAGCCGAGGATTACCTGAAGCAGCTGGTGCCTGCAGCGGACAAGCTGGGGGTGCGGCTCACGATCAAGCTGCCGTGTCACCCACAGTGGGAGGACGTCATTGCGGTGGTGCAGGGAAAGGGGCTGCCCTTCCTGCTAACGGGTTTGGCCAACCCGGTGCAGCTGCTCTGGGCGGTGGATCAGCAGGCCCGCTGGGTGGCGCCGTATGTGGGACGCCTCAGTGAGGCTGGACGGGATGTGTGGGCGTTGCTGCAAGCGTGTGTGGAGGTGCAGGCTCAGGGCACGCTGCTGCTTGCGGCCAGCATCCGGAACGCGGACGTGCTGGCGCGGGTCATGGCGCTGGGGGCCGCTGCCGTGACGATTCCACCCGCGCTGGCGCAGGCCCTCTGTGAAGATGAGCTGACCCGCCGGGCGGTCGAGCAGTTTGCAAAGGACGTTCAGGCGTCTCAGGAGCACGCCTGACGGAGCCTCTGCTCCCAAGCAACCGGGAACCTCAGGGGCTCAGAGCAGGCCCCGTGTCGCGAGGTTGCGCATCAGCGCCGCAAGCCCAAACGTCCAGGGCGGGCACTCGGTTGAAAGGCGGACCGTGTTCTGCAGGGCTCCCAGCTCCGGATTGGCGATGGTGACCACGTCACCTCGCTGGTGAGTGAAGCCTGCCCCCGCCGTTCCCCGGTCCTGAACCGGCGCAAACAGCGTTCCCAGAAAGAGCAGAAAGCCATCAGGGTACTGATGATGCGCCCCTCGGGTTTGTGCCACCAGGTCCAGCGGATCGCGGCTGATCTCCCGCATGGAACTGTGTCCCTCCAGCAAGAAGCCATCGGGTCCGGAAACCGTCAGGGTCAGCTCCGCCTGCCGGACCTCCTCCAGTCCATACGACTCATCAAACAAGCGAATCCCCGGACCAATGGCACAGGAGGCGTTGTTGTCCTTGGCCTTTCCCAGGAGCAGGGCCGACCGGCCTTCCACGTCTCTGAGGTTGACGTCATTTCCCAGCGTGGCTCCCTTGATGGTGCCGTGGCTGTCTACTGCCAGCACGACCTCCGGTTCCGGGTTGTTCCAGGTCGAGATGGGGTGCAGGCCAACACTGGCGCCCCACCCCACGGCAGAAAGGGGCTGACTCTTGGTAAAGACCTCAGCATCCGGACCAATTCCCACCTCCAGGTACTGCGACCAGAGGTTTTCGGCAATGAGCATGTCCTTGACCGCCTGGGCCTCCTTGGAGCCCGGTTTGAGGTTCTTCAGGCTTGGACCCAGCAGGCGCTGACAGCGTTCCCGCAAGGCCTCGGCTCCACTGGCATCGCCACGGGCTCGCTCCTCAATGACCCGTTCCAGCATGGAGGTCGCAAAGGTGACGCCACAGGCCTTGATGGCTTGAAGGTCGGCAGGCGCCAAAAGGAAGGGCTGGCTTGGGTCCGGAGCTTCGGTGGAGTTGGCAAGGAGGTCCTCCAGGGACCCAAGGCGGGTGCCTGGAAGCGTTTGCAGGAGCTGAGAAGGCGCCTCATGCTCCAGCAGGTCTCGGAGCGTGGGGACCTCCCGGGACGTGACGTCCCAGACGTCTCCGGACCGCAGGGTGGCCAGCGAGGGGCCTTGGACCTCCGGGCGCCAGACCCGCAGGGCCCAGGTTCCAGATGAGGGGAAAGCGTGTGACATGCGGGACCTCCGGAAGCAATCAGGGATTCAGGGCACGCCCATCAGCAGGGTGCCCCAAAACAGTAGAAAGCTTACCAGGCGATCACAAGTGGTTTTGTGGGGGGCTGCCAGAACCTGAGCCCGTGATGAGCTTGGAGAAAAGTAAAGTTCCGGAGGAGGTTGCTCCCGGATCAGCTGCACCCAAAAGCGTAGGGCGGGGCAACTGATCCAGGAGCGATGTGTTGGGCTCTCTGAAGATTCAGGAACTACAGGAACTAACGGAGT
>JAYOTF010000010.1:0-85444 GCA_038150265.1 Deltaproteobacteria bacterium | reverse complement strand
CTCAGAGAGGTGGGTAAAGAGGGGAAGTGCTAGCTCAGAGTCCCGGTCTGTTCAAGGTTCAGGAGGGCCTGCTTGCGGTCGAGGCCGCCTCCGAAGCCCGTGAGCTGGCCATTTTTTCCAATCACCCGGTGGCAGGGGATGACAATGGAGAGGGGATTGCGGTGATTGGCACCGCCGACGGCTCGGGTGTAGTTCTTTCCGCCCACCCGGATGGCCTGCTGCTCGTAACTGCGTGTTTCTCCGTATGGGATCTCCTGAAGCGCCTTCCAGGCCCGTTGCTGAAAAGGCGTTCCCTGCGGATTGAGGGGAAGCTGGAAGCGGGTGCGGGTGCCGTTGAAGTAAGCGGTGAGCTGGCGGATGGCTTCTCGTAGCACCAGGGACTCTTGCCTCGCAGCGCCTTCCGGAGTCTGAAGCGCGTCGCTGTCGAAGTCGATCCGTACCAAAAACCCATCCTCTTCTTGGAGGATCATCCGTCCGAGTGGAGAGTCATAGGGCTGGAAGAAGATCATGAGGTCTCCAGCGCTTCTGGCGAAGGCGTAATCTGGCTGGTGATGAAGGCGTCCTTTTCCCGCCAGATGCCGACGATCCAGTTCCGGATGTGGCGCACGCGCTCGGTGTCGGTCAGCTCCTGCTCGCCGTCTTGCTGAAAGGGAACCGGCAACAGGCGCATGCGGACGACGACCCGAGGTACCTGCCCACTGACCAACTGCCAGAAGGTCGGCGGAGTGGGGTTGTCTGGATACACCAGCGTCAGGTCCAGCACTCCGTCCAGGTGATCCCCCAGGGAATCCAGCACGGTCAGGACGCCTCCGACCTTGGGCTTCAGGAGGTGCTGATACGGCGAGTGGGTCTTCTCCCGCTTCTGTTCGCTGAAGCGCGTTCCCTCCACATAACTCAAGATGGCACTGGGGTAGCCCTTCAGCTTCTCACAGCTCTTCCGGGTCGTCTCCAGATCCTTGCCTTGCAGAGACGGGTTCTTCCGGAGCTGCTCCTTGGAGTAGCGCTTCATGAACGGAAAATCGAGCACCCAGCAAACCGCTCCGACAATCGGGAGCCAGATCAGCTCATGCTTGATGAAGATCTTCCGGAAGGGAATGCGGTTGATGCAGGCATACTCGACCACCGGAATGTCCGCCATGGAGATGTGGTTGCTCATGACCAGGTACGAGCGTTCCTTGCTGAGGCCTTCGGGCGCATCGACGGTGACTTCCGGAAAGCGGGCCTTGCGCAGCAGGAAGCTGTTGTCCCAACTCCAGTTGTGTGCCCACGAGCTGTACATCCCAGCCAGGCGGTGTCGCCAGGCGTCATTCCGGTACAGCTTCAGGGGCGAAAACAGCAGGATCAGGCCTCCCCACCAGAGCGTGTTCAGGACAATGAGGAAGGTGATCAGGCTCCCCTGAATCACTTGAGCGGGAAAGGAAGGGGGTGCAGGATGAGACATTACTCGAGTTGAAAGCGGTTGACCAGGAAGTCATCCAACTCATCGGCCACCAATGCCACGCTGGTGATGATCCACTCCAGCTCTTCCGGGTCCAATCCCTCTACCGGCCGGATGTAGCTGGCGACAAGGTGATGGTTCCGGAATCCCAGGGAGACCCCCCGGAGGCGGAAGCTGCCGTTGAGTTTGAGGAGGTAGTTTTCAAATTCGGGGAAGGAACGGGCGTAACGGAGAAGGTTGGCGGCAACAATCAGGTCGGTGTCTCCCTTGCGAGGGTGCAGGAAGATCTGAACCTTGATGGAGCCATTGACCAGCCACCACTCCTGCTCCCCGACGCGTCCCTTTTCCACATAGCCACTGTTGTGGAGGAACTCGTTGATCATGAGTTGATAACGGTTCACGAGTCCTCCCGAGTCAACAGGATGCAGCGCAATCAGGCTTCAGGAGCCTTCTTTTCAGGCAGGTAGTTGAGCAGCTGGGCCACAATCCCGGCCACAAGGTAGGAGATCACGCTTCCTGGGATGGAGGCGATCAGCAGCAGCCAGGGGAAAATGAACAGGTAAAAGACTTCTTCCGGGATCATGGGGGCTCGTTCAGGTTGCGATTTTGAAACATCAGCTCAAAATAAAGGACCAACAATTAGCACGATCTCTGGTTGATGACAAGACATCCTTGCGCCGGAACGCTCCTGCTGGTCCTGTTTCTGCTGCTGAGCGGCTGCTTCTCGCCGTCGGTTCAGGTGGCGCCGGGCTGGACGACGGAGACGGTTTCGGGAACGATTGCAGAGGCACAGGGCGAGCCCCTGGTGCATGCCAGCTTTGTGGTGGTTCAGGAGTTCCACCGCTCCCCGATCCAGTTTGACGGCGAGCCCGCTCGCTTCATTCCTCAAGCCCGCCTGGTCTTTCCTGATGCGGACGGCTTCTTTCAGACCGGCTTTGACCTCCGGGCGTCTCAGCTGCAGCTGACCGTGATTGCGCCGGGGTACCAGATGGCGCACTTCTCGTTCAATCGTCAGCTTGGTGTGGGAGCGCTCCGCTATGACGCCCGCTTGGCTGCAGCGGAACGCTGGCGCGATCACTTCCTGCTTCAGGTGGTTCCCTTTCTGGATCGGTTCATTCTGGATTCGCGTTACGCCATGCCGGAAGCCCAGCAGCTCTTTGTTGGAGAGTGGATGGATCAGCAGCGGGAAGACTGGGCTCCCGATCCGAACCCCACCGCTGCCCCGCCTCCGGAAGGGTGAATGGCGTAAAACTTGCGCAATTCTGGTGCGTGCCTTCTACTTGGACCCCAAGGCCGCCTGTTCAGGAAGATTCCGCCGCCTTTCGGCCTCCGTACAGGGAATCCTGTTCCGTTTTTTCACATGATCTGGTACCTAATGAGAGGCATTTTCTGCCGGCGCCACTGCTCGCTCACACTTGAAGGCACTGAAAAGCTGAAATGAACAAGGACGAACTCATTGCACAACAAGCGGCCGCTGCCCGCGGACGGGTCATCGGGAAAGGAGAAGGCCCTTCCGGACCAGTCAACTTCGACTTCAAAGGGGTCACGCGTCAGATCATTCTGGCCACCGAGGACATCAAGAAGCAGAGCAAGTCCACCTTTCTCCTCAAGATGCGCAAGTCCATCACGGGAGGAGACGGCAAGGACGGAAGTGGCGGACACATCAATGGGGCCATTCTGGGCGATCTGGTGGCGCCCCAGCTCAACAAGGAAGTGGCGGAGCTGAGCAAGGACCCCACCCTGACCAATGCGCGGGTTCAGCTCATCCGGGGGTTCCTGCAGATCCGCAAGGAGCACGAGCTGGAGGTGTACCGGAACCTGATGGTCCAGGCGGCGTTGCCCATTTACCTGGGAGACATCACCCCAGCGGCCATGCAGCTGGCCGGGCAGGCGTACCGAATCTACCTCAGCCGCGTCATCCAAACGCACAAGAAGCAGCTGCTGCTCGTCCGCTCCGCCCAGCTCAAGAATGTCAATGTGGACCGCATCTCGACCGAGTCCCTCATCAGTGCCGACAAGGTGCCAGAGAGTGAGGAAGACGCGATGATGATCCAGGAGATCAAGATGGGGCTGAGCATGCAGGAAATGACCAAGAGCCTCGATGAGGACATCCGGGCGTCGATGTCCATGCCGATCAACCTGGATGAGCTGGACCAGCTTTCCTCGCGTCACGGCGCCGTGATGCAGTTCCTCGGAAATTCGGAGGTGGGTCAGACCTACAACAAGCGCAAGCTCCTGCTCCGGAAGAGCTATGCCGTCCTCGATGTGGCCCGCTACATTCCCTTCCTGCACTCCCTTGGACTCAAGCTCGCGGGCAAGCTGCAGGGGGTGGAGAGCAAGATCCCGGTGCCGTTCCTCATGGAAGCCCGGATCCACATGCAGGCCGTCCGGCTGATGATGCTGCGCCTGCAGTGCGGAGACAACTCGGTCCGGAACTCGATTGGCCCCACCTTCAACAAAGCCATTGTCGCGTACCGCAAGGCCCTGCGCCGGACTTCCACCAGCGAGCCGCACCGCAGCGACCTTCCGGTGCTGGCGGAGTTTGCTCAAGTGGCGTACTTTGCCTTCCAGAACCGTGAGCTGATCCGGGCAACCAAGGAAGGCGCCAAGGAGATCCTCAAGCTGGCCAAGAAGTCCATTGATGCGGCGGTCACGGTCAATCCGCGCTACAACCGGCTGCAGCTGAAGATCCTCACGGCTCTGAACCGTTTGGAAAACAACAAGAAGTAACCCCCCTCTGTCCGTCTTCGGCTCCCTGCTTCCTGGCAGGGGCCGGTCGGCCCCCTCCCTCATTTTTTCCTAAAGTTTTTCTCTCATCTGCCGAAACAGAAGATAGTCCGGAAAGGTCAAATTCCGGGATTGCCCAATTTTCGATGTTTCGGCTATGAAATTCCCAACGCTTTCCCTCTTGCTTGGGGCGTTCAGTGTGCTGTTGAGCAGCTGCTCGGCCCTTCCCAACCTGAACACCGATGCGGCGGTGGCTCGGACGCCTTGTGCCGATCGGGTCATGGACCACGCCTTCCTGCTTCACAATGAGGCAAAGACGGGGTTGGCCGTCTTCTACGACGAGCGGAACGACCATCGGCTGTATCAGGCGTACTACGCGAGCGTGGACTCGGTCCTGACCGCCCGTGGGGTCGCCAAGTGCTGGGACCGTCGTGTTTCGCATTACAACGCCATGCGCAACCTGGAGGATGCGAACCGCCAGCTGGTGCAGGTGATCCGACGGAACATGCCCGACGAGGAAGGAACCGCGCTGGTTTCGGTCTACCGCGAGCAGTACGGCAACCTCTTTACGACGAATTAACCGGATCCGTCTCCGAGACGGACGCCACCGCGTACAGGAACCGGCGGTTGCCGCCTGCACGCGTGATGGTGTGTTCTTGCACAAACCATCTGATTTTCATGAGGTTCTCGGCCGCTGAACACGTTCAGTCGCCGGGAAAGAACGCATGAGTGGGCCACCGGGGCTTGACGCCAGCTGGTGCCAGCTCATGACACAACCGCCTTCAAGGAATGAGGGAGTATGCCACCGATTCAATACCTCAACGCCTACGTGGTCGCGGTGTTGGGAAGCCTGGGGGCCACCATTTTTGGGGCCTATTACTGCTACAACGGCATGTCGCAGGTCAGTTTCATGACCTACCAGGGCATGAACGTCACGACCTATTACTACGACAAGGGGAAGTATGACCTCTACGTCAATGGGCTGATCTACTCCGGAGTCTTTGCCGTTGCCATCTTGCTGATTGCGTTTGTGATCCTCATCCCCAGCCCGCAGCAGCTGCAGCGCCGCTTGAGCGCCTCGCCGTTTGGAGGTCCGATGGGTGGACCCATGGGCGGTCCGCAGGGCACCATGCCGGCGCCGAACATGCAGCAACCGGCCGAGCCGATTGATGAGGCCGCAGAGCTGGGCTTTGAGCTGACCCCGGATGTGGACCTCTCTCCACAACTGGAGGACTACGGCGAATCCAGCTTCTCCATGGATGCACTGGACGCCGATGAGTCGGATGTCGTCAACGGCAAGGGGCGCATCACAGACGAGTCCCATGAAAATTTTCTTCGACAACACCCGGACAGCGCAGTAAAATTCCTCCTGCGTAAAGATCTGTCCGGTGGGCCCGTCTCAGCTGATCAGGAAGAAGTCTTTGAAGAGTGGCAGAAGCGAGGCCTCTCCCGCGGGAAGCTCCGCCAGCACCTCTTCAACCTGATGGACTGGGACGACATGCCGGAGATGAGCCCACAGGAACTCGTTTCTGAACTTCAAAGCAAGCTCTGATGTCCTCCAGCTTCAGCGGAACCTCCACCTACCTCCTGGACCCCAAACTGGAAGAGGCCTTCCACATCGCCCGGATGCTGGAAAAGCCTCTTCTGCTGGAAGGCGAGCCGGGGACCGGCAAGACCAAGCTGGCCCAGGAGTTTGCTGCCGCAACCAACGCTCCCCTCTTCGAAGTCCCCATCACCTCCGAAAGCAAGGTCTCGCAGCTCGTCTCCCGCTTTGACGAGGTGCAGCGCCTGATGGACGCACAGGCCGCCATTGCCAATGCCCAGATGAAGCAGGCAGGCATTGACATGCACATCGAAACCGGTGGACGCCGGGTCGATGAGCTGGAGCAGTACGTCCACCTCGGACCGCTGGCCCGCGCCTTCTCCACCCCCGGGTCGGTGCTGCTGCTGGATGAAATCGACAAGGCGCCCCGGGAGCTTCCCAACAACCTGCTGTTTCTGCTTTCGGAACGGCGGATTGTGGTTCCGGAAACCGGACAGGTCATCGCCTGCGGTCCCGGAGAGATGCCGGTTATTGTGATTACCTCGAATCATGAGCAGGACCTCCCGGCGCCGTTTGTCCGCCGGTGCGTCTACGCGTACATTGAGTTTCCTCCTCCAGACCGGATGCGCGACATCATCCGGATGCACCACCCGCAGGCTCAGGCTCAGCTGGTGGATGCAGCGCTGCAGATCTTCTACCAGCTCCGCGACCTGGGCCTCACCCGCAACCCCTCTACCAGTGAAATCCTGGACTGGATCGCCTACCTCGTGCAGCAGGAAGTCCGGGACCTTCAGGACATTGAGCAGCTCCGCGGGGCCCAAACGCTGATCAAGCACCGAGACGACCGGGAGCTGCTGCAGCTCATCCGGGAGCAGGGCATCGAAGCCGCAAAGTCTCGCAAGAAGTCTGCATGGTGACCTCATGACAGAACTCTTTCTGCTGGTCCTGGCCTTCTTCCTGGGCAGCATTCCCTTCGGCCTGCTCATCAGCCGCTACCTCCTTGGCATCGACATCCGCAGTCAGGGCAGCGGCAACATTGGCATGACCAACGTCATGCGCGTTGGTGGCAAGACTCCCGGCATCCTGACCTTCCTCCTCGATTTTGCCAAGGGAACGGTTGCGGTGCTGCTGGCCGATGCGTGGCTGAGCCCGGAACTCGAATGGACCGACCGGGACTTCTGGCTGTCGCTGGTTGCGGTAACGGCGGTGTGTGGCCACGTGTTCTCCCTCTTTCTCAAGGGCAAGGGCGGCAAGGGCGTCTCGACGCTGTTTGGCGTGCTGGCTGCGCTCCACCTGCCCACCGGACTCGCCGCGGCCGCGGTGTGGGTGGGGATGTTTCTCTGGAAACGCATCTCCAGCCTGGCCGCCTTGACCATGCTGGCAACCCTGCCACTCTGGACGGCGACCCTGCCCGGGTTGGTGGGAGACGACTCTTCCACCTCTCGACTCCTCCTCCTCAGTGCCCTGTCGGGACTGCTCATCTACAAGCACCGCTCCAACATTGCACGCCTGCTTTCTGGCGAAGAGGGGCAACTGAGGTCCGGAAAGTAATCTTCTGAACCGAACCATCTGCCATGCCTGCTGAAACCAGCCACAGCCTCCTCCGCTTCATTGACTCCGCTCCCACACCGTTTCATGCGGTGGAAAGCCTGCGGTCACGCCTTGCCGACTCCGGATTCCGCGAGCTGAACGAAACCGACGCCTGGCACCTCCAGCCTGGGCGGGCCTACTTTGTCATCCGCGGAGGCTCCAGCCTGATTGCCTGGATTCAGGGAACGGGCGCCATCGCGCAGCACGGCTTCCGGATCTTTGGCGCACACACCGACAGTCCGAACCTGCGCCTGAAGCCCCTTCCGGACCTTCGTCAGCACGGCTACCGTCAGCTCGGAGTGGAGGTGTATGGCGGGGTGTTGCTTTCCAGCTGGGCCGATCGGGACCTCGCGCTGGCAGGACGCGTTCACTACCGAGACGACTCCGGAGCCGTGCAGTCCACGCTGATCCGGGTGGATCGGCCGCTGCTCCGCATTCCGCTTCTGGCAATTCACCTCAACCGGGAGGTCAACGAAAAGGGGCTGGTGCTCAACGCCCAGAACCACCTGCCTCCCGTTTTTGGCCTGCAGGGGCGGCTGGCAGAAACCGAGTCCCTGGAAGCCTTCCTGGCTCAGGAGCTGGGGCTCCGGCGAGAATCCATTCTGAGCCATGAGCTGAGCCTGTTTGACACGCAGCCGGGCAGCCTGCTGGGAGAGCAGGATGAGTTTCTGTCGGCTCCCCGGCTGGACAACCTTTGTTCGTGCTTCTGTGGCCTGGAGGCGCTGCTGCGAGACCGGCAGCAAGCGGTGCCCCACACCCGGGTCCTCGCGTGCTTCGACCATGAGGAAATCGGGAGCGAAACGGTCAAGGGCGCCGCGTCGTCATTTCTCAAATCCATGGTCCGGCGCCTGGCTCAGGATTCCGGACTGGCTCAAGCCGAGGAAACGGCGCTGGCGCGCTCGGTGCTGCTTTCTGCCGACATGGCTCACGCCCTCCACCCCAACTACCCGGAGCGGCATGACGCCCAGCACTTTCCGCAGATGAACGCTGGCCCGGTGATCAAGATCAATGCTCAGGGACGCTATGCCACCGATGGCGCCACCGAGGCCCTCTTTGAGCAGATCTGCCAGCAACGGCACATTCCGGTGCAGAAGTTTGTCAACCGGACGGACCTCGCCTGCGGCAGCACGATTGGACCAATGGTGTCTGCTGAGCTGGGGGTGCCCACGGTTGATGTCGGCCTGGCGCAGCTTTCCATGCACTCCATCCGAGAGCTGTGTGGCAGCCAGGATCCGGATTGGATGATTGCGGCCAGCCAGGGATTCCTCCTCAAGGAGTGAGCCAGGGAGTGCACTCGGCCGGGGGGCAGACCTCCCGGATTTTTCTTGACAACCGGTTGGGGGAAAACGAGAATCACGGCACCTGAACCGCTCTGCCACCTTTCCCCTTACCCCTCCGCCTGCAACCTGATTCCGGTACGGAACCTCCCATGAAGCTTGCCACTCTCCCGAACGGAAGCCGAGACGGCCAACTTGCTGTTGTGTCCCGAGACCTCAGCCGCTGCGTGACGGTTCCGGAGCTGGCAACCACGCTCCAGCAGGCGCTGGACGAGTGGGACCACGTCTCTCGCCGCCTCCGGGAAGTCTCGGAACGCCTCAACGTGGGACAGCTGGCACAGGCGCTGGAGTTCCGTCCGCAGGAGTGCCTGGCTCCGCTTCCCCGGGCGTACCAGTGGGCCGATGGCTCTGCCTACGTCAACCACGTGGAGTTGGTCCGCAAGGCGCGTGGGGCCGAGATGCCCGAGAGCTTCTGGCATGACCCGCTGATGTACCAGGGCGGCTCCGATACCTTTCTGGGGCCGTGTGAGCCGATCACGATGGCCGATCCGGAATGGGGGATCGACTTTGAAGCCGAGGTGGTTGTGGTGACACACGACGTTCCGGCAGGCGTGACGCCAGAAGAGGCTCAGGGCCGGATCCTGCTGGTGGGGCTGGTCAACGACGTCTCCCTCCGGAACCTCATTCCCAATGAGCTGGGCAAGGGGTTTGGCTTCTTCCAGTCCAAGCCCTCCTCTGCCTTTGCTCCTGTGTTTGTGACCCCAGATGAGCTGGGAGACGCCTGGGACGGTGGCAAGGTGCACCTCCCGCTGGAAGTGACCTACAACAACGAGCCGTTTGGGCGTGCCAACGCCGGGGTGGACATGACCTTCAGCTTTCCGCAGCTGGTGGCTCATGCCGCTCGGACCCGTGCCCTTGGAGCAGGAACCCTGATTGGCTCGGGAACCGTCTCCAACCGAGATGCCGACGGAGGCCCCGGACGTCCCATTCGAGACGGAGGCGTGGGGTATTCGTGTTTGGCGGAGGTCCGGATGGTTGAAACAATTCTTCATGGGGCCGTGAAAACCCCGTTCATGAGCTTCGGAGACCGTGTGCGCATTGAGATGCGGAACACGTCCGGAGCCAGTATTTTTGGCGTCATTGAACAAGAGGTCCAGCCCCGCTGACGCGATCCCGCACCTCATGAGTCCACCCTTACCGGAGTACCTGCATGACTTCCAAAGCCTTTGCCTCTGTTGGAGACACTGAAGCCAAGAACATCAGCTTTACGCAGCTGGGAGAGGGGCTGTATGCCTTCACCGCGGAAGGTGACCCGAACACCGGCGTGATCGTTGGGGAGGACTCGGTGATGGTGATCGACACACAGGCCACACCGGCAATGGCTCAGCAGGTGCTGCAGTACATCCGGGAAGTCACCGACAAGCCGGTCCAGTATGTGGTCCTCAGTCACTACCATGCGGTCCGGGTGCTGGGTGCTGCCGCGTACCAGCCTCAGCAGATCATTGCCTCGGCAGCCACTCGTTCGCTCATTGTGGAACGCGGGCAGGAAGACTGGGACAGCGAGTATGGACGCTTCCCCCGGCTCTTTCAGGCGGCAGAGTCGATTCCGGGACTGACCTGGCCCACCCTGACCTTCAGCAACAAGATGACGGTGTACCTCGGCAAGCGTCGGGTGGAGATCATGCACCTGGGGCGTGCTCACACGGCAGGCGACACGGTGGTGTGGGTGCCCGATGCCGGGGTGATGTTTTCCGGAGACACCGTCGAGTTCCACTCCGCGTGTTACTGTGGCGACGCGCACTTCACAGACTGGCCCCTCACCATTGGCAAGCTCCGGGCGTTCCAGCCCAAGGCACTTGTGCCGGGACGTGGCGATGCGCTGACGACTCCGGATGCCGTGGAAGAGGCGATTCACCTCACCCAAAACTTCCTCAACGACACCTACGCTCCGGTGGCGGCCGCGGCCGCGCAGGGACGCTCCCTCAAGGACGCAATGGCGATGTGCCGGGAGGTCTGTGACCCCAAGTACTCCAGCTTTGCCATCTATGAGCACTGCCTGCCGTTCAATGTGGCCCGGGCCTACGATGAGGCGTCCGGACTGGATCACCCGCGCATCTGGACGGCTGAGCGTGACCAGCAAATGTGGGCTTCCTTGCAAGACTGAGCCATGCCCCGTTACGCCTACGAGCCGTTTCCCTACACGTCGCCTCCGGAGCGGTCCGGAGGTTCCGGACGTCGCTGGCCGGTTGCCATCGTTGGCGCTGGACCCGTTGGGCTGGCAGCTGCCATTGACCTGGCCCTCCGGGGGGTCGAGAGTGTGGTGCTTGACGACAACAATGTGGTCTCGGTGGGAAGCCGCGCCATCTGCTGGTCGAAGCGGACCCTCGAAATCTGCGACCGCCTGGGCATTGGGGAACGCATGGTGGAGAAGGGCGTGACCTGGAAAGTCGGACGCCTCTTTCACCGCGACCGCGAAATCTGGAGCTTCGACCTGCTTCCGGAAGAGGGGCACAAGATGCCGGCGTTCATCAACCTGCAGCAGTATTACGTGGAGCAGTACCTTGTGGAACGTGCTGGAGGCTTTCCGGAAACGATTGAGCTGCGCTGGAAAAACAGGGTCACGGGCCTGAAGCCGGAAGCGGATGGCGTCGAGTTGACGGTGGAAACACCAGATGGCGCCTACGCGCTGCACGCGGATTACGTCCTCGCCTGCGATGGCGCCAAGTCGTCGATCAGAGACATGATGGGGCTTGAGTTCGATGGGCAGGTCTTTGAGGAACGATTCCTCATTGCCGATGTGGAGATGCAGGCCGACTTTCCTTCCGAGCGTTGGTTCTGGTTTGAGCCGCCCTTTCATTCCGGACAGTCCGCGCTGTTGCACAAGCAACCCGATCACATTTACCGCATCGACCTGCAGCTGGGCTGGGAGGCGGATCCGGAGGAGGAAAAGCGTCCGGAGCGCGTCATTCCCCGCATTCAGGCGGCGGTCGACCACCGACCCTTTGAGCTGGACTGGGTGTCTGTCTACACCTTCCAGTGCCGGCGCATGGAGCGGTTTGTTCATGGGCGCGTGCTGTTTGTGGGAGACTCGGCGCACATCGTCTCACCTTTCGGCGCACGTGGAGGAAACGGGGGCATTCAGGATGTGGACAACCTGGTGTGGAAGCTCGCGGCGGTGCTGGCCGGCCAGGCTCCGGAGGCGCTGCTGGAGACTTACAACGAAGAGCGGACCCATGCGGCTGATGAGAACCTGCGGAACTCCAGCCGGTCCACCAACTTCATGACCCCGAAGACGCCCATGGAGCAGGTCTTCCGGGATGCGGTGCTGGATCTGGCGGAGGAGCATGCCTTTGCCCGCCGGTTGGTCAACTCCGGACGCCTGTCCCTTCCGGCGTTTTTGCGGAACTCGACGCTCAATGCCCCGGATGCTCTGCCAGAAGGAGGCCCCATGGCGCCAGGGATGCCCATGGAGGATGCGCCCGTTACCTGGAACGATCAGCCGTCCTGGTTGCTCCAGCACTTTGGTCCGGAGTTCCGCCTTCTTTACTTTGATGACCCGGAGGCGCCGCTGGCAGCAGCGGATCTGCAGAGCCTCCGTGCGGCCCCCTTTCCGGTTCGAGTTGTGCTCATCAACCCAATCCATGATCCTCCGGAAGGCGTGATTGCGCTGCGCGACCCCTCTGGGTTTGTGCTGGAGCGCTACGAGGGGCGCCCGGGAACCACGTACCTGATTCGTCCGGATCAGCATGTGGCGGCCCGCTGGCGTGTCTTTGAGCGGGACGCCATCGAAGCGGCCCTCGCCACTGCGACCTGTCACTAGAGAATCACCATGCCTCTGATTACGGAACCGCATTACCACGAATCCTCCCAAACCTCGGCCTACCTGCCGGGGGATAATTTTTATGAGGCTCTGATTGACGCGCATCAGGGCTTGAGCGAGGAGCAGAGCACGGCTCTGAACGCGCGGCTGGTGCTGCTGCTCTCCAATCACATTGGGGACCTGGAGGTGCTGCGGGAGGCCTTGCAGGTGGCCCGTCGGGGGCTGTGACAGCCGAAGCCTGTGCAACGATTTTGTGGGAGAAACCGATGATCCAAAAGATTCATCATGTGGCGTACCGGTGCCACGATGCCAAAGAGACGGTCGAGTGGTACCAGAAGTACCTCGACATGGAGTTCGTCCTGGCCATTGCCGAGAATGAGGTCCCCTCGACCAAGGAGCCGGACCCGTACATGCACATCTTCCTCAAGGCTGGAGACGGCAACATCCTGGCCTTCTTTGAGCTGCCCACCCAGCCTCCGATGGGGCGGGATCCGAACACTCCAAAGTGGGTTCAGCACTTTGCCATGCAGGTGGATTCGGTTGAGACGCTGCTGCGCGTCAAGGCACGTTTGGAGGCCGACGGCATTGAGGTGGTGGGCCCAACGGACCACAAGCTCTTTCAGTCGATTTACTTCTTTGACCCGAACGGGTTACGGCTGGAGCTGGCGTGCAACACCGATACTCCGGAGATGAACACGCGGCTGGATGAGGTGAAGTGGGAGATGCTGGAAGAGTGGTCGCGAACCAAACGGGCGCCGGAACACGCCCGTTGGCTTCATGAGCCGTCCCGTTAAACGAGGACCTTTTTCGCAAATTCAGCGACGTTCCTTTGCGGGCGCTCGTCTTCACGCTGGGGCTTGAGGATGCCCGTTTGACACGCCGGACGAGCGGCCATCGCTTCCATCCAGCGTGAGAGGTGCGGAAGGTCTGCCGTCTCCAGGCCAGCCCACTCGTGAATTCGGACCCACGGCCAGGTGGCAATGTCGGCAATGGAGTACTCGTCAGCCAGGTACTCGCGTCCTTCCAACCGGGTGTTCAGCACCTCATAGAGCCGCCGGGTTTCCTTCTGGTAGCGCTCAATGGCATACGGAATCTTCTCGGGCGCATACCGGTAGAACACGTGTGCCTGCCCCTGCATGGGCCCCACGCCTCCCATCTGAAACATGAGCCACTGCAAGGCCTCGGAGCGCTGCTTCGGGTTCTGCGGAAGGAGCTTCCCCGTTTTCTCAGCAAGGTAAATCAAGATGGCTCCGGACTCAATGACAACAAAGTCCTCGTTGTCGTGATCCACAATGGTCGGAATGCGACCGTTGGGATTCAGGGCCAGGAATTCCGGTTTCTTTTGGTCCAGGGACATGAGGTCGAAGACGACCATGTCATAGGGCAGGCCCAACTCTTCCAAGGCGATGGACACCTTGTGGCCGTTGGGAGTGGGAGCGGTGTAAAGGGTAATCATCTTAAACGTCCTGATCGGGGATGAGGGGAAGGGGTCTCCAAAAAGACTCACCTCAATACCCTATCAGGAACGCCTCCGATGAACACCCCTGAAGACGGCCAGGGCCCTCACCTGAAACACGCTGCCCTTCATTGCGAGGGTCCTGTGAAGACGGCTCCTACTGCCAGAGTTCCGTGTTCAAGGACTTCTGAGGCGAGGAGTTGTTCGACAGAAGCAGGGTGTCTCGGGATCCCTTTGCTCGGAGGCCGACCATCTGCGCCAGGCGGCTGACCTGCTGCTGGAGGGTGTCTGCAATGTTCATGAGGCCCCGGGAGGAGCCGAACGACTCTTCGGCACTGGCAGCCGTGCTCTGAGTCAGGCGGCTCATGAGGACCACGGCGCGGGTGACTTCATCCACCCCCTTGGCCTGCTGCTCGGAGGCCGAGTCGATTCCGGAGACCAGGGACTGCAGGGCCTCGATCTGTCCCTTTTGGCCAATTGAGGCGTGGCTGATGTCGTTGACCAGCTCATCGAGCTTCCGGAACTCTTCGAGGATCTTCCGCAACGTCTGTTCGCCTTCAAGCGCTTTTTGATTGCTGACCTCCGTCCGCTCGGTGCTGGCACGGATCAGCTCGGCAATCTCGCGGGCAGCCTGCCGGGAGTTTTCAGCCAGCTTGGAGACTTCGTCAGCGACCACGGCAAATCCCTTCCCGTGTTCACCGGCACGAGCCGCCTCAATGGCCGCGTTGGTGGAGAGCATCTTGGTCTGGTGAGTGATGTCGTTGATGACCTCAATGATGCTGGCAATCTCTTCGCTGCTTTCCTTGAGGGCGTTCATGGAGTGCGCCATCACCTGCATTTCATTGGCGCCAGACTCCACAAGTCGGCGAGCCGATTGCGACATTTCCGCCGTCACTCGGGCGTTCTCTGCGGTGTGCTGCACCGCGGTCACCATGGCGTTGACCTCCTTCAGCGCCTGCTTGGCGTTATCCCGGTTGGACTTGATCTGCCCGTCCACCTCCTCCATCGCCGAGGAGGTTTCTTCCAGGCTGGCGGCCTGGTGGCTCGAGTCTTCGGCAAGGGACTGGCTGAACGAAGAGACGCTTCCGGACTCGGAATTGGTCTGCTCGGCCAACTCCATCAGCCGCTGGGTCACGTCCCGGATGGTGCGAGAAATGTTTTCCGAGAACCACCAGACGGCGACGATCAGGAAGAGCGCTGCACCACCGACCAGGATGATCATGAGCCACAGGTAAGACTCGAGGCTGGCCTGGAAGTCGAGCGCCGCAAGGTTAATGGCGTGGCTGGTGGTGTCCGATTGCTCGCTGAGCTGCTTGACCTCGCTGACTTCTTGCACAATGGTCTGCAGGTGCGTCTGCCCCTGTTCGGCCAGACGGGCGCTTTCATGGATGTTCTCGGTCGCGGCTTCCAGGAAGACCAGCGCTTCCCGGCGGGAGGTGTTTTCGATCTGCTGCGCCTGCACCCCAATGTTCTGCAGCTCCGTTCCCAGGTTTCCGGAGGCTCGGTCACTCAGAGCCGTGAGCCGTCGGGAGAGCTTTTGAATCTCGTCGGCCTGGGCCAGGTTCTGCTGCTCCACGATCTGAATGTACTGCTCCGCCCGCTGGAACTTTTCCACCAGCACACGCATCTCCTCCTGGAACTGCGCCGTGCCCTCGTTGCTCCTCCCGGCAATCTGCATGGTCCGCATGGCCGACTCTTCAGTCAGCTGGGACTGTTCGACAATTTTTTCGAATCCGTCCGCAAGGTTGGAAAACAAGTAACTGAAGAGCACCAGGCCCATCAGCATCAGCGCAGCGACTCCGGTCCCGGCAGTCAGTAACTTGGTCTTGAGCGTCATTGGTCGAGCAGACAATCAGGAACTTGCAGCCAGGCGCGCAAAGAGGCCGACTGCTTCGTTCATGGTTTTGAGCAACGGAATGTTTTCTTTCAGGAGGACCTGGAGGTCCGCTTCCGGAATGGACTGTGTGGAAGTACGCGAGGCCGCATCGACCACTGGAAAGAGGCGTCCCCAGATGGTCTGGACGGCAAGGAGGCGCTCTCGAATGGCAGGGTCTTGTGTGGCAGGAAGTCCCAGGATCTTGTCACCGTTGATGAGCCCCTTCAGGGTCCGGTCAAACAGCGTCACGGTTGCCAGCAGGTTCAGCTTGTTGGCCTCCACCTGAACCCCATGGTGGATGAGCAACAGCTCCTTGCTCATCTTCTGAGACAGCATGCGTTGCCGGCCGGCGATGTTGATGATGCCGGCAAGCACGGGGTCCGTCCGCAGTCCGGAGTTCTTGGCCGCAAGCTCAAAGAGGGTGACGAGCTGGTTCGACTCCTTGAGCAGGCGCAGGCTGGTGGTGGCAATTTCATTGATGTCCGCTTCGGTCACCTTTTGGGTGGTCTGGACTCGCCGGATCAGCGTCTGGTAGCGGCCCCAGAGGGTTTCGACAATGTTGATCTGGAACAGGATGACAAAGTCCCGGGAAGCAGGCAGCCCCAGCTCTTCACTTCCTGCTTTCAGTCCCTTCAGAATTTGGTCAAACTGCTGGGCAGTGCCTTCCAACGCCTTCAGGCTGGAAGGGGTGTTGAGGTTCAGAGCGACCTGAAGCAACTCCTTGCTCATCTTCTGAGACAGCATGCGCTGCCGACCCGAGAGGTTGAGGATGGTCCCAAACTCTTCTGCCGTCTGAGCCTGAAGGAAGCTCCCGCTGCCAAGAAGGGTTCCCAGCAACAGGAAAAGGAGCACCAGATTCTTACGCATGGGGAAAACTCAAAATCGTAGGGAGGCATAAGAAAAAAACAATGCCATGATAACGGTGCCGGGGATGCAGAAACAAGTTAGAAGCTTGTGCTGCCCCTTGGTAATTTAACGGATACAAACTGTCGCCTGCCGAGGGAAATCTCTTGTGCCGAGCGTCGTGCTTACCCGCTCCATTTGGCAAAGGCTCCCATGAACCTCGCGTTGCTTCCAACCCTCAACCTCCCCAACATCCTGACGCTCTCCCGGGTGCTGCTCCTGCCGGGGTTGCTTGTTTTGCTGGAGCAGGAAGCCTTTCCGGAAGCGTTTGTTCTGGCCAGCTGGATTTTTTTGTCCGACTTCCTTGACGGGCGGCTGGCTCGTGCAACCGGGCAGGTGACGTTTTCCGGAGCCATTCTGGACCCGGTGGCAGACAAATTGGTGGCGCTGAGCCTGTTTGGCTACCTTTACTTTCTGGACCGCGTGCTGCCCGTGTACTTCCTCCTGCTGGTCATCCGAGACGTGGCCCAGCTGGCGTCCATTCCCATCCTCCTTGGCTGGAAGCGGATTTACTTCAAGGTGGCGCCCAAACGCATTCCGAAGTGGGGCACGGCCCTGAACTTCCTCCTGCTGACGCTTCTGTTTCTGCAGCTGTACACCGACTTCCGGGGTTGGGACGACCTGCCCTACGCAGCGGTGCTCCTGCCCCTTTACTTCATTTCAGGCGCCATTGAGCTGTACATCCTCGTGACCTACCTCCCCCGTTTCTGGCAGATCTACCAGGGCACCCATGACACCTTTGAATGAGTTCGGGAACTCCGGCACATTCTGTTTTGCGTGTTTGAGCGGTACGGTTTAAATTTGGTGCGATCGTTTGACCACCCGTGTCCGGAATCGGGCTTCAAGAAGAAGAGACCCATGACGAAATTACTGTTTGTTTGCCTGGGGAACATCTGCCGCTCTCCCACGGCAGAAGGCCTGATGCAGGCCCTGGTGAGCCGCGAGGGACGGTCCAGCGAGTTCCTGTGCGACTCGGCCGGCACCGGGGGCTGGCATGCTGGCGAACGCGCTGATCCACGGATGCGCGAGCATGCGGCCAAGCGAGGATACGACCTCACCAGCCGCGCCCGCCAGCTGCAACCTGAAGACCTGCAGACGTTCGACTGGATCCTGGCCATGGACGACCAGAACTACCGAGACATCCTCTCCCTGGATCCATCCGGACGGGATCATGGCAAGGTGCGGATGATGACCGACTTCTGCCGCAACCACTCCGACCCGGTGGTCCCGGATCCGTACTACGGTGGCGCCGCTGGCTTTGAACACGTTCTGGACCTGATTGAAGACGGCACCTCCGGCCTGCTCGACTTCCTGGATGGAAAGTGGACCCCGGAGTCCTCCCGATGAAGACCGTTGTGCTGCACCACCAAACCCTGGGCGCTGGGCCACCGCTGGTGATCCTGCATGGTTTGTTTGGTGCCGGAGAGAACTGGCGCACCTTTGCCAAGAGCCTCGCAGATCACTACCAGCTGTGGCTTCTGGACCTCCGGAACCACGGAAACTCGCCACATGCCTCTGGCATGAGCTACGCCGAGTTGGCCGAAGACGTCCGGGCCTGGCTGGATGCCCAGGCGCTGGAACGTCCCACTGTGCTGGGACACAGCATGGGCGGTAAAACCGCAATGGCCCTGGCGCTGACGCATCCGGACCGCGTGCGTCGCTTGGTGGTTGCCGACATTGCACCGGTTCCCTACCGGCACCAGTCTGAACATCGGAAGCTGATTGAGGCAATGCAGGCCCTGCCGGTGAGCGAAGGACTCACCCGCAGCGACGCCGACCGCTTGCTGGCTGAGGCGGTTCCGGAGTGGACGATCCGGGCCTTCCTGCTCAAGAACCTGGTACCGGAGGGAAGCACCTGGCGCTGGCGCCTGAACCTGGAGGCCCTGCATGCTGGACTGAAGGACATCCTGGAGTTTCCGTTTTCCGGAAGCTACCCGCGCCCCACGCTCTTCATTGGGGGCGCGCGTTCCCACTACCTCCTGCCGGAGTACCACGCGGCCATCCACGAACGCTTCACGCAGAACCGCATGGTCCTCCTCAAGGACGCCGGGCACTGGCTTCATGCGGAGCAGCCCGACGCCTTTCGGGAGACCGTTCAGGCCTTTCTGCAGCGGACCGAACATGACGCCTGAAGAAATCAATATCCCCCTGCCTCACCTGACTCTGGCGGCTCAAGCCTGGGGCCCGGCTGACGGCTTTCCCGTGCTGGCCTTTCACGGGTGGCTCGACAACGCGGCCACCTTCGAGCGCGTCCTGCCTGCCCTGCTGGCCCGTCCGGAGCTTCCTCGCCTTCGGGTGGTAGCGCTTGATCTTCCCGGACACGGCTACTCCGACCACCGACCTCCCGGCATTCCGTATCACTTTGTGGACATGGTTCCGGAAATGCTTCAGGTTGCCGATCAGCTGGGCTGGGAGCGGTTCATGCTCCTTGGGCACTCCATGGGAGCGGCGCTCGCCACCCTGATTGCGGCGGTGGCTCCAGAACGCATCACCCACGCCTTGCTCATTGACGGCCTGGGGCCGATCTCCGCAAAGCAGGAGGATGCCTGCACCACCCTGAAGACCTCCATCCGTCAGGAAGCCAGGCTGGGCGAGAAGCAAAAACCCGTCTATGCCACCCTGGAAGAGGCCGTGCAGGCGCGTTTGGGCGTGGGCGGCATCTCGGAACAGGCGGTGCGTTCCCTTGTGTCGCGAGGCGTGCAGCGCTGTCAGGAGGGCTACACCTGGCGAGCCGATTCTGCTCTGCGGGTGAAGTCTCGGCATTACTTCAGCGAGGAACAGGTCCGGGCGTTTGTGAAGGCCATCGAGTGTCCGGTGCTTGCCCTTGAAGCCGCCCAGACCACCCTTGAGTACTGGCGTGACCTCATCCGCGACCGTTCGCAGCTGGTCCGGAACATTGAGTACGTGGTCTTGCCGGGGCAGCACCACCTGCATCTGGATGATCCGGAACCGGTTGCTGCCACCCTGGCTGCTTTTCTGAATCAACACCTCTGACATGCCTGCACCGTCTGACCCCACTTCGGCTCCGCCACCTCGACTTCGTGTCGCTGACCCCGGAAAGCGCCTCCTGGCGCTGATTGTGGACATCTTCTTTTTTCTGCTGCTGCTCCGGACTCTGGAGCAGGCGCTGCGTCCGGAACACTGGGACCTGCGCCCGGTGGGCACCCCGATGCAGGAGGCCCTGGCGCTTTATGGCCCCTTGCTGCTGCTGCTGTTCATCCGCGACCTCTGGAAGGGCCGCGGCTTGGGGAAGTTCCTCTTTGGGCTGGCGGTACGAGAGACCCAGGCCTTGACCAAACCGGCGAATGTCCTCTCTGCGTTTTACCGGAACCTGACGCTGCTGGTGGCTCCGCTGGAAGGCGTGTGGCTGCTTTGGGACATTTACAAGAAACGTGGGTATGGGCAGCGGCTGGGAGACCGCTGGGCAGAAACCGTGGTGGTCGAGGTTCCGGATCCGCTGCATGTGCTCCGGCGGTTACTGCTCGCCAACATCATCCTCTTTGCCTTCTTTGCGCTTTCGTGGTTTCACCTCAACGAGTCGAGCACCCGCAAGACTGCCGCCCTGCAGACCGTTGAGCAGGAACTCCGCACCCGTCCGGAACTGGCTGCAGCCTTGAGCGAGCACCCGAAGCTGCTGGATCCGGAGCTGCAACTGGACCTGCGGGTGGAAGAAGGAGGGGTGTCTTATGTGCGAGTCCGGATTGGAAACCCGGAAGAGGAGGATTCTGGCGTGGTGGTCACGACCCAGCTCCGGCTGCAGGAGGCGCCTGAGCTGCACTGGGAAGTGGTGCAGGTTGACCCTCCGGTGCCGGCCAAGGAAGTGGAGCGCTAACGGGCGGCGTCCCGGGCCTTGAGCAGAGACGCAAGCAGGCGGTCTCGGTCTCCGGGGGCGTGCCACTGAAACTGCGGGTCGCGCCGAAACCAGGTGAGTTGCCGTTTGGCGTACTGACGGGTCCGCTGCTGAATCCGAGACACCAGGGCGTCCCAACTCAGGTCCTGGTTCAGGTAGGCGGTGATTTCCGCATAACCGATGGCCCGGAAGGCCGGGAGGTCAGGCGGGTAGTCCTGAAGCAGGGCCTGGACTTCCTCCACCCAGCCGGCCTCGAGCATCTGCTGGACCCGCTGGTTGATGCGTGCGTAAAGCACGTCTCGCGAGAAGTCGGTGCCCCCGACCCAGCAGGGGAATCGCGCAGGAGCAAAGGGCTGAGCCTGCCGGAAGTCGCAGATGGACCGTCCGGAGGCGAGCACCACCTCGAGGGCTCGGAGAACGCGGGCGGTGTCATGAGGGTGCAGAGCCTCGGCGCTTTGTGGATCCCGTGTGGCCAGGCGGTTCCAGCAGCCGACGGTGCCTTCGGCAGCCTGCCAGGCCTGAACCTGTTCCCGGACTTCTGCCGGAATCTGCGGCATGTCGCTCAGGCCGTGCATGAGGGCCCGGTAGTAAAGCCCGGTTCCTCCGACCAGAATCGGGGTCTTGCCCCGGCGAGTGAGGTCCTGCAGCACGATCTGGGCGTCCCGCTCGTAGCGTCCAGCGGAGTAGGACTCATCCGGATCCACCTGATCCAGAAGGTGATGAGGCACCTGAGCCTGCTCGTCCGGAGTGGGCTTGGCGGTGCCAATGTTGAGCCGACGGTAGACCTGCATGGAGTCGGTACAGAGGATCTCGCCGTTGAGCTGCTCGGCCAGCCACAGCGACAGCTCCGTCTTGCCACTGGCCGTAGGACCGCCCAGGACCACGAGGAAGGGGGGCGGAAACCCAAGCCCGTCACTTGAGTTTGGGACGGATTGTGCAAGAGTTGAAGACCGGTCGGCAGGGCACTGGAGTTCCTCTGCTTTTTGTTTCTTTGCTGTGGTTTGATCAGAAGTCATGAACGCCTTCTCGCAACGTCCCAAGGTTCTCAATCATCAGTTTCGCTGGAAGCTGGTGCCGCGTTTTTGCTGGAATGCCGTCCAGTCGGTTCAGATTGTGGTCCTGATGTCGGTGCTCATTACCGCCGGATGCGTGGGGTACCTGTGGCAGTGGGCCAATTATCGCGAAATCGCCCACGAAGTGCAAAGCCTCGAACGCCAGCGGGCCCAGCTCCGGGAAGACATTGACCTGCTGGAAGTGGAGGTGCAGTTTCTGACACGGCCGCAACGACTCGATCGCATTGCCTCCAGGCACCTGAACCTCTCGCCACCGAAACTGGACCAGTTCGCTTACCTTGAGGAAATCGTCTCCCAGTGAATAAGCTCCGCATCAAAGTCTACAGCTTCAACCTGCGGCTCCTCGTCCTGATGGCCATGCTGAGCCTCGGCTTCCTCACCATTTTGGGCCGGGTCTTTTACCTGCAGGTGTGGCGTGGGGACTACTTTGTGGAGCAGGCCCGGATCCGTCAGCAACGGACCGTCAAGCTGGAGCCGCGGCGGGGCAAGATCCTTGACCGCAATGGCCGCTTCCTGGCGGTCTCGGTTCCGGTTCCTTCGCTTTATGCCGACCCGTCTTCCATCTCCTCTCCTGCAGCAACCGCTCGGCGCCTGGCTCCGGTGCTGGGGGAGTCTGTCGGGACGTTGCAGAAGAAGCTCAGCTCCTCGCGTTCCTTTGTGTGGCTGGACCGGCAGATGAATCCGGACCGGGCCCAGAAGGTTGCTGCGCTCAAGCTTGAAGGCGTGTTCTTTCAGCAGGAATACCGGCGGATTTATCCGAACGGCAACCTCGCCGGCGCCGTGCTGGGGTACACCGGCATTGACATTCAGGGCCTGGAAGGCCTGGAGGCCAAGTACCAGAAGCTGTTGGCCGGTGAAGAGGTGACGTATGTTGTGGAGGCCGATGCCCAGCGGCGTTCACTGCCGATGCAAGAACTTGTGCAGCCTGAAGAGTATGACCTGCAGCTGACCCTTGACAGCCGCATTCAGCACATTGCAGAGCAGGCGTTGCGCAAGAGCGTGCTTTCCACAGGCGCCAAGCGCGGATCTGCCGTGGTGCTGGAGCCCAGGACGGGCGCCGTGTGGGCCATGGCGACCTATCCCGGTTTTGACCCAAACCGTTACGCCGAGTACGACCGCCGGTTCCACCTCAACCCGCTGGTAACGCTCGGGTACGACCCGGGTTCGACGCTCAAGGTGGTCACCCTGGCTGCCGCGCTCAATGAAGGGGTGGTGAACCCGGCCCAGCAGTTTTTCTGCGAAAACGGGAAGTACCGCGTGGGCGATCGCATCATCAACGACAGCACCCCGCACGGCGTCCTGACGGTTCCGGAAGTCCTCCAAAAGTCCTCCAACATCTGTGCCGCCAAGATTGGCATGCTCCTGCCCAAGCAGCGCCTCTATGAGTACCTGAGGAGCTTCGGCATGGGGCAGCGTCCGAACTCCGGACTGCCCGGAGAAGCCCCCGGACTGCTCAACGCTCCGGATACCTGGACGGAAGTGGACCACGCCAACATCACCTTTGGACAGGGCATTACCACGTCGGCCCTGCAGATTGCCACGGCGGTCAATGCGATTGCGAATGAAGGCGAGTGGGTGCAGCCGCACATCGTTTCCCACGTCCGGAACCTTGAGGGCGAGTCAGTGCAGGACCTGACCTACAAGAAAGAGACCTACCACTTTGGTCCCGGAGAGCGCCACCGGGTGGTCTCGAAGGCGGTGGCCAAGGCGATTACCGATGCCATGGTGCTGGTCACAGAGCCGGGAGGAACGGCCCCCAATGCCTCCATTCCGGGCTATGACGTGGCCGGCAAGACGGGGACCAGCCAGATTTTTGACACGAAGCTCAAGGAATACTCCAAGGACCGATTCTGGGCCTCCTTCGTTGGGTTTGTGCCCGCCCAGTCTCCGCTGGCCACCATTTTGGTGGTGGTGGAAGAGCCTGAAAAGTCTCAGCATTATGGCAGCAAGGCGGCCGCTCCCGCTTTCCGGGAGATTGCTCAGCGGACGCTGCTCCTCCACAACGTGTTGCCCAAGCCGGAACAGGTCTCTCCGGCGCCAAACCTTGCCAGTCAGCCGGCCGAAGTCCTGGAGTCGGTTGGCATGGGGAACGACTGACCTCCCCCTCCCTCTTGACAAGAAAATCACATGCCCGCCCCCCTTGCTCCCGGAGATGATCTCTGGCGTCAGGCCGCAACGGCAACCGAGCCCTGGTTGGAGGCTCCGGATGCGTCGTGGTCGTTTCAGCACTTCCTCCGCCGGGCTCAGGCGCTCGGAGAGGAACTGAACCTTCAAGCCGGTGAGCGGGTGGCCGTTGTTGCCGCAGAGCCGGTTCCCACGCTCCTGACCCTGCTGGCCGCCTGGCTGCGTGGAGCCCTGGTGGCCCCGCTCAATCCGGCTTTTCCGGAATCCCGTCGGCAGGAGCTGCAGCAGCAGATCGGCGCCTCTCGTTGGATCCCCTCCGGAGCGGTGAGGGCGCAGGGCGCCGTTGCTTCAGAGCCGTTGCCAGACCTGGATTTGACGCGTCCGGCGACCGTGGTGTTTACGTCCGGAAGCTCGGGCACTCCGAAGGCCGCCGTGCTGTCGTTGGGGAACTTCCTCTGGAATGCCTCCGGAGCCAATGCGGTCATGCCGCTGGGTCCGGGAGACCGCTGGCTGCTGTCGATTCCGCTGTTTCATGTTGGTGGGCTGTCGATTGCGTTCCGGACGCTGCTTGCTGGCGCGACCATGGTCCTGCCACAGGAGCGTTCCACGGTGGTGCCTCCTCCGGGAGTGACCCACGTCTCGCTGGTTCCAACCCAGCTGCAGCGCCTGCTGAACACCGCGGAAGGCGTGGCAGCGCTCCGGACGCTCAAGCTGATCCTCATTGGTGGCGCCGGGGTTGCGCCTTCGCTGCTGGAACGGTGTGGCGCGTTGGGGCTGCCGGTGCAGGCCAGTTACGGAAGCACCGAGATGGCCTCACAGGTCGCAACCGGGCCGCTGGTGCAGGAAAACGGAGCGTGGAAGGTGGCGGCTCGCCTGCTCCCGGGACGGGAGTTGCGGGTTCAGGCGCTTGCAGAAGACGGCTCTGGAGAAATTGAGGTCCGTGGCCCGACCCGTTTTCTGGGCTACCAGCAAGAAGACACGCTGCAGCAGCCTTTTGATGCAGAGGGGTGGTTCTCAACCGGAGACCTCGGGCGGCTCGTGGAGGGCGTGCTCGAAGTCCGGGGACGCCGTGATGCGATGTTCATTTCGGGAGGCGAGAACGTGCATCCGGAAACCGTTGAGCGGGCCTTGCTGGACCTGCCGGATTTGGCTCAGGCGATTGTGGTGCCGGTGGATGACGAAGAGTTTGGAGCGCGTCCGGTCGCATTTGTCGAGGCTCCGGAGGTGGCCTGGACCCCGAATACCTGGGCTCACGATTTGCGCCGGACGCTGGCAGGGTTTCAGGTGCCCGAGCTGTTTCTGCCGTGGCCAACCGACGTTGCGGCAGGGCTCAAGCCGCGGCGTCCGGAGTTGGCCCTGCAGGCCCAGCCACTTTACGACCAGTGGGTGCAGTACCGTCCCTTGAGGCGCTGGCTGCGTCAGTCGTTTCTGGGCTGGCGCCCGGTGTGGCAGGTTGGGAGCGGCCAGGTGTTTGAGGTCATCCATCATCAGCTCTTTCCAGAGCCACAGGCTTGCCTCGTTCTGGCACAGACGCGTCAGGAGGTCGTGGACTGGCTCCGCGAGCTGGGAGCGGCCCGGGAGGCTTTGCCGTGGAAGCCGCTCTCCCGCCCTCGGAACAACCGGGTGGAGGACGTTTTGGAGGTGGTCCGCCTGCTGGCAGAAGACCTGCCTCCGGAGGTCACAGAAGCGCTGGACCTGCAGACGCAGCAGACGATTCCCTTTGCCCCTCTGGTTTCACGCACCTCGCCGGTGTTTCTTCCCAGACAGCTGGAGCTTTCGGAGGCGACGCTGGTGCTTCCTCCTGCCGAGGCAGGGCCACTGGCGTCCGGGGAGCAGGTCCTGCAGATTGGTGCGTGCCTGTCGGGCGTGCCGCGGTTCTTCCGGCTGCGCCTGCTGTTTCGCTCGCAGCCTGACGAACGCCTGCGTTTCCTGGGGTGGAAGGTTCAGAGCCTCCGGGAAGCCGATGGCACGGTTCGGGATCAGCCCTTTTGGGACCTCTCTGAATCTGAGGAAGCCCGCCTCGCCTCTGCCCTTCGCCAACTGCCCTGGATTGCTGCGGCTGACTGGGCCACGGCCAACACGTCTGAGCGGGAAAGATCGCGTCGATTCCAGATGAATCAATATTTTAAGTGTGATTTACGACAAAATTGACACTTCGTTACATTAAAGACGAAAAAAATTGGCGATTCGGGAAGGAGCTGCCTCCAACCCCTGTTGGAGATCGACTTTTTTTCGTTCAAACCTTGACTTCAATCGGGAAGCAGGGCTCAATTGAAGAGCCTTTTTCAATCAAGATTGGGCATTTGTCCTACTATCAACTCTACGAGGAGAGACGTAATGAAAAAATTATTCATGTCCTTCATTTCGGTAGCCTTGCTGGGTGGCGTCGCGATGGCGGCCGGCCACAGTTCCGGCACGCTGGGTGCGGTGAAAGCCAAGGGATTCATTCAGTGTGGTGTGAGCCAGGGCCTGCCCGGGTTCTCGAATCCGGACGACCAGGGCAACTGGTCTGGACTGGACGTGGACTTCTGCCGAGCCATGGCTTCTGCCGTGTTCGCGGACTCGTCCAAGGTGAAGTTCACCCCGCTTTCGGCGAAGGCTCGCTTCGAGGCGCTGCGTTCCGGAGAGGTGGACGTCCTGGCCCGGAACACCACCTGGACCATGCAGCGTGACGCGACGCTGGGTCTGGAGTTCGTGGGAGTGAACTACTACGACGGACAGGGCTTCATGGTGCGCAAGAGCCTCGGCGTGAAGAGTGCCAGGGAATTGGACGGTGCTTCGGCCTGCACCAACACCGGAACCACGACCGAGCTGAACCTGACCGACTTCTTCCGCTCGAACAACATGCAGTTTGAGCTGGTGGCCTTTGAGAAGGCGGACGAAGTGGTGGGCGCCTATGACGCCGGACGTTGTGACGTCTACACCACGGACCGCTCCGGACTGGCCGCTCAGCGCACCAAGCTGACCAACCCGGATGAGCACATGGTTCTGCCGGAGATCATCTCCAAGGAGCCGCTCGGACCCGTTGTCCGTCAGGATGATCCGCAGTGGGCCGACCTGGCACGCTGGACGCTGAATGCTCTGATCAATGCCGAAGAGCTCGGAGTGACCTCGGCAAACGTTGACCAGATGCGCAGCAGCGACAATCCTTCCATCAAGCGCCTGTTGGGTGTGGAAGGCGACCTGAACGAGTCGGTGGGCGTGTCTGCTGACTGGGCCTACAGCATGATCAAGCAGGTGGGCAACTACGGCGAGATGTACGAGCGCAACGTGGGCGCCAACACTCCGCTTCAGCTGACCCGTGACGGTAGCGTGAACGCTCTTTGGACGAAGGGTGGCCTGATCTACGCTCCGCCGATCCGCTAATTCATCGGCATCAGAAATCATTCCCGGCCTCTCATGGGGCCGGGTTCCCGCCCTCTTGATTTCACCACGTTCTCAATGCCTTCATGCCTGCTCGCAACTCCTCTCCCTCATTGATCAACGATCCTCAGTTTCGTGCCGTCCTGTATCAGTTGCTGATGGCGGGTTTTCTGATTTATCTGGGGTGGAGCCTGGTTGACAACACGATTGCCAACATGGAAGCCCGGAACATTCGGGCGGGTTTTGGCTTTCTGGAAGAGACCGCCGGGTTCAGCATCACCATGTCCCTCATCCCTTATGAGCCGGGAGACACCTACGGTCGGGTGTTTGTGGTGGGGGTCCTCAATACGCTCCTTGTGGCAGGGACCGGTATCTTTTTGGCCACACTGGTGGGCTTTCTCATCGGCGTCATGCGACTTTCCCCCAACTGGGTGGTGTCTCGGCTGGCGACGATTTACGTGGAAATGTTCCGGAATGTGCCGCTGCTGCTGCAGATCCTCTTCTGGTACACCGCTGTTCTCAAGCCCCTTCCTGGGCCTCGAGAAGTCTTTGAACGAAATTCTGAAGTTTACTTTGGCGTCTCAAACCGCGGCATTACCGTTCCGGATTACACCTTCCTGGACGGATTCAGCTGGACGGTTTGGGCGCTGCTTTTAGGAATCCTGGTCACCGTCGGCCTCCAGCGCTGGGCGAAGCAGCGTCAGGAATCAACCGGGGCCCAGTTCCCCGTGGGACTTGCAGCGCTGGCGCTGATTGTGGGGCTCCCGGTGGCGGTCTTCTTGCTGTCGGGCTCGCCGATTTCGTATGCTCCTGCAGAGATGGGACGCTTTAACCTGTCCGGAGGCATCACCATCATTCCGGAGTTCATTGCGGTCACGCTCTCGCTGGTTCTCTACACCGCATCCTTCATTGCCGAAATCGTCCGGGCCGGGATTCAGGCCGTCAGCCATGGTCAAACAGAAGCCGCTCATGCGCTGGGACTGCGCCGGAGCCCGACCCTGCGGCTGGTGATCATCCCGCAGGCCATGCGCATCATCATTCCGCCCCTGACGAGCCAGTACCTCAACCTGACGAAGAACTCCTCACTGGCAGCAGCCATCGCGTATCCGGACCTGGTGGCCACGTTTGCGGGCACCGCCCTGAACCAGAACGGTCAGGCCCTGGAAACGCTGGCCATTACCATGTCGGTGTACCTGAGCCTGAGCCTGTTGACCTCAGCCTTCATGAACTGGTTTAACTCCCGTGTGGCCCTGGTGGAGCGTTAATCATGAGCAATCAATCGTCAATCGCCTACGTCCGTCAAGAATCCACACCGAGCCGTCCGGCTCCTCCGACAACGGTAGGCGTGGTGGGGTGGATTCGGGAGAACCTCTTTTCCAACCTGACCAACTCCCTGCTGACGGTCATTTTCGGAGTGCTCGGATTTTGGTTGATCTGGGACGCCCTGAACTGGCTCGTCTTCAACGCAGTCTGGTCCGGAGGCAACGAGGCCTGTCGGGCCAATCCGCATGCTGCCTGCTGGACCTTCATCGGAACGCGCTTCGACCAGTTTGTCTATGGCTTCTATGAGAAGTCTGAACGCTGGCGAGTGGACCTGGTGCTGCTGATCCTGTTTGGCGGCATTCTCTGGTCCGCCTGGGAGAACGCACCCGCACGCCGCTGGGTGGGAGGCTTCATGATGGTTCCCTTTCCGCTGCTGGCGTGGGCGATCATGTATGGCGGCTTTGCCGGGCTGGCTGTGGTGGAAACGAGCCAGTGGGGGGGCTTCATCCTCACGCTGGTGGTGGCCCTGCTGGGCATCATCGCGTCACTGCCGCTGGGCATCTTGCTGGCGCTGGGACGTCGCTCGAACATGCCCATCATTCGTTCGACCTGCATCGTCTTCATCGAGTTCTGGCGAGGGGTTCCCCTCATCACCGTGCTGTTCATGGCCGCCTACGTGCTGCCGCTCTTCTTTCCGACCGGCCTGAACTTCGACCAGTTGCTCCGGGCCCTGATCGGGGTGGCGCTGTTTTCCTCGGCGTACATGGCAGAAGTCGTGCGGGGGGGCCTGCAGTCCCTGGGCAAGGGTCAGTACGAAGCGGCAGACGCCCTCGGTTTGAGCTACTGGAAATCCATGCGCCTGATCATTTTGCCTCAGGCCCTGAAGGCCGTGATTCCCGGCATTGTGAACACCTTCATCGGCCTGTTCAAGGACACCACGCTGGTGCTGATCATCGGCCTGCTGGACCTGCTCGGCATGGTGAATGCGGCCATTGCCGACCCCAACTGGAGCATCCGGAGCGTCCCGTCGACGGGATACGTCTTTGTGGCCCTGACCTTCTTCGTCTTCTGCTACGGCATGTCGCGCTACAGCCGTTACATTGAGGCGAAGCTGCACACCGGACACAAGCGCTAACGGTTTCTGCATCAGAGGGACCTCGTTCCTTTTATCGACACCATCAACTGACTGAAACATCATGACCGCAACCCCTGCTGTTGATCCGACGGGCAAGCCCGTTATTCAAATCCGGAAGATGAACAAGTGGTACGGCCAGTTCCACGTCCTCAAAGATGTGGACCTCGAGGTGACCTCCGGAGAGCGGATTGTGATCTGCGGGCCTTCCGGATCCGGAAAATCCACACTCATCCGCTGCATCAACCGACTGGAGGAGCATCAGGAAGGGGACATTGTGGTGGACGGCATTGAGCTGACCAATGACCTCAAGCACATTGAGCAAGTCCGCCGCGAGGTGGGGATGGTGTTTCAGCACTTCAACCTCTTTCCCCACCTGACGGTGCTGGAAAACTGCACCCTGGCTCCCATCTGGGTCCGCAAGCAGCCCAAGGCGGAGGCTGAAGCCACTGCGATGAAGTACCTGGAGCGTGTGAAGATTCCGGACCAGGCCAACAAGTACCCGGGGCAGCTCTCGGGAGGTCAGCAGCAACGGGTGGCCATCGCGCGGTCGCTGTGCATGAACCCACGCATCATGCTCTTTGACGAGCCGACGTCGGCGCTGGATCCCGAAATGATCAAGGAGGTGCTGGACGTGATGATTGAGCTGGCAGGCACCGGAATGACCATGCTGGTGGTGACCCACGAGATGGGATTTGCCCGCACCGTGGCCAATCGCGTGATTTTTATGGACGGCGGAGAGATCATTGAGCAAAATGAACCAGAGGCGTTCTTCAATGATCCGCAAAACGACCGGACCAAACTGTTCCTCAGCCAGATCCTGCAACACTGACCCATTCTCATGTCACCGCGCTCCCTGCTGCTCCCGGTGCTGGGTGTGATGCTGTGGAGCGCTTCTCCTGCAGAAGCCCGACACCGCTGCCCCAAACCACCTTACTCCAACACCGTCTGGGGCCTGACCACAGCTCCGACGTCGATTCCTTCCGGAACGACCATGGCGGTCGCACGCTCTTCCGAAACCTCCGGGTGCGAAGACGGGCACCCTTCCAAGGACTTCTATCGGCCCGGACGCGCCCAGATCGAAAGCTTCCTGCAGGAAAACCTGGAGTGGGTTCAGGAAGAAGCTGCTCAGGGAGCGGGTCCGCACCTGCAAGCGCTGGCAACCCTCAGCCAGTGTTCTCCTGTGGGAAGCCAACTCCTGCAGACCACCATGCAGGAGCAGCACCTGCGCCTGTTTCCCACGGTCCCCTCTGCTGCGCACACCGCTCAGTCGTACTTTCAGCTTCCGGAGCAGGTGCCCGCACTGCAGCAGGCCTGTGACTGGTCAAGCTGAAGGCGCCTCCTGCTGAAACTGCAGCTGCCCCTGGGTCGTGTCTAAAACGACCGATGCGCCCAGCGGCAACGGCAGGTTGAGCGGACCATGCCCACAGGGCAGGTTCCAGCCGATGGGCCCCGGAACGTCGGCCAGCACATCCTCCAGCATCGCCCGGAGCCGCTCAGGTGGCCCACACTCCTGAAACCGTCCCAGTACCAGCCCCCGCAGGCCCCGGAACTTCCCCGCGTTCTTGAGGTGGGTGAGCATCCGATCCAGGCAGTAGGGCTCTTCTCCTACGTCTTCAAGAAACAGGATGGCCCCCTCGGTGTCCAGCTCGTGTGGGGTGCCCAGCGTGGTGACGACAAGAGACAGGCATCCGCCGACCAGCGTTCCCGTTGCGGTGCCCGCGCGGAAGGCTTCCACCGCGTAGGCCGCTGGTGGACGTTCCTGAAACAGCCACCGGCGCAGCGTCTGTTGCGTTTCGAACGCCTCCGGAGCCTCCAGAAACTGCTCCGTGGCCAGGCAGGGTCCGTGGTAGGTCACCATGCCGCAGGTCTGCTGCAGCGCAATCAGCAGGCTCGTGACATCACTGAAGCCCACCACCGGCTTCTGCTGCGTCTTCAGCGCCTCCGGGTTCAGGTGCGGAAGCATCCGGGCCGCGCCATACCCGCCACGGAGGGTCAGCACCGCCCGGACTTCGGGGTCCAGGTAGAGTCGCTCAAACTCGGCGGCGCGGGCGGCGTCGGGACCCGCGAGGTAGAGGTGCCGGGCGAGGAGGTTGTCTGCCAACTTCACCCGGAGCCCCCACGATTCCAAAACGGCAATGGACTTCTGCAGCCGCGATTCCTTCCCGGAAACGAGATGCGAGCTGGTCGCTACCAGCGCAACGGTCTCTCCGGCCTGAACCGGAGGCGGGAAGGAGAGCGGGCGCTTCATGAGGCCTCCGCAATGGGGGAAACTTCTGGAGAGTATTGGTTTGCGACCCTGCTGAATCGTCGATAAACTTGTGAATTGTTCCGCTTGACCAAGATAAACCGAGAAGAAGAGATGCTATCAGGCATTCGTGTTGTTGAAATTGAAGGAATTGGCCCCGGGCCGTTTGCCGGAATGCTGCTGGCTGACCTCGGTGCCGATGTGATTTTGGTGCAACGTCGCCAGCACCACCCCACTCCCGGGATTCCGGAGGAGAACCTGCTGCACCGTGGCAAACGCTCCCTTGCTCTGGATTTGAAGCAAGAGCAGGACCGAGAACAGCTCCGGGCGCTGCTGAAAACGGCAGACGGCTTGATTGAGGGCTTTCGACCGGGCGTCATGGAGCGCCTGGGGTTGGGGCCGGATGCGTGTCAGGCGGTCAATCCACAGCTGGTGTATGGGCGCATTACCGGCTGGGGGCAGGAGGGCCCGTGGGCTCAGGTCGCGGGGCATGACATGAACTTCATTGCCCTCTCCGGCGCGCTGTCGCTGGCTTCTCCTCCGGGGGTGCCTCCGGTTTCACCACCAACGCTGGCGGGGGACGTCGGTGGCGGGTCGCTTTACCTCGTCATCGGCCTGCTGTCTGGCATCCTCCGGGCGCGCCAGACCGGCGAGGGCACCGTTGTCGATGCCGCGATTCTGGATGGCTCCTCACACATGCTCAACCTGTTGCTTTCTCTGCAGACCAACGGGGGCTTCACTCTGGAGCGTGGCAAGAGCCTCTTGGATGGTCCGCACTGGAGCCGGACGTACCAGACCGCAGACGGCCAGTTTCTCTGTGTGCAGTGCCTGGAACCCAAGTTTTACCAGCTGTTTCTGGAAACCCTGGGGCTGGCGGAGGACGAGGAGTTTCAGCACCAGTTCCGCGAAGCCCTCTGGCCACGGTTGAGCGACCGCCTTGCCGAGTTGTTTGCCACCCGTCCACGTCAGGATTGGGAAGCCCTCTTTGCCGGACTCGATGCCTGTGTGATGCCGGTGCTTTCTCCGGAAGAAGCCTCCCGGCATCCTCAGAATCAGGCTCGCGACACCTGGGTCACGGCCCATGGATTTCAGCAAACCGCCCGGGCCCCCCGGTTTTCCAAAGGTCCCCAGTGGACCCCGCAACCGATTCCCAAACGCGGGCAGCACCAGGCCGAAATTCTGGAGGAACTGCAAAACCTGCCGGAGGCCTCGGGGAAATGAATTGAACCTTCAAGGGGGTTTAGTAAATTATCGGTTTGACTGAAAACCTGAACGGGAGAGCCCCATGGCCCTTGTTGACGACTTTAAGGACGCTTCGGAACGCGTCAAGAACCTCCCCAAACGCCCGGGAAACGAGCAGCTGCTGAAACTGTACGGCCTTTACAAGCAGGGGCTGGAAGGCGACAACCAGGGAACTCGCCCGGGGTTTGCCGACTTTGAAGGACGGGCCAAGTTTGACGCCTGGAGTGCGCTGGCGGGGGTGACCTCAGAGGACGCCCAGCAGCAGTACATTGACCTGGTGGCCGAATTGGAACGCGAGCAGGGAGTCGGCTCCGCATGAGCGAATCACTAGCAGAAAAAATCCGGAAGATTCGGTCTGGCGAGTGGAAGGCCGAAGCGGTTCTGAACGAAGTTTATGACCGCATTGAGCAGAAAAACCCGGAGCTGAATGCCTACCGCGCCTTGATCCCCCGGGAACGCTTGCTGGAACAGGCTCGGGCCCTCGACGCCCGGATCGCCCGCGGGGAGCCGGTTGGCAAGCTGGCCGGAGTGCCGGTTTCGGTCAAGGACTGCATCTGCATTGAGGATCCGGACCTCGACATCACCTGTGGCTCCAAGCTGCTGGAAGGGTACCACTCTCCCTACCATTCAACGGCTGTGGCTCGCCTGAAGGCTGAAGATGCCCTCATCATTGGACTCACCAACATGGACGAGTTTGCCATGGGCGGTTCCACCGAAAGCTCGGCTTATGGCCTGAGCCGCAATCCGTGGGACGCTGAGCGGGTTCCGGGAGGAAGCAGCGGAGGGGCGGCTGCCTCGGTGGCGGCAGGCATGGCATGGGCCGCCCTGGGATCCGATACCGGAGGCTCGGTCCGGCAACCGGCCTCGTTCTGTGGCGTCACCGGCTTCAAGCCCACCTACGGCACCATTTCCCGTTACGGCCTGGTGGCCTACGGTTCTTCCCTTGATCAGATTGGCGTGTTGGCTCCGAGTGCAGAAGACTGCCAGCTGGTTTATGAAGTCGTTGGCGGACACGACCCCAGGGACAGCACCTCGGTTCCGGAACCCGCGGCTCCCGCTGAATCGGTGGACCTGAGCGGCCTCCGCTTCTGCCTGCCCACGCAGTACCTCAATCAGGACGCGATTGCTCCGGAAGTCATTGCGGCCGTTGAGGAGGTGGAAGCCACCCTCAAGGCACAGGGCGCCACGGTGGAGCACCGCTACCTGGAGTTTCTGGACACCATCATTCCGGTGTACTACACCATCGCGTTTGCTGAAGCCAGCTCCAACCTGGGGCGCTTTGACGGCATCCGTTACGGAGTCCGCAAGCAGCAGGGCGACTCCCTCCGTTCGGTGTACACGAGCACCCGCGAGGAAGGCTTTGGCGCTGAGGTCAAACGCCGGATCATGCTGGGGACCTTTGTGCTCAGCTCCGGATACTACGATCAGTACTATGGCCGCGCGACGCAGGTCCGGAATTACATTGCCGCCCAGACCCAGCAGCTTTTCGAGGAGTTTGACTTCATCCTCGGACCCGTCTCGCCGACGCCAGCCTTCCGGTTTGGCGAAAAGATGGAAGACCCGCTGGCGATGTACCTGGTGGACCTCTGCAGCGTCCTCGCCAACCTGACGAAGGCGCCGGCCATTTCTCTTCCGGGCAAACCAACGGACTCGGGATTGCCGGTGGGCGTGCAGCTCATTGGCCCTCGGCTCAGTGACGCAAAAATGCTGGGCACCACTGCGGCGCTGCAGCAACACCTGACTTACTTCCACCATCGGCCGGCTTAAGACCCATCATGCTTGACCTCAAACTCATCCGAAATGAACCGGAGCGGATTCAGCAAAACTGTGACGCCCGCAACGTCTCCCTCGACCTCAACCACCTGCTGGCTCTGGATGAGCAGGTCCGGCAGCTTCAGGTGGAAGTGGAGGGCATTCGGCAGCGCCGCAATGAGATCAGCGCCCAGATGAAGGGCCCCATGCCGCAGGAAGCGCGGCAGCCCCTCATTGATGAGGCCAAGAGCCTCCGGACGCAGGAGCAGGAGCGCGAAGAGGCCTACAAGGCTGCCGAGGCCGAGCGGCAGGAGCTGCTCATGCAGGTGCCGAATCTGACGCATCCGGAGGTGCCGGTGGGCAAGACGGAAGACGACAACCGCGAGCTGCGCATCGTCGGGTCGATTCCGGAATACGCCTTTGAACCCAAGGACCACCTGGACCTCATGGAGGCGTTGGACCTGGTGGACTTTGAAGGCGGGGCCAAGGTGGCCGGCCAGAAGTTTTACTACCTCAAGAACCAGGCGGTTTTCCTGGAGCTGGCGCTGGCCCAGTATGCCCTCAACCTGCTGCGGGAGGAAGGCTTCACGATCTTCATGACGCCGGATCTGGCTCGGCAGTCGATTCTGCAAGGGATTGGCTTCAATCCACGCGGCGACTCCACGCAGATCTACTCGGTGGAGAATTCGGACCTTTCGCTGATTGCAACAGCAGAGATCACCCTCGGGGGGCTGCTGGCCGATCAGATTTTGCCAGAAGAGAAGCTGCCCCTGCTCTATGCGGGCTTCTCGCACTGCTTCCGGACCGAAGCCGGCGCGGCAGGGCGTGAATCGCGGGGCCTGTACCGCGTGCATCAGTTCTCCAAGATTGAGATGTTTGCCTTCACGCATCCGGAGCAGTCGGAGGCCATGCACGAAAAGATGCGGGAAATCGAGGAGCGCATCTATCAGGACCTGGGCATCCCGTATCGGGTGCTGGACATCTGTACCGGTGACCTGGGCGGACCCGCCTACCGCAAGTACGACCTGGAGGCGTGGATGCCGGGCCGGGGCAAGTGGGGCGAGATCACCTCAACCTCGAACTGCACGGACTACCAGTCTCGACGCCTGAACATCCGCTTCAAGGATGCGGCGACCGGCAAGAACCAGTTTGTGCACATGCTCAACGGCACGGCTGTGGCCGTGTCCCGGACCCTGATCGCATTGATGGAGAATGGGCAGCAGGCCGACGGGTCCATCAAGCTGCCTCCTTGCCTCGGGCTTCCGGACATCCCAGCCCCGCGCTGAGCCGGCGTTTCTTTCAGGACAATCTGCACGGACTTCCCACGGAACCCACCACCTTCACGGGGAATTCACGGCACTTTTGGCGTGTTTTCTTTTTCCCGGTCGGGTTATGGAATCGTGGTATGAACTGGCAGATGCCCTTGCCGAACGTGGCTGGGGCCTGCTTTCGAACTTTCTGGAGGCGCCCACCCTGGAGGCGCTGCATCAAGAAGCTCAGGCGTTTTGGGAGGCGGGCAAGCTGCGGCCTGCCCGGATTGGTCACGCAGGACAGGAAATCCGGCGCAAGCAGACGCGAGGCGACTTCATTCACTGGTGGAGTCCGGACACCCTCAGCCCGGCTCAGGAGCGTTACTGGCAGCAGATCAATGCCCTCCGGGTGTCCCTGAACCGGGAGCTGTTCCTGGGACTGGAGCACTTCGAGTCCCACTACGCGATTTATCCTCCCGGAACCCGCTACCAGCGCCACGTCGATCGCTTTCAGGATTCCATTGAGCGGACCATTTCCTGTGTCCTGTACCTGAACCGGGACTGGTCGGAGCCCGAGGGGGGCCAGCTGCGCTTGTACACCGACGGCGGTGAAGATGAGGTGTTGCCCCGGATGGGCACCCTGATGGTCTTCCGGAGTGACGTGATTGAGCATGAAGTGCTCCCTGCGACCCGCCACCGCTTCAGTGTGACCGGGTGGCTGCGTCGACGTCCGCTGACTCCGGTTCCGGTTGTTCACGCCTAACCCTCCTTAGGGGAGGAATTGCCCAAAAAAGTTTCAGGTGAATGCACCCACTCCCCCCAAAGCCCTGAGTGAGCCGGGCTACCTGCAGGTTCTGCTGCCTCTCTTTGCCCTCACGTTTGCTGCGTGGATCGACCACCTGGTGATGGTTCCGCTCAGTGCCGACATCTCTCAAGATACCGGACTCGCTCTGGAACGCAGCGGCCTGTTGGTGTCGGTGTATCCGGCGGCAGCGGCGATTTCGGCGTTTATCTTTGCGCCCTACTCCGATCGCCTGGGACGCAAGCGGATGCTGCTGATCCTGGGGGCCGGGTTCACTCTGGCCACGCTCGGGTGTGCCCTGGCTCAGGATGTCCCCACGATTCTCTGGTTCCGGGTGCTGTCAGGCGCGTTTGCGGGGCCGATCATGCCCAACTGCCTGGCGTATGCCGGAGACGCGTTTCGGGGCAACGGACGCTCCCGGGCGATCACGCACATCATGCTCGGCTTCACCATCGCGTCGATCGTGGGGGTGCCGCTGGGGTCGTGGCTGGCCGAGGCGACGTCCTGGCGTTGGGCCTTTGGGGTCATTACGCTGCTGGCGGCCGCCGCAACGGGATTCCTGCTGACGCTTCCGAACATTCCAACCGGCGCCCTGGGCAAGATTCTGGCGCAGTATGGCGAAATGCTGGGGCTCCTGAAGCGCTCGGAAGTCCGGCTGGTCTTCACGATGCAGTTCTTCATGCTCATTGGTCTGTTTGGCTTCATTCCCAGCCTCAGTGCCTGGCTGACGGCCAATTTTGGCATGTCGGCCAGCGCCATCGGCATCGCTTACATGCAGGGGGGCATTGGGAGCCTGGTGGGCAACCAGTCGGCCGGGTGGCTGCTGAAGAAGGGGCTGCGCCTGAGTCTGATCGGAGGCGGATCGCTGCTGATGGGAGCGGTGCTGGTGGTGGCCACTCAGGAAGTCATTCCTGCGGCCTGGTCCGGGGCCATGTTTTTTGGAATCATGCTGGGGGGCTCCATTCGCATGCCGGGACTGCAGGCGGTGCTGTCTGACCTGACAGGCATCGAAATCCGGGGTCGGCTGATGGCGATGAGCATGATCGTCTCGAACCTGACAATGGGCCTCGGGGGCTTCTGGAGTGCTGCCATTTTGCACATGGAAAACGGGCGACTGGAGGGCATGCCGCTGGTGGGGGTGATCGCCTTTGCCTGCCTGGCCCTGGTTCCGGTGCTGGCGTGGCGGATCCGCTTGCGCCTCACTCCGGCAGAGGGCTCCGGACAAACCCCCTGATTTCCTTTTCCATTACGGCCCCATGCTTGCTTGTTTGACGTCAAGCGCCCAACCTGTGTGGAAGTTGGACCAGCCCAGGACCTTCCGGTTCTTGACCCTGTCCTGAGCGCCTCTTGCTGGTCCAGGCCTAACCGTTCTCCCAGGAGCTACGATGGAACCGCAAGCACGAGCCCACTCTGTTCCGGAGTTGTCCCTAACGGGCTTTAACTACCGGGATCTGCTTCGCTTCAACCGGAAACGGACTCTGAACTTCTCCGAGTTCATTCAGGAGTTTCTGGAGCACCCGCAAAACTTTCTTCAGACTTCCTCCTCCCTCATCACTGCAGCCGTCAAGCACTTTGGCTTCCGGATCCTCATTCGGAGTGGGGAGCCGGTGCTTTCCTACAACGTCTTTCAGGACCCCTTCAGCAAGGGCATCAACGCCGTCTTTGGGCAGGAGTTTGGCGTCAAGCAGATGCTGGACATCATTGAGTCGGCCGACAAGGAAGTGGGGCCGAACCGAGGGGTGATCCTGTTTGGCCCTCCCGCTTCCGGGAAAACGAACATTGTGGACCTGCTGATCCGGTCGGTGGAGGAGTTCACCAAGCAGGCAGACCTGCGCCTCTATTCCTTCTTCTTCCGCTTTGAGGGCCAATCCGGACGAGCCGTGGAGGTCCGCTCCGAGTTCCGGCACAGCCCCATCCTGCTCTTTCCTGCCATGCTCCGTCGCGAAGACGGAACCCTCAGCCGCCCGCGTCAGGAGCTTTTTGACCACCTGAACCAGCAGCGCTCCGAACAGGAACGGGTGGCCATTCCGACCTTCTTCCAGAGCGCGACGCTGGACAAGCGGACGCTGGACATCCTGGAAGGCCTGCTCAACAATCCCCGGAACCGCGAGAAGTCCCTTTACGACTTGCTGGAAGAGTACGTGTGGATTGAGGAGATCGAGTTTTCTGGCGCACAGGCCAAGGGCATCTCCAACATTGACGACATGAGCCAGTTGAGGGTCCGGACCCGTCCCTTTGAGCTGTCTGCCGAAGACGTGGCGATCATCAGTGAGCATGTGCCGGGAAAGGCGTTTTACAGCTACGAAGGAGCAACGATCTGGGCGAACCGAGGCATCCTGCACATCCACGATGCCTTTGGAACCAGCGGAGACAGCATCCGGGAGACCGAGTACAAGCCGCTGCTGATGCTGCTCGGAAGCGGACGCATTTCGCTGGAATCGACCCAGACGGCGCTGGACACGAGCGTGATCCTGACCACCAACATTGAAGAGATGGAGATGCTGGACCAGCAACTCACCTCTTCCAAACTGCTCGACCGCATTGAGAAGGTTCCCGTCAACTACCTGCTGGATGCAAGCTCCGAGACGGACATTTTGCGGCGAGACCTCGCAAACATCCGGGAGAAGTACGAGGTGGACCCGAACCTGTTCCGGATTGCCGCCTACTTTTCCGTGATGACCCGGCTGCTTCCACCGATGCGCCGGAAGTTTCCGGCACAGTGGAGTCCAGAGAAAATCGACCTCTACCTCAGCATCTCTCCGGAGCAAAAGCTGATGATCTTCTCGTCATTGAACGAGGATCCCATTCACACCATCCAGAAGCTCCCCCACTGGCATCCCTTCCGGAATGAAGCACTGCGGGTGGGGCTCGACCTGAGCGATCCTGAAAGCTTTGCCGAGTGCATCGACCGGCATCCGGATGCGATTTCGCTGAGAAATTGCGGGCTGTTTGATGAGGAGCAGCTGAAGCTCCTTGACGACGAGTTCATGCGCTTCTTGCTGGAAGAGCACTACCCGAATGAGGGACGGAACGGCATTTCGATCCGGCAGTTGCAGAACGTGATGCGCAACACCGTTGCCAACTCAGACGGACGCAAGGTGCACGTGGGCATCTTCCTCAGCCAACTCAAGAAGCTCATGAGCGAAGGCTCTGAACTGCACCACTGGCTGGAAATGGATTCGCAGTACCTCCACAAGCGTCGGCCGATTCCGGAGCGCGCGCTGGAGGCGTTCAAGTTTGGCGAAGGGGAGGGCGATTATGGCGACTTCCGTGGGCTGGTGCGGGTGGTGAAGGCGCTGTACCACACCATCTTGCGCAAGGAGATCACCGTCTGCACCGTAGACCGCGATCCGCAGCAGATCGAGCAGGACCTGCGCCGTTACCTGCAGCACGCGCTCCTGGCTCGGGCGACCAGCAACAAGGCCTTTGCCCACGTGATGGTGCCCCGGTTTTCCTTCATTGATCCACGCTCCGGGCAGAAGATCGATGAGCCGGATGAGCGCTACATGGAGTCCATTGAGCAGGTGCTGAGTCCTCATGCCGACCCCCACCGCTTCCGGCAGGAAATCGCACAGAAGTTCCTGGACTTCCAGGCAAGTGAAGAATTGGTGCTGGAGGAAGGAAAGTCGATCATCGCGTCCCGTCAGGACACGTTGCTGAAGTGCTTCTCACGCGAGTATGCGCAGCTGCTCTCGCACCGGAAGCTGGATGAGGAGATTGATCCGGAACACCTCCGGAATGCCTTCTTCTATCGGCTCAACGACCCGGTGACCTACGAGCGGGTTCACCCGAAGGTCCAGGACTTTGTGGAACGGATCCTGGCCAACATGAGTCAGCGGTATCAGTATCCGTCGGCCATTGCGTTGACAACGGTGGTCTTTGCCCTCCGGAAGAACGTGATCGACTTCAAGAAAATCCTGAGCTGATCGGACCCTCCGGAGGGAAGGAGGCGTCAGGCGGCTTTGGGCGCCTGCGGAGAGTTGCCCGACTCCTGCTCCCGACGGGGCTTGCGGCGAGCAGAGGCGTCTTGATGCCGGGGCACGTAGACCCGTTGCTTCTTGCGACGCGGTGCCTCATCCGGACGTCCGGATCGCTCTTCCCGGAAGGCGGGCTGGCGAGCTTCCTGCTGTGGGGCTCCGGAACGGTCTGCACCTTCAGCAAAGCGGGGCTTGCGCTTCTTTGGCTTGCGGTCCGGACCCTCGTAGAAGGTTTCCCGAGGAATTTCGTAGTCGGACTGGAACCGCTTCTTTCCACGGAAGCCGTCTCGCTCAGATGACTCGCGCGGGCGGTCATAGGAAGACGGGCCGTAGGAATCCCGGAAATTCGGGTGGTTGCGGTTGTTGCGCCGCGGGCGCTCAGGCTGCGGACGTGCCGCACGCTCCGGCCGGGCCGGGCGAGACTCTCGGAATTCCGGGGCGCTTTCAGGCTGCGAGAAGCCACTCTCCTTCACCACACTCCGGTCCCATTCCTGAACCGCGAGCTTTTGCTGCAGGGTGTGCTCAATGGCCCGGAGCTTCTTGCGCTCATCTGGGGCACAGAGCGACACGGCGATCCCTTCGGCTCCTCCACGAGCGGTCCGGCCAATGCGGTGGACGTAGCTCTCCGGCTCATCCGGAAGCTCGTAGTTGAAGACGTGAGAAACGGCGTCCACGTCAATGCCGCGGGAAGCGACATCGGTGGCGACCAGCACCTGCAGGCGTCCGCGGCTGAAGTCCTTGAGGGCCTTCTGGCGAGCGCTTTGGGTCCGGTTGCCGTGGATGGCGTCTGCAGTGATGCCACGCTTCTGAAGCATCTGCGCCAACCGCTGTGCGCCAATCTTGGTCCGGGTGAACACGAGGCTCCGGGTGACCGCCGATTCCGTGAGCAGGGAGTGCAGCAGGTGCCGCTTCTGCTCCTTGGCCACCATGTAGAGGCGTTGGTCGATGCGGTCCACGGGGGTGGACTCCGGAGCGACTTCCACACGGGTGGGGTTGTGGAGCAGGTCGGTGGTCAGCTTGGCGATGGGAGCCGGCATGGTGGCTGAGAAGAGCATGGTCTGACGCTCCGCCGGAAGCTGCTGAACGAGGTTCCGGATCTCTGGGAGGAAGCCCATGTCGAGCATGCGGTCGGCTTCGTCCAGCACCAGGATCTCGACGCCTGCCAGCGTCAGGTGCTGCTGCCGGAGGTGGTCGCTGAGGCGTCCCGGGGTGGCAACGAGGATATCGACGCCTTGCTGCAGGGCTCGGGTTTGGCTGTGCATGCGCACGCCGCCGAAGATCGCGGTGCAGCGCAACGGCAGGTGCCGTCCGTAGCTTTGCAGGGACTGGTGCACCTGCACTGCCAGCTCACGGGTTGGAACCAGGATCAGCGCCCGCGGAGTGCCCGGTCGGCGCTTCTGGTTGCTCGTCATCAGGTTCTGCAGCAGCGGCAGGGAAAAGGCGGCGGTCTTGCCGGTTCCGGTCTGAGCAATGCCCAGCAGGTCGGTCCCGGAAAGCAGGGTCGGAATGGCCTGCGCCTGAATCGGGGTCGGTTCCTGATAATTGTGCTCGTCCAGCGCTTTCTGCAAAGCAGGCAGCAGCTGAAGGTCAGAAAACAAAGTCATTGGTCTCCAAAGTGGATGGAATCAAGATTCGGTTGTCCATGCCGTTTGGGGACCGAAGAGTCCGCTGTTGCAACCAAGAAGGTACACTGAGGCAGGGAAGAACCAGAATGCGTCCGTTTGAGGAAGGACGTCTAGGAAGCTCTCAGAACTGAGCCAAGGCAGTGGGTTGGAGTCGAGTCAACGTTGACTGGGTCGGGATGAAAGCAATTCACCAGTATTCCCTGAATGCAGCTGAGGCACAAGCTTAATTGCATTCAGGGACAAAATTAACCGGTCCCGCCTTAGCTGGCGGACTGAGCCGAGGCCTTCACCCGGATGTGAAGCTCGTCCAGCTGAGCCGTCTCGACAGCGGAAGGGGCATCGGTCATCAGGCAGGAAGCCCGTTGCGTTTTGGGGAACGCGATGACGTCGCGGATGGAGTCGGTTTGGAGCAGGAACATCATGATGCGGTCAAAACCGAGGGCGATGCCTCCGTGCGGAGGAGCGCCAAAGGAGAGGGCCTTCATGAGGAAGCCGAATTTGCTCTCAATTTCCTCCTCGCTCAGCTTGAGGAGTTGGAAGACGCGGTTCTGGATGTCCTGCCGGTGGATCCGGATGCTGCCACCTCCCACTTCCACCCCATTGAGGGCCACGTCGTAGGCAATGGAGCGGACCTTTCCAGGGTCGCTTTCAGCATGCTGCTCGAGGTCGTCGAGGTTGGGCATGGTGAACGGGTGGTGCGTGGAGGTCCAGCGCTTGTCTGTTTCACTGTACTCGAAGAGTGGGAAGTCGGTGATCCAGACAAATTTGTAGACGCTGTCATCGATCAGTCCTCGCCGGCGGGCGAGCTCCTTGCGGAGGTTCCCCAGGGTGTCATGCACCACCTTCGGGGTGTCGGCGCAGAACAGCACCAGGTCTCCAACGTTGAGGTCGACCCGCTCATTGAGCTGCTGCTGGAGGGCTTCCGGGAAGAATTTGGCAATGGGCGACTGCCACCCGTCCGGGTTCCGCTTGATCCACGCCATCCCCTTGGCCCCATAAATCTGGGCAAACTGAGTCAGGTCATCCAGGTCCTTCCGGGACAGCTCGGCGCCTCCGGGGACACAGATCGCCTTGACCAGCCCCCCCTTGGCAATGACGTCGCCAAAGACCTTCAGCTCGCTCTGGGAGGCAATGTCTGAAACGTCCTTCAGCTCCAGCCCAAACCGCAGGTCGGGCGCATCGGAGCCAAAGCGGTCCATGGCCTCTTGGTAGGTCATCCGGGGGAAGGGGGTGGGCACTTCCACCTGAATGGTGTCCTGGAAGAGCTTGGCAAACATGCCTTCGATGATGCCGAAGATTTCTTCAGGCTGCGTGAAGCTCAGCTCCAGGTCGATCTGGGTGAATTCGGGCTGCCGGTTGCCGCGCAGGTCTTCGTCGCGGAAGCAGCGGGCAATCTGCAGGTAGCGGTCGAAGCCACTGACCATCAGCAGCTGCTTGAAGAGCTGAGGGGACTGCGGAAGGGCGTAGAACATGCCGGGGTTGACCCGAGACGGCACGAGGTAGTCGCGAGCGCCTTCCGGAGTGGACTTGGTCAGAATGGGGGTCTCGACCTCAAAGAAGCGGTGCTGCTCGGTGAGGTAGCCCCGGACGATCTGCATGGCCTGAGAGCGCAGCATCAGGTTGCGCTGCAACTCCGGATGCCGCAGGTCGAGGAAGCGGTACGCGAGGCGGATCTTCTCGTCCACCTCGTTCCGGTCCTCCAGCTGATAGGGCAGGGTTTGCGAGGGGTTGAGGATCTCAAGGGTTTCGACCAGCACCTCAATCTCGCCTGTGGGGAGCTTGGGGTTGACGTTGCCTTCAATGCGGTGGGCAACCTTGCCCTGAACAGCGAGCACAAATTCGTTCCGGATGCGGTCGGCCTCCTGGTGTGCCTCAGCATTGATTTCCATCTTGAAAACGACTTGAGACACTCCTGTGTAGTCACGCAGGTCGACAAAGATCACGCCTCCGTGATCGCGACGTGTTTGACACCACCCCATCAGAGAGACTTCGTCGCCTACCTGTGCCGCGCGCAAGTCGCCACAGTAGTGCGTTCTCATCCAGTTCATGCTATTGCTGTTGATTGTGTTGGAATCTAGAAAAGTCAGGCCGGATTGCCATGAAAAACGTACAAAAATACCACAAGACTGCACGCAGCAACAAGGGAATTCTCAGCAAACTCCTTGCTTCTGGAGCCGGGTTTTGCCTGGTGCTGGGAAGCGTGGCCCCGGCACCGCTCTGGGCCGAGAGCGCTCCTACTCCGGAACAGCTTGTGCTGATGCAGGAGGAGCACCGGACCATGGGGGACCTGCGGCAACGGCTCCGGCTGTTGCTGGAGCAGCAGGAGCAGCAGGACACGCTCAGTGAAAGCGACGATGCCTTTCAGGACCTGCAGACGCTGGAGCAGTGGATGGAGGAGCTGAAGCAGAATCCGGATGAGGCCCTGAAGGATCAGGTGCTGGAGATGCTGGCCGAGTTTGAGCAGCAGCTTCAGGACATGCTGCAGCAGCAGCAGGACCTGGCGTCTTTTCTGCCCCAGCAACCAGATGCTGCCGCGCCTCCGGAGGTGCCGGTGGATACGTTGATGGAAGCCCTCAAGCAGCTGCTCGAAGAGAACCGCGTGCAGGAGGCGCAGGAGCTGCTCAACCAGATGCTCTCAGCCCTCAACGAGCAGCAGCAGCAGCTTCAGCAGCAGCTTCAGCAGCACTACGATGAGCGCTTTGCCGAAGCCCAGAAGCAGCTTCAGGAACTGCAGCGGCAGCTTCAGGAGGCCCGGCAGCAGCAGCAGCAGGTCCAGCAGCAGCTTCAGCCCCACCAGGGGCAGTCGGAAATGCCCTCTCAGGAGCGGATGACGGCCGAGCAGATGCAGCAGCAGATCAGCGAGATGATCCGGAGGATGCAGGAGATGCTGGAAAACCTCGACAGCCGCTCCCTGATGTCGGCACAGTCGGCCGAGTCGCTGATGCAGCAAGGGCGTCAGGCGTCAGAAGAAACGGAGCAGTCGTTGGGAGAAAGCGGAAACCCGGGGGAAGCGATGCAGGGAGCGCAACGGACGCAGCAGGCGCTGGGGCAGCTGCAGCAAAGCCTCTCGCAGATGCAGCAGCAGGCTCAGCAGATGTCTCGACCCAGCATGGCCTCGCAGGCCCGACGGGAGACACGAGAAGGACGGGGGTATTGGTCGGAGAAGGGGATTCGGCCGCTCAAGTTTGACTACGATTTCCAAGCCAACCCGAGCTTTCGGGAGAACATCATGAAGCGCAACCGGCAGCAAGGTGAGGGAACCTTGCGCCAGCAGCGTTATCTGGAGGAAGTGATCAAGTGATCACACCTGCATGCGCATCACTTCTTCGTAGGCGGTGACGAGCTTGTTGCGGACCTGAAGCATGAGCCGCATGGAGATGTCGGCTTTTTCCAAGGCAATCATTGTCCCGTGGATGTCCTTGTTCTGCGAGGTCATCAGCTCAGCTTTTTTGGCTCCGGCCTCCAGCTGCTGCTGATTGACGGCGTCCAGCATGTTGGCAAATGAACCGTACACTCCGGTATCCTGAGGCTGCTGTTGGCCTTGCTGGGTTGCCGAGTTGAGGGCCTGCAACGGGTTCGTGGTTACCTTGGGTACGTTCATGGGGACGTCTCTTCAAAAAAGGGGTGCGAGGATGGATGACGCTCCATCCGTTGCTGTCGGTAGAGGGCAACGAGTTGAGCGCGTGCGTCCATGAGCTGGCTGTGAAACTGCCGCACAGTCGCGGCCCGCTCCAGCATCTGTTCCGGGTCGGTCGGCAGATTGTTCAGGGTCTGACCCGCCTGAGCCGAGAGATGCGACATCCGCGCCAGAGTTTCATTCAATGGCATGAGCTCCATTGAAAGACGATTGGATTCAGTCATTTAAGCCTCCATGGCGTTTGGCGACGGTGCCTCCTTGGCGTGCCGCCTGAAGGTTAAAGAGGTTAACCTCTTCCCAGATCCAGAGCCGATTCTGCCATCTTCTTCGAGGCGTTGAATGCGGCAGAGTTGGCTTCGTAGGCACGAGACGCCATCATCATGTTCACCATCTCTTCCATGACGTTGACATTCGGCATGGCCACGTACCCTTCTTCGTTGGCGTCCGGATGTCCGGGCTCATAGCGAAGGAGGGGCGGACGCGAGTCCTTGGTCATTCCCACCACCTTGACTTCCGTGGCGGTGCTCAGGGAGCGGTCTTGCGAGCGCAGCTCCTCTTCAAACGTACGGTCGTTGGAAACGGCAGCCAGGATCACCTCGCGCCGACGGTAGGGGCCGCCTTCGGGAGTCCGGGTGGTTTGGGCGTTGGCAATGTTTTCCGAAATGGTATTCACGCGCAGGCGCTGCGCCGTCATGCCGGAAACGCTGGTGTTCAAAGCAGAAAAGAAGCTCATTAGCGGCCCTCGGAGATAGCGGTTTTGAGCATGCGGAACTCGTGCTGGAGCATGCGGAGCGAGGCGTTGTACATCATCTGGTTTTCCGCGATCTTGGCCATTTCCTTGTCGAGGTCCACCGTGTTGCCATTTTCGCTCGGGTGCGGCGCGGCGCTATGAATGCGCTGAGCCTGAGCCAGCTCCAGAGGCGGAGTGTTGCGTCCGTCCAGGTGCCGCGAATTCGTGGTCTTCAGGGGTCCCGGCTGATCGGCGTTCATGGCGGCCGCGAGGGTGCTTTCAAAGACGAGGTCTTCCGCCTGGTAGCCGGGGGTGCTCATGTTGGCCACGTTCGAGGCCAACACATCGTGTCGTTTGCTCCGGAAGTCGAGGGACTTTTGAGCGAGGGTGGTGATCTTGCTGTTGAGGATTCCTGCCATTGTCTTACCGTGTGGCTGGGGTTGAACCATACTGTTTACAGAACAAAATGCAAACAAAAGGCCACACCTCAAAAAAGATCGGTTGGATCCGTCTCAATCCTCACTTTCCATAGCGGAGAACCGTGTTCAACGCGTTGGAGCCATCCGTTCCTCCAATGAGGTAGAGGGCATTGTCGTAACGGAGCAGGACCCCGTTCGAGATGCTGGTGTTCCAGGTATAGTTCGTGGTCCCCTGGCTCCAACTGGCACCACTTGTCGAAGTCCAGAAGTGAACGCGACCGCTGCCGTTATCCCCCTGGACCGCCCAGAGCGCCTGTTCAAAAATGGCGCTCTGGTGGTCTTGATCGGCTGGAAATGCCGAAGAGCTCACTCGAGTCCAAGTCGTGCCATTCGAGGAAGACCAAACGTCGCTGAGGGCACTACCGTTTGACCCTCCCATGATCCAGATTTTTCCATCTAAGAAGGCCGCAGTGTGATCGGCACGTACTGACCAGGAGGCGGTTCCCTGTGGAGTCCAGTCGATGCCATCGGTTGAGCTCCAGATGTCATTGAGGTAGCCATTGCTTCCATCGGAGCCCCCCATCACCCAGAGTTGATCGTCAAAGACGATTGCTGCGTGACCGGAACGGGCGGTGAAACCGCTGCCAGTGCCGTTTGCCCGTACTTCAGTCCAAGTGGTTCCATCAAAGGTCCACACGTCATTCCTGACGCTTCCATCGTCGCCGCCAATGACCCAAATCTTGCCTCGATACACCACCGCTGCCAAACCATTCCGGGCCGTCCAGCCGGGAGTGGTTTCAGTGGACCAGGTGATACCATCGGTAGAGGATTCCACTGTATTCATTCGGTTACCGTTTGCTGCAAACCCTCCCAGCACATACATCTTGTTGTTGAAAGTGACTCCAGCGTGCCCTTGCCGAGCGGTGAGGCCACTTGGGGTCAACTCCTCCCAGTCGCATCCGGAGTCACAGAGGGCTTCCGTTGTGAAGCTGATGCCGGCCTCTTGAGTCAGGGTGGCGCCACCGAGTGCCTGGACGCCGCTGGCCCGGAGCTGATAGGTGGTCTCGGACGCCAGCGATCCTTCCGGATCCAGCGTGTAGGTCAGGAAATCCCGGGTCGTCGTCAGGCTGGCGATCTCGCAGGTGGCAAACCCGTCGAAAGAGAGCTGAATGCCCGCTGTGCAGGCATTGGAAGAGCTGGTGGGCATGCCGTCTCCCCCGACGCCCTGATTGAAGGTGACGGTCAGGTTGTCGGTCAACGAGACCCCCGACGCCCCGGCTTCAGGGGTGGTGGTTTCCACCGACAGCGTCGCAGGTGATTCGTAAGGGTTGTCGGGTTCGTCACTGAGCGGCATGCCGCAGCCGATCCAGAGGAGCGTGCCGGCGCAGCCGAGGAGGATCAGTTTCTTAGAAGGCATGGTCCACACCGAAAGGAGAGGTTTTAAAAGACAAACCCCAGACCCAGGAAGGCGGTGGTGGTTTGAAACTTGGGGTCCGGAGTGATGTCAAGGGTGCGGGAGGTCCGGAGGGCTTCCGAAAGGCTGGAGTCCCAATTCGAATAATGGGCATTGATGACACTCCAACGCAAGCCAAAGACCGTCTCAAAGCCGAATCCGTGGTGCCCCAGCATGAAAAAGGACGAGGTTCCGGAGACGTCGGAAGACTTCAGGGTTTCGCTTCCGGATCCCGAGTAGCCGTAGTCGAGCTGGGTCTCCAGGGTGCCCCCCGAGATGGCCCCCACGCCAAAGCCCCACGAGAAGTTTTCCCCGATCACAAAACCTGCCTCGGTGAAGTTGGCCTTCAGGGTGGAGGTCTCCTTGATGAGGCTGGTGGAGCCGGAAGAAGTTTCCCCCTCAAAGGTGGTGGTCAGGGTGCTGCCTCCGAGCAGAATGCCACGGGTCACCAGGTGCAGCCCCAGGCCTTCGGACTTCGCAGGCGTCGCGTCCAGCTGCGCTCCGGCGGTGGCAATGTCCGTGGCCGCAAGCTGCTCGGCCTTGCCCTGCTCCAGCCCACTCATGGTGGCACGGATCCGGACCAGGTTGGAGCGGGAACAGCCGCTGATGACAAGCAGAATGAGGGAAAACCCAAGGATGAGGTGGCGCATGAACGGTCTCCAGTAAAAATCAGTTTTGCGGAGAAATTCAAAAACCGAACCTTACTTGCGCTCCGGTGTGCCCCAACCGCCACCGCCGGGAGTTTCCACCCGAATGCAATCCCCCGGACGCGCCCGAATTTCATTCTTGCCCCCGAGGTTGAGCACGGGCCCTCCCTTGCGCAGAAACAGGTTGCGTCCGGATTGTCCGGGGTGCCCGCCTTCCATGCCGTAAGGCGGGTGGGTCCGGCGTTCCGAGAGGATGGCGACGTTCATGGGCTCAAGGAATTCAAGCTCCCGAATCAAGCCATCGCCCCCCGGGAAGCGTCCAGCGCCTCCGGAGCCCGGGCGCAGGGAGAAGGTCCGGAGCAGCACGGGGTAGCGGCGCTCGAGAATTTCCGGATCAGTGATGCGGGTGTTGGTCATGTGCGTGTGCACTCCGGACTGTCCGGGCCACGAGGGTCCGGCGCCAGCGCCTCCGCCAATGGTCTCGTAGTAGCCAAAGCGTTCGTTGCCAAAGGTGAGGTTGTTCATGCACCCCTGCGATGCCGCGCAGGCCCGGAACGCCTTGAAGATCACATCGGTGATGCGCTGCGAGGTGAGGACGTTTCCCCCCACAACCGCAGCCTGTTCCGAGGGGGCCAGCAGCGACCCTTCCGGAATGCGGATCTGAATCGGGTTGAGGCACCCCTGGTTGAGCGGCAGGTCCTGGTGGATCAGGCACCGCAGCGCGTACAGCACGGCCGAGTGCGACACGGCTCGGGGGGCGTTGAGGTTGCCCCAAAGCTCTGGGCCGGTTCCCGCAAAGTCAAAGGTGGCGCTGCCGTCCCGGCGGTCGATGGTGAGCGTCAGGCGAATCGGGGACCCGTCATCGAGGAAGTCCTCGGCTTCAATGGTGCCCACTTCCGGAAGCCCCTGCTGCGTCGAGAGCATCCGGAGGACGGCTCGGACCGCTTCCTCGGCATTGGTCTGGATGTGCTGCATGTACGCCTGCACCACCTCCAGGGACCAGTGCCCGACCATTTCCTGGAGCAGGTCGATGCCCCGCTGGTTTGCAGCCACCTGAGCCTTGAGGTCGGAAAGGTTGTCTTCCAGCAAGCGGGTTCCGGAAATGGCCGCTTCTCCGGGCAGCCGGGAAAGCGCTCCTGGTGCCCGCAGCAACTCCGTGATCCCGGCTTCGTTGAAGACCCCGTTTTCAACGAGCTTGAAGCTCTTGATCGAGGCGCCTTCCTCCTCAAGGGTCCGGGAAAAAGGTGGCATGGATCCGGGGGAGATGCCCCCGATGTCGGCATGGTGCCCTCGGCTGGCGACGTAGAAAAGCGGGCGCTGCCCCTGCCACACCGGCGTGATGACGGTGATGTCCGGAAGGTGGCTTCCTCCGGAGATGGGGTGATTCGTGACCAGCACATCCCCTGGCTGGAGCGCTGGACCCTGCAAGCGGATCTGCTGCCGGACCGCCTCGCTCATGGCGCCCAGGTGGACGGGCTGGTGTGGGGCGTTGGCCACAAGCCCTCCGGTTTCATCAAAGATGGCACAGGAAAAATCGAGGCGCTCCTTGATGTTGGTGGAGATGGCGGTGCGCTGCAGGGTCCGGCCCATCTGTTCGGCAATCGACATGAACAGGTTCCCGAAAATGGAGAGCTGAATCGGATCCATCTGTGTTCCAACGGCCCGGGTTGCAGCCGCCTGCACGCGGATGATGAGGTCGCCGAACTCCGTCACTTCCGCCTGGCAGTCGGGCTCAATCAAAATGGTCGAGGTGTCCTGCATCACAATCGCAGGTCCCCTCAGTTGGTGTCCGGCTTCCAGACGCTCCAGCCGGTAGATCGGGGTTTCGCGCCAACCGCCTTCAAAGTAGCACCGGGTGGTGGTTTCCACCGGAGCCTCCCCGCTGGCAGCCGGAATCCGGAAGCGCTTCAGGCCCGAAGAGCGGGCGATGGCGCGAACCCGGAGGTCATCCACAAGGACGTCCCGGTCCAGCTCAAATCCGTACTCGCGGCGGTAGGTGGTCCGAAAGGCCTGGGCGAAGTCACCGTCTTCAGGCTCCGGAATCATCAGCGTGGTATCGGTTCCACGGTACCGGAGGTTGAGGAAGAAGCGGGCCTCTGTTTGGTGGGCAGGAGCGCCCTGGGCAGCGAGCTCTGCCTGAGCCTGAGCGGCCAGTTCCACGAGCCGCTGCCTCAACGCCGGGAGGGCTTCCGGAGTCAGAACCGCCGCTGCGGGTTCCTGACGTTCGGCTGCGAGGTCCGCAAGGCCCATTCCGTAGGCCGAGAGGATGCCGGCAAAGCGGTGGACGAACACGGTGCCAATTCCCAGCTCACGGGCGATGGCGCAGGCATGTTGCCCACCGGCGCCTCCGAAGCAGGCCAGGGCATGCTCCTGGATGTCGAAGCCTCGCATCACCGAGACCTCCCGGATGGGGCGGACCATGGTTTCGTTGGCCACCTTGAGGAAGCCGAGGGCCACCTCCTCGACCGTGCGTTCCGGAAGCGCGCGTTCGCGGGCGTGAGTGTTGATTTCGTCTGTGAGTTCCTGAAGCGCCGCCCGGGCGCCTTCGGCATCCAGCGGCTGGTCTTCCGAAGGCCCGAAGATTTGTGGAAAGTAGTCGGGGTGCAACCGCCCCAGCACGAGGTTGGCATCGGTCACAGCGAGGTGCCCCTGCTTGCGGTAGCACACCGGACCCGGGTGCGCGCCTGCGGACTCCGGACCCGCCTCAAAGCGTCCGTTGCGGAAGAACAGACGTGAGCCTCCCCCGGCGGCAACGGTCCGGATGTCCATCTGGGGCGCCTGAATCCGGACGCCGGCGGTTTCGGTTTCATGGGTCAGCTCCCAGTCGCCTCCGAAGCGAGAGACGTCGGTGGAGGTGCCGCCCATGTCGAAGCCAATCACCGGCTGGCCCAGCTCGGTGGTGAGGGCATACCCGACCACTCCGCCTGCGGGTCCGGAGAGGATGGCGTTGCTGCCCTTGAAGCGGTCGGCATCGGTGAGGCCTCCGTCGGACTGCATGAAGAGCAGGCGCGTGTCCTGAAGCTGGTCCGAAAAGCCAGCCCGAAAGCCGTCGAGGTAACGCTGGATGTGAGGGGTCAGGTAGGCATCAACCATGGTGGTGTCTCCACGGGGAACCATCTTCACCATCGGCATCACCTCATGCGAGAGCGAGACCTGGGTAAAGCCAAGCTCACGGGCCAGGGCGCCCACCTGCTGCTCATGATCCGGAAAGGCATAGGCGTGCAGGAGCACCACCGCGACGGCCTCAATGCCCGCCTCCCGCGCCTGCTGAAGCGCTGCCTGGAGCCCGGAAAGCTCCGGAGGCTGCAGGACGATGAATTCCTCGCCGGTGACGCCCGTGACGCTGGGTCCGGAGTCGTCTGGACGCTTCAGGCGCACCCGTTCTGGCAGCTCGATGACGCGCTCATGGAGCAGCTCGGGTTTGCGGATTTCCAGGTCAAAGATGCGGGGGCGGTTCTGGCTTCCGATCTGGAGCAGGTCTCCGAAACCCTGCGTGATCACGAGGGCCGTCCGGGCTCCCTTGCGTTCGAGCAGAGCGTTGGTGGCCACGGTGGTGCCCATGCGGATCCAGTCAATGGCCTCGGCAGAGAAGCGCTCTGGCGGAAACGGCTCGCCTGTGACGTCTTCCAGAATGCGGCGGATGCCCTCACGGGGCGCATCCGGGTAGTTGGCCGGATCCTCTGAGAGGAGCTTGACGACCCGGAAGCCGGGCTCGCCGGGAACCTCGGCATAGACATCGGTAAAGGTTCCTCCGCGGTCAATGGAAAAACGAAAGGCAGGGGGCATGAGGCACTCACTCAAAAAACATTCACGGTCAAGGGGGCGCGGTTCCGGCTCCCGGCAACGGGTGAGACGGAACAGTTGTGATCTGGTCCAGAAGATTCTACCTTTTTGGGAAGAAAAACGCTTCTCCCCTTTCCCGCTTTTGGGCCTGTTAGGCCCCTGACCCCCTGACCCCGCTGGGCCGAGAGGCCAAGCGACTGGACGAGATGCTGGATGTGGAAACGACTCAAACAGGGACTCCTGACCATGGGACTGTTGCTGCTCCTGACCGCCGTGTTGCTTTCGGGACCGCTCTGGATGCTGAAGTTCGGAGGACTCGACCTGCACACCCACTGGAGCCAGGCCCGGAGGGCTCCGGACCGTCCACTCGAAGAAGTGGGGACCGAGGAGGCGTGGATTCAGGTGTATGCGGCCCGGACGTACGGGTGGCGGGGCGCCTTTGCCGATCACTGCTGGGTGGCGGTCCGGAAGCCCGGGGCGTCTCGTTTTGTGATCCATGAGGTGATCGGGTGGCGTCAGTACCGGGGCCTGCCGGTGGTGGCGCAGTCGTCGGCTCCTCCGAACCGCTCGTGGTATGGCAACCCGGCGCGGCTGCTGGGCGAGGTGCGGGGGCCAGAAGCAACGGCCTTGCTGCCTCGGCTGGAAGCGGCGGTGGCGAGCTACCCGGCGCCCCTCTTTTATCGCGTGTGGCCGGGTCCGAACAGCAACACCTTTGTGGCACATGTCCTCCGGGAGCTTCCGGAGTTGGGGGTGGCGCTGCCGCCGACAGCGATCGGGAAGGACTTCCCGCTGGGGCCATGGGTGCAGTCCACTCCCGGAGGCCTGGGCCTGCAGGTTACCCTCTGGGGGCTGGCCGGTTTCTCCGTGGGGTGGCACGAGGGAGTGCGGATTCAGTGGCTTTCCCTCGAGTTTGGACTCAACCCGTGGCAAGGAGAGGCCTATTGGCCCGGAAGGGGTACGATTTCCCTCTGGTAGCAGGAAAAAATCTGCTAAAGTGAGGATTTGTCTCCCCAACAATCATTTTCCCTCAAGGAGCAAGGATGGAAAGGAAACAGACCCCAACTCAAAACAGGACCAAGCCGCTTGTTTACGGAACCGTCTTGAGCGCCTTCCTGCTGGGAGTGAGTGGCTGTGACTCGGATCAGGCAAAGCAGACCACCTTCACCCAAAGCACGGTCCCGATTGGAGTCAGCGACAGCCTGAACCAGGAAGCCCTGGACCGCTTTGGCCTGGATCTGTCAGAGAACCTGGACCCGAAGATTGTGCCGGCGTTGATGACGGACGCGGTGAAGGAGACCGTGGAGGCCAACGTGAGCGAGCAGGACTTCCTGGCAACGCTCGTGAGCAAGATCTCCAACAAGATCCGGGACATCAGCACCATCGACCTCAATGGCGATGGCCTGGCGGATCCGGTGCTGGTGGTGCCGCAGGTCAATGACAGTGGGCAGGACTTCCTGACCTTCTCCATTCTGGTTCCGGACCCTGCCGAGGTGAAGGAGTTGCCGCCGGGAAGTGATCAGGACGCCTGGCGAGACATTGCCGAGAACAAGTCGGTGGAGGTGATGACCACCTCGGTCATCCGGGAAGGAGAGGATCAGGTGACGGTGCAGTCGGCGCCCAACCCGCAGATGTATCAGGGACCGGGTTACTCACCCTACTACTCCGCGACCCCAAGCTTCGGGAGCATGTTCCTGGCATCCATGGCCGGGTCGATGATGGCGAACTGGCTGTTCTCTCCGAGCTACGGATACGGGTACGGCGGTTACAATCCGGGCCCTTCGCGTCAGGTGACGACGGTGCAGTCGAACCGGAGCGCGTACACGTCGTCGCTCAACAACGCCCGCCCCACGAGTTCGGCGGCCCGGACCGCAGGCGGTCAGACGGTTGCGGCCAACAAGTTCCGTCCGACCTCGACGAGTTCGCTCAACCAGATGAAGAGCACGCAGTTCCGGGCCCAGTCGGGCTCGGCACGGAGCGGAGGCTTTGGGCGAAGCAACAGCGCGGTCAGCCGTCCGGCGCCTGCTTCGGCCCCCAAACCGGCGGTGCGCTCGGCGCCCACCCGCAAGAGCTTCAGCGCCCCGACGAAGCGCAGCTTCGGAGGCTTTGGACGCCGCAAGCGCTAAGGCACGGCCCGCTTCACTCGTGCTCCCAGTGGTCGCGATACTGCTCGTATTCCTCATCGCTCATCTCCCGAACGGAGGGCGCGGACAACTGTTTTGCCTGCTGCAGGGCCTGGTGACGCATTTCTTGCATCTGGTGAAAGTAGCTGGTCTCGCAAAAGAGTTCCAACTGGAACCCGGCTCCCGGAGCATGCAGCCGGGCTTCCTTTTCGATCTGCAAGTGGCAGCGTGCGCAGAGGGGAATGAGGTTCTCCAGCGCATTGTTCTGCGGGTTTTCGTCGATGTGATGCACCTGCAGCCGCTCCTCCGGAACGTCACTGGCGCGGCCGGCCTGGCCACAGCGCGCACAGCGTTGTCCAAAGAGCTCCCGGACGGTGCGGGAAATCGTCGGCCACTGGGGATCGTAGCGGGAATCTAACGCCATCCTCTGCTTGTACCTTCCTTGGGGTGCGTTATAGTGATCTCGGCTTAACGGGCTTTGTCTCAAACCTTGCCTGCCTGTGCAGGTTACGCTTTTGGAGCACTCATGTCGATCAATCGAGAAGAATTTCTGACCATCCTTGGTGTGGTGAGCCACCTGGCGCACTCAGACGGGGAGATGCATCCTGCCGAAAAAAAAGTCCTCATGGCCACCTTCAAGGCGGGGCGCATTACGCCAGAGGAGCAGCAGCAGCTCAAGCAAAACCCGTCGTTGGGATCGATGCTCCAGCAGGTGACCTCCGATGACGCCAAGAATGCCCTCATTGACATGCTGGCGCTGGTGGCCGGTGCGGATGGGGAGTTTCAGGATGAGGAGCGGGTCTTCATGATGAAGGTGATGCAGAAGCTTGGCATTGACCCCCACACCCACCCCTACTTCAAGGATGGCCACGACCTCGACATCAAGCTGGTCCGCTCCAACGTCGTGAAGATCCTGGAGAACATCAAGGCGATCTCGGCCTGACTGAGGGCCGCCCCGTCAGTGGGCCTACCGGTGCTTCTTGTAGTGCTGGACCTGTTCGTGGAGGGAGCTGATGATGGTCTGGGTGAGTTCGTTGATGGCGAGGTCGAAGTTCTCGTTGTTGATCAGGTCCAGGTCCTCGCGGTTGCCGAAGCTCAGGAGGTAATCGTGGACCTCCCGGATGTTCTCAAAGCGACGCAGGTACTTTTCAGAAGGCCGCAGGGTGGCCTGCTCGCCGCGTTGCAGGAAGCGGTTCCGGTGAGCCTTCTCACTGATCAACGTCACCACCACGGGCACCAGATACGCCCGGGTTTCCTTCATCCGCATGGCCTGCTCAATGGCCGGGATGAGGTGAACGCCTTCCAGAATGATGCTGGTCCGCTCTTCAATGGACCGGGAAATCACCGCCTGCACCCCCACATTGACCTGCTGCGACTGGAGCATGAAGCCGGCAATCATGCGCTGAAACTCCCGGGCGCCAGAAAGCTCCAGCTTGCTTCCGACATCAGTAGAGGAGTGGTGGAGCGTGGGGAGCAGATCTCGCGAAAAGGCCATCCGCATGATCTCCCGGATGGAGTCGGTTCCAATGACCTGGTTGATGCCCAGCCGAGAGGCCAGGGCCGTGGCAAGGGTCGACTTCCCGGTGCCCGACGCGCCTCCGATCAGCAGCACCACCGGACGGTCCAGCTGATTGATGCGGCTGGCGAGCCCATAGAGGCTTGCCGTCTGCTTGCCATAATGCTCGCTGATCTTGCGGGTGACCAGCTTGAACAACTCCTCGTGGTCGATCTTCGTCCGTCCGGACTGATGCAGCTCCGATTCAATTTCATACGCCAGCCGATAGGCTTCCTCCGGAGGCAACCCCGACGCCGTGATGGACTGGGTCATCAGCCCCTTGGAAAACGGAGAGGCGGAGTTGGTGCGCTGCACCACAATGCGGGCGGTCTGAGGCTCCAGCCGGGGCTTGAGGCGCTGAAGGCGTTCGGCCCCAAAACGCTCGGCAACCAGGCGATCGGCCAGCTGAAGCAGGTCTGAGGAACGCACCTCCTGAGTCTTGGCCAGACGATTCTTGGCATCCTTGGCAATCTGGTACGCATCCTCGAAGCTCATGCCCCGCTGAATGAGTTTGTAGGCAAAGATGCCTCGGATGAAGGGTTCTCGGCTTTGATCGTCTTTGATAACTTGCATGAGGGCCGCGTCGGGAAGGGCTGAGACAAGATGGGTCTAATTGTGACCCAGCATAGCAAGTTTATGGAGAATGGCGAGAATTACTGAAAGGAGGTGCTTCAGGAAGGGGACTGAACGGCAGTCGGGGGCTCCAGGTCGGGATCCATCACACTGGAGGCTTCCGAGCCCGCGCTCCAGGCAGAGGAGCCGTCGGCAAAGTGCTCACGCTTCCAGATCGGCACCGATCGCTTGATGGTGTCGATGATGAAGCGGCTGGCGGCGTAGGCGTCGGCACGGTGAGAGGTGGAAACCGCGATCACAATGGAGCAGTCCATGATCTGCATGCGGCCAAAGCGATGGATCACTTCGACATGGTGCACCGGCCAGCGCCGAGCCGCTTCTTCCGTAATGTGATCAATCTGGCGAAGCGCCATGCTTTCATGGGCCTCGTATTCCAACTCCGTGACCGATTGCCCTTCGCTGTGGTTGCGGATGTCCCCGCAGAAGAGGAGCACCGCGCCGGCTTGTGGGTGCAAGGCGCGTTGGCGGACCGCGTTCAGGTCAATGGACTCGCGGGTGACGGAGTTGGGCATGAAGGATCAATCCAGAGGGTTGCGTTGAATCTCAGTCAGCACCTCCGGAACGTCCCAGCGATCTCCTCCGACCACGGTCTTGCTCTTGATCTCCTGAGGGGGCAGGACCTTGATGCTCCGGCCCTTGCTCAGGAATTTCTGAATCGCGTCTTCCAGTTCGCGGTGCTGCGCTTCTTTTTGCTTCTGCTCGTTTTCGAGATCTTCTCCAAATTCCTGAGAAGAAAGATCAGGTTTCTTCGCTTTCATGACACTCTCCCAAATGAGGTAACAGGGGCGAAAAGGCAGGGAATTTCGAGTAGTTACAAAATCACTCTGCCCTCTTGCAGCGGACTTCGGCGTCACTTGCTGCAAACCCGTTACCAGCTTGGGCCAGTCAGGAAAGTCTCCCTCCTCAAAAGGCGCTGCCCCCAGTAATCAGGCAGGCTCAGGGGTTTGTAGAAAATTGAAACACCCCACTGACTCAGCGCAAGGGTGTCATTTAAGAGATAAAACTCTTATTTGAGTTCCGGAAACGTGAGATAAATTTCTCATAGATCCACGGGTATTGTCAATTTCTCACGTAAGTTTTCTCATTTCGGTGAGAACACGAGGCCCTGGAGCATCCGGAGCCAGGCCTGAGGAGGAAGCTTCCACGCAGGAACCACTCCCATGTTGGCAGAAAGGAAGTGCTGAAACCAGTCCGGATGTTGCTGAAAGACACGCATGAGGCGATCCGTCAGCCGGGGAAAGTTCCGGAGCAGCAGAGCCATCCGGGTGACCTGGTAAATGGGCGCGGTCATCGCAGCATGAGCGCTTGCGTAGTGCTGCAAGGCCCACTGGAGTTCGGCTGGAGACGACCGGACCGCTGGGCCGACCCACGTTCCCAGAGCAACCGCTTGCTTGAAGGCGAGGCTCAGGCCTTCGCCGGTGATGGCATCAAGGTAGCCGGAGGCGTCACCCACCAGCGCCAGGCCTGGGCGGGTGACCCCTTGGGCCGGACGGTGCAGCGGCCCCACAGCCTGGGGCTCATCGGTCGCAGGGACGCCCTGCAGCCGAGCGGCCAGGTCTGGAAATCGGCTCAAGCGGTCGTGAAACAGCTGCTTTCCTGCAGCCTGCGGCGGTACGCGGTCGCGGTCCCAGAGGATGGCCACTCCCACCTGATCCGGAGCCACTGGGGTGACATACGCTTCCGCCCCCCACTTCCAGTGAACCTCGACATGGGCGCTCCAGGGGGACACCTGAAAGTGCTGGCGCACGCCCCACCGCTGCAGGCGCCCCCGAGGCTTTCCCAACCCGGCGGCCTTCCGGACCTGAGACGCCAGGCCATCGGCTCCCACGACCAGGCGAGGACGCCAGGAGCCTGCTTCGGTGTGGACCTCCGGACCGTCTGGGGTGAGGGCAACCGTTGCTTTCAGAGGGAGGATCGTCAGGGTGCTGCAGGCAGCCGCAGCGTGCTCAAGCGCCTGAGAGAGCGCGTCACGCTTCACCCCCCACCCCGGACCTTCCTGAAACGAGGAGGTCGCGGTGACCCCTCCTGCCGAGATGTACGTGATGCCGAGAAAGGGAAGGTGCGGGACTTCTTGAAGAAAGGGCAGCACGCCCAACTCCTGGAGCTGTTCCAGGCCCGTGGGCATGATGCCCTCTCCGCACGGTTTGACAATGGGATAGGGGCGAGGCTCCAGCACCCAAACCCGGAGGTGCTGGCGGGCAAAGGCGATCGCTGAGGCCAGACCGGCTGGGCCGCCTCCAATGACGATTACCTCCGGTTCTGGACCGCTCAAGGCCATCCTTGGCCGATTAGACGCGTCCTTGCGCGAGCGGTCAGAACCGAGGTCCTTCCCAAGAGAGGGGGGTTCCGGATTCGTAGCTGATGTTGACAAGAGTGCGATCCCGGTGGTTGAACGTCCACGACAGCATCCTTTGGGCGTACTTCAGGACTGTGGCCTGGTAATCCGGATGCTCCGCCAGGTTGTTCAGTTCCTGAGGGTCGGCCTTCAGGTCAAAGAGCAGCGGAGGCAGCGCCGTGAAGTGGACATACTTGAAGTGTTCATCTCGCAGAACACAGAGTGTGCACTGGTCGGGGTAGAGCCCAAAGCGTTCGAGGATCATCGGCTGCAGGGAGCCGATTTCCCGGAAGTCGAACTCGAAGTGCACCGCATCTCGCCAGCGTTCCGGAACCTGGCCCCTGAGGAAGGGCATCAGCGAGAGTCCATCAAACTGCTGGGGCGGGGTGGCCCCGATCCACTCCAGCAGGGTGGGAGTGGTGTCAATGGTCTCCGTGAAGGCCTCGACGGTGGTGCCGAAGGTTTCCGGATGATCCGGATCATGAATGATCAACGGAATGTGAGCCGCGCCGTCGAAGTAGCCCTGCTTGCCAAAGAGGTAGTGGTCTCCCAGCATCTCCCCATGATCGGTGGTAAAGATCACGAGGGTGCGGTCCCACTGTCCGGACTCCTTGAGGTAGGCAAAGAGCTTCCCGAGTTGGGCATCCACTTCGCTGATCAACCCGTAGTAGGTGGCTCGGGCCTGCCGGACGTCCTGTTCGGAAGCCTCGGCGGCAGGGCCCTGTCCTTCCCGGTGAAAGGCGCTCATGGGGATGATCTCATGAAGCGTCTTCAGCAGCAAGTGCTGTTCGCCTTCCTGGGCAGCCGACGGACCTCGGGCCGGGAGCGGAACGTCAGCAGGGTCGTACTGCGAGCTGTAAGGCTCCGGAGCAATCCATGGAGGATGCGGCCGCAGCAGCGACAGGTGCGCCAGCCACGGTTCCTCTTCCCGGACGCTGAGCCACTTCAGCAGCTCGCCACAGAGAAAGGCCGTGTTGCTGTGTTCCCTGGGGTAGCGGGCGGGCGGAGCCGTGACCCCTGCTCCGGGTGGCGCTGATTGCAGAGGCCGGTAAACGGATTCGGCGTTCAGGCCTTCGTAGCCCAGGGTCTTGAGCCAGGCGAGCCAGGGCTTCTCGCTCTCGGTCAGGGAGACTCCGACGCTCATGCCCGGAAGGACGCCCTCGTAGGTTTTCAGCCTGGGGTCGTTCCGGTCGTGCTCCCGGGGGTCTGCCGACATGTCGGTGTAGCCAAAGAGCGTGGGGTCGTAGCCCTGCTTGCGGGCCTCCAGCGCAAAGTTGGTCAGCCGTCGGTCCAGTGGGGTGCCGTTGTTGGCAACCCGGTGGTTCATCAGGTAGAGGGAGGTGTAGAGAGACGCCCGGGCAGGACTGCAGGGAGCGGTCTGGGTCCAGTGGTTGCGGAAGAGCACCCCTTCCTGGGCCAGCTGGTCGAGGTGCGGGGTCTGCACAACCGGATGTCCGACACATCCGAGCGTGTCTCCTCGCCACTGATCTGCCGTGATGAAGAGCACGTTCCGCGGTGATGAAGCCATGGAGGAGGAGTGGAGGCTCAGGATTCTTTGAGGAATTCCTCGTACTCGTCTGCTGAGAGGAGGTCCTCTTGTCCCTCTTCTCCCCGGACGTTGATCCGGATCAGCCAGCCCTCATCGTAGCAGTCTTCATTCACCAACTCGGGGCGGTCCTTGAGCTCCTGATTGAAGTCGATCACCCGTCCACCCACCGGCAGGTAGAGGGGAGAGACCGCTTTGACCGACTCAATGGTTCCGAATTCTTCTCCAGACTCGAATTCATCATCAATGTTCGGCATTTCGACGTACACAATGTCACCCAGAGACTTCTGCGCATACTCGGTAATGCCGATGTACGCCTTGGATCCTTCGATGCGGATCCATTCGTGCTCTTTTGTGTACAACAGGTCGTCTGGCACCTGGCTCATTATCCTGCTCCTCGATGGGCGTTTGATAAGGGGGCCGCGCGGGGGCGGTCAAAAAAGGGGGTTCCGAATCGTGTCGCTTGCACGGGTCGCGACTAATCTAGCCCCCGGCCCTGCAACATGTCCAGAGAAAAAACGAAAACCGAAGCAATCAGCGTTTCACACGGTAAAACGGCGTCGGGACAATCCGAGCCGGGATGCGTTTTTTGCGAATTTCGACCTCCAGCAGGGTTCCGGGAGCATCCAGCGAGGCCGGGACGTAGGTCAGGCCAACCGCCTTGTTGAGGGTCGGGGAGAGGATGCCGCTGGTGACCTCTCCCACCTGTGTGTCGCCGTGCCAGACGGGGTAGCCGTGCCGGGGAATGCCAAACTCGACCATTTCAAAGCCGACCAACCGCTTGGGCACACCGTCTTGCTGCTGCTCTTCCAGGCGGTCCTTGCCAATGAACTTGCCCTTGTCGAGCTTGACCACCCACTTGAGTCCGGCTTCAAGGACCGTGGTGTCTTCGTTCATTTCGTTGCCATAGAGGTGCATGGCGCCCTCGATCCGGAGGCTGTCGCGCGCGCCAAGTCCACAGGGAATCAGGCCATGCGGGGCTCCGGCGTCCATGACGTGCTTCCAGACGGCTTCGGCATGCTCCGTGGCAAAGTAGATCTCAAACCCGTCAGAAGCCGTGTAACCGGTCCGGCTGACGATCATGGGCACGTCACAGACCTCGCCTTCGGCAAAACGGTAGTAACGCATGTCCCGGACCGGCAGGGCCGTGAGGGCTTCCAGCACGTCAACCGCCTTGGGCCCCTGAATCGCCAGCTGACACCAGTCATCGCTCTCATCTGCGATTTCGGCACTGAAGCGTTCGTTCTGCTCCCGGATCCAGGCAAAGTCCTTCTCGCGGTTGGCCGCATTGACCACCACCAGGTAGTCCCGGTCGCCCCGATGGTAGATCAGGACGTCGTCAAGAAATCCGCCCTGGGGGCTCATCAGGACGTTGTAGTGGATCTTCCCCGGGTCCAGGCGCGCAACGTCGTTGCAGGTCAGGTACTGAAGGAGCGCAAGGGCCTGTTTGCCCCGGATTGCAATTTCCCCCATGTGGCTGACATCAAAGAGCCCAACGGCTTCTCGGACCGCCTGGTGCTCCTTCTTGTCGCCACTGTAGCGCACGGGCATGTGCCAGCCCCCAAAGTCCACCATCATCGCCCCGTGCTCCAGATGCATCGCATGAAACGGGGTTTTCTTAAGCTCCGCCATAGAATCTCCAATAAGTGAAACAGCGAGCAACTGTAAGGGAGGCCCTGGGAACTTGCAAGGGTGAGAACCCGCCCAGTCGTGGAAAAAACGGGCCGTGTCCGGGAAAGCTCTTGAATTGATGCCCTTTCTCAGGAAAGATGCCCTGCATTCCTGGTGACTGCTTCTCCTTCTCCGGAAGGGCCCCTTGTGTGTGAAAATCTGCGATGAACCGGCTCATTGAAAATGCGACCCTCCTGACGGTTGACCCGACCGACACGGTTTACCCTGCGGCCCCCCTTGCGATGGCAGGCGATCGCCTGGTGGGAGTGGGCACCGTCCCCGATGGCTTTGTGCCTGATGAAACTGTGGACGGCACCGACCACCTTGTGCTGCCTGGACTGGTCAACGCCCACACGCACATCCCGATGGCGCTGTTCCGGAATTATGCAGACGACCTGCCCTTCTGGCCCTGGCTGATGGAGCGCATCAAGCCGATGGAGGATCACCTTTCCGCCGAGCACGTGTACGCGGGCACCCGTTTGGGCGTGCTCGAGTTGCTGCAGGCGGGGGTGACGAGCTTCCTCGACATGTACTTCTTCATGGACCAGGTGGCTCGGGGGGTGGAAGAGTCCGGAATCCGAGCCTGCCTCTGCGGAGGTCTGCTGGATCCGAATCCTGAGCTGGGGGCCTTCCTCTTCAAGGAAGCGACCCACCTGCACGACACCTGGCATGGAAAGGCGGGAGGCCGCCTCACCGTACAGCTGGGCCCTCATTCCCCCTACCTCTGCAGCGCCGGGTACCTCAAGGAAGCGGCTCAGGAGGCACAGCGTCGGAACATCGGCCTGCACATTCATGTCTCAGAAAGCCGGGAGGAGGTGGCAAACTCCCGGGGCGCCCATGGAAAAACGCCGGTGCAGTACCTGGCGGACCTCGGCGTGCTGGAGCGTCCGACGGCTGCCGCCCACTGTGTTCATGTTGATGAGGCGGATCAGAGCCTGCTGGCCGAGTACCAGGTCAAGGTGCTGCACAATCCCACCAGCAACCTCAAGCTGGCCAATGGGGTGGCCCCCATCCCGCAGTTACTGGCGAAAGGGGTCACTGTGGCGCTGGGCACCGATGGGCACGCGAGCAACAACAACGTCAACCTGTTTGAAGAGCTTCACCTTGCCGCACTCCTGCACAAGGGCATTCAGGCAGACGCCGAGGCGGTTCCGGCGGCAACGGCGATCCGGATGGCCACCCTCAATGGAGCAAAGGCCCTGGGCCTGGAGCACGAGATTGGCTCGCTGGAGGTCGGGAAGAAAGCGGATGTGATCATGCTGGATGCTCGCAAGCCTCACTACTGGCCTCGGCATAACCCCGTGGCGGCCGTGACCTACAGCGCTCAGGCGGCCGACGTTCGGCATGTGTTCATCAATGGCGAGTGGGTGGTGAAGGACTATGCGGTGCAGACGCTGGATCCGGAGGCCGTGCTTCAGGAAGGAGAAGCCCTGGCCCAGGACCTGGTGCGGCGGGCCACGGCCTGATCACTCGGCTGCTTGGGCAGGAGGCGCTTCCTCCGGATTCAGCACATCGTTGATGGCGGTGATGATCCGCATGAAGTCAAGGCTGGTCTTGATGGGAGAGTAAACAAGAATGGCCTGCCGCTCCCGCTCCATGTCAACGCGCTCGGCCCCCATTTTTTCGGTGGGAGGCACGGAGTGAACGAAGTACACATACGAGTTGTTCGGGAGGGGGGTGTCCACCAGCTTGAGAAACTGGTAGGGCCCCTCTGGGGGCGTATCCTTGAAGGCAAAGACCTTGTTGAAGCCCTCTCGGGTGAGGCCCTTGAGGAACTGCTTCATTTCGCCACTTTGCTCCTTCTTGATCCGCATGGACACCCGTGGGATCAGCTGGCCTTCCGGGTCGCCCGTGTAGCGCCGCTCCGTGTTGGTAAAGATGGCCAGCCCCTGATGAAAGGGGTGCACCGCCGCCCAAAACAGCTTCTCCATTTTGTCTTCCCAGTCCTCAATGGAACAGGTGTGAGGCTGAGTCAAACTCTTGTCGTCAGTCATGAATACTCGGCGAAAACACAGGGTCGTTCAGAGGCACCCGTCTGGGGAGCGGCTGGAGGGAGAGTCCGGGAAGCCGCTGCAGACCGGTCGGGTTGAAAATTGATTTCAACAAGATGTACTTTTAGGGGAAATTTGTCAAAAAGAAGCGTAAGGCTTGTTCAGTTCGAAAATCAGAACCTTGTTTTCTCTCACGCATGAGAGCAAAAGCCCCTCCCGGAGGCTCTGGGGACGGAAAGCGCAGGAGCCCGGTGGAGCCCGTGCCTGGGGAGTCTGACGGAGCCCTCATGACGGACACGCGAAGCACTTGCCTCTGAGAGATCAGTTCGCTAATCTTGGAATTCTCGTTTACCGCAGGCCGGGTTTTCTCACGCAGAAGCCGCCTTCGTCTCCCCCCAACTCGAAAAGGAGCGCATGAGTCAGAACGCACGAGTGGAAATTCTCGATAAAAATGTGGAACTGCCGCTGGTGGTAGGTTCTGAAGGTGAAGTGGGAATTGACATTGCCAAACTCCGGGCGCAGACCGGGGCCATCACCCTGGATCCCGGATACGTCAACACCGGGGCTGCCACCAGCGCGATTACCTTTTTGGACGGAGAGCAGGGCATCCTTCGCTACCGCGGGTATCCGATTGAGCAGCTCGCGGAAAAATCCAATTTTCTTGAGGTGAGCTACCTGCTCATTTACGGAGAGCTGCCGAGCAGCACCCAACTGGCGGATTTTGAGAACCACATCACCCGCCACACGATGCTCCATGAGGACCTGCGGCACATCTATGCGGCGTTCCCGAAGGATGCCCACCCGATGGCGATCCTCTCGTGTGTGGTCTGTGCGCTCTCGACCTTCTATGAAGACTTCAGCGCCACCGACCATGCTGCTGTCGACCTGGCCATCTGGCGCTTGATGGGCAAGCTCCCGACCATTGCCGCCTGGGCCCACAAGAAGAACATTGGCCAGCCCGTCATCTACCCGAAGAACCGCTTCTCCTACTGTGAGAACTTCCTGAACATGATGTTCAGCGTCCCGGCCACCGAATACGAGGTGCCGAAGGAGTTTGTGGAAGCCCTGAACGTGCTGTTCATCCTCCACGCCGATCACGAGCAGAACTGCTCCACCTCCACCGTCCGGTTGGTGGGAAGCAGCCAGGCCAACCTGTTTGCCTCCATTTCGTCCGGAATTGCGGCCCTCTGGGGACCGCTGCACGGCGGAGCGAACCAGGCGGTTCTGGAGATGCTGGAGTACATCCGCGACGAAGAGAACGGCAACGTCCAGAAAGCTGTGGAAATGGCCAAGGACAAGGACTCCAGCTTCCGGCTGATGGGCTTTGGCCACCGGGTCTACAAGAACTTCGACCCGCGCGCCAAGATCATCAAGTCCTACGCCGACAAGGTGCTCAACATGGTGGGCGTTCAGGATCCGCTCCTCGACATTGCCAAGCAGCTTGAAGAGGTCGCCCTCACGGACGAGTACTTCATTGAGCGGAACCTCTACCCGAACGTCGACTTCTACAGCGGCATCATCTACAAGGCCCTGGGCTTCCCCACGGAAATGTTTACGGTGCTGTTTGCGATGGGCCGCCTGCCCGGGTGGATCTCGCACTGGTTGGAAATGCACAACAGCAACCCCAAGATCGGCCGCCCGCGCCAGATCTACACGGGCCCCAACTCCCGTGACTACGTTCCCCTGAATCAACGCTAGTATGAGCGACGACCCTCCGGAACCGTCTTCAGCCGCCCGGCTCTTTGGGAGTCGGGCATGCTGAACGAGACGACCCTTTCCTGGCTGGGAGTGCTGTTTTGCTTCTCCCAGTCAGCAGCTTTCTCCGGACTGACCATTGGCCTCTTTGGCCTCAGCCCCCTGCGTTTGGAGGTGGAGGTCGAGTCCGGAAACAAGGACGCCGCTCGGATTCTTGAGCTGCGCCGCGACTCCAACCTGCTTCTGGCCACCTTGCTGTGGGGGAACGTGAGCGTCAACGTCTTCCTGACGCTGCTCAGCGAGTCCCTGCTTGCCGGCGTGGCGGCTTTTGCCTTCTCCACCTTCGGCATCACGCTCTTTGGCGAGATCCTCCCTCAGGCGTACTTCTCCCGGCATGCCCTCCGCATGGGCGTCCGCCTGTATCCCCTGATCTGGATCTACCGCATTCTGCTCTACCCGGTCACCAAGCCCTCGGCGCTGCTGCTGGACTGGTGGTTGGGCAAGGAAGGCGTGACCTACTTCAATGAGCAGGACTTCCGCATCATGCTCCACAAGCACATGCACGCGGAAGATTCTGACATTGATCCACTCGAGGGCATTGGCGCGCTCAACTTCCTCTCCCTCGATGACCTCCCCATCGCCGAAGAGGGGGAACTCGTGGATCCGGACAGCATCATTGCGCTCAAGTGCAGCTCCGATTTGCCGATGCTGCCAGACTTTGAGCGGACGGCTGACGACCCCTTCCTGCGGCAGGTCCAGGCTTCCGGGAAAAAGTGGGTCATCCTCACGGACCTCGAGGGCTTCCCCCGCCTCGTCCTCAATGCCGACTCGTTTCTGCGGGATGCGCTCTTTGGAGACGACCCCTTCCGGCCGTACTCGTACTGCCACCGTCCCATTGTGATCACAGACCCCGCGACTCCGCTGGGGCAGGCGCTTCAGCACCTGCGTGTGCATCCGGAGCATGCGGAAGACGATGTGATTGACAACGACCTGATCCTTTGTTGGGATGGGGTGAGACGAATCATCACAGGCGCCGATCTGCTCGGGCGCTTGCTCCGTGGCATCGCCAAGCGGCAAGGACGCTTTGCGGCCCGCCCGATTGCCTCTCCTGCTACCGAAAACGACTGAGGAACCATGCCCCACGCCATCCGTATTGAAGAACAAGGTGCCCCGGAGGTCATGCGCTGGGAAGCCATTGACCTGACGGCTCCGGCTGCTGACGAGGTCCAGGTCCGGAACACGGCCATTGGGCTCAACTACATTGACACCTACCACCGGAGTGGCCTCTATCCGCTGGAGTTGCCTTCCGGACTCGGTCAGGAAGCCGCTGGCATGGTGGAAGCCGTGGGCCCCGGCGTGACGGGGTTCCAGCCCGGAGACCGCGTGGCCTATGCAACCGGTCCCACCGGCTCGTACTGCGAGGTCTGGAACTACCCGGCTGCGAAGCTCCTCAGGCTGCCCTCCGGAGTCTCGGACGATGTGGCGGCCACCGTCATGCTCAAGGGCATGACCGCTGAATACCTCCTGCACCGGACCGCTCACCTGCGCTCGGGAGACACCATTTTGCTGCATGCGGCCGCCGGAGGAACCGGCCTGCTGGTGGCTCAGTGGGCCAGGAGCATGGGCGTCCGAGTCATCGGGGTCGTGGGGAGCGAAGCCAAGGCCGCCCTGGCCTACGACCACGGCTGTCACAGCGTCCTGATCTCCGGGAAGGACGACGTTGCCCAGAGCGTTCAGGAGCTAACCGACGGAGAAGGCGTGAAGGTGGCCTACGATTCCGTGGGGCAGGACACGTTTCAGACCACCATTGACTCGCTGGCTCCCTGCGGAATGTTTGTCAGCTTCGGCCAGTCCTCGGGGCCCATTCCCGACGTCAACCTCAAGGTGTTTGCCCCCAAAAACCTCTACTTCACCCGACCGTCTCTGTTTGTCTACAACCGGACCCGGGACCTGCTGGAGCAGAGTGCCGCCCGGCTCTTTGACGCCATCCTTTCCGGAGTGATCACCCCGGAGGTTCGGCAGAGCTACGCCCTGCAAGACGCTGCTCAGGCGCACCGTGACCTGGAGGCGCGCAAAACCATTGGTGCCACGGTGCTTCGCCCGTGAGCCGTTCCTTCCACTACGAACTTCAGGCCCAGGATGGAAACGCCCGGGCCGGCATCCTCCACACGCCACACGGCGACATCCACACACCGATCTTCATGCCGGTGGGAACGCAGGGAACCGTCAAGGCGATGGCGCCACAGGAGCTGACCCAGCTGGGCACCGAGATCCTGCTGGGCAACACCTACCACCTGCACCTGCGTCCCGGAGACGAGCTGATCCGCAAGCTCGGTGGCCTCCACCGCTTCATGAACTGGGAGGGCCCGATCCTGACCGACAGCGGCGGGTTTCAGGTCTTCTCTCTGGCCAAACTGCTCAAACGCGAGGAGCACGGAGTCGTCTTCCGGAGCCACCACGATGGCGCACGTGTGGAGCTGACCCCGGAAATTTCCATCCGGATTCAGGAAAACCTGGGCTCGACGATCATGATGTGCTTTGACGAGTGTGCCGCCTTGCCTGCCACCCGGGAGTCGCTGCAGGAATCCATGGCCCTGACCACCCGGTGGGCAAAACGCTGCAAGGAAGCTCGGCGGACCGATCAGGCGCTCTTCGGGATCATTCAGGGGGGCACCGAGGTGGACCTGCGACGGCAGCACCTGGAGTCGATTGCCGAAATCGGCTTCGACGGCTACGCGCTCGGAGGGCTGAGTGTGGGGGAGTCAAAAGACGAGATGTATCCGGTCCTGCACGAGGTCACGCCGTCCCTGCCTTCCGGAAACGCCCGCTACCTGATGGGCGTTGGGGATCCACTGGACCTGCTGGAAGCCATGGAAGCCGGAGTGGACATGTTCGACTGCGTGATGCCGACTCGGAACGCCCGCAACGGGACGCTCTTCACGACTCAGGGGAAGGTGGCGATCAAGCAGGCCCGTTTCCGGGAAGACCCGCGGCCGCTGGACCCCAATTGCTCCTGTGAAAGCTGCACCCACTATTCGCGGGCGTACCTCCGGCACCTTTACCAGGCGGGAGAAATTCTCGGGCACCGCCTCAACACCCTCCACAACCTCCACTTCCTGCTGGAGCTGACGCGTCAGGCCCGGGCGGCCATTCTGGAAGGACGGTATGCCGCGTTCAAGGCCAGCTTCCTGAGCGCCTACCAGTCGGGACTGGAGTAGCGACAGCTACCCCATCCAGCGGTCTCGGTCCTGCTTCGCTTGCCAGAGCAAGGCTCGCAGGGCCGCATCATCCTCATTGGCAATGGCGGCTTCCAGCGCGTCCAGGGTTTCCCGGAACACCGTCACGCGCTTGAGGAGCGACTCCTTGTTTTCCACAAAAATATCCGCCCACATTTCTGGACTGGAGGACGCGATGCGCGAGAAATCCTTCAGGCCGGCTCCGGAATGTTCCAGCGCCTCAGAGTGGTCACTGGTGACAATGGCCTGGATGCTGGCGTAGGCAAGCAGGTGCGGGAGGTGGCTCACCGCAGCAAAGATCTCGTCGTGCATCTGGGCGTCCATCTCCCGGACCTCGCTTCCGAACCGGGTCCAGATGGCACGGACCAGCTGCAGGGCGTCCGGATCGGTGTCTGCCGTGGGGGTGAGGATGAAGCGCTTGCCCTGAAAGAGTCCGGACCTGGCTGCCTGGGGGCCAAACCGCTCTCCGCCAGCAATGGGGTGTCCGGCCACAAAACGGATGGCCTGGTAAGCGGGCTGCTGCATCAGCGCCACCAGCGGAGCCTTGACGCTTCCGGCGTCTGTCAGAATGGTGTGGGCAGGAAGATGGGGGCGCAGGTCGGCAATGACCTCGGCGAGGGCTCCGACGGGCACAGCGAGCAGAAGCAGGTCGGTTTCTTCTGGAAGGTCCTTCCAGTCGGCAAGGGTGGCATCGACCAGCCCCAGCGCTTCCGCTTCTTGGCGGTGCCGCGCCGAGTGGTCAAAGCCCACCAGCCGCTGCGCAATGCCCGCCGAGCGGGCTGCGACGGCGAAGGATCCTCCGATCAGCCCCAACCCTGCGACGACGAGGGTCCGGATGGGGAAAAAGTCTCCCTCGGCCACGGCGCTGCCTCGGCTTACGAGGCTTGGGAAGCAGCAGGCTCCGGACGGTCGTCCTCGAGCTTGGTCAACACGACCACCAGTGGGCTGGCGACGTAAATGGAGGAATAGGTTCCGATGACGATGCCGCTCAGCAACGCATAGGAGAAGTCGTGAATGATTTCTCCGCCGAAGAGGAAGAGGACGAGGACCACGAGCAAGGTGGTTCCAGACGTCAGCAGGGTCCGGCTCAGGGTTTCAGTGATGCTCAGGTTGATGAGGTCGATGATGGGCTTCTTGCGGAAGCGTCCCTGGTTTTCCCGGATCCGGTCAAACACGACGATGGTGTCGTTGAGGGAGTAACCGACGACGGTCAGCAACGCGGCCACCACCGAGAGCGTGAATTCCTTGTCAAAGAGCGAAAACAGCCCCACCACGACCAGGACGTCATGCAGCAGGGTGACGATTGCGGCAACGCCCTGGCGCCACTGGAAGCGGAAAGTGATGTAGAGCAGCACGAGCCCCAGCGCCACAGCGATGGAGTAGAGGGCGTCGTACTTCAGCTCGTCTCCCACCTTCGGACCAATGGTCTCAATGCGGCGGATCTCCATGCCGGGGTGGGAGTCGCCCAGCAGGCTTTGCAGAGAGGCGGTGAGCTGCTCGCCGGTTCCCAGTTCGCTGTCGACCGGAAGGATGAGCAGCACCTCGCGGTCGGCGGGGTCGCCAAAGGTTTGAAGCTGCACCGAGTTCTGCCCTTGCTCGGCAAAGGTGGCCCGGAGGTCGTCGAGGCTGGGGTCTTCGACAAAGCGCATTTGAACGTTGGTGCCACCCCGGAAGTCAATGCCGTAGTTCAGACCATGGTGGCCGAGGACAGAGACCAGCCCGATGGCGATCATGATGAGGGAAAACACGTAGGCAAACTTTCGTTTGCTCAAGAAGTCAATGACCAGTCCCTCAGGCAACAAACTCATGGAGGCTCTCAGATGCTGATGGATTTTAACTGATTTCGGTTGAGGTAGACCAACTCAAACAGGAGGCGGGTCACCACAATGGCGGTAAACATGCTGGCAAGGATGCCAATGGACAGGGTGACCGCGAATCCCTTGATGGGGCCGCTTCCAAACTGCAAGAGGGCCAGCGCCGCAAACAGGGTGGTGACGTTCGAGTCCAGAATGGTCCGGAAGGCCTTGTCGAAGCCCTCCTTGATGGCAGCACGGGGGTTGGCGCTGCGTCGCAGTTCCTCCCGGATGCGCTCAAAGATGAGCACGTTGGCGTCCACGGCCATGCCGATGGTCAAGACGATCCCCGCCATTCCCGGAAGGGTCAGGGTCGCACCAAAGGCACCGAGGACCGCGATGATGATGATCATGTTGAACAGCAGGGAGACCACGGCAAAGGAGCCGGCCACGCGGTAGTAGGCGGCCATGAAGACGAGGACGAGTCCCCCTCCAATCAGCAGTGACATCAGGCCCTGGCGGACGGAGTCTTCTCCCAGGCTGGCACCAACGGTCCGCTCTTCACGGATCTCAATTGGCGCCGGAAGGGCCCCTGAACGCAGCACGATGGCCAGGTTCTTGGCATCATCCACCGTGAACTGTCCTGAAATGGAGGCCTCTCCTCCGGTAATGGCTTCCCGGATCACCGGAGCGGACTGAACCTTGTCGTCGAGGACAATGGCGAGGTTTCGGCCCACGTTCCGCTCGGTGATGCGGGCAAAGGTCTCTGCGCCAATGGAGTCGAACGACAGCGAAACATAGGGCTGGTTGGTCTGCGGATCGAAACGGACCTGCGCATCGCGGATGAACTCACCGGTGAGGAGGATCTTCTTCTCCAGCACATACGGGTTCCGGCCCACGAGCTTGTTGGTCTGCTTGTTCCAGACTTCCTCGTACTTGACGACTTCGGTAATGCGGTTGTAGGTCGAAGGCGTCGCGTTGGGATTCGTCAGGTAGAATTCCAGCACCGCCTGGGGCCCGATCAGCTCAATGGCCTTGTCGCGGTCCTTCAGGCCCGGAAGCTGAATCACGACGCTGTTCTGTCCCTGTCGCTGAATGGAGGGCTCACTGATGCCGAGTCCATCGATGCGGTTCCGGAGCACCTCCAGCGCCTGGCTGACGGCGTTGTCCTGAATGCGGGTCACCTCTTCCGGCTTGAGGGTGAGGGTGGTGAGGTCTCCGTTCGTCAGCTGATCAAACTCGACAATGAAGCGGCTGTAGGGGTCTTCATTCAGGTTCAGCGGCCGTCCCGGTTCCATTTCAATGGTAAACTCGGTGTCACTCAGAACCCGGACCTCAATGAAGTCCTCCTGGTTGTCAATCATGACGTCTTCGAGTTCCTGGGCGGTCCGTCGCGTCATCACGGCCACGGCTTCATCAGACTTGACCTCCACGTCCAGGTACATGCCCCCTTGCAGGTCGAGCCCCAGGTTGACCTTGCCCGTCACATTCAGGGGGTCCTGATCGGTGAAGTAGGCTTCATAAGTGGGAAAGGCGTAGTAGAGCGCGGCCAGGAGCACGGCGATGATGGACACCGCTTTTGCGTTTAAGTTCATGATTTACTCTTTGGATCCTTCTGACTCGTCCTTGCTTCCGGACTCCAGGCGGGAAATCTGGCTACGGTCGATGACGACGTTGACTTTATGAGCAATCTCCACCGTGACCTGGTCGTCCCCAATCTTGATGAGGGTGCCATGGATGCCGCTGGAGGTGACCACCTTGTTGCCTCGTTCCAGCGCCGCCAGCATCGACTGGTGCTCCTTCTGTCGTTTTTGCTGGGGACGGATGATGAGGAAGTAGAAGACGGCAAAGATCAGGATGAACGGAACAAACTGCATGATGGCGGCACCGGCTGGTGCGCCCGCATCGGCTCCCTGGGCGTAGGCTTCCGTTACAAAAGGAAAGAGGAACATGGACTCCTTCTAGAAAGGTGGATAAATAAAACCATCATTTGTAGCACATGAATGAGAAAATTCACGAAAATTCGACCCCTTACCGCACATACGGCTGGTCCAGGACGAATTCCATTCCATGCGTTCCCAGGGGAATCAGCTCGCTTGAGCGTCCAATGACCTCTCCCGGAGCCGACTGAAAGGGCTGGTTGTTCTTGTCTGTGACAATCCGGAGTTGGTAGGGGCCGGTGAGCGCTCCTCCCCCCATGGCATCGGCAGCACCAATGTGGAAGGACTGCGGCTCCCGGAAGCCGGCGAGGATCCGGAAGGCGGCAGGGCGTCCCATCTTCGGATCAAAGAGGAGCACGATCAGGCGGTCACCGGGTTCCACCTGGCTCCTCAGCTCAGGAGCAATGGTGACGGTGCCGCTGATGCTGGTTTCGGCACTGTCCTGGACCCCGCCTTCGAGCTCGGGAGGAAAGCCTTCAAAGAACCGGTCGAGGACGTACTCGACCCCGGTTTTTCCGAGAGAGTACGTTGGCGAAAGCGGACCGATCAACTCGCCGGGTCCCGGCAGATTGGGGTCGGCGTTTTTGTCTGTGAGGATCAGCAGTTGGTAGTTTCCGGAGAGCGTCTGTCCGTTCAGGGCATCTGCCTGTCCCACCGAAAAGGCCATGGGTGGGACAAACGGGTTGATCATGCCGGTGGCCGCAATGCGTTTGGTCTCCGGCTCAATCAGAAGGAGGTAGGCCACATCGGTTTTGACAATGGCGCCTCCGACCTGAGGCGTGGCCTGGATGACGCCGCTGATGCTTCCGCTGATTTCCAGCTCGTTGCGATCCAGCTCCTGCATGAGGGCATAGGCCCCCAAGCCGATGAAGCTGCAGATCCCCACCAGGTAGATCAGGGCGTTGCGACTCATACCAGGGCTTCCAGTTGTGGCGAGGTGGGCAATTCGGTCGCGCCCATCAGGTACTGATCGATGCAGCGGGCCGCCTCCCGTCCTTCCCAGATGGCCCAGACCACCAATGAGGCTCCTCGCTTGGCGTCTCCAGCGACAAAGACCCCATCGACGTTGGTCCGGAAGTCGGCATCAGCCTTGACGGCAAACATCAGCTCCCGTTGCTGCAGCTGTTCCAGGACGGCTTTCGGAGACTGGATGTCCTCTTGTCCCCGGACGCTGATGCCCACATCCAGTTGCTCAAGCAGCCCCTTCAGCTCCGGGCCAATGAAGCCCATGGCCAGCAGAACCAGGTCCACCTCAACCGTGAACTCCGAGCCCGGAACCCGTTCCATGGTCATGCGACCGTTCACGTTTTTCCACTCCACCCGAACCGCCTGGAGCGCCTTGACGCGTCCGTTTTCGTCGCCGATGACTTTTTCGGTGAGGGTGTTGGCGCGGCAGTCCGGCTCAATTTCCTCATGGACGGGCGTGGGGCGGGGCTGCATGTTGACGAGTTCAAACTGATGAACGTGGCGGTCGGCCTGCTGCCGGTTCAGGTTGCCCATGCAGTCGGCAGCGGTGAAGCCTCCTCCGAGGATGGCCGCTTTCTTGCCCTCTGCGACCACTCCGTTTTCCACAGAGTCGCCCGCAACGGTTCGGTTGCGCTGGGGCAGGTAGTCCATGGCGTAGTGAATGCCGTCGAGCTCGGCGCCTTCGACGCCCAGCTTGCGGGCGACCTGTGCCCCGGTTGCAAGGAGGATGGCGTCAAACTGGGCCTGCAGCTCACTGGCCGTGAGGTCGCTCCCAACGTTCACACCGGTTCGGAAGACCACCCCTTCGGCTTCCAGCTGATCGACTCGGCGCTGAACGTGCTGCTTGTCGAGCTTGAAGTCCGGAATGCCGTAGCGGAGCAGGCCCCCGGCGCGGTCCTCTTTTTCAAAGACCGTCACCTCGTGTCCCACGCGTCGCAGCTGCTGAGCGGCAGCAAGTCCAGCGGGTCCGGAGCCGACGATGGCGATCTTTTTCCCGGTCAGTTGCTTGGGGGGCTGTGGGACAATCCAGCCCTCTGCCCAGCCCTTGTCCGCAATGTGCTTTTCAATTTGCTCAATGGTAACGGAGTGGGCCTTCTTGGCCTTCTCTTCTTCATCGAGGGTGTAGTAGGCGTTGAGGACGCAGGAGTCCTCACACGGTGCCGGACAGATGCGTCCGGTGAACTCGGGGAAGTTGTTGGTGCTGTGGAGCGTGTCGAGCGCTTCCCGCCAGTGCCCGCGATAGACGAGGTCGTTCCAGTCGGGAATCAGGTTCCCCAGGGGGCAGCCCGTGTGGCAGAACGGCACCCCGCAGTCCATGCAGCGTGAAGCCTGCTGACGGATGTCCGGGATGGAGTAGGACTTGTCGTATTCACGGAAATCCTGAACCCGCTCAGCAATGGCTCGGCGAGGAACCGGTTGCTTCTCAACTTCCAAAAATCCGGTATCTTTTCCCATACGCGTTTGTCGTGTTTGCGGTTTGAAGAGTCAGGTTCGAGTTACGCAGCTTTTGCCTGGAGTTGCTCAAGGACCATGCGGTATTCCGTGGGCATGACCCGCACAAACTGCGTGAGCGTGTGGTCCCAGTTTTCCAGCAGCTTCCCGGTCTTGAGGCTTCCGGTCAGGTGGTAGTGCCGGGTCAGGGTGTCCCGAATCCAGCTCTGTTCCTCCGGATTCTGAATGGGCCCCAGCTCCACCATGCCGAGGTTGCAGCGCCCTTCAAAGCCCTGGTCTTCATCCAGAACATAGGCGATGCCGCCGCTCATGCCGGCAGCAAAGTTGCGTCCGGTTTGCCCCAGCACGATCACGCGACCGCCGGTCATGTACTCGCACCCGTGGTCGCCAACGCCTTCGACAACCGCTGTGGCCCCGCTGTTCCGGACGGCAAAGCGTTCCCCGGCGACGCCGCAGAAGAAGGCTTCTCCCGCCGTGGCGCCATAGAGGACGGTGTTGCCAATCAGGATGTTCTCATCAGCCTTGAACGAGGACGCCTTGGGCGGATAGATCACCATGCGTCCACCACTGAGGCCCTTGCCGGTGTAGTCGTTGGCGTCGCCTTCCAGCTCCAGCGTGACCCCTTTGGCGAGGAAGGCCCCAAAGCTCTGGCCGGCAGATCCGGTGAACTTGCAGTGGATGGTATTTTCCGGGAGGCCCTTGGCGCCGTGGCGCTTGGCAATGCGGTTGCTCAGCATCGTTCCGACGGCCCGGTTGATGTTGACGATGCCCATTTCGATGCGCACCGGACGGCCCTGCTCAATGGCGTCTTCCGCTCGCTCAATCAGGCGGTGGTCGATCTGCTTGTCCAGCTCATGGTTCTGGAGCTGGGTGCAGTACCGTGTGTCACCCTCGCTGACCGGGATCTTGTGCAGGATTGCAGACAGGTCCACCTTCTGGGCCTTCCAGTGGTTCACCTCAGACCGCTGCACCAGCATGTCGGAACGTCCCACCATGTCGTCAAAGCGCCGGAAGCCAAGCTGCGCCATGAGGGTCCGGACCTCTTCGGCGACAAAGAAGAAGTAGTTGATGACGTGTTCTGGCTGTCCGATGAACTTCTTGCGCAGTTCCGGATCCTGGGTGGCAATGCCCACCGGGCAGGTGTTGAGGTGGCACTTGCGCATCATGATGCAGCCAATGGCCACCAGCGGCGCGGTGGCAAAGCCAAATTCTTCCGCTCCCAGCATGGCGGCAATGACCACGTCCCGTCCGGTCTTCAGCTGCCCATCCGTTTGCAGCCTGACGCGCCCTCGCAGCTTGTTCATCAGCAGCGTCTGGTGGGCTTCCGAGATGCCGAGCTCCCAGGGGACGCCGGCATGCTTGATGGACGTCAGGGGCGAGGCGCCGGTTCCGCCATCATGTCCGGCAACGGTGATGATGTCGGCGTGAGCCTTGGCCACACCGGCAGCAATGGTGCCGACCCCTGCTTCCGAGACCAGCTTGACGTTGACCTTGGCATCCGGATTGGAGTTCTTCAGGTCGAAGATCAGCTGCGCCAGGTCTTCAATGGAGTAGATGTCGTGGTGGGGCGGTGGCGAAATCAGCGTCACCCCCGGCGTTGAGTTCCGGACCTTGGCGATGTAGTCGCTGACCTTCTTTCCGGGGAGCTGTCCGCCTTCGCCCGGCTTGGCCCCCTGAGCGACCTTGATCTGAAGCTCCACGCAGTTGGCGAGGTAGTGGATGGTCACCCCGAAGCGTCCGGAAGCAACCTGCTTGATCTTGCTGATCGGCCAGTCTCCGTTGTCCTGATGGTGGAAGCGGACCTCGTCCTCGCCGCCCTCGCCGCTGTTGGAGCGGGCGCCAATGCGGTTCATGGCCACAGCCAGCGTCTCATGGGCTTCCTGACTGATGGAGCCCAGGGACATGGCGCCGGTGGCAAAGCGTTTCACAATCTCGGCGGCGGGTTCCACTTCATCCAGCGAGACGGCCTTGACGTTGGTCCGGAACTCCATCAGGCCCCGTGGGGTCGAGAGGCGTCGGGTCTGGTTGTTGGCCAGCTCCGAGAAGCGGCGGTAGGCGTCCAGGTTCTTGTTCTGAGAAGCCTGCTGCAGCAGCTCGGTGGAGAGTGGGTTGATCTGGTGGTACTCCCCGCGTCGGCGCCAGGCATACTGCCCCCCCACGTCCAGGGTCCGGACGGTGTCGGGATTTTCATTGTAGGCGGACTCGAAGCGCAGGAGGCTCTCGCGTCCAATCTCATCCAGGCCAACGCCGCTGATTCGAGAGGGCGTTCCGGCAAAGTACTCGCGGACCACCTCTTCGTTGAGGCCAATGGCTTCAAAGATCTGAGCGCCGTTGTAGCTTTGCAGCGTGGAGATGCCCATCTTGGCGAAGACCTTGAACATGCCCTTGCGGATCGCCTTCAGGTAATTCGTGATCGCCTTTTCCAGCGTGAGGCTTTCGGGCAGAACGCCTTCCCGGAGCATCTGCTCCAGCGTCTCAAAGGCGAGGTAGGGGTTGATGCCACCGGCGCCATAGCCAACGAGGAGGCAGAAGTGGGCAATCTCCCGGGCCTCTCCGGTCTCCACGATCAGGCTGGCCTGTTGCCGGAGGCGCTTGCGGATCAGGTGATGATGCACCGCGCCAACGGCCAGCAGCGCCGGAATCGGGAGCGTCTCCTCTCCGGTGCCACGGTCACTGAGCACCAGGATCTGGGCGCCTTCTCGGACCGCCTGCTCCGCCTGGTCGCAGAGTTGGTCCAGGGCGACCTTCAGGCCCTGCGTGCTGGTGAAGTGCATGGGCAGGGTCTGGGCGCCGCAGTCTCGGTGCTGCATTTCCTTGATCTGCGCCAGCTGCTCGTTGGTGAGCACCGGGTGCTCCAGCTTGAGCATGTGGGCGTGTTCCGGACCCGGAGAGAGGATGTTGCGCTGATGCCCGAGCCGGAGCGTCAGGGACATCACGAGCTCTTCCCGGATCGAGTCAATGGCCGGGTTGCTGACCTGAGCAAAGATCTGCTTGAAGTAGTCGTAGAGCAGCCGAGGCTTGTCGGAGAGCACCGCCAGTGGCGCGTCGTTCCCCATGGAGCCGGTGGCTTCTTCTCCACGTGCCGCCATGGGCTCCAGCAGCAGGTTCAGGTCTTCGGTGGTGTACCCAAAGAGCTTCTGACGCTGCGTGAGGGTGGCTGCCTCGTTGGACGGAACCGACTGGGCGGCCGGAAGGTCAGCCAGGCTGAAGCTGTTTTCATCGAGCCACTTCTGGTAGGGCTGCGAGGCACAGAGCTGGTGCTTGATTTCGGTGTCATCAATGATGCGCCCTTCCCGGGTGTCCACGAGGAACATCTTTCCAGGCTGCAGCCGCCCCTTGTGCACGATCTTCTCCGGAGCGATCTCAACGGCCCCCACCTCGGAGGCCATGATGACGAGGTCGTCCTTGGTCACCACGTAGCGGGCAGGGCGCAAGCCGTTGCGGTCGAGTGTGGCCCCAATCTGGACCCCATCGGTGAAGGCCATGGCCGCTGGCCCGTCCCACGGCTCCATCAGGTGCGAGTGGAACTCGTAGAAGGCGCGTTTTTCTGGCGAGATGTCCGCGTTGCCCTCCCAGGCCTCCGGAACCATCATCATCATGGCGTGCGGAAGGGAGTAGCCGGATTGGACAAGGAACTCGAGAACGTTGTCAAAGCAGGCGGAGTCACTCCCCCGAGGCACCACAATCGGCATCAGCTCCTGGGTGTCGGCATACAGGTCGGACTCCAGCGCGCCTTGGCGGGCCCGCATCCAGTTGATGTTTCCCCGGAGCGTGTTGATCTCACCGTTGTGCGCCAGGTACCGGAACGGCTGGGCGAGGTCCCAACGCGGGAAGGTATTGGTCGGGAAGCGCGTGTGTGCCAGCGAGATGGCACTCAGGTAGCGCTCGTCGGCCAGGTCCGGATAGAACTTGTCCAGCTGCTCTGCGGTCAGCATCCCCTTGTAGATGATGGTCCGGGAGGAGAGGCTGGTGGTGAAGAAGTCCAGCTTGTCACTGAGGACACTGCGGGTCTGCTTGCGGGCCACAAAGAGGCGGCGCTCCAGCGTTTCGGTGTCGAGGTCGCCTTCGACGGGAGCCAGGAAGAGCTGCCGAATGACCGGCATGGCTTCGGCCGCTTGCTTGCCCACGTAGCGGTTGTCGGTGGGCACGGTGCGCCAGCCCAGCACCCGGAGCCCTTGCTCCACCACGGTGCTTTCCACCATCTCCCCACAGTGCAGGCGGTCTTCCCGGTTTTGCGGCAAGAAGATCGTGGCCACGCCATACTGCCCCGCCTCCGGAAGCTCAAAGCCCAGGGCCGCGCACTCCTCCTTGAAGAAGGCGTGCGGAATCTGAGTCAGGATGCCGGCGCCGTCTCCCGTTTCCGGATCAGCCCCAAGGGCGCCCCGGTGATTGAGGTTGCAGAGCAGACGGAGTCCTTGACGGACAATCTCATGCGACTTCTCGTTCTTCAGGTGGACGATGAATCCAACCCCGCAGCTGTCATGCTCAAAGGTCGGATCGTACAGCCCTTGTTTTTCAGGGTAGGCATGCTTCATGAGAATCCATTCTTCAAATGATTGTTCCGGGCTTGTCGGGACCAGCCGACAGGTTGTTGCTTGAATCCTAGAGGATCCCGAATCGGGGGTTGGAAAGCAGGAGCGGACTGTTGACGACCGGCTTCCACCACAAAGTCGCGTCGGGATGTTTGTTCTTAAGGTGGGACGATTTTGACGCCAGATCCAGTCCCCATGACCCATGTTCCAGTCAGGGACGACAGGGGTGATTCTGGGCTCCCGAGCTTAAAGGAACTAATTTATATAGCACTGAAGGGGCGGGAAATCAAATTCAATCCAAGACGCTTCCGCAGAAGTTGCCTTGAGGTCACAAACCCAGTATGATGCCCCTTTTTGCGAGTGTTTTCTTCTTTCAGCAGAGAAGCCAAGAAAAGCCATGCCCCCCTTGCTCCCTCCTCCACATCCGGGATTCTTTCTGGCGGGAACACAGAGCAGCAGTGGGAAGACCACGCTGATGGCCCTGTTGCTGGCAGCCTTGCGAGCCTCGGGCTACCCCCTGCAGCCGTTCAAGGTGGGACCAGATTTCATTGACCCGGGCTACCACCGGTTTTATGCCGAGGCACCGTCGGTCAACCTGGATTCGTGGATCATGGGCGAAGCCGCGGTCCGGGCAACAGCCGAGCGGTTGACGGCTCAAGCGCTGGGGGTGGGAGAAGGCGTGATGGGGCTGTTTGATGGAGCCCACCCGGACTCTGACGCCGGCAGCACGCTGGAACTGGCCCGCTGGCTGAACTGGCCGGTGGTGCTGGTGGTGCCCGTCGCTCATGCCGGACGGTCGGTCCTGTCCAGCATCCGTGGCTTCCTGCAAGACGCGGGTCCGGAGCGCATCATCGGCGTGATCCTCAACCAGGTCAGCAGCGATGGCCACGCGCGCTACCTCCGGAAGGCCTGGAACCTGGAGGTCCCGTTGCTGGGACTGGTGCCACGCCTTGCCGAGCTGGAGTGGCCCGAGCGGCATTTGGGACTGCGAGCCAGCACCGAACAGCCCCTTCCGCCTGCGACTCAGCTGGCCCGGCTCGCAGAAGAGCACCTCGACCTCGCCGCGCTGAAGCAGCAGCTCCGGGGTCTGGAAACGTTTGAGGTCGCGCGTTTCACGCCACCCGTGCCGTTGTTGGAGAAGCGGAAGCGGGTGGGGGTGGCGCAGGATGAAGCCTTTCATTTTTACTACCAGGCCAACCTGGATTGGCTGGAGCAGGAAGGGGTGGAGGTGGTGTCCTTCTCACCGCTGGCAGATTCGGAGCTGCCCCGGAACCTGGATGCGCTGGTGCTGGGAGGCGGGTTTCCGGAAGTCTTTGCAGAGCAAATGGCGGAAAACGCCCCCATGCGCCACAGCCTGCGGGAAGCGATTGCCGGCGGGCTCCCCTGTTACGCCGAGTGTGGAGGCCTGATGCTGCTGGCGGAGCGGCTGCACACGAGCGGCAAGCAGAGCTTTCCGATGGTGGGCGCCGTGCCGGGAAACGTCCGGATGACTTCTCACCTCCAGCACTTCGGGTACTGCTACGCGCGGCACCCGGAGCTTCCGGAAGCCCGTGGTCATGAATTTCACCACTCCGAGTGGCTGGAAGAGGCAGCGTTGGCAAACGCCTGGGAGGTCACGCGGCACTCCACGGGCGTCACGCGTCGGGAAGGGTTCCGGACCTCCAACCTGCATGCCTCTTACGTCCACCTGCACTTTGCCCAGGCTCCGGAACTGATGCGGACGCTGCTCCAGCTCAAAGGTCCCTGAGCCAGTTGATGCTTGCGATTGGTCCCAATTTCACGCATCTTACCGTTCCAAAACTTTTAGATGGAATTTCTATGATGATCACACACACCTCCTCTGCTTCCTCTTCGACGTCTCTACGCTTGCGCCTGGCCCTGGTGCTGGGACTGGTGGGTGTGGGGCTTCTGACGCTGGTGGGCTTTGCCCAGGGAAGCAACTCGGTGATTCACAACGCCGCTCACGACACCCGTCACGCCTTCACCTTTCCCTGTCACTGATGCGCCCGCTGGGTTGGGGACTGCTGCGGACCATTTTGTTGGCTGGCTTGCTTGCCGGGCTGGCGACCAGCCTGCTTCAGGAACTCCGGGTCACTCCCCTGCTGCTGGAAGCCGAACGGCTGGAGCAGCGAGTGGTTCACCTCCATGCCGACGGTAGCGAGCACATTCACGAGTGGACTCCGGAAAACGGCTGGGAACGCCGAGGCTGGACCGCCATTGCGAATGTGGTCACCGGTTGGGCGTTTGCCCTCTTGCTCTCTGCTGGAATGCTCTGGCGCGGAAAAGCGGTAGACGCGGCATCTGGGGTCACGTGGGGGCTGTTGGCCTTTCTGGCCTTTTCCGTGGCTCCCGCCCTGGGGCTGCCCCCGGAACTGCCCGGCATGGCCGCTGCAGACCTGGCGGATCGTCAGGTGTGGTGGCTGGGAACCGTTCTCGCGAGCGTGACGGGGCTGACGCTGCTGCTGGAGGGCTCGGCCCTTTGGCTGCGAGTCGCCGGGGGCGCGTTCTTGCTGGCGCCTCATGTGCTGGGGGCCCCGCATCCGGTTGCTGCTGAAAGCTCGGTTCCGGCAGAACTTTCGGCCCAGTTTGCGATCGCCTCGCTGGTGACCTCTGCTGGATTTTGGGCAACGCTGGGGGCGCTCTGTGGCTGGCAGCTGCATCCGTTGCTGGAACGCCTCCGGGACCTCTCCCCGGCGGCGCACACCACTTCCTGAACCTCACCCACTCCCCTCATCTTTTGCTTGAATCGACCATGATCCGCTCTGATTTCCTGGATGCCGTTGGCCATACCCCCCTGATCAAACTCCGGAAGGCTTCAGAACTGACGGGCTGCACGATTCTGGGGAAGGCTGAATTCATGAACCCCGGAGGTTCCGTGAAGGACCGGGCCGCCAAGGCAATTGTGCTGGATGCGGAAAAGAAGGGGCTCCTGAAGCCCGGAGGCGTGATCGTCGAAGGGACGGCCGGCAACACCGGAATTGGTCTGGCGCTGGTGGGAAATGCCCGAGGGTACCGCACGGTGATTGTGATTCCGGAGACGCAGAGCCAGGAAAAGAAGGACATGCTCCGCCTCTGTGGCGCCGACTTGCGCGAAGTCCCCGCAGTGCCCTACCGGGACCCCAACAACTACGTCAAGTATTCCGGACGCCTTGCTGAAGAGCTGGCGGCTTCTGAACCGAATGGGGCAATCTGGGCCAATCAGTTTGACAACGTCGCCAACCGGCAGGGGCACCTTGAGACAACCGGCCCGGAAATCTGGGAGCAGACCAATGGAACCGTGGACGCCTTTACCTGCGCCGTAGGAACCGGGGGGACGTTGGCCGGAACGGGGCAGGCGCTCAAGGGGTTCAATTCCAACATCGTGGTGGCGCTGACCGATCCAATGGGCGCGGCACTTTACAACTTCTACCAGAACGGCGAACTGAAGGCCGAAGGCGGTTCCATCACGGAAGGCATTGGGCAAGGGCGCATCACCGCCAACCTGGAAGAGGCGCCGGTGGACCTGGCGTTTCAGGTAAGCGACGAAGAGGCGCTTCCCATCGGGTTTGACCTCATCCGGGAAGAAGGGCTCGTCTTGGGAGGCTCTGCGATGATCAATGTCGCGGGTGCCATTCGCCTGGCCCGGGAGCTGGGGCCTGGCAAAACCATTGTCACCATCCTCTGCGACTCCGGAACCCGCTACCAGTCCAAGCTCTTCAATCCAGACTTCCTCCGGTCGAAGAACCTGCCGGTTCCGGAGTGGATGGCGTAGCTCAGCCTTTGGTCTTTTCCAAAAAGTGCTCCTGCAGAAAATCCAGGAGCGCCTTCACCTTGGGCTGCAGGAGCCGGCGGCTCGGGTACACCGCATAAACGGCTCCGAACTCTCCTTTCCATTCTGGAAACAAACGCACGAGCCGTCCCTCGAGGACATCGGCCTGAGCCATGAAATCAGGCAGCACGCCATAACCCAACCCCTGCAAAATCCCCTGTAGCGCTCCTCTGAGGTCATCTGTGATGAACTGGCCGACCGGCTTGAGCGTGACCTGCTCAGTGTGGTGGAACAGTTGCCACTCAATGGCGCCGCTGCGGGGCTGAAAGACAATGCCGCTGAGGGCGTTCAGTTGCTCCGGATGCGTCAAGCCGGTTTGCTGAGCGAGCCACTCCGGAGCGGCGTACAGCTCCATGGGGGTCTTCCCGAGCAACCGCGCGACAAAGGATGAATCGCTCAGGCTCTTGGTCACCCGGATGGCGAGGTCGTACTGTTCCTCAATCAGGTTGACGACCCGCTGCGTGCAGTTCAGCTCCACCCGGAGCTGCGGGTAGCTCTTGAGGAATTCCGCAATCAGTCCGGAAATCACCGCCGCGCCAAGGTCCACCGGAGCGGTCACCCGGATCACGCCCTTGAACTCGTCCTGCATGCCCTGAAGGGCATGGGTCGCGTCTTCGAGTTCATCCAGCAGGTTCTTGCAACGCTGAAAGTAAAGGTGCCCGGATTCCGTCAGGCGAACCTGCCGGGTGGTTCGTTCGAGGAGGCGAACTCCCACGGCTTCCTCCAGGGTACGCAGGTCGCGACTGACCTGCGAGCGGGGGCGTTTGAGCCGCTTGGCGGCTGCGCTGAAGCTCTTTTCCTCGGCAATGCGGATGAAGGTCAGGACGTGATTCAGGTTCATGGTGCTTTTATGATGAAAAAAATTTCATGAATTTTACGTTTGCCTGATTGCTGCGCCTGGAGGTGGAGGCAAACAGGAGCCGATCGGGGGCGCTTCGGTCCTGGAGAGCAGCGAAAACGGGTGGGGCGATTTCCGCGTGAGCCCTCTGAAACAGCCTTGCCAAACGGCTCTGGTTCCTGTACCAGTGGAAGGGGGAGTCCAAGAGTGAGATGCATTTTTTACGCGTGTAAATAATTCATTGACTTTTGCTCGAACCACTCTAACAATAACTCGCACGTCACGCTTGCACGACGTTTTTTGTCAACCTCACAAGGGAGAATCTCATGAGGA
>JAYOTF010000009.1:57812-91388 GCA_038150265.1 Deltaproteobacteria bacterium | reverse complement strand
GAAAGGTCCGTCATTCTCGCGAAGGCGAGAATCCAGTCAAGGAAGCGAAGGCAACTGGTTCAAGGACTGGATCCCAGCCTGCGCTGGGATGACCACCAAACGGCATCCCCACAAAACCGCTAAGCCCATTCTGCCACCCATTTGTTTCAGGCGATTGCCCTGGGTTCCGTGTCAGCAGGAGGTGAGCGGCCTGTTGGTCCTCCGCTAGGGTCCTCCTAAACCTCTGAAGAGTCAATAGATGCCTCAGGACAACCCATGGCGCCTCAGCGGTTCGGTTGTTTGGTGCCCGATGGTGCCCTTCTGGCCTGCTGATTGAGTCAGCTAAACCAGGAACTGATTGAGCATGAAGCGCCCAATTGCTTCAAATATATCTTTTCTTGACAAAATCATTCCTGGAGAATTGCCATCGTGGATGCCGTGGGGCCTCCACTGAATCGCAACCTTCTTTCATGAAAACGTCCTCATGATCAAGACCCTGACCAAGGTTCAAAACTCGTCCATGGTCTATGCCGTGGGATACGACCGCGAAACCCGGACGCTCGAGGTGGTCTTTCGACGGGGCCAGATCTGGGCCTACACCGAGGTTCCGGAACGCGTGTACCGAGCGCTGATGAAGGCGTCTTCCGTCGGTTCCTACCTGCGCAACAGCATCATTGGAGAGTACGACGAAACCCGGATCCACTGACCGGACGCCGGGTCCGGGAGGATCAGACGCGCTGGGCGCCGGCAGCAAGGGTGGCCAGCTTGGCCCAGGCGATCTCGGGATCAACGGCCCCAAAGCCGGCAAAGGTGCCGAAGCCACAGTCGGAACCGGCCAGCACCCGCTCAGCGCCCACGATGTCGACAAACCGTTCCAGGCGCTGCCGCACCAGCTCCGGATGCTCCACAAAGTTGGTGGTCGTGTCCACCACTCCGGGCACCAGCACCTTGGTGTCAGGGATGTCTGCGGCGCGGTCTCGAAACACGGTCCACTCGTGTCCGTGCCGGGGGTTCGCCGTTTCAAAGAGCAGGTACTGCGCCGGTACCGTCATGAGCGTGTCAAAGACCTTGGCCATGTCAATGTCACACACGTGCGGGCCTTCGTAGTTGCCCCAGCAGATGTGGAGCCGAATGCGGTCCTGGGGCAGGCCCTCAAGAGCCTGATGCAGGGCCTCCACGTGCAGCGCCGCCACCTGCAGAAATGCCTCGTCGGACAGGTCGGCAAAGAGCATGTGCCGCGAGAGCGCCAGATCCGGACAGTCCAGCTGCAGGTACAGTCCGGAATCCAGAATCGTGCGGTACTCGTCGGCCATGGCAGTGGCCAACGCCTGCAGGTACGCCTCACGGCTCGGGTAAAAGTCGTTGGGCAGAAACAGCGAAATCACGCCTGGAGATGCGGCATTCATGAAGCCTTCCTGCGCCCCGTGTGCCGCCATGGCCGCTTTCAGGTTCGCAATGTCCTTCTGCAGCTCACCCTGCCCCCGAGGCCGCACCTCCCCCACACACATCGGGCGGGCATACGTTGGGGTCCCCCCTGACTGAGCAATGCGTTCCAGGAAGGTCGGAAACTGCTTCAGGTCCGCTGGAGCATTCCGGGGACTGTCTCCGGCAAATCCGGTGTAGCGGTCCTTGACGTAGGTGGCGTAGCTGATCTTCGAGGTCTCGCCGTCTGAGACGATCTGCACCCCGGCTTCTACCTGACGCCGCACCACTTCCGAGACCGCCTCGGTCATGCAGGCATCAAACGCGTCCGGGTCATACGCCTCTCCGCGCTCGCGAAGGAAGAGGAAATCAACCACTTTCTGGCTGCGGGGCAAGCTCCCCACATGGGTGGTGGCAACAGGCATCAGGCTCCTTTCAGGGTTTGGGTGGGTCCAGCCGGATCCTCCGTTTGAAAAATGCGAAACAGGCTCGCTTCACCGCTCATGGTGGGGGCCAGGGCATGCTCCAGGTGGGCCGGCAGCAAGCAGGTGTCCCCGGGGTTGAGCGTCACGGCACCGGCGTCCCAGCTCAAGCGCCAGTGCCCACGCATCGGCATCAGCACCTCCTGTCGGCCCCGCGCCTGAGGCACCTCCGCCCCCGAGCCTCGGGTGAGGAATTCGACCTCAAACCCGGGACGGTCGCGCAGCCAGCCCTCGGGACCAATCACGGTCACCGGTCGCTGACGCGCCAGGGCCATCAGGTCCCAGTACCGGGCAATGAAGTGCGGAATCACGTCCTCGGGTCCCGGTTCCGGGAAGGCCTGCAGCTCTTCTTCCGTCAGCAGGGGCATGGGGCGGACGCCTTCCGGAAGCACCTGCCCCTGCTTCTGGTCGTACAGCACTCCGTTTTCGCCCAGGATGAGGCCGTAGTCCTGCGCCGCCTCAATGACCTGTGGCGCCCAGATCACCCCACCGCCCGCATCGTTGCCTCCCAGAATGGACATGATCATGCCATAGTCGGAGCCCACGTTTTCGAAGCCCCGGAAGAGGCCGGTCGGAATGTTGATCAGGTCCCCCTCTTCCAGCACCACCTCTCCCGCCTTCCCCCAGCGTCCCCAGAAGAAGCGCCAGCGTCCCTTGAGGACAAAGAACACCTCTGCCGTCCGGTGGCTGTGCAGGGAATTGAAGCACTTGGGCGGTTGTCCCGCCGCGCCAATGTTGAAGCCGGGCGTCTCACGCAGGTGCACGTGCTGGTCCGGACTCTCCGAAACACCGCCGCCGATGATGGTGAAGTTTTCCTTCTGGTCGCTTCCGGGAGTATGGGCGTCAATGAAGGCACTCTTGCAGGGACGCAGGTCGCCGTAGCGGACGATGCGGGCCTCAAGTTCCAGGGGGGTCATACCAAATCCGAATTCAGGTTGGAGGCGAAGGACGTCAGAGGGCTCCGGAGGCAAGCAGCAGCTGCTTCCAGATGGCCGTTTCGTCATAAAGCACGTACTCGCGCCGCAGGCCCCACGGTCCGAACTCGGCATGACTGATGCCCAGCACGTACACCTCAGCGCCTGTCGGGCGTCCGAACCCGCCCCAGCCGTCGTGCCGCCCCTGCAGGGACCAACGGACCGCTGCACGTGGAGGCATCAGCGGGTCCTCGCGTCCGATCACATGCTCCACTTGAAACGTCGCTGAAGGAAACGCGGCGCGCAGGCTCATCCAGAACTGATCGGCGGCAGCCGGACCATGTGCGGTCACTCCACCAGGGTGCTCCAGCTGGCAGGCGCGGTCGTACGCCTGAGGAATGGCAGCAAAGTCGGCCTGCATCACCCGCGTCAGCAGGTCTGCATACCGGAGGCCCCACTCGTTTTCATTGCCACGTCCGGTGTAGGGTCCGGGCAGGTCGGTTTCAGGAGTGAGGGGACGCTGGGCCTGCTCGGGGCCTCCTTCCTGAGCAATCTGCTCGCGCGCATACGCCTCCGGAAGGAGCCCCAGCTGACGGACAATCGCGCCCTGATCCCGGATCAGCCACTCGTCGTTGATCTGGTTCCCAATCGCATGACAGTCGGCAATGATGCGGTAGCGGAACGGCTTCCCGGAGGCCGCGCCATAGATTCCGGAGCCGGCATGAGTCGCCGTCGAGAAGATGCGGTGCGAGGAGAGCATTCCGGTCTCCGGGGTTCCGGACCAGATGACGTCTTCGCCGAGCAACTGCCGGTCCGGAAACTCGGCAAGGGTGGCCATCGTTGCCGCAATGACCCCCTCGTTTCCCACCACAACCCCGGAAGGCGAACGGACCACCAGGTCGGGAGCATAGTACCGGTGCAGCGTCGCCAGGCCCCGATCTTCCCAGATCTCCTTGGTGATGCCGAGAATGTACGCGGGAAAATCCGGAAATTGTTCATCAAAGCCGTGCATGGTCCTCCTGAGGAATTCGAGCAGAGCGGCGGACCACCAGTGGTCCTTCGAGCCGCACCTTCTGGGGTGCCTGGGTGGTGCCATCGATGCGGCCCAGCAGCGTCTCCACCGTCGTGGAGACCATCTGCTCAAGGGGCTGCTGCACCGTCGTCAGTTGATAAGGCGCCCACGCGGCCAGCGGGACGTCGTCGTAGCCAATGATGGACACCTGTTCCGGAATGGAGAGTCCGCGCTCATACCGCAGGTAGTCCATCACCGCAAAGGCCATGTGGTCGTTGCCGACAAAGAGCGCATCCGGAGGCTCGGCGCTGTCAAACAGTTCGGCTGCTGCCCGGACCGCGGCCTCTTGCTTGTAGAGGCCATCAATAACGGCAACCGGCTCCCGCCCTGCCAACCGCAGCCCCTGCAGGAATCCTTCAGCGCGGTCACGTCCGGTGGAAGCCCCCTGCCAGCCTGCGATGTGAGCGATGCGCTGGTGCCCACCAGCCACCAGAAACTCGGCAACCCGCTGTCCCCCCAAGACGTTGTCGGAAGTCACCTCGTTGAGGCGGCGGTCTTCCTGCCCACGGTTGAAGAGGACGACCGGAATGCCGGCGGTGTCGCAGCGCGTGGTCAACGGATTGCTCATGGAAACCGAGGCGGCGATGATGCCATCGACCTGGTAGTCCAGCAGCTGCTGAATCACGGCATCGACGCCGGCTTCCTGGTTGGAGGCCATGAAAATGAGGACGTGGTAGCCCTGCTTCTGCAACGCCAGGCTGAGGCGTTCCAGCGCCTCCGGGTAGAACTGGTTTTCCAGATACGCCACCACCAGCCCCACCATCCGGGTCCGCCCCGTGATGAGGGAGCGCGCGACGATGTTCGGACGGTACCCCAGTTTCTGGGCGGCTTCCCGGACCTTGAGGATCATCTCTTCAGAGGCACTCGCCCCCGGCGTGAAGACGCGGCTGACGGCCGATTGACTGACCCCCGCAAGCCGGGCCACATCGGCAGAGGTGATTCGTTCCATGCCCATGCGTGCGCTCAGTCTGCCGTCCAGCCGCCGTCCACCAGCAGCGAGGTTCCGGTCACCAGCGCCGCCGCCTCAGAGGCCAAAAAGACGACGGGCCCCATGACGTCTTCCACTTCCCCGACTCGCCCCAGCTTGATCATCTGCTCAATCCAGCGTCGGCGTTCCGGAATCGCCAGCGTCTGTTCGGCCAGCGGGGTCCGGATGAACGTCGGGCACACCGTGTTGACCCGGATTCCCACGGGTCCCCACTCAATCGCCATGGCCTTGGTCATGCCCTCCAGCCCATGCTTCGAGGCACAGTAAACCGCTCGGTCCACGCCTCCGACGTGTCCCATTTGGCTGGAGACATTGATGAGGCTGCCGGGCCGTCCCGCGTTTTTGAGGTGCCGGGCGACCTCTCGGGTGAGGAAGTAGGCGGCCCGGAGGTTCAGGTCCATCACCGCGTCATAGTCGTCCGGAAGCGTTTCCAGCGCCGGCGTGTGCCGGGCGAGCCCGGCCGAATTGACCAGGATGTCAAACGGAGGCTGCTCCTCAAGCCACGTCCGGACGGCCTCGAGGTCCGTCACATCCAACGCCTGGGCTGTGGCAGACAGGGCTTCCGCCTGAAGCGCCTCCTGGAGCGCCTGCAGGGGTTCCCAACGGCGGGCCACCAGCGTGACCGACGCACCGGCGCGCGCCACCGCCACCGCGCACGCCAGTCCGATTCCGGACGATGCGCCTGTCACCAGGGCTCGCTTGCCCTCCAGACGAAACGAGGGCGTTTGAGGAAGCACCAGACTCATTCCGCGGCGGCTCCGTAGGGGACGTCTTTCTGGCCGTAGCGGCGCACCCGGAGGTTGCACTGCTCCGCATGCCCCACAAAGCCTTCCAGCATGCACAGTCGTGATCCATACTCGCCCACAAGCGTGGCGGCTTCGTCGGTGAGGACCTTCTGGTAGCTGTGCGTCTTGAGGAACTTCCCCACCCACAGGCCACCGGTGTAGCGTCCGGCTTTTTTGGTGGGCAGGGTGTGGTTGGTGCCAATCACCTTGTCCCCATTGGAAACATTGGTCCGGGGGCCCAGGAAGAGGGCGCCGTAGGAGTGCATGTGCTCGAGGTACCAGTCATCCCGGTCGGTCATCACCTGCACATGCTCCGAGGCAATGTCGTTGGCCACCTCCAGCATCTCGTCGTGGGTGCCACAGAGGATCACCTCTCCGTAGTCCCGCCAGCTGGCGGCAGCGGTTTCAGCGGTTGGCAAAATGGTCAGCAGGCGCTCCACTTCCTGCAGCGTGCCCTCCGCCAGCGCCCGGCTGTTGGTCACCAGCACGGCCGGCGAGTTGTAACCATGCTCCGCCTGCCCCAGCAGATCGGTGGCACACATCTCGGCATCCACCGTCTCATCGGCAATCACCATCGTCTCGGTCGGCCCGGCAAAGAGGTCGATTCCAACCCGTCCAAACAGCTGGCGCTTGGCCTCTGCGACATAGGCGTTTCCGGGCCCCACCAGCATGTCCACCGGACGGATGGATTCGGTTCCCAGCGCCATTGCTCCCACGGCCTGCACCCCACCGAGGACGTAAATCTCATGGGCACCCCCCAGGTGCATCGCAGCCACAATGGCCGGGTGCGGTTCGCCATTGACCGGAGGCGCAGCGGCAATGATCCGGGGCACGCCAGCCACCGATGCCGTCAGGACCGACATGTGGGCCGAAGCAATCATCGGGAACTTCCCACCAGGGACGTAACAGCCCACCGACTGCACCGGGATGTTCCGGTGCCCGAGGATGACTCCCGGAAGCGTCTCCACCTCGATGTCCTGCAGCGCCGCCTTCTGGGCTTCGGCAAAGCGCCGGATCTGATCCTGCGCAAAGCGGATGTCGTCCAGATCCCGGGCGCTGACCTTGGCCACCGCCGCTTCAATCTCGGCCTCACTCAGCCGAAAGTGTTCCGGAGCGTAGCCATCAAACCGGGCTGAAAGCTCCCGGATCGCCCCATCGCCCCGGTCCTCGATGTCCTGAAGGATCTGGGAAACGGTGTTCTGCACCTGGGCATCGTCTTCGGCACGCGCCTCAGCGCTCTTGCCGTGCTTGAGGTATTCAATTGCCATGAAACAGACTCCTGATTGAAGCAGGTCAAAAATGAGGGTCGGGTCCGGAGCCACCTCGCTCCGGAGGCGTTAGTGAAGGTCGGCGGACTGGCTCATGGCCTCCCGCAGCACCTCCACGGAAAAATCAGCACGCTGGCAGGCTTCCAGAATGACCTGTTCGCGGCGGGTCAGCAGGTCAATGCACGCCGGAAGTTGCTCAGCGGCCTCATGAGGAATCACCACGGCGCCGTGTCGGTCGGCGTGAAGCAGGTCGTTGTGGCGAACCTGCATGCCGAAGATGTTCACCTCCACTCCGGAGTCTTCCACATGCACCCACCCGTGGCTCGGGCCCACCTGTCCCCCAAGCAGCTGAAAGCCATCTGCCAGCACATCGAGGTCCCGGATGCTGCCGTTCGTGACCGCGCCCAGCGCCCCCAGTGCCTGGTGGACGTTGGAGTGAACCTCGCCCCAGTGTGCTCCAAAGCCTGGGGTCGCGTCCAGGTCCTGCACCACAATGATGGTTGGAAGCGGCGGCTGAGCGCAGTATTCGTAATAGCGCAGCGCGTTCTCGCGCTTGCGTTGCGGGTCCACCGGATGCGTGGCCCGGATGGTCGCGGTACGGGCATACCCCACCATCGGAGGCAGTTCCGGACGAGCGCAGACCAGCTGCCGGGTCGTGAAGCCCGTGGTCCGGTAATTCGGACTCACCAGCTCCAGAGCATTGCAGATGGTCGGCGTGTCAAACTGACGCAGGTGCGCCAGCAATTCTTCAGAATGAAGGGGCTCACTCATGGCTGTTCCCTTGAATCAAATGGGTTATCCCTTCACCGCGCCTGCCGTGAGGCCACTCACGATCTGGCGCTGAAAGAGCATCACAAGGATGAAAATGGGGACCGTCGCCGAGACGACGGCTGACACGGCAAACATGACGTTTCCCTCCACCTGCGTGGTCCCCAGAAAGCTCGCAATCTTCGGGATCATCGTCTGGTTCTCCTGACTCAGCAGCATCGATGTCACGGCGAAGTCGTTGTAAGCGAGCAGGAAGCTGAAGAGTCCGGTCGTGATCACTCCGGGCCACATCACCGGGATGATGATGTGCCAGAACGCCTGCAAGCGGTTGCAGCCGTCCATGAGCGCACTTTCGTCCAGTTCCTTCGGAATGCTGAGGAAGAAGGAGTGCAGCATCCACAGCGTGAACGGCTGATTGATGGCCACCAGCACAATGATGGTGGTGGAGAGGTGCCCCCACAGGTTGAGCTTGAAGAAGGGCAGCAGGTACCCTGACACCAGCGTGATGTGCGGCATCGCCCGGAACACCAGCGCCGTGATGAGGATCCAGAACGTGTAGCGCGACGACGAACGCGCCAGGGCGTAACCGCCCAGCGTCCCCATGGTCAGCGACAGCACCACCACTGAGCCCGTTACCCACACCGTGTTGAGCACCGCCCGCCAGAATTCCTGCTCCACCCAGGCGCCAAAGTAGCCATTGAGGGTGAACGGCCCTCCGGTTTCGGCAATCGTCAACACTCCGTAAAGCGCGTTTCGCCAATCAGCTTTGGAAAAGAAATCGCCCTGCACCTTGAACGATCCCCAAAGCGTCCACAGAAACGGAAATGCGGCGACCACGAGCCAGATCGTCACTCCGGCAAAGGCCAGGAAGCGGGCGGTGGGGCCAAGACGGGTTGCCTGTGTGTCCATGGGCTCCTTACTTCTGGTGGAACTGCTTCCAGGTCCGGATCAGGACCGGCATCAGCAAGATGATGACCCCCACAATCGTCAGGACCGAAGTCGCGGCTGCCGAGCCAAAGAGCTGCACCTCCTGACGCAGGTCATTGAAGATCATCCAGCTCAGCGACGTGGCGCTCGCCTGTGCCGAGAAGCCCACCACCGGCTCAAAGACCCGGAAGTTGTCCATCAGCTGCATCAGCGTCACAAAGATCACCAACGGCATCAGGTAGGGCAGCACCACGTACCGGGTGCGCTCCCAGCGGGTGGCGCCGTCGATCATTGCAGACTCCAGCGTGTCCTGCGGCACCGTCTGCAGCCCAGCGTAGAACACGACAAAGGCAAATGGCGCCGAATGCCAGACTCCGTAAACCATGAGCATGACCCACGTCAGCACCGGAGAGGCCTTCAGCGAAAGGTCCGGATCTTCCCACAGGGTCTGGATCAGGGAACCCAGGATGCCCCGGGCATCAATCATCCAGAAGAGAATCAGGGAGCCAATCAGGGGCGTGATGACCATCGGGAGCAGGGAAAAGAAGATCACGGGTCCCTTGAACAGCCCCGGGAGCGCATTGACGCCCAGGGCAATGGCAAAGCCCAGCAGGATCACCAGCGGGGTGACGGCAAGCAGGTACGTGAGGGTGAAGGCGAGGGCTTTGTAAAACGGGAGGTTGTAAAGCGCTGCCAGAAAGTCCGGGAGGGATGCCCGCTCCGCCCAGGCCTGCCCCACCTCTTCCACAGCAAGGTGCCGGCGGTTGAGGTAGGTGCCCCAGCCGTTGAAGCGGCCCAGCGGCTCGGCAGCTTCCAGGGCAGCCGTGGCCTCGGCGTCCACCTGAAGCTCCGTTTTGCAGCTGAACGGGGTGCAGTTTTCCACTTCCTTGAAGACCCGTTCGTGCTCCACATAGAACGACTGCACCAGCACCGAAACAATGGGGAGCGCGATGAACAGCGTCATCGCCAAGGCAGAAGGGAGGATGAACCAGAAGAACGTCTTGTGCGGCATGAGGCAACCCGGAAGGTCCTCCGGAAGCTCCGGAGGAGGGCCCAGCCGAGCCGAGCCCCCTTCGATGGAGAGGTTACTTCAGGAAGCCGGCTTCCCGGGCTGCCACGGTGTAGGCAGCTTCGACATCAGCCAGAGCCTTCTCGGCACTCTCGGAGCCCTGGAAGAACTCAACCAGCTCGTTGCCGAGGGCGGTGTGCATGAGCCCCATGTACGGCACCATCGGGTACGGCTGGGCGCCTCCGCTGGCAGAATCGAGGATGCCCTGAGAGGTGGCTCCGGGCTCGTAGCCCTCAATGAGCCAGGTCGCGGCATCCGCATGAGCATTGGCCATCTTGGCAGAGACGCCATTCATCATCGCCCGGAAGGACGCCTCGGCATCCGCATCCGAGATGTTCCGCGCAATGGTGAAGCCGTCCCACCACAGCGTCGTGGCCGGAATGGAGCCGCCTCCCACCGTCGGAGCCCCCGCAAAACGGGTCGCCTGCACCACAGCCGGCGTTGAGCCTTCGTTGTCCAGCACCGCCCCAATCCGGGAGGCCCAGAGGTTCGTCATGGCGACGTTTCCGGCTTCCCACTCGGCTTGCACGGAGTTGGAGTCATACGTCAGAAAGTCCGGATTCATGTAATCCGTCAGCGACTTCATCATCTCCAGCGTGGCCACCCCCTTGGCATTGTTGATCGCGGGAGCCGCCGAGCCCGACGCAAAGAACTCCCCGCCATAACCGAGGTACATGTTCACAAACTCCTCCCCCAGGTTCCAACCGGCCTTGAAGGTCCCGGCCAACGGGTACTTCATCAGGCCCTTGTCCTGAATCGCCTTGGCCGCAGCCACCACCTCCTCATAACTCTTCGGCACGCCTACGCCGGCCGCCTTGAGGATGTCGTCGCGGTAGAAGAGGTGCTGGGCATTGGCCATGAAGGCCACCGCCATAACCTGCCCGTCAATGGTGATGAGCTGGCTCTTCTTCAGGCCCTGGCCGTGCTGGGCGACCAGCGCATCCAGCGGACGGACCAGGTTGTCGTTCAGCAGTGGCACCAGCGTGCCGTTTGCCACCAGCACCGTGGTGTACTTGGCCGGGTTCGTCGTCAGCGCCGGAACCTGCAGGTCCTTGTGCTCGGCCGTGTGGTTCTTCGTGAAGGTCACCCCGTTGCCCGCGCACGCTTCAGCTTCCGACACCACGGCGTGCAGCGCCGGGAAGTCGTTGGCCAGCACCTGCACCGATCCTCCGGAAATGCCACACCCTGCTGATGCCATGGAGGCAGAGGCCACCAGTCCGGTCACCGCCAGGGCGCCCTTCATCATCATCTTCATCATCGCTCTTCTCCTAGTGACGACGCCCTTACCGGCGTCTGATGGATCATTGACACGCGGAGCTTCCCCCCGCTCCTCTGCGCTTGCATACGTTTGCGACCACACACCGTCTTTCCCACGAAACAAGGTTTTGCCTTGCATTGCAAACGTATTCAAAACACAACTTTACGGAGCCCTTGCCTCATGGCAAGATTTTTCTGCACGTCACGCATTTTGGGGAGTGGGTGGGTTGGGGAAGGTTCCTGGCCCCCGCTTCCGTTTCAGGAGCCATCATGAAGGGATCACGTCCGCCTCAGGCGGCTTTGACACAAGACAACGACCGCCGGAAAACGGAGCAGACTCGGGCAGTGGTGGAAGCCATGGTGGATGGCCTCAACGACCATGACATCGACGGCATGGGGCGCTTCTTCCACGAGTCATTCCGCTGGATGGGGAACGCCGGATGCGGCACCAAGCACGGGCTCCGGGCGTTTCAGGAAAACTGGCAGCGTCCGTTTCAGGCCGCCTTCTCCAACAAGGTCTGCATCGATGAGGCTCGCCTTGCCGAAGGGGAGTGGATGGCCGCCTTTGGTCGGCAGGAAGCCACCCACAGCGGCGAGTTCATGGGCATCGCTCCCACCGGCAAACGCGTGGAAATCCGCTACATGGACTTCTGGAAGGTGCAGGACGGGAAGATTGTCGACAACTGGGTGATGGTCGATTTCCCGCACGTCATGCAGCAGCTGGGAGTGGACCCCTTCAACGGACACGGCTGGGAAGCCTTTGACCGGGGCGAACGTCGGCCACCTCGTCCAGATGCCCCGGAGGGCGCATGAGCCCCTCACCTGCCGACCTGAAAGCCCGCCTGCTCCCCCTCCGGAAAGCGCTCTACGACTTTGAGGCCGCTGCGGTTCAGCAAGCGCTCCAGGACCTGCTGGCTCCGCAGGCATCCGTCCAGCTGGGGCACCCGTATCCTGAAATGAGCGGTCCGGAGGCCTTTTATGCTCACGCCTGGGCTCCCCTGGCCGCCGCCTGGCCAGACCTGGAACGCCGGGAGACCATCGTCCTTGCCGGCACCACAGAAGCCGGGGACAACTGGGTGGGCTGTTGTGGCTTCTACACCGGAACCTTCCAGGCGCCGTGGTGGGACATCCCGCCCACCGGACACCAGGTGGCGATGCGCTTTCATGAGTTTTACCGGATCCTCAACGGACAGGTGCATGAGGTCCAGGCGCTCTGGGACCTTCCGGAGGTGATGCTGCAGGCGCAAGCATGGCCCCTCGCCCCAAGCCTGGGACGTGAGTGGCAGGTTCCCGGACCCGCCACGCAGGATGGGCTTTGCCTGGAGGCGACTCCGGAAGCCAGCGCCACGTCTCGGCAAACCGTCCTCGACATGCTCACCGCCATGGTCCGGCACCCCGCTGAGGGAGGGCCCGAAGTGATGGAGCTGGAAAGATTCTGGCACCCCCGGATGAGCTGGTACGGCCCTGCAGGCATTGGAACCGGACGCGGAATTGCCGGATTTCGTCGGTGGCACCAGATTCCGTTCCTCAAGGCCATGCCCGACCGTGGGCAGCATGCGGATGGCCTCGTGTCTCACTTCTTTGCAGAAGGCCCATACGTGGCGGTCACCGGGTGGCCCAACATGCGCCAGACCCTCACCGACGACGGCTGGCTCGGCATCGCTCCTGCCGGACAACCGCTCACCCTGCGGAGCCTCGACTTCTGGCGACTCGAAGCCGGAAAGATCCGGGAAAACTGGGTGCTCGTGGACCTGATGGACGTTTATCAGCAACTGGGGGTCGATGTGCTGGCCCGCATGCGCGACTACACGGCTCCGCGACAGCGTCCGGTTTCTTCTTTTCAGGTGTAACCATGCCCGACTATCAGCCTCTCAAATCGCTCATCCAGAACTATTATCACGACCTCAGCACCGCGACTCCGGAAACCGTCGAGGCGACCCTGGCGCGTTACCACAGCGACACCACGCAGTGGTACGGCGTTTATCCCTTTCATGAGCAGCACGGCTGCGCAGCCATCGCTGATGCCTTCTGGAAGCCCTTCCTTCAATCCTGGGGAAGCGTCCAGCGGCGTCTGGACATCTTCCTCGCCGGCACCAGTGAAATCGATGGCACCGACTGGGTCATCAGCATGGGGCACTTCATGGGCCTGCTCGACCGTCCGTGGCTGGGACTCCCTCCGCCCCGCAAGCTCACCTGCCTGCGGTATGCCGAGTTTCACCAGATCACCTCCGGACGGATCACCCGGGCTTCTTTCTTCTGCGACCTCATTGGCGTGATGCACCAGCTCGGCCTCTCGCCGCTCCCTCCGCAAACCGGAGCCTCGTTGGTCTACCCCGGCCCACGCACCCACGACGGCCTGCTCCTTGCGCCACAGGATCCGGAGGAATCCACCCAAACGCTGGCGCTGGTGAACCGCATGATTGCCGACCTGAGCGCCCTCAACCAGAGCGGCAACGACTTTCCGCCTCCGGAGTACCTGGCCCGGACGTGGCACTCCGACATGGTCTGGTATGGCCCAGCCGGGATCGGTGCCACCTACACGATTGAACGCTACCAGGAACAGCACCAGTACCCCTTCCGGAGTGGCCTTCAGGGCAAGACCTTCAACGGCCACCTTTGCCGCCTGGCTGAAGGCAATTATGCAGGATTCTTCGGGTGGCCCAACCTGACGAACCAGCCCTGCGGAGGATTTTTGGGACTGCCGGCCAGCTCCATTGCTGCCGACATGCGGGTGGTGGATCTTTATCGACGGGAAGGAGACAAGCTGGCCGAAAACTGGGTCTTCATTGACCTCCTCTGGTGGCTCAAGCAGCAGGGCGTGGACCTGTTGGAGCGGACCACCCGGTTGCAGGCGCCCGCCTTCTCCAGTTAGAGCCGCCCCAACCGCTTGAGCTTGCGACGGTAGGACTCCACGGCTTCCGGCCCCACGTCCATGCCCCAGTTCCGGGCTTCCTGGCAGATGGCGGCCACGGAGGCCTTCGGGTCCTCCCGGAAGAGTTCCAGCAGAAAGGCCAGGGTGGCCGAGGGCAGGTCCCGGTGAGGAGGCTCAGCCAGCTCGGTCACGGCTTCATGGGTCAGGGCATAGGCCTGCGCCACAGCGTCCGGGGGCTCGCCGGTTTCCAGCAGCTCACGGACCTCCCACACCTCTTCCGCCTTGAGCTGCCGAACCTCGCGACGGGGCACCACGCCTTCCTGCTTGCACCAGCGCTTCAGCGTAGACGCCCGGACGCCAAAGGACTCGGCAGTGGCTTCCAGCGAGTGCCCCTCGGCCACCTGCTGCACCACCAGCGCCCGCTCCACTTCATTCAGCCGGGCCGAAGCGCTGCGAGGCTTCGCAGCCGGCTCCGGAGCCTCGGGCTCAGGCTCGGCCAGGCTCGCAATGCGCTGCACCTCCCGCAACGGCACCTGAAACCGCTGTGCCACTTCTTCCGGAGCCTCACCCGCGTCCAGTGCCACCGCAATCTCGATCTGCTGCAGTTCCTTCATCGCCAGCTCCCGAGACGGATGGGCTCAGGCCGTTGCGGGGGCATCGCGCCAGGGCTCGTACCAGCCAAAAGTCGGGGTCGGAACCGCCTCCGGAAAGGGGCCCACCTCGTGGCGCAGCAACGCCTCCACCGCCTCAGCAGCCGTTTGCAGGTTCTCTCGCCCCCCTTCCCGGAAGTAGTCGAACACCTGCCGCACCACGGGCTCGGCATAATCGCAGTACTCCATCAGCTCCGGATCCCACTGGTCGGTCCCGGGAAGCACCAGCGCCCGCACGGTCGCGCCATGAGACTTGATGTGCTGAAGCTCGTCCAGCAGGTGCGGAAAGTACCCCTTGCCACCATGCAGACGAAAGAGCGCCACCTGCGCGTGCATGAGGACGTGGTCGGCATAGTGCTCGGCCGCTTCCGGATGCTGAAGCGGGCCGGCGTTCATCAGGCGCAGCCGGCTTCCCAGACGCGGGCCCCACATGCGGGCCAGGGCGGCCAGCTCGGTATCGGCCGAGCTGACCACCACCACCTCGGCAGGAGTCTGCCGGACCGCCTCCAGGCGACGTTCGGCGTCCAGGTTTCCGGGTTCAGTTGCAATGCGGTGCATGGGTCGTCTCCTGCTTAAGGTTCGGCTTGAGGTTCGGTTTCGGAAAGCGTGACCAACTGGGCATCTGCTGGCACCAGCGCCCCCACCGGGAAGTGCAGGGCGGCCACCCAGCAGTCTTCCGGAGCCGTCAGGGTGTGTTCCATCTTCATCGCTTCCATGGTCACCAGCGGCTGCCCGCGCTTCACGGCGTCTCCCGCCTGCACCCACACCTGTGTCACGCTGCCAGGCATGGGAGCGGTCAGGCGCAGGCCTTCCTCTTCTCCCGCAGGCGCGCCTTCAAGATCCGGAAGCACCTTCAGGGCAAAGCGACTTCCCTGCCCAGCGCCCTGCTGTGGAAGGACCCAAAGCGTTTCGCCTTCCTGGAAAACCTGCCCCTTCCAGGCCCCCTCCGCCCAACGCAGTTCCCAGGGCTCGGAACCCAGCACCTGCACGTCCACTGCGCCGGAATCAGTTAGAAATTCAGCAGTTTGCTCCGACCAGTGGACCTGCACCGAGGCTTCATCACCGTAAGCATGAAAGCGCAGATGATGCGGCAGGGCCCCACCGATGCGCCAGTTGTCGAAGCGATCCCACGGCGAACGCACCTCCTGAGGACGGCGGGCCTGCAAGACCGCCAGCGCAGCGCTCCAGCAAACGGGCTCCGGGATCTCCGGAGGCGCCAACAGGTCGTCAAGGTGCTGGTCAATGTACAGGGTATCGGCTTCCGCCTGCTGCACCGGCTCCTGACGCAGCAGCGTCTGCAGGAACCCGAGGTTGGTGTGGAGTCCGGAAGCGTGCGTCTGAGCCAGAGCCCCCTGAAGCCGTTCCAGCGCCTCGGCTCGGGTGCTTCCGGACGCAATGAGCTTGGCCACCATCGGGTCATAGTATGGCGAGATGACATCGCCGGCCACCACTCCGGAATCAACACGGACACCCGGCGCCGACTCCGGAAGCTGCAGGCGCGTCAGGGTTCCGGTGCTGGGCAGAAAGCCCGACTCCGGATGCTCCGCATAAATCCGGACCTCCACGGCATGCCCACAGCGCTGAAGCTGCGCTTGCGTCACCGGAAGAGGCTCTCCGGAGGCCACCCGCAGCTGCCACTCCACCAGGTCGTGTCCGGTGATGGCTTCCGTAACGGGGTGCTCCACCTGCAGGCGCGTGTTCATTTCCATGAAGAAGAACTCGCGGTCGTCATTCATGATGAACTCAACGGTTCCGGCATTGACGTACCCCACGGCCCGCGCCGCCTGCACCGCTGCTGCCGTCAAGGCGGCCCGGGTTGCGTCGTCAATGGACGCAGAAGGGGCCTCTTCCACGACCTTTTGATGGCGCCGCTGCAGGGAGCATTCGCGCTCAAAGCAGTGCACCACCTGGCCCTGCGTGTCACCAAAAACCTGAACCTCCAGGTGCCGAGGTCCGGAGACAAAGCGTTCCAGCAGCACGCGGTCGTCACCAAACGCATTCCGGGCCTCCTGACGTGCCGACCGCAGCGCTTCGAGAAACATGAGCGGCTCCGGCACCACACGCATCCCCTTGCCCCCGCCACCGGAAACGGCCTTGATGAGCACAGGGTAGCCGATGCGGTCGGCCTCTTGCTGCAGGAAGGCCGGGTCCTGCTCGGCGCCATGGTAGCCCGGGACCACCGGCACCCCGGCGGCCTCCATCAGGCGCTTGGCCTCATCTTTGGTGCCCATGCGTTCCATGGCCTCTGGCGGAGGGCCAACAAAGACCACGCCCGCCGCTTCACACGCACGAGCAAAGGCCGCCTGTTCCGATAAAAAGCCATAGCCGGGGTGCACGGCCTCGGCCTGGTGCTTCTGCGCAGCATCCAGAATCCGCTCGGCACGCAAATACGACTGCGCCGGCGGAGCCTCGCCGATCCAGCAGGCTTCATCGGCCTGCCGGACGTGTTGGGCGTCTCGATCAGCCTCTGAATAGACGGCAACGGTCCGGATGCCCAATCGACGACAGGTCCGGATGATCCGACAGGCAATTTCGCCCCGATTCGCAATCAGCAGCTTGGCAATCATGTTGTTGTGGGTACAGAGGAGGCGGCGAGAACAGCAGGGCGAGGGGCAGGGCCCTCACCCTTTCAGGTCGGAGGGTCCTCTTGCGAGGACCCGGAAGGGAGTTATCGATCGACTCCAGCCATGTGGATGGCCTTGACTTCCATGTACTCTTCAATGCCGTAGAGGGAACCTTCTCGTCCAATGCCGGACTCCTTGATTCCGCCAAACGGCGAGACTTCGGTGGAAATCACACCGGTGTTGATGCCGACCATGCCATACTCCAGGCCCTCAGCCACCCGCCAGACGCGGCCGATGTCGCGGGTAAAGAAGTAGGAAGCGAGTCCAAACTCGGTGTCATTTGCCATCTGCAAAGCCTCTTCTTCCGTCTTGAAGCGGAAGGCCGGCGCCAGCGGTCCGAAGGTCTCTTCCTTGGCCACTTTCATGTCCGGGGTGACATCGGCCAGGACAGTGGGTTCAAAGAAGCAGCCTCCTTTTTCGTGACGGTGACCTCCAGCCAGCACACGGGCGCCCTTGCTGACGGCATCCTGAATGTGACTCTCCACCTTTTCAACAGCCGCCGCATTGATGAGCGGTCCCTGGTCGGTTTCCCCCTTCAGGCCGTCTCCCACACGCAGGTGCTTGGCGGCTTCGGCAAAGGCTTCCATGAAGCGGTCGTAGATGCCATCTTGCACCAGCAGGCGGTTGGCACAGACGCAGGTCTGTCCCGCGTTGCGGAACTTGCACTGAATCGCCCCTTGAACGGCGGCGTCAAGGTCGGCATCATCAAACACGATCAGCGGCGCGTTGCCTCCGAGCTCGAGGGAGAGCTTCTTCATGGTGTCTGCACACTGCTTCATGAGGATCTTCCCCACGCCGGTGGAGCCGGTGAAGCTGAGCTTGCGGACAATGGCATTGGAGGTCAGCTCTCCACCGATGGCAATGGCGTCTCCGGTCACGGCGCTGAGGATGCCCTTCGGCACTCCTGCACGCTCGGCCAGCTCACACAGCGCCAGGGCAGAAAGCGGGGTGTCCGGAGCCGGCTTGATGATCATGGGGCAGCCGGCCGCCAGGGCAGGTCCAGCCTTTCGCGTGATCATGGCAGCCGGGAAGTTCCAGGGGGTGATGCAGGCCGAAACCCCAACCGGCTCCTTGACGACCATGACGCGGCGGTCCTGGTTGTAGGTCGGAATCGTCTCTCCGTAGGTCCGCTTGGCCTCTTCCGAAAACCACTCGAGGAAGGACGCCGCATACACGATTTCGCCCATCGACTCGGCCAGCGGCTTGCCCTGCTCCGCGGTCATCAGCCGAGCCAGGTCCTCTTGATTTTCCATCATGAGGTCGTACCAGCGGCGGATGATCTTGCCCCGCTCCTTGGCGGTTTTCTTGCGCCAGGCGGGCCAGGCGGCATTGGCGGCTTCAATCGCTCGGCGCGTTTCATCAGCTCCACAGCGTGGGACCGTCGTCAGGACCTCTCCGGTGGCGGGGTTGGTCACGGGGTCGGTCTCTCCGCTGTCTGCATTGACCCATTGACCGTCAACGTAAGCTTGATTTCGAAAAAGTCCGGAATCTTTCATTCCGATGGTCTGCCAGGTGTTTGCCATGTTTCTCCGTTTGGGACGTACGTGAGATGTTGAAAAACCCTCATATAACGCCTTATTCTAGTGGGGAGCAAGTCAATTGAGCCCCCAGGTGGACATTCGGGGGATTTCCTGATTTCTTTTTCTTTTCCCCTTGGAAAAATCTCAAACTTATGTATGTACTTCGGTTGGACCCCAAGTTAACGAACCAGGTTGTCACTGGACTTTCCAAAGAAATTCGGGACTGGGTCGTCAACGCAATTGGGAGCGTTGTGGTCGCAGATGGCATTGTGGAACCCAATGAGCTGATTGCCCTCCAAGAGGCCATCCACCTCCTTGATTCCAAAGAAGAAGCTCAGAACCTGATGACCCTGGTCAAGCAGAAGAAGCTTTATGACATTGAACCCCTCAAGGTTCCGTTGGAAACAGGAGCCAGCCTCTTCTTCTACATTGCGTCCATTGCGGTCGTCGATGGGAACCTCAAGAAGGTGGAGGCGGACGTCCTGATTCAGGTGGCCAAGCAGTTGGGCCTGCCCAAGGAATTTGGCAAGACGGTGATGCGCTGGGCCCACCGGCAGATGGAACAAAACCGGAACTGGTCGGAAGAACAAAACCGCCTCAACCTGGAACGTCAGCAGATCATTGATTCGGCAAACCTGATGACGTAATCCGTTCCTGCGGGGATCACTCCTTGCACCGTCTTGGGCTTTTTGTCCTCCAAGCGGTTGATCACTCTCGAGTTGCAGCGACTCATGCGCATTCTTTCTCTGGAAACCCTACAGCACCTTCTGACCTCAGAGCATGAGCGAGTCCGGCTCTGGGCGACGTATCAGCTGCTGAACGAATGGCGCGATGAGCCGGACCCGTTCATTGAGTCGATGCTGGACTCGCCGCTTCCGGAAATTCGGGAGGTGGCCATCCACCTCATCAACCGGAGCGGAAACGACCGCTACGCCTTCAAGCTGCTGGGCCTGTTTCAGCGAAGCTCCGGAGGCATGCGGTGCGCGTGTGCCGAAGCGCTGGTGCAGCTCAACTACGAAGCCGCCCACCCGCCTCTGTTTCAGTGGCTCCAGCGCCTGCTTCATGCCGATGAGCTCAACCTCCCCGAGCTGCAGTGTGCCGCCCGGACCTGGCTCCACACCGGGCTTCCAGAGGCATGGGACGACCTGGAGGAGTTCCTCCAGGCTCACCAGACCAATCACCTGAAGGCCCTCACGCTGTTTGAGGTGCTCTGCCAGGAGGCCAACAGCCCCCAGCGCCTCCGGTGCCTGCTGGAGCGCTACCAGTACTTCCGGAAGGAATTCACGGACCCGCAGTTTTCCCAGTACCTCCTCAGCCTGTTCGACTTCCGGGGGCTGCTGGAGTTCATCAAGATGCAGTTTGACGCTGGCGCTGGCATTGGCACCCTCTACGAGGTCGTCATGGGCTCCATTGAGCACCTGGCTCCCCGCCTGCCTCCGCAGCTCGTTCGCCACCTGGATGCCCTCGGCGAGCAGCCGGAACCGCGTCCGCTCCTGGGCCTCCTTCAGGAAGCCGCCCAGCACTGGGGCGCCGCCTCTGGAGAACTGGTGCTTGAAACGCTGCAAGGATTTCTGGATTTCATTGAGCCGGAGTGGGACCAGACGATCATCCGCATTCAGGAGGCCGAGCTGCTGCTGCTGACCGCCCTTCCGCTGGAAGCACTGCGCGACCGCTTGCTGGAAGCCGTGGTGCCTCCGGAAGCGCACTGGGAGGAGCTGCAGGCCCTGAGCGCCTCGTCCCTGATCTCGGTCAGTCAATACGCCGCGCTCATTCACCATGCCATCCAGTCCGGAGGGCCCCCGCCCCGCACCCTGCCGCGTCCAGCGGCACCTCGGTTTTCGGCCAAGGAGCTGCTGCTGCTGTGGGCCTGGGAGCTGCCTCAGCCTCAGGTGTGCAACTACCCCTTGCTCCTTCCGCACCCGTGGGAGCTGGAGCTGCCACTGCTCAACGAGCAACTGGCGGCCGTATTTGGGGATGCACTGGGAGACCTGCTGGAAGCCGAGCGGCATGAGGAAGTCGATTATGCGCTGCAGCTGTTTCAGCAGGCGCCCTCTGAGCCGGTGCTGGCCACGCTGCTGGAGCACTTCACGCCTCTGCTGAACCAGCACTACACGCTGTTTTTCGACCTCATTGAGCGCATGCCCGATGTGCGCTTCATCCCCAAGCTGCTGGAGCACTACCGCGAAGGCGAGCAGGGGCTGGCGCAGCTGATCTTCCTGCTCTGCACCGCTCACGAGCAGCCGTGTCCCGACACCATTGACGCTTCCTGCCTGGTGTATTCGGAGCAGCAGCCCCTGTCGGTTCGCATCTCATGCCTCGCCTGCCGGGCCTCCTACCACTACCACCTGAAGATCCTCTACTACGATCCGGAGGCTCTGGAGCAGCGGCGGCCCTTTCAGCAGGACGACCTCTGGACTCCGGAACCGCTCCACTGCAAGAACTGCGGCGCCACCATGGTCCTGCGAACCGACTCCGGCTTCCGGGCCCAGCTCTACACCCAGCTGCTCACGGCCCGCTTGCTCAAGCTCTCCGACCAGGAAGCGCAACGCCTGGCCAACATCCGCCCCCTGCGCTTTCCGATGTGGGAGCGGCGGCGGCACAATCCGGAAGCCTTCCTGGCTCATGCCCGTCGGGTGCTGGAACACCACTTCGGCTCCTATGAAGAGCGGGCTCTGCTGCTCTATGAGCTCGGACGCCTGTATCTTGAACTCCGCCAGTGGGACACGGCTCAGGACTTCTTCCGACAGTCACTCCAGTTTCCGGGGCACCCACCGGCCACCCTCTTTCACCTCGGCGCCATCGCGTTTCAGCAGAAGAACCTCTATGAGGCCCGCCTGCACTTTTCGCAGCTGGTGGAAACCACGTCTGAGGAAGACTTTCACCTTGAAGAAGAAAACCTCCACCAGCTGGCCCAGCACTACCTCGAAATCCTCGACCGTCCGGACATCAAGCGCTCCGGATTCCGCCTGATCTCCTAAGCCGTCGCCTCCCGGTACGCCAGCAGCTCCTGCTGAAGCATCCGGGCCAAACCGGGCCCGCGATAAATCAGGCTCGTGTACACCTGCACCAGGGTGGCACCCGCCTGAAGCTTTTCGTGCACATCGGCCCCCGTAAACACGCCCCCGACCCCAAGAATCGGCATCTCGGCCGGAAGCACGCTCCGCAGGTGCCGGATGAATGCCGTGGAGCGCTCCTGCAATGGTCGCCCGCTCAGGCCCCCGGTTTCATCACGATGACGAGACTGCAGGCCAGCGCGATCAAGAGTGGTGTTGGTGGCGACCACCCCATCCAGCGGAAACGTCTGGAGCACGCTGAGGCTTTGCTCCAGTGCCTCGGCCTCCCAGTCTGGGGCCAGCTTTACCAGCAGCGGAGTCGCCTTGCCCGAGAGCTGAGCCAGCTGGTCCCGGCGGCTGAAGCAGCGGTCCAGCAATTCCTGCAGCGCCGCTTCACTCTGAAGGCTCCGGAGGTTTTCCGTGTTGGGAGAGCTGATGTTGATGACCAGGTAATCGGCCAGCCCATGAAAGGCTTCCAGCCCGCGGACGTAATCCTCCGGAGCCTCTGCCAGCGGGGTGTCCTTGTTCTTGCCCAGGTTGACGCCCAGCAGCCCTTGAGGAGCCTGTTGCTGCAGCCGTTGCTGCATGGCGGCAGCTCCCGCGTTGTTGAAACCGAACCGGTTGATGAGCGCCTCATCTTCCGGAAGGCGAAAGAGGCGGGGCTTCGGGTTTCCGGGTTGCGGACGCGGGGTGACGGTGCCCACCTCCACAGCTGAAAAGCCGAGGGCAAAGAGCGCATTGTAAATCCGGGCATCCTTGTCAAACCCAGCAGCAATGCCGATGGGGCTGGGCAGCACGTGCCCCCAAAGGCGCGTCATCAGGCGTGGGTCGGGACCGGGTGTGCCCTGCTGAAGGACCTTCAGGCTGCCCGGCACCCGAGCCAGGGATTCAACCAGCGCAAAGGTTCGTTCATGGGCCACTTCCGGGTCCAACTGAAACACGTAAGGACGCAGGGCGTCATAAAGGGAAGACAGGAGCATGTTGGTCTGAAACGGTGGGGTGACGGGACTACTGGAAGGCCTTGAGCAGGCGCTGGGCGGCACGGGACGGCAGGAGGGCGTCTTCATGGATCAGGTGCTCCACCTCCGGAATGGCCTTGCGGACAGCCGGGTGCTCCTGAAAGCGCTGGAGGAGGGCTTCTTCCACCAGGCTCCAGAACCAGCGGTGCTGCTGGCTCCGGCGGTTCTGCTCCCACGCACCAGAGGACTTGCGGGTCGTCTCAAACTCCCGGATGGCCTGCCACAGGTCGCTCAACCCCTGGCGCTTGAGGGCACTGATGGTCAGCACCGGCGGTTTCCATTCGGCCTGTCCGGATGTCATCAGCCGCAGGGCCTGCCGGTAGGTCTGCTGCGCATGTCGCGCCAGCGCCTCCTGGTCCCCATCCGCCTTGTTCACCACCAGCAGGTCAGCCAACTCCAGGATGCCCTTCTTGATGCCCTGCAGCTCGTCTCCGGCATTCGGAAGCATGAGGACGAGGAAGCAATCCGTCATGGAGGCGACCAGGGTTTCAGACTGCCCGACCCCAACGGTTTCCACAAAGATGACGTCGTAACCCGCGGCTTCACAGAGTAGCATCGTTTCACGGGTGCGGCGTCCGACGCCTCCCAGGATTCCGGACGAGGGAGACGGACGAATGAAGGCATCCGGATGCTGGGACAGTTCATTCATCCGGGTTTTGTCGCCCAGAATGCTCCCGCCGGTCACCGGACTTGATGGATCCACTGCCAGCACCGCGACCCGATGCCCCTGTTCAATGAGGGAGAGGCCAAAGGCTTCAATGAAGGTGCTCTTGCCCACCCCCGGGACCCCGGTGATGCCGATGCGCAAGGCGTTTCCCGACTCTGGCAGGAGTGCCTCCAGCAGGTCCTGCGCCTGCTTTTGGTGATCCGTCCGTGAGCTTTCCAGCAGCGTGATGGCCTTGGCCAGCGCCCGGCGTTCACCAGACCGGATGCGGTGCAGGTTGTCTGGAAGGGAGTCCGGATGGGTCACACGCCTCCTGAGCCAGGGCGTGTGGGTAGCGTCCTGTTCTGAGTGGGCTGATTCATGCTCTGGAACTCAGGCCGCTTGAGCCGTGGAAGGCGACAGGGCCGCCAGCACCTCGCGGGCCGCTTTCGGGATCGGGGTCCCGGGGCCAAAGATGCAGGAGACGCCAAGGTTGTAAAGGAAGTCATAATCCTGCGGCGGAATCACGCCTCCGACCACGACCTTGATGTCTTCCGCATTTTGCGACCGCAGCGCCTGCGTCAGTTCAGTGACCAGCGTCTTGTGACCCGCTGCCTGACTGGACACCCCGATGACGTGGACGTCATTTTCAACAGCCTGCTTGACCACCTCTTCCGGCGTTTGGAAGAGGGAGCCGATGTCAATGTCAAACCCGAGGTCGGCAAAGGCAGTGGAGATGACTTTCGCCCCCCGGTCGTGTCCGTCTTGCCCCATCTTGGCGACCAGCATGCGGGGGCGGCGCCCTTCTGAGACTGCAAACTGCTCCACCAACGCCTTCACCTGGCCGAGTTCCTCCTGATCCGGGTAGCTGCCGGCATACACCCCGTAGCTGGCGCGGATTGGCGCATTGTAACGGCCCCACACCGATTCCATGGCCTCGGAAACCTCCCCGACGGTGGCCCGGACGCGGATGGCCTCAATGCTGAGCGCCAGCAGGTTGCCGGCTCCGGACTCGGCGGCAGTCCGGATGGCATTCAGCGTGGACGTCACCTGCGCCTGATCGCGAGAGGCTCGGATCTGTTCCAAGCGACGGAGCTGCGACTCCCGGACAGCGGAGTTGTCGATTTCCCGGACCTCCACGCCCGTATCGCCGTCCACGCGGTACTTGTTGACGCCGACAATGACTTCCTTGCCCTGGTCAATGAGGGCCTGCCTGCGTGCTGCCGATTCTTCAATGCGCTGCTTCGGCATGCCTGACTCCACCGCTTTGGTCATGCCTCCGAGGCCTTCGACTTCCTCAAGCAGCGTCCGGGCTTCGTTGGCCAGCGAGTGGGTCAGGGACTCCATGAAGAAGGAGCCCCCAAAGGGATCCACGACGTGGGGAATGCCCGACTCTTCCTGCAGAATCAGCTGCGTGTTCCGGGCGATGCGGGCCGAGGTTTCGGTGGGCAGGCCAAGGGCTTCATCGAAGGAGTTCGTGTGCAGCGACTGCGTTCCGCCCAGTACCGCAGCCATGGCTTCCACAGTGGTCCGGATGATGTTGTTGTACGGGTCCTGTTCGGTGAGGCTCCACCCAGAGGTCTGGCAGTGGGTCCGGAGCATCAGCGACTGCGCCTTGGCCGGAGCAAAGGGCTGAATGAGCTCGGCCCAGAGCAGGCGTGCAGCCCGGAGTTTGGCAATTTCCATGTAGAAGTTCATGCCAATGCCAAAGAAGAACGACAGCCGCGGCGCAAAGGCATCAATGGCCATTCCGCGTTTCAGGGCGGACCGAACGTACTCCAGGCCGTCTCCGAGCGTGAAGGCGAGTTCCTGCACAGCCGTCGCGCCGGCTTCCTGAATGTGGTACCCGCTGATGCTGATGGAGTTGTAGCGGGGCATGAAGTTCGCGGTGTGCTCAATGATGTCTCCCACCACCCGCATGGAGGGCTCCGGCGGGTAAATGTAGGTGTTGCGGACCATGAACTCCTTCAGAATGTCGTTCTGAATGGTTCCGCTGAGTTGCTCCTGCGACACACCTTGTTCCTCGGCAGCCACAATGTAGGCGGCCAGCACCGGAAGCACCGCGCCGTTCATGGTCATGGAAACCGACATTTCATTGAGCGGGATGCCGTCGAAGAGGATCTTCATGTCCTCCACCGAGTCAATCGCAACACCTGCTTTTCCGACGTCTCCCACCACCCGGGGGTGATCGGAGTCGTATCCTCGGTGCGTGGCCAGGTCAAATGCGACACTCAGGCCCTTCTGGCCAGCCGCCAGGTTGCGGCGGTAAAACGCGTTGGACTCTTCGGCGGTGGAGAAGCCGGCATACTGGCGGATGGTCCAGGGACGGTTGGCGTACATGGTTGCCCGGGGGCCCCGGACAAAGGGGAAGAAGCCGGGGAGCGAGTCCCCCCACTCCAGTGCTTCCAGATCGGCTGCCGTGTAGAGAGGCTTCAGTTCAATGCCTTCCGGGGTCGACCAATGGATCGACTCAACCGGTTGGCCTCGAAGCTCTTGGGTCGCCTGAGCGGCCCAATCCTGCAGGGTGGGGCGGGGCTTGGATTCCATGCAACTCTCCGAAAGGGTGGCCTTGCATCAAGGCAAGATACGGCAGGTTGCGGGGGAGTATGCCAAAAGCGTGGCAGAGGTTCAAGCGGAGGTTACTGGCAGCCCAAATCCGTCAAGGCGGAATCCAGCTCAGACGTGGTATCTGAAATGGTGGACGTGGAATCGCCACTCAGGGTCAGCCGGGTGGTGGTGTCAACCAGCTTGGTCAGGTAGCCTCCCAACGATGTCAGCGGAGCACAGAGGGCCTCGGTAACCGTCGCAGGGGTTGCTCCGCCACCGGCTACAGTAGCCGCCTCGGCAGAGTTACTGGGGTCCTCAAAAAATTCCTTCAGGACATTGCAATTGTAGTAGTTCTGTTCAGCCGTCCAGAGGTGCCCATCCACGGCGGCCAGAACGCTTTGAACGTCTGCATCACTCGTGTTGACCGTGGTTCCACAGGTTGCCACAACCGGCGAACCTAGCGTAATGGTAGGGGTCACGTTATCGCTGACGCTTCCGTTGTCAAAGATCAGGACCTGCTCCAACTGAGAGGCAAAGGCCAGGGCAAAGGCATCCAGCAGCAATTCATCGCTGGTCAAGTCCGTCAAATCCGGATGCAGCAGCGCCGACGCGTTATCAAGGTAATTCTTCGACTGGTGGTTGCGCGTCCGTCGTGTACTCTCGTCCGGAATGCTTTCAGGATCCAAAGCCAGCAGGTTGAGAATGGTCCGAGACGTCGCAGCATCCGTTCCCAGGTTGGCCCCGGCGCTCGGAGCCGTATAGGCTGAGGCGCTCTTTTCCGTGGAGTCCAGGATGTTGATGAGGTCGTAGCCCGCCAGGCCCATGTAGGCGGCAGCCTTGTCCTTGCGTTCGCTGCAGACGCTCAAGGCGGTGCTGTAGTCGCGTTCGTCCAGCGCATTGTTGCAGGCGCTCGCATCCGATTCGGTCACCAGGTCACCGCAGGCTGGAACCAGCAGCAACAGCAATCCGGAGACGAGGGGGAAGAAGCGTTTCATGTCAGAATCCAAACTGAATTTGCAAGGCCCGTCGCAGCTGTGGGGTTCCGGGGCGACTCCCAATCTCGGCCTTGTAGACGGCAAAGTCGATGTTGAAGAAGCGGGTAAAGATGAGGGGGGCCAGCCCGAAACCGAAGCTGGCGTAGCCCTGGCTGTAGCCCATGCGGAGCGAGACCACATTGGTGGAGGTATCAATGGGGAAGAAGCCCAGCTCCAGCCCCATGTGCAGGCGCTTCCAGGTACAGTCGGTGCCTCGGTTGGACCGGCAGTAGGGGTCGTCTTCGCTGGCAATGGTCACGTCCCGCAGGTCAATGCCTCCGAGCAGGCGGACGGGTCCCCAGCTGGGCTGAATGGAGAGGCCGATGTCATATTCGGTGGCCACGTCAGCCGGGTTGGTTTCGTTATCGGCCCGGTTGAAGGTCAGGCGCCCCAGGTTGTGGGCCACGGCGCCCCAGGTCATCTGCAGGCTGGGGAAGGACGCCATCCGCCGCTGAAAGCCAATGTCGTAGGAAGATGCTGAAGACAGCGTGGACGACAGCCCAACGGTGTCTTCCAGCTTGGCATCACTGAGCGCGTCTCCGAGCGAAACCGTGGCCCGCGGGACATCGTTTCGCTGAATCTGGTTGTAACTCGCCCCCACGAGCCACTGGCCCTTGTTGATCGTGGTGCCAAAGCCCAGGATGCCAATGGCATCCACCCGGGAGCCAAAGGAAAGCTCAAGAGACACCGGATTCCGTGCCGCCAGTTCGAAGCGGACCTCGGAGGTCAGAGCCGCTCCGAGCGTAAAGGCGCTTCCGAACGGAATCACGAGGTTCATGCCAATCGGTGAGGTCCGGAAGAAGACATCCTTCCCGAGAACCAGCTGAACGGTATCGGCGGTGCTGCTGTCGCTGCTCAGGTTGCTGATGTCCGACGCAATGTCGATGGTGTCCTGAGACACCTCGTAAATGGTCGGAAGCCCCACCAGCAGCGCATCCACGGCAGCCAGTCCGGCCGGATTGTAGAAGAGGGCGTTTTCATCATAACTGAGGGCCACACCAATGTTCCCCATTCCCAGGTTCCGGACCCCCTGCATGGGGCGCTTGAGTTCGTTGGCGCTCACCAGCGTGGGCACCATCAGGAGCAGGATGAGGAAGAGACGTGTGTAAAGCCGAGCGAACAAGACCGTAACCAGAAAAAGGTTCAAGACTGCATTTTGCTCTGGGGCAATGCAGGCATCGTGCAAGCAGGCGGGAAACGGTCAGACTCCCAGCGGATCCCGGCGGAGCTGACCCGCAGCGCAGGCGTTAAATCTGGGGACGTTCGGAAGCCACCGGGATCAGGTGCCCCTCTCGGAAAACCAGGGTTTCGAGCTGGCCACTGGCGGAAAGCCGGAGGATGGAGCGTGTGCCCAACCAGTCGGGAACCACCCGCAGGAAGCCGGGGTAGCCTTCCACCCGAATGGTGTCGTCTCGGTGAAAGTGCCCCAGGAAGTAAGCGTCATACTGCGCCAGGGCCTTGGCGGCAAAGTGCTTCACCTCGGCCTCCGGAAAGGCAATTTTGAACTCCTGGTTGCTGTGGTTCAGGGCTTCCTCCACCCGGTCGGCAATCTTGACCGCCAGCACCTTCGGCAGGCTCCGGAAGAACCAGCGGAAGAGCGAGCTGCGGCACAACCGACGCCAGCGCAGGTACTGCTTGTCCTGCGAATTGACCGTGTCTCCGTGCAGAAAACCCAGCTTCCAGCTGCCCCACTGCAGAGACAGCTCATCTGGAGCAATGTGGTGAAAGGGCAGTTCCTGACGCTCCGGACGGTGGTCTCGGGGCACCAGCACTTCACGGTTGCCCACCACAAAGACGTTCGTGGCCCCGCACTCCTTCAGGCGCCAGAAGCCAATCATCACCTCGCGGTTGAGCTTCGACCAGAACCGAGGCAACGCCAGCCACACCTTGAAGAGGTCCCCCAGGCAGATCACCACCTCGGCATCAGGAAGCGCATCCAGCATTGCGACAAACTCATCCGGAGGGGCTTGATGACGATCAAGGTGCGAGTCCGAGACGATGTATAAACTTCCGGAGGGCTCCGGAATAGAGAGGCTAAGCGTGCTGAGTTTCACGGTTTTTTCTGGTTCTTCGGGGTCAAATCGTGTAGGGTTCCAAAGTTTGCTTCGACTCATCCGCAAAGACAAACCATATTTTTTTAACAGAGGCCATGCAGATTACTTTTATCGGTGGAGGCAACATGGGGGGCGCCATGCTCGAGTCCATGATGCAGGCCTTCCCGCAGCATCAGTTTCTGCTGGTGGAAAAGGACGAGGCGAAGCGGCAACGCCTGCACGAACGAACCGGTTGCCTCACCCATGAATCACTCGACGCGTGCCTGCTGGACGCCGATCAGGTCTGGCTGGCCGTCAAGCCTCAGGTCGCGCCCTTGCTGTTTGACGACCTGGCTCCGAACCTCCGCCCGGAGCAGGTGCTGGTTTCGGTCATGGCGGGAGTGACGCTGCAGACGCTGGGCCAGGGACTGAACCACGACCGCCTGATCCGGGTCATGCCCAACACCCCGTTTCTGGTCGGAGAGGGGATGAGCGCATTTTATGCCAATCCCATCGTTTCGACCGAAGAACGCGAGCAGGTGCAGCAACTGCTCAGCGTCTGTGGCAAGTGCCTGGAGGTCTCCTCCGAAACCGCCATTGATGCCGCCACCGCCGTCTCCGGAAGCGGACCGGCCTACGTTTTCTACCTTGCGGAACACATGATCACTGCGGCAGAACAACTTGGGTTCTCCCCTGATGACGCGCACCTGCTCGTGAAGCAGACGCTCCGGGGCGCCGCCTTGCTGTGGGAGGCGCAGACGGTTGATGCCGGAACCCTCCGCCGTCAGGTCACCTCTCCCGGAGGCACCACCGAAGCCGCCGTTGAACACTTTGAGGCGTTTCAGGTAGGCGCCCATCTTCAAAAGGGCCTGCTTCAGGCCTACCGCCGTGCCCAGGAACTGGCCGGCTCCCCTCAATCCTCCAAATCAACCAAAACAGAATGACTTGTGTCGTGGTCGTCGGCTCACAGTGGGGCGACGAAGGTAAAGGGAAAATTGTGGACCTGCTCACCGAGCAGGCAGATGCCGTGGTCCGCTATCAGGGCGGCAACAATGCGGGTCACACCGTGATGTTTGAGGACCAGACCTTTGTCCTCCACCTCATCCCCTCCGGCATCCTCCGGAACACCCTCTCCATCCTGGGAAATGGGGTCGTCATCGACCTCCCGGGGCTCATCAAGGAAATCGAAGGGCTCCGGAAGATCGACCTGGACGTCGAGGCCCACCTGCGCATCAGCGACCGCGCCCACCTCGTCATGCCCTGGCACCGGACCTTTGACCAGCTCCGGGAAGCTCGCAAGGGCGACGCCAAGATCGGCACCACCGGACGAGGCATTGGCCCCACGTATGAAGACAAGGTCGGACGCTCCGGCATCCGCGTCGGAGACCTCCGGGACCTCGACCACTTCCGGGCCCGCCTGGAGGACATCATTCCGGAAAAGAACCACCTGCTGCAGCACTACTTCCAGTCCGACCTCCCCCCCTTCCAGCTCGAGCAGGTGCTGGAGGAGTACGCTGCGCTCTTCACCCAGGTCGAGCCCATGGTGGTGAACGCGCCGCTGCTCGTGAACGATCTGGCAGATGCCGGCAAGAACCTCCTCTTTGAAGGCGCCCAGGGCACCTTCCTGGATGTCGACCATGGAACCTACCCCTTTGTCACGTCCTCCAACACGGTCGCCGGGGGCGTCTGCTCCGGAAGTGGCATTGGCCCCACCAAGATCACCGAGGTCGTGGGCATCGTCAAAGCCTACACCACCCGTGTTGGCAGCGGTCCGTTTCCAACAGAGTTGACCGACGAAACCGGTGAGTTCCTCCGCAAGGAGGGGCATGAATTTGGTGCCACCACCGGACGTCCCCGACGCTGCGGCTGGTTTGACGCCGTCCTCGTCCGCCAGGCCGTCCGGCTCAATGGCATCACCAGCCTGGCCATGATGAAGCTCGACGTTCTGGACAAGTTCGAGACCCTGAAGATTGCCGTTGGGTACCGCCTTGCCGATGGCACCGTTGTCAACGAGTTCCCTTCCACGCCCCTCGACCTCGTGGAGCCCGTTTATGAAGAGCTTCCGGGCTGGAACTGCCCCACGGTCGGCGCCACTGATGCCAGCCAGCTTCCGGAGGCCATGACGGCCTACCTGGCCCGCATCTCTGAACTGGTTGGCGCACCGGCTTCCATTGTCTCCACCGGGCCTCGCCGGGAGGAGACCCTCATCCTTGCGCCTGAACACATCTGGACCTGATATGTTTCGCCTGCTCCTCATCCTGATTCTGCTTGCCGCCGCCTACTGGGCGGGCACTCAAGGCCTCACCTACGTCGATGTGCTCGACTGGATGGAAAACCAGGGCCTCATTGAATCGGCTCAGGGCCTGATCGGTGACTCTGTGCAGTGGACCGAGCAGCAGGCGGAAGGGCTTCCGGATCAGGCAGGCAAGATGGTGCAGGACCTCAAGGAGACCGTCGTTCCTTCCAACTAACTTTGGACGTGCCTGGGCTCCATGGACACCAACGCCTCTCCCAACCTTCACTACTACCAGCAGCCCCTCTCCGAGATGCTCCGCGGCGAAGTGCCCACCTGCGCCGTCACCACTCCGGTCACGGAAGCCGCCCGCCTGATGCAGCAGCAGCAGAGCAGCGCCATTCTGGTGGAAGGCGGGGCGGTTGGCTTTCAGGGCATCTTCACCGACAAGGACCTCCGGAACCGCATCGTTGCCGCCGGATTGCCCCTGGACACTCCCGTCGGCGATGTCATGTCGGCGCCGTTGTTTGCCATTCCAGAGAACAAGACCGTCTTTGACGCCTTGCTGGTGATGAACCTGCACAACGTCATGCACCTCGGCATCAGCGACCCCACCGGCCGAGTCTGTGGACTGGTCCGGCACCACGCCCTCATTGCGCAGGGGTACTCGCAGTTCTACCTGCTCCGCTCTCTGGAAGCCGCCCGGAGCGTTGAAGAGATGGCGGCGCTCCAGCAACAGATTCCGGAAGTCGTCAGCACGCTCATTGAAACCGGCATGCCGGTTCTCAGCATCACCCGCCTCATCAGCCTCTTTGCCGACACCGTCCTTGAAGCCCTGCTGCGCCAGGCCCTTGAGGAACTGGGTCCTCCTCCGGTGCCCTTCGTCTTCCTCACCATGGGCAGCGAAGGCCGGCAGGAGCAGACCCTCAAAACCGATCAGGACAACGCCATCGTCTTTGAGGATGTCCCGGATGCGCAGTTGGGCGAGGTCCAGGGCTGGTTCCTCCGCTTTGGTGAAGCCATTTGCTCTCGGCTCGACCGCGTTGGGTACTCGCTCTGCCAGGGAAACGTCATGGCCCAGAACCCGCTCTGGTGCCAGCCCCTTTCTGTCTGGAAGGGCTACTTCCGCAAGTGGGTGGAGACTCCGGAGCCCGTGGCCATCATGCGCAGCACCATCTTCTTCGATTTCCGGGCGGCCCATGGTTCCAGCGAGTTGGCCGATTTGCTGCGCCAGCACCTCTGGAGCCTCCTGAACGATCAGAACCGCCTGTTCTTCTATCACCTTGCCCGGAACGCCCAGCAGATGCAGCCCCCCCTCAACTGGTGGGGCGGGCTGGCTCTGGAAAAAGGTGGCGAGCACGACCACACCTTTGACCTGAAAAAGGCGATGACTCCCATTGTGGACGGCGCCCGCTTCTTTTCCCTGCAGCAGCACCTGGAGCTGACGAACACGAGCGACCGCCTGGACCGCCTCCGGGAGCTTCAGGCGCTGCGTCCCGACGACCACAAGCTGCTCCAGGAAGGCTATGAATTCCTCATGCGCCTGCGCCTGCGCCACCAGGTGTCTCGCCTCCGCGAAGGCAAGGCCCCGGAAAATCACCTCGATCCCCGAGAGTGCAATCCGGTGGAGCAAAAGCTCATTACCGACATCCTCGGAGCCTCCAAGAAGGCGCTGCACCTCATGCGTCGTCAGTTTCCGGAGCTTCACTGAACCCTCACCCCGCCGTTTTCCCGTCACTGTTTTTGTTCCCCTCTTCCCCGTTTTTCCACCATGATGCGCTCAGGTTCGTCCTTTGAACTGCTCCCCATTCTTGAAGAAGAAGCCCCCCTCGTCAGCGACGCCGACCTGGCGCCCACGCTCCAGCAACTGGGCCTCACCGACCTCCCCACGCTCAGCTGGGCGAACCAGGAGGCTCCGGAGCCGGTCCGTCAGGCCCACCGCATTCACAAGCGTGCCGGCGCTCAGATCTTCCGGACCAACACCGCCGGCGCCTCGCTGGAGGCCCTGAAGCCGCTGGAGTTGAGCGACCGCTGCGAGGCGCTCAACAACTCCGGACGAGCGCTGCTCAAGGAAGTACTGGGGGACCACGGCGTGCAGGCTGGAGTCGTGCAAGCGCTTCCAGAGACTGTGCCGGCGCTGCTGCGGGAAGCCGCCTACGGAAACCAGGCCATTTACCTCTCTGATACCTACGCCGACCTGATCTGGCTGAGCGGCTTTGAGCGCCTCGACGATGCCCGGATGGCGCTGCGGGTGGTCCGGAGGGTTTCCCAAACGCAGATCGTCCTCGGCCTGAGGGTGCCGTCTCCCGACCCCGCCTGGTCCACCAAAGGGCTTCCGGAACTGCTCACCGCCGGAGCCAACTTCCTCATGCTGCAGGGCACCGCCTCCGACCAGCACTTCCCGCAGACGGTCGCAA
>JAYOTF010000009.1:0-57802 GCA_038150265.1 Deltaproteobacteria bacterium | reverse complement strand
TCGCAACGCTTGTGGAAACCGTGGGCGTGGTGGGGGTGGAACTGGATGAGCTTCCGGACGTGTCGGCGCCTTCCGATGCATTTCAGCAAGCGGTGATGGGACTCCTGTCGCTGGGCGTCGCCTGGATCGCCCTGGGGGCCCACACCACTCCGGACCACATCCGCCTCGTCCGACAGCTTCGAGACGCGTAAAAAGAAGGCTGATTTTCTGGAATGTGACTTTCGCTTCTTCGAGAAATTCAGTAGTGTAAGCGTTTTTTGTGTCTTCTCCCTCAATTCAGGCGTTCCCCATGATCCGCACCAAAATCATCTGCACCATCGGTCCAGCCACCGAATCCCACGAGATGCTGCAAAACATGTCCGGAGCCGGCATGCACATCGCGCGGCTGAACATGTCTCACGGCGATCATGAGTGGCACGGGAAGGTCATCCAGCGCATCAAGAGCCTCAACAAGAAGATCCGCACGCCCATTGCCGTGCTGCTGGACACACAGGGGCCGGAGATCCGCACCGGGAACCTGGCGGAAGACCTGGACCTGCGGGAAGGCACGGTCATCACCATCAACGTCCGCGGAGAGAGCGACGTGGAGCAGACCTCCATTCATGTCGATTACGATGACCTGATCCGGACGGTCAACCCGGGGGACAAGATCACCGTGGACAACGGCCTCATCAACCTGGAGGTGCTCGAAAAGCAGGACCGCGAGATGAAGTGCCGGGTGCTGGACGGAGGGGTCCTCAAGAGCAAACGGCACGTCAACCTCCCGGGAGTGCGGGTCAACCTCCCTGCCATCACGAGCAAGGACCGCCGCGACATCCTCTTTGGGCTGGAGCACGATGTGGATTTCATCGCCCTGTCCTTTGTCCGGGAGGCCAATGACGTCCGGCAGCTGAAGGAGCTGATGGGAGACAAGGTCGGGAAGGTCAAGATCATTGCCAAGATTGAAGACCAGGAAGGGGTCTCGAATCTGGATGAGATCATTGAGGAAGTGGACGGCATCATGGTCGCTCGAGGGGACCTGGGCGTGGAGATCCCGAACCACACCGTGCCCACGGTGCAGCGGGAGATTGTCCGGAAGTGTGCCGAAGCAGGGCGCCGCGTCATTGTCGCCACCCACCTGCTGGAGTCGATGATCGACAACCCCATTCCCACCCGGGCGGAAGTGACCGACGTCGCCAACGCCATTTACGAAGAGGTGGACGCGGTCATGCTCTCTGGCGAGACAACGGTGGGCAAGTACCCGCTGCGCTGCATCGATCAGCTGGTCAACATTGCCCAGACCGTCGAGCTGAAGCCGGGCCTGCGGTTTGTCGAAAACCTGCGGTCGAACAGCGACAAGCAGCAGCTCTCCACCTCAGCCGTCCAGCTCGCGGAGTCTCTGGGGGTCCGTGGAATTGTCGTCATCACCCGCCGCGGCGTGATGGCGGACTACGTCAGCAACTGCCGTCCCACCAAGAGCTTCATCTACGCCTTCACCAACGTCAGCCAGGCGCGCCGGACCCTGCTGCTCAACCGGTCGGTCCGCTCCTTCCGCATCAACTTCAGCGATGATCCGGAAAAGACGCTCCAGACCGCCTTCTCGGTCCTCAAGGAGCGCCAGGGCTTCCAGTCCGGAGAGAAGGTCGTGGTGATTTCCGACGTCCTCGCGGGCTCCGGACGCATCGACGCGCTCCAGATCCGGCACCTTCCCTGAACCGCCTCTGCGGGGACGCTTGACCGTCCCCGAGTTCAGTGGAATAATACTCGGTTGAGTTTGCGCCCACTGGCGCCTTCCCCCTGCTTGAACCCGCTCCGAATCCTGGGCACTGCCGACGACTGTTTCCGGAGGGCCCTGCCGCTTGAACCCGCTCTCAGGTGATCCCTTGGAAGTTGCTCCCCCTCTTTCCTCTTCCCCAACAGCTCCTGCTACACCGCCGGTCTTGCTTCAGGAACGGACTCGTCTGGAACTGCGCCAGTGGATGGAAGCCCACGGTTTTCCGGCCTACCGGGCAGACCAGGTGTTCACGTGGCTGTACCAGAAGCGAGTGACGTCGTTTGAGGGCATGAGCAACCTCGGGAAGGCCACCCAGCAGGCGCTGGCCGCCGAGTTTGAGCTGGGCACCCTGGAAACCGGAGATGCGTTTCGGTCTCAGGATGGGTCCATCAAGTACCGCTTTGTCCTCCGCGATGGGCGCAGCATCGAAACCGTGCTCATGCCACACACCGATCACTTCACCGTCTGCATTTCGTCTCAAGTGGGGTGTGCGATGGGCTGTGACTTCTGCATGACGGGCACCATGGGCCTGATCCGGAACCTCAGCGTGGCCGAAATCGTGATGCAGATCCAGACGGCCTGGGAGGGACTTCCCGAGGGCGAGGTCATCCGCAACATCGTCTTCATGGGCATGGGAGAACCCTTTCACAACTACGACAACGTGATGCGGGCGCTGGAGATCTTCACTGACGAACACGGCTTCAACCTCTCTCAGCGGCGCATCACGGTCTCCACCTCCGGGCTGCTTCCGGCGATCCGGAAGTTTGGCCAGGAACGCGTCAAGGCCAACCTGGCGGTTTCCCTGAATGGGGTCACCGACCAGGTCCGCTCCCAGCTGATGCCGGTCAACCGAGCCTACAACCTTGAGAAGCTTGTGGCGGCCTGCAAGGAGTATCCGCTGGAATCGCGCAAGCGCATCACCTTCGAGTACATCCTCATGAAGGGGGTCACCGACTCGCTGGAGGATGCCAAGGCCCTGATCAAGCTGCTCCACGGCCTGAAGTTCAAGGTCAACCTGATTCCCTTCAACGAATCCCCCTCCAGCAAGTACAAGAAACCCGACTGGGAACAGGTCCGGGCCTTCCAGCAGTACCTCCTGGACCGTGGGGTGGTGGCCACCGTGCGCATCTCCAAGGGGCAGGACATTCAAGGGGCCTGCGGCCAGCTCGTGGTCCAGAAGAGCACGCCGGCGGATCCGGTGCCGGCTTGATTTGGGCTGGACTGTTCCGGGAGTCTCGCCGTATTCTTCACTTTTTTCTCTGCAGATGACTTCCCGATATGCCCGACACGCTGCTTCCATTTGAAGATTACCTCCGGCTTCCCCTTCAGGAACGACTTCCCAACTACTCCAAAGAAGGGCGCCTCTTTCACGTGATGGTGGCTCAGCAGTTTGATGAGCCCCTGCTGGACCGCCTCTTTCGTGATGCCGACCTCGTGAAGGGGCTGATGCGTCGTCCCAATGGCATCGACTACCTCAAGTCGCAGCTCCGGCACCGGCGGACGATGCTGTACTTCACCCAGCCGTCCACCCGAACCTTCCTGTCCTTCCTCACAGCCAGCCAGCTTGTTGGCATGGACACCGGAGAGGTCCGGGATGCCGCGCTTTCCTCGGAATACAAAGGCGAGAGCCAGGAAGACGGGGTCCGGGTCTTCAGCAGTTACTTTGACGCCATTGTCATGCGCGACCCCAAGCCGGGCTTTTGCGAATACATGGCCTACCTGCTGGAGCGCACCGGACGGAGCGTCCCCATCCTGAACGGCGGCAGCGGCAAGGACCAGCACCCCACACAGGCGCTGCTGGACCTCTACACCATGCACCGCTCCTTCAAGGAACGTGGCGGCATGCGGGGCAAGCGCTATGCGTTTGTGGGCGACCTCCTCCGGGGCCGAGCCGTGCGTTCAGCGGTGTACCTGCTCAGCCAGTTTTCCGACATTGAACTGTTCTTTGTCGCCCCTGATGCCTTTCAGATTGCGCCCGACATTGAAGCGCACCTCAATGCCCTCAACATCCCGATTCACAAGTCCGACCGGATTGCCGAGGTGCTCCCGGAAGTCGATTGTGTGTACATGACCCGTGTTCAGGACGAGTACGACCTTTCTGGAGAATCGAGCCTGATTGACTCCTCGAGCTACAGCCTGAACCTGAAGAACGTGCAGACGATGCGTCCAGACGCCATCATCCTGCACCCCCTTCCACGACGTGATGAGATTCACCCAGAGGTCGATTCCGACCCGCGAGCCATGTACTGGCGTCAGTTGCGCAACGGCGTTTACATCCGGGCTGCACTGATGCTGCACGTGTTCGGACGCTCCCACAAGCTTGCCGAGTACTGACGAGCCCCATGAAGCCCACCATCTCCACCCCCACGGCCCTGTTGCTGGTGTATGGACGCCCGCCCCTGGTGTTTGCGGGACTCCTGCTGGCGCTTGCCGTGATGCTCAACCCTGGCCCCGGGGTGTACACCGTCGGCGTCATGTGCCTGTTTGTGTCCATGTGCTTCGACTGGGTCGATGGTTGGTTTTCGGCTCGGTTTCGCCCTCAGGCCAAGCTCGCGCACCTCGCTGACCGCATCATGGACAAGGCGGTGTACTCCATCGTCTTCCCCCTGGTGGCCGTTGGAATGATGTGGCGCTACCAGCACCTGCCTCCAGGCTCCAACGCGCGCCTGGAGCTGCTGCACGTCCTCATGGTTTTGCTGCTCAGCATCACGGTGCTGATGCGGGACAACTTTGCGCACTTCCTCCGGAACTTCTCGCTGCGTCGTGGCGCAGATGAGGAGATGGCCGAGATCAACCGGCTCCGGACCATGGTGGCAGCTCCGGTTGGAGCCATCCTCTACGCCTATGCCTTCTACCTGCCCAGCTACCCCCAGGACTCCACCTACAGCTGGCTTTCTGCGTTGGGGCAGATGCCCACGAGCCAACTCATCTACCTCGAGGTCCTCTTCCTGATCATCAACTTCGGATCCATTGCCGGGTACATCCGGAAGTACGGGTCCTCCTGCCTGGATGAGCTGTGCCTGGGGGACCTCGTGTTGCGTCGCCGCATCCTTTCGGTCTTTCCAAACGCCCTGACCCTCATGAATGCGCTCATGGGGCTGATGGCCGTGTTCTTTGCCAGCCAGGCCCGCATGCACGAGGCCTTCCTCCTGCTCATCGGTGCGGCTTTTTTTGACAAACTCGATGGCGCGCTGGCCCGCAAGCTGGGCCTGACCACCCCGTTGCCGTCGGCTCCTCCGAAGAAGCACCACATCACCCTGGGCGGCATCCTGGATGACATTTCGGATGGCGTCAGCTTCTGCATTGCCCCGGCTCTCATGTTCTACCTGCTCATGGAGCAGATTCCGAATCCGACGGTTCAGGCGATGCCTTATGGCTGGGTCGCCCTGAGTTACGGCGTCCTGGGCATTGCACGGCTCGTGTACTTCACCCTCGACCGCAACAGCATTCCCGGCTTCTTCAAGGGCCTCCCCTCGCCGGCTGCCGCCCTCTTCGTGTCCGCCCCCTTCATCATGCTGGAGCAGGCCCTGGAGTCTCATCCGGACACCCTGATCTTCTGGGCCCGGTTCTGCCTCTGGAACCTTGGCCTGACCGGGGTGCTGATGAACCTCTACATGATCCACTACCTGCACATCGGACGGCTGATGAGCCGCAACAAGTGGGTGGGGCGCGTCACCCTCGTGGTGCTGATGACCTTTGTCTTTACGCCCTACTTCGGTTATGCCGGCTATGCCTACCTGCTGCTCTATGCCCTTTCACCGCTGCTGACGTGGCGCATCAGCCCTGAAATTGCCGCGCAGGAAGGCCCGGTTTCGTCTTCTCCCAAAACCGAATCATGAGCGACTGGACGGACGACGAACGCCTGGTCACCCCGGAGGAGCAGCCCGAGGAGCAGTACGACCTTTCCCTGCGACCCGAACGGCTCCGGGACTACATTGGGCAAAGCGAAATCAAGGACAACCTCCAGGTCTTCATTGAAGCCGCCAAGAAGCGCAAGCAGCCGCTCGACCACGTCCTCCTCAGCGGCCCCCCCGGGCTCGGCAAGACGACCCTCGCCAACATCTTTGCCCGCGAGATGGGCGTCCAGCTCCGCAGCACCTCCGGACCGGTCATTGAGCGTCAGGGCGACCTTGCTGCCATCTTGACGAACCTGGACCCCGGAACCATCCTCTTCATTGATGAGATCCACCGCATGAATCGCGTGGTGGAAGAAGTCCTCTACAGCGCAATGGAAGACTTCACCCTCGACATCATCATTGGGCAGGGCCCGGCTGCCCGGACGGTGAAGCTGGACCTTCCGCGCTTTACGCTCGTGGGAGCCACCACGCGCGCCGGGTTGCTGTCAGCCCCCCTCCGGGACCGCTTTGGCATCCAGTGCCGCCTCAACTACTACACCCCGGAAGAGCTGCAGGTCATCATCATCCGCTCTGCCGCCATTCTGGAAATGGAGATTGTGGAAGAAGCCGCCATGGAGCTGGCCAAACGCTCCCGAGGCACCCCCCGGATTGCCAACCGCATGCTGCGCCGTTGCCGAGACTTTGCCGACCTTGAGACTTCCGGAGTCATCACCCACGCCCTGGTGCAACGGAGCCTCAAGCGCCTGGGGGTGGACCTCGAAGGGCTCGACCAGATGGACCGGCACATCCTCACCACCATTGTGGAAAAATTCAGCGGAGGCCCGGTTGGGCTCAGCACCCTGGCGGCGGCTGTCTCGGAAGAAAAGGACACCCTTGAGGATGTCTATGAGCCCTTTCTCATGCTCCAGGGCTTTCTGCAGCGGACCCCACGCGGGCGGATGGTGACGGTCCGGGCCTACGAACACCTTGGGCTGACCGCCCAGCCCGGCACTCCGCAGATGCCTCTGTTCTGATCGGTGCGCCCCACCGCAGCAGGGTTTCTCGACGGAAGGCTTGCTGCGTGGCTCATACGTGTTAAAAGTGACCGTTTGAGGCCCCCTTCCGCCCCTGAACCTCCGGACCGCTGGGCCGACGCCCTGGCGTGCTGATGAGACGCCGCATGGCTCGGTTCCGGATCCGCGGACAGTCCCAATTTCTTCCCGGCTTCAGGCCACCATGCTGGGCCGGTTGTCACCCTCATTCGTCAGCTCCTCATGAACAGCCCGCTCCTGATTTCTGCAGAAAACTATCCCTTTCTGTCGGAGTTCCGCCTCCTTCAAGATGAAGACGCCCGCAACCGTCACCAAGACAGCCTCCGTGAGTTGCTCCAGCAGGCTCAGATTCAAGAAGCCTCCGTCTCGGCGCTTGAGCACCTCGAGTTGCGCGAGCGTGCGTTTGCCCAGACCGTTGCCGCGTACTACCAGCACGAGTACCAGGCGGCCGTTCAGGCCAACCTGACGGTCCAGAACTCCTTCCAGATCCTGGCGCGGAACACCCACCTGCTTGATGCCATTCTCAGCATCGCCTTTGAGTACAGCCTGGAAGACCTTCCGGCCATTCGGGAAAACCTTGTGGAGCAGCTCCGGAAGGAGCAGGACTACAAACGCCGCATCCTGCCGGAGAAGCAAGAGAAGTGCGGGATCCTCAAGCAGGAGCTCGAAACCCACCGGCACTCGCAGGCCCAGGATGCCCGGCAGATGCTCAAGTACTACCAGCGCATCCACGACGATCACCTCCGGGAGGTCGAGCAGCTGCAGGTCCGGCTGCAGGAGTTGCAGGAAGCCCTGCCGCAGCTGGAACAGTGCAGCCTGAATCAGGAGTTTCTGCTCGGACACATGGTCATCTTTGCCCGTGGAGGATACGGACGCGCCGAACTCAGCTTTGCCTCCGACCGGGACCTCGGCTACTGCGTGGACACGCAATCGCTCAATGCAGGAGAGATTGAGACCTGCAAGCAGCTCATCATGCGGATGGAGTACCTCCTGCGCGAGTCCGGCATCGAAACCGCCCACCAGTACTTCGAGATTGACGAGGACCTCTCCCGCTTCAGCGAGCCCAACAGCGTTCACACCATTCCGTCCATTCTGGAAAGCCGGGTCCTGCTTGGCAGCAACACCCTCGCAGAGGCCCTCAAGCGCCGGTTCTTCCACATCCTTCCGTACGAGCCCTATGTGCTCAACAAGCTCGACGAGTACCAGAAGAGTCACCAGCCCGACCTCAACGAGATGGACATCAAGGAAGACTTTGGTGGGCTCCGGACCCTGCAGATTCCGCTCTGGATTGCTGCGGCCACCTATGGCGTGTTTCCGAGCCAGACGGCCGACCTGCTGGCTTTGCTGATCCAGAAGCGCATCCTCTCGCCTCGGCAGGGGTACAAGCTGTGCCAGGCCCTTGAGTTCTTCTACGACCTCCGGAACTTCAGCGGCGCGGCGCAGGCCTATTATGATGAAGAGGCACGCGCCAGCGGGTGTGTGGACCGGAACCTCGAATTCAATGTGGTCAACGACAGCCTCGAGCGCCTCTACCTGCTCAAGCGTCAGCGGTTTCAGAATGTCGACGAGTTTGACCGCTACCGCCTGCAGATGGTGGACAACATCCGCTCCCTCTCCCGGATGATGCTCCGGAAGCTGATGGACCGGACCGTTGTCCGGACCTTCTCGGATTTCCAGCTGGTGGTGCACCTGCGCAAGCGCCGGATTGTTGAAATTCATGCGCTGGAGGGGCTGCCTCAGGTGCCGCTCGCACTCATCTTCAGCACCCCCCTCGTGCTGCTGGAGCTGTTCATCTACATTGGGCAGTCCGGATACGACCTTTCTGTGGAGCTCAAGGATGAGCTGGCAGAGCTGATTCCGACCCTGACTCCGGAACGCATCCAGGCCCATGCCCAGGAGCTACCCGCCAAGTTTACGGAATTGATGCTGACCCGGCACACGGCCAACGCGTTGCGGGTGATGTTCGAGATCAGTGACCCGATCAGCAGCTCCAACCTGCCCGACACCCTCATCGGCCGGTACATCCCGGAGTGCAACCAGATGCGCTTCCTGCTCCGGAACCTCTCGTACCATCAGCACCCCGTCTGCATCCACTCCCTCAATGCCGTGGAGCGGAGCCAGGAGGAGCTGAAGCTGCTCAAGCAGAACTACCCGGAGTTGTACCACTACCTCAAGCCACAGCACCTCCTCGCCCTCAAGTGGGGGATGCTGTTTCATGATGTGGGAAAGATCGACCCAACCACCCGGCACCAGATTTCCGGAACCCTCATGGCCGTTCATGCGCTGGAACGCATCGGCTATCAGGACCCGGAGCTGTTTCGGTTGGTGTCGCTGCTGATTGCCCACCACATGACCGTGGTGCAGCTCAGCAAGACCTCCGCGTACTTTGACCAGGCGCTCCAGAACTTCTTTGAGATTGCCGACCGGAACCTCGTCAACGTCATTCTGCTCTTCCTGGTCAACGTCTCTGACTACAGCGCTGTCAGTGACGCCAATGCCCGCGACACCCGGCACCTCCGGAACTTCTTTGAGGAAACCTACCGGGTCTTTTCCGAAATGCGGACCTCCGGAACCCTTGAGGAGTCGCTCGATTTCATTCACTCGTACCTCGACAACAAGAAGAGCGACCTGGAGTTTGATACCCGCATCGACCTGCTCATCAAACGGAGCCTCCGGAACGACCTGGAGCAGGAGCTGTTTGAGCCTCTGGAACGCACGCACCCCAAGGAACGCGAACGCATCCGGAACTCCGAGGCTGAGCTGCAGCGAATGTGGCGGGCGCTGAAGGTGGGGTCACTTGATGCCAAGGGCATTGATGAACACACGGAGCGGATGATCCGGATGATCCGTCAGACGCTGAGCAACAGCTCCATCATGACGCTGACGGAGTCGTTCAACACGATGATCAACTGGTTCTTCACCGCGTTCCCCAACCGCTTCCTGCTCAGTGCGCCTCCGGATGTGCTGGCCCAGAACCTGTCCATTTTTCAGCACATTGACCGCCCCGTGTTGGCCAACGTGCTCACCAACGCACGAGGCCGGATCACCGGCTTGCTCGTCTACATCCGCCTCGAGGACTCCCCGCACAGCCGTGCCGCTTATGCCATCAACAAGTTCAACCTGAACGTCGACTCGGCCAAGATGAACCGGGTCCGCTTTCATGACGGAAGCGCGGCCTACTGCTACTTCTTCGAGGTCTCCCGGCGCGCCAGTGGCGAAATGATCTTCCCACGGGACATTGAATCGTCCATCCTCCGAGATTCACCACCACCGCTGCGCCTGCCCACCCACGAATTCATGTACAACAGCCGGGTTCAGGTGGAGTACCTTGATGATGACGAGAAGGGCTACCTCGTTGAAGAGCAGGGTCCGGAGCAGGCGGCTCCGTCCGGACGCTTCCTGCGGCGCCCGGCGAGCTACCTTCGCGTCAAGGTGACAGTGGAAGATGCACCGATGGTGTACTTCAAGATGGCCCACGCCTTTGAAACCGTGAATGTTCCGGTTCGGCAGTCGCTCATCACCACCACCGGACACCAGGTGATGAATACCTTTTACATCGATCCGCAGGACCTCGACCGCCTGCAGCACTCGGATTTTGAGGAATTGCTCCGGCACAGCCTCCACATCAGCGGCTGAGTTCCGGAACCTGGAAGGAGGGGCCCAGGAGGCAAGGAAGCGGGAGGGCGTTCCTCCCGCAAGGCAGGGTCAGGAGCGGGTGGCCGTGACAAAGAACAGCGGGTACTCGCGGTCGCTGTCTTCACGCTTGACCACGTGCGGAGTCTGGAAGGTCACCTCGGTGAAACCGCTGGCAGTCAGCAGCTTCTGCAGGTGGTCGCGGTCAAATCCAAAGTGAAAGACACCGTCGTTTCCCTGCTGGTGGAAGGTGCCGTCTTCGGTGTCCAGGTCGGCGAGGGCCACCTGTCCTCCGGGCTTGAGGTGATCGGCAAAGCACCGAAAGAGCTGGGCGGTGTCTTCCACATGGTGCAGGGCCATGGCGCTCATGATGAGGTCAAAGGACCGCTTGAGGGGCTGATCGAGGATGTTCTGGCAAACGGCCTCCACCTTGCCCTGCAGCTCCGGTTTTTCCTGAAGCTTCTCCAGCATCGCCGCTGAAACATCAACCGCGACAATTTGCGCCACCTGAGGGGCCACGTGCGAGCTGATGAGTCCGGTTCCGGCCCCAAAGTCCATCACCTCCATCTCCGGATGCAGGGCCACCTGCTGCTTCAGGGTCGCGCCCACGGCGCTGGAAATCTTCTGGACCGGAGTTTGCGCGTCCCAGTCCTGGGCTTTCTCAGAAAATAAATCGGGCATCGTGTCTTTCTTCACTCGTAAGGAACAATCGCGGGACCCTTCAGGATAGCAGAAGATTGGCGTCCGCTCACGCCGGAAGCAACTTCCCCGGGTTCAGCAGGTTCTGGGGATCGAGCGCCTGCTTGATCTGCCGCATGAGTTCAATGGACTCGCCGTGCTCGGCGTTCATGTAGCGGATCTTGCCAGACCCGATGCCGTGCTCGCCGGTGCAGGTGCCGCCCATGCGCAAGGCCCGCTCGATGAGCCGGTCGTTGAGCACCTGAAACTGCGCCAGGTCCTCGGCTTCCTGCTCAGGGTCCACCAAAAAGAGCAGGTGAAAGTTTCCGTCTCCGACGTGTCCGACAATCGGGACCATCAGCCCCGCTTCGTCGATGTCTCGGCGGGTTTCCAGGATGCACTCCGCCAGGCGAGAAATCGGTACACAGACATCGGTTGGCCAGCCCTTCGACCCCGGCTTGAGGGCCAGGCTGGCGTAAAGGGCATTGTGGCGGGCTTCCCAGAGCTTCTGACGGTCCTGCTCCTGCGAGGCCCAACGGAAGTCTCCTCCGCCATTTTCAGCCGCCACCTCGCCCACGATTTCGGCCTGCTCGGCCACCCAGCGTTCGGTGCCATGAAACTCGAAGAACAGGGTCGGTTGCTCCGGGTAATCGAGCTGTGAAAACTGATTGAGCGCCCGCATCTGCACCTCGTCCAGCAGCTCAATCCGTGCCACGGGGATGCCCATCTGGATCACCGGGATGACGGTATTGACGGCGCCGGCGAGGGTCTCAAACGAGCAGACGGCTGCCGAGATGGCCTCCGGGATGCCATGCAGACGCACCTGCACCTCCGTGATGATCCCCAGGGTTCCTTCCGAGCCAACCATCAGCCGGGTCAGGTCATAGCCGGAGGAGGACTTCCGGGAGCGGGTTCCGGTTTTCAGGATCCGGCCTTCGGCATTCACAATCGTCAACCCCAGGACATTTTCGCGCATGGTGCCATAGCGGACGGCGTTGGTTCCCGAAGCCCGGGTGGCCGCCATTCCGCCAATGGAGGCATCGGCGCCGGGGTCAATTGGGAAGAACAGGCCGGTCTGGCGAAGGTGCTGGTTGAGCTGCTTGCGGGTGACCCCGGCCTGCACCCGGCAGTCGAGGTCGTCGGTGTTGACCTCCAGCACCTGATTCATCAGCGAGAGGTCCAGGCAGATGCCTCCGCGAACCGCCGCAATGTGGCCCTCGAGAGAGGTTCCGGTGCCAAACGGAATGATCGGACACTGGTGCCGGACGCAGATGCGGACGATGTCAGCGACCTCTTCGTTCGTTTGTGCAAAAGCCACCGCGTCCGGAGGCATGGGGTGGTGAAAGGACTCGTCGCGCCCGTGCTGCTCACGAACGGACTCAGCGGTGGACAGTCGCTCTCCCAGCAGGTCTTGCAGCTCCTGCAGGCAGGCGTCCAGATGCGTCAGGGAAGTGGATTGGGGCAGGGCCATGTTTTTTCTCCGAGAACAGTTCCTTCAAGTCAACGGGGCCTTCGGCAGGCAGGTACCAAGGCGTCACCTTAGCAGGCTGCTGCTGAAGGCGTAAGCATTTTCGTCCGGAGCCTTCAGGCGCCTTTCCCGCCATGGGGGCACAGGAGTTGCTGAGGTTTCAGCATCCTCAGGGAAAAGTGTTCTTAACTTGATGACTCACGCTTGAACGATCATGAACTTTCGCGGACACCTCAACGGCGGCCTCGCAGCCGGAACCGTCACGGTGGCAGTTGCCATCTCCACGCAGTACGTCACCCTTCAGCCCGACTCCCTGCAGCGCTTTCTGGCCGCGCCCCTGCACTGGGAAGGAGAGGTCCAGACGCTGGTGGGACTCTTCCTGACCACCGTCTTCATGGCGCTGTTTCCAGACCTCGACACCACCTCGGTGCCGCAGAAGTGGTTCTTCCGGACCATGTTCGTCTGCATGGCGGTGCTCTTCTTCAATCAGAAGATCGAGCTGTTTGCCATCTGCGCCTTTGCGTCACTGCTTCCGGTGATGCACAAGCACCGAGGCTGGACGCACTGGAAGCTCACCCCGTGGCTCATGGCGGTTTTCTTTGCGGTCATCTTTGAGTACTTCCGGATTCAGGAAGCCTGGCTGACCGAGTTTTCCTGGCAAAAGGTGTGGCTGTTCCTGAACCACTTCTGGATGTACGTCTTTGCCTGCGTCTTGGGGCACTACACGCACCTGGTCCTCGACTCTCGCAAGATCCGCTGGCTCCCCTTCATCCGGAACCGCTCCGGGCACCACTAGGCCCGCAACGCCGGCACCGCCTCCGGAGGCAAGCTGGTCAGGCAGCGGAGGAACTGCGGGTGGGAACACGTGCCGCGGCCGTCTCGAGAACACGGACGGCACAGCAGCGGAACCTCCGTTTCCAGCACCTGACTGTCCGGAAGGAACGGCGCGTACCCAAATTCCCGGACCGTCGGCCCAAAGATGACGTGGACCGGCGTGCCCATGGCTTCTGCGAGGTGAGCAATGGAGGTGTCGTTGCACAGCACCCACTGCGCCTGCTCCAGCAGTGCCGCCGACTCCAGCAGGCTCAGTTGCCCGGCAAGGTTGATGACACCGGCGCCAATCCGACGCTGCAGCTGATCGGGCTCCAGCTCTCCGGGACCTCCCACCAGCACCACCTGCCACCCGACTTCTGTCCAGTTCCGGATCACCTGCTCATAGAATTCCAGCGGCCAGCGCTTCAGCTCATAAGACGCTCCCGGGCCAACGGCGACAAACTGCTTCGGGGTCAGGTGGTGCTGCGCCAGGAGCTCGGCCACCCGGGTGCGGTCTGCTTCCGTTGGGAAGAGCTCGGTGTGCGCGTCCAGTTCCTGGCCCTGATGTCGGCTTAGCGGCAGCAGCCACTGTTCCCGCTGCGACCGCCCCCCCTGCAGGAGGTTCAGTTGCAACCGAATCAGCAGCGTTCGCCGGAGGGTGCGCTTGTTGATCCGCCACACCACGGGTGACTGCCCAGAGGCCTGGAGCCTGAGCGAAACCCAACGGCTTCGGAGCGAGGCATGAAGGTCGTAGAGGAGGTCGAACTTGTGCTGCTGGAGCCAGTTCAGCAGCGCTTCTCGGTCTTCAGGCGTCTCCTTGCGTGGGTGAAAGTGGATTTCATCCAGGTGGGGGTTGTTCGCCAGCACCTCGCCAAAGCCAACACTGGTGAGCAGCGTGAGGCGGGCGTCTGGAAAGCAGCGACGCAGCTCGCGGTACACGGGCGTTGTCAGCACCAGGTCCCCGAGCGAACTGAAACGGATGATCAGGATGTTGTGGAACATGCTCCTTTACTCGTGGAGAAGGTACTGGACAGCGCCTGCCAGGTCGTCGGCCCAAAACACGGGCTCGAGCGCAAACGCCTGATCTTGCCCCGCGTGTCCGGTCCGGACCCCAATGGAGGGGCACCCGAAGCGGCGGGCCGCTTCCAGGTCAGAGGTCTTGTCTCCAATCAGCACCCACGCTTCCGGAGGCAGCCCCGCAGCCTGGGACGCCTGCTCCAGCAACCCGGGCTCTGGCTTACGACACGTGCAGGGGTGCGGGGGCACCCTCCGGACGCCCTCCTGCCAGTCCGGATGGTGTGGACAGAAGTAGAAGCCATCCACATGCCCCTGCACGGCAGCAAGGTCGTGGGTCATCTGGTCCGTGATGGCCTGCAATCCTTCCGGACGGAGCTTCCCACGGGCCATTGCCGCCTGATTGGTCACTACCGCGACCCACAGTCCGGACGCATTGAGCTGCGCCACCGCCTCGGCGCTTCCGGGAATCCAGCGGAACTCTTCAGGGGTCAGCGGCGGGCCGGGTTCTTCATTGAGCACTCCGTCACGGTCGAGCAGTACCCCTTTCAGGCGAGCACGGTCAAGAAGCATCGGGTTCCTCCAATCGTTTGGCACGGTCAGCAGCCGAGAGGGCGCCCAGCTCGCGGACCTTTTCATAAAAACTGTTCCAGTCGGCTCCGGAATCGGCAAACAGGCGCTCAAAGGCCGCCACACGGTTGTGGTAACGCGCCACTCCCAGCAAATGGGCGTGATTGAGGTCCTGAGCAAACCAGCGGTCGTACGAAAGCACCTCAAACGAGTCTCGCTCCGCCGCATAGGCGGCCTTGAGTTGCAGCAGCACCGCCTGCTTCCGCTGACGTTTTTCCTCATCCGGAAGCGCCTGCTGATACACCTCCTGCAATTGGGCCGTTGCCTGCCGGATCAATTCCCGAAAGCGAGCCCGCTCCCGGTTGGCCTGCTGGTAGCGTTCCCAAACGCGGCGGTCCCGCTCGGTCTGCGAGGCCAGGAAGCGCCGGACGCCTTCTTGCTCCACAAAGACGGCAAAGGACTCATTGAAGGAGGTGTCGCCCTTGACGTAGAGGACCTGGTGTGCCATTTCGTGGATGAGTGTTGCAATGACCACTTCGGTCCGTTGCTCCAGGAAGGTGCTGAGGATGGGATCGGAAAAGAAGTCGGGAATGAGGGGGCCATTCAGCCAGCCGAGGGTGGAGTACGCCGTGGCATACCCCACGGCAACATCAAGGGACTCGGTTTGCTCAAGCTGCTTTGCATACGCCTGCGCCTCGCCCTCGTCGAAGTAGCCCCGGTATTCCTGGCAGCCAATGAGCAGGTAGCACCAGCGGTACGCCTTCAGTTCAAGGGGCTGGGCAGCCGTGACCACAACGGTCGCATAGGGGCGATTGAGCTTCACGTAGCCCGTGTACCCTGCGCGCTCCGGAAGCTTCAGCTCTTCAATGGCAAAGGTCCGGACCGCTTGCACCAGCTGCAGGCGATGCTTCAGTTCCGGAGGGGTCTCTGGATCAGCCAGCAGCCGTTCAATCGACTGCTTTTCCTGCAACAGCTTCAGGTGTCCGGACGCGGCCTGCCAGTAAAAACCGACCTGAGAACAGCCTGCAAGCAGCCACGTGCTGCTGAGCAGCAGCAACAAAAACCGAGGGGTGCGCCACTCCCAGGAAGCCGGCCACCTCGTTTTTTTCTGGAACCAACTCATCGGCACCGAGCAGGGATTCCCAAAACGGCTGGACACTTCACCATGAACTTCTGACAATGGTCTATTAACCGTTGCTGCTTGCTCGTGGAATTTTCGGGGGTACGGTGAAGCAGGGAGGACTGGAGCGAGAAACGGGGTTCGAACCCGCGACCTCAACCTTGGCAAGGTTGCGCTCTACCAGCTGAGCTATTCTCGCTTGAGGAAAATCCTATGTTACTCAATCCAGATTGAGAGTCAACCCCTTTTTTCACACAGTGATTCACTCAGGTACGCACGCAATTTGCACATCTGTGCTGAGAAAAACAACGATGCCGGTCATCTTCGGCATCTGAACCCCTTACGCCTTTGCCTCGTCCATGACCACTTTTCTGACTTCTTCCCGCTGGACCTCTGGGTTGCTGGCCGGATGCCTGTTACTGGCGCACACCGTTTTTGCGGAAGAGCGTCCGCACCTGCCACCGGATCTGGTGGTCAAGGAATTCCCCATCCATGTGGACAAGCGTGCCGCCAGCCTGATCAAGCTCTACACCACCAAGAAGCGGGACCAGATTGCCAAGGGCATTCAGCGCTCCGGACGGTACCTGCCGATGATCCGGAGGGAGCTGCGCGATGCCGGATTGCCGCTGGACCTGGCCTACATGGTGGCTGCCGAGAGTAACTTCAACCTCAATGCCCGTTCCCACATGAATGCCGTGGGCCTGTGGCAGTTCATTGCCCCTACCGGACGACGGCACGGCCTGCGAATCGACAGCTGGGTCGATGAACGCCGGGACCCGATCAAGTCCACCCGGGCAGCAATTTCCTACCTTTCGGACCTCTACGTGCGGTTTGAGGACTGGGAACTGGCCATGGCGGGCTACAACGCCGGTGAAAACCGAGTTGAGCGCGCCATCCGTTACAACAAGGCCCGCAACCGCAAAACCGATTACCGCTCCCTGCCCCTGCCTCGGGAGACCCGAGGTTACGTGCCCTCGATCATGGCACTGGCCATGATCCACCGGAATCCGAGTGCTCACGGATTGAGCTGGATCAAACTCGATCCGCCCATGGATGAGGCACAGGTGGCGCTTCCGGTGAGCTACTCCCTTGAAGAGGTGGCAACGCGAGTGGGCATGCCGTTTGACGACTTCAAGCTCATCAATGCCAAGTACTTCCGGAGCACGCCTCCGCTGACCGATGACAAGTACACGGTTTACCTCCCCAAGCTCCACCACGAGAAGCTGCTGGAGTCCCTGCGCCAGGATCCAGAGCCTTCTCTGGACTGGATTGCCGCCTACTCCAACCACCTCGGGAACTCCAGCGCCGTGACGCGGTTGCTGCAAAAGCATGGTGCGGTCAACTACATCCGGGTCCGCTCCGGCGACAACCTGTGGGACCTTGCGCGCAAGCACAACACCACGGTCCAGCGCCTGGCCAGCTGGAATGGCCTCCGGACCAACTCCATGCTCCGCATCAACCAGCGCCTCAAGCTCTACATTCCCACGTGGGATGTGGTCCGGGAAGTCGCCAAAATGGAGCAGACCGGAAAGAGCTCGTCCAAGCCGGCTTCACGCCTGGTCGCTTCGAAGTCCCCTCTTGAGGTCAAGGTTCCGGCTGGAGTCACCCTTGAGGACCTGGGCCGACGGTACAACATCAGCCCCTCCAAGCTGCGGGAGCTGAACCAGCTGGAGCCTGGAGATCAGATCCGGGCTGGCCAGAAGCTCGTTGTGGGCCAGCACGTCGTCCGGACTCGCAAGATCCGGGTGCCCCGGGGCTCCACCCTTTCCGGACTCGCTCAGCGCTACAAGACTTCCGTTTCCCGGTTGATGGAGTGGAACGGCTTCTCCAGCGCCCGAGACCTCAAGGCGGGTCAGAGCCTCATTGTGGCGCAGTCCCTGGTTCCAGCCACCTACGCTCGTCCGGCAGACGGTTACCAGAGCATCCGGGTGCCCCGCAACTCCACGCTTTCCGAGTTGGCCATCCGTTACAAGGTCAGCGTGTCGCAGTTGCTGGCCTGGAACAACCTGGACCACCCCCGCCAGTTGAAGGCGGGCCAGAGCCTCATCGTTGGTGAGCGGCGGCTCGGACGTCCAGCGGCCACTCCCGGACACATCACGATTCGGGTTCAACGCGGAGACACCCTCTGGCAACTGGCCCGCAAGTACCGCACCTCTGTCCAGAACCTGGTGGCTCTGAACGACCTCAAGGCCGGGCGACCGCTGCTTCCCAATCAGAAACTGATTGTTCCCTCCCGCGACGAATCCTAAGAGTTCCCTCGTGCAAACCATCAGCGAAAAGAAAGCGCTTCTCCTGGAGGCGCTTCCTTACATCCAGCGGTTCCACCAAAAGGTGGTGGTCATCAAATACGGTGGCGCTGCCATGATTGACCCTGAACTCAAGAAGAGCTTTGCGCAGGACGTGGTGCTGCTGCAGTCCCTCGGCATGCGCCCGGTGGTGGTGCATGGAGGAGGGCCTGAGGTCTCTCGGGCGATGCAGCAGATGGGGCAGGAGGTGGAGTTTGTGGATGGCCTGCGGGTGACCAGTGCCGACAACCTCCGGGTGGCTGAGATGGTCCTTTCCGGAAACATCAACAAGGAGATCATCGCCAACCTGACCACGTTTGGTGGCAAGGCGGTTGGACTGAGTGGAAAGGACGGGCACCTCATTGATGCTCGGAAGAAGATCACTCCCTCAGGTCAGGATCTTGGGTACGTCGGGGACGTGGTGCAGACGAATCCGGAGCTGCTGGAGGTTCTGCTCGGGCGAGGCTTCCTTCCGGTGGTTTCCCCAATTGGCATGGGCAAGGATGGCACGACCTACAACATCAACGCCGACACGGTGGCGTCTCGAATTGCCGTTGCGCTCAAGGCCTTCCGCATCATCTTCATGACGGATGTGGACGGCATCCTCAAGGAGAACGAGCTGCAGTCCGAACTCACCGTTGATCAAACGGAGCGGCTCATGGAAGAGGGAGTCATTCGAGGAGGGATGGCCCCAAAGGTTGAGGCCTTGCTGTACTGTGTCCGGAATGGGGTCCAGTCCGCTCAGATCATCAACGGAACAGACCCGCATTCGGTTCTGGCTGAGCTGTTTACCGATCAGGGCATCGGCACCAAGATCATCACTCAGTAGCCGCTCAGAGCTCGGAGCCTGCCTGACGGGACTTCCGCACCAGCCAGTAGACGAATCCACCAATCAAGAAGATCGGGATGAACATCATCAGCGCGGTGGCAATGTAGTACGCGTTCAGCGATCCTCCTGCCCCCGAAAAGCAGACGGCACAGGCCCAAACGGACTGAGGAAGGAGAACCGCCAGCGCGGTCAGCAGAAAAAGTGTGGCTTTGGTCATGCGAGGTACACCAGCACATAAAGGACCGGCCAGATTCCCACCACGAAGTACCAGAAGACTTCCATGGCCCGGAAACCGTCATCGGTCAGGGGTTTCTTGGCATTGGGCGCCAGGCGCATCCAGGTATAGACCATCGCCATCACAGCGGTGAGGACGTGCAGGCCATGCATGCCAATGATCAGGTAGAACATGCCCCCGTAATTGCTCGAGGTCACGGTCAAGCCGTAGGCCAGCAGCTGCGCCCACTCAAATCCCTGAAAAACCAGAAAGAACACACCCGCCGCAATGCTCATGCCCATCAGGCGGTAGACCTGACTGCGGTCGGTCTTCAGGTGCCGTCCTGCCAGAAACATCAGCACCCCACTCCCCAGCAGCACCAGCGAGTTGAAGGCGGTACTCCAAACCGGCAGACGAGGCTGTCCCCAGGGAGGCCACTCGTCAATGCCGGAGCGGATGATGATGTAGGCGCTGATCAGGGAGGCAAAGAGCATCAGCTCCGTCACAATGAACGCCAGGACGGCGAACACGGAGCTGGGCACCAGGGGAGCCTGGCGAGCGGGAGCAGCCCCGTCACGGGACGGCTCCACAACAAGCCCGACTAAGAGGGAAAGGTTCATTGGCCGCTATGAGTCTGTGCGTCGTGAGCAGCAGAAACTTCAGCGTATGTGTGAGGCGTCACAATGATTCGCTGCTCAACCGTGCAGGTTTTATTGGCAACGCAGTCTTCCCAGTTCTGCCCCGTCGTCTTGATGACGTCCGAAGCCACCCCAAAGAAGAATACTGCACTAATCACAATCAAGGACGCCAGCAGCAGGAACCAGACAATTTTCTTTTCAAAACGTAAATGCATGAAATCGGCGCAGACCATGTAGGCCTTCACGACTGCAATTCCGAATGCAGTGACCACGATGATCCAGGGCGCGTCAAACGCATGCCCAATCTCCGGACCAATCAGGCTGACGATGAGCAGGCCGAGCAGAATCGCCCAAATCTTGACGTAATTAGGATGTGCGTGTGCAGACTCTGACATAAGGCGCCTCAGAAGTTAGCGATGTAAAGCATGGGGAAGAGGAAGATCCAGACGATGTCCACAAAGTGCCAGTACAGCCCCACCAGCTCGGTGCGCTGCAGGTTCCGTCCCTTGCGAACGTCAAAGGACACGAGCCCCATGATGATCATCCCGCCCATGACGTGTAGCGCGTGCAGGCCAGTCATGGTGAAGTAGAAGGACCAGAAGATGTTGGTCGTGAAGCCCACCCCATGGGAGATCTTGCTGTAGTACTCAAAAGCCTTCACACACATGAAGATCAGGCCACCCGCGATGGTGATCCACGTGAACTTGAAGGCCTTGTGGCCATCTCCATGCTCAGCCGCATCATGGGCCAGCACAATCGTCAGACTCGATGTCAGCAGGACAAAGGTGTTCAAGGCCCCTGCCCAGGTGACGGTGAGGGAGGCGTCCTCCATTCCGGGGGCACCGTTGAACTTGTAGAGCAGGAAGACGGCAATCAGACCGCCAAAGATGAACACCTCAGAGGCCAGCAACCACCAGACTGCGAGGCGCGCAGAGGGGATGCCGGTGGCACAGCGGCCGGTGGCAATGGGTCCTTGCATTGACATGAAACGACTCTCTCAAAGAAATTAAGCGGGACTGGCAACGCCCCCAGCGAGCTGGGGGCCACTTGCTCAGTTGCGATCCGGCATGTGTTGGGGCCAGAAGTCTTCACGGTTTCCGGGGACGCTGTACTCGTACGGTCCACGGTAAACCACCGGGAGTTCCTTGAAGTTCCCGTGCGGAGGAGGCGACGGCGCCGCCCATTCCAGCGTGTTGGCCTTCCAGGGGTTCGCCTCGGCCTTCTCTCCAGTAAACATGCTGGAGAAGAAGTTCCAGACAAACGGAATCTGGAAGAGCAGCAGCAGCACCAGACTCGTCGTCGCGAAGATCCGGATGCCCTGAAGGTCGGCAGAGGCCAGGTCAGGGAAGTGCTGGTAGTTGTAGATCCGTCGGTGCTGGCCCGCCATTCCCAGGAGGAAGAGCGGCATGAAGAGCCCGTTGAAGAAGATCACGGTTCCCCAGAAGTGGATCAGTCCCAGCGTCTTGTTCATGTGGCGCCCAAACATCTTTGGGTACCAGAAGTAGAGCGCTGCGAACATTGCAATGATCGCAATCGGGAAGAAGGTGTAGTGGAAGTGGGCAATCACGAAGTAGGTATCGTGGAAGAACAGGTCGGTTCCACTCGAACCCAGCGGAATGCCCGTTACCCCTCCAACCAGGAAGGTCACCAGGAAGGCCACAGCCCAGAGCATCGGCAGCTCATAACGGATGGATCCTCCGTAGAGGGTCGCAATGTAGCAGAACAGCATCTCCGCAATGGGGACCGAAATGAGAACCGTGGTCACGGTGAAGATGTTTGCCATCCGGGGGTCAATGCCCGCGATGAACTGGTGGTGCGCCCAGACGATGAAGGAGAGGGCTCCGGTTGCAATGATCGTGTAGAGGATCGCGCGGTAGCCGAACAGCTTCTTGCGGGCAAAGGTGGTGATGATCTCAGCCACCACGCCCATGGCCGGGAAGAGCACGACGTACACTTCCGGGTGTCCGAAGAACCAGAACAGGTGCTGCCACAGGACGGGGTCACCCCCGGCCGACGGCAGGAAGAAGGTGGTGCCCAGGCGCTGATCCATGAACAGCATCACGGCACCGGCCACCAGCGGTCCCACCGAGCCCATGAACATGATGACGGCGATGTTGATCGTCCACACGAGGATCGGGACGTCGGTCATCTTCATGCCCGGTGCCCGGGAGTTCATGGTCGTGGTCAGGAAGTTCACTCCGCCAATCAGGAAGGCGACGATCTCCAGCGTCACGGCAAGGAGCCAAAGAGACGAGCCCCAGTTGGTGAGGCTGTACTCGGCCACTGAAGAAAGCGGCGGGTACGACGTCCAGGCTCCGCCGAATCCCCCCCCTTCCACGAAGTAGGAAAGCAGCAGCACGAGGATGCTGACGAAGAACACCTGAATCGACAGGCGATTCAGCCGCGGGAAGGCCATGTCGTCACAACCGATCATCAGCGGGATCAGGTAGTTACCGAAGGCGGCAATCAGAACCGGCATCGCCACCCAGAAGATCATGATGGTCCCGTGGTTGGTGATCATCATGTTGTATTCTGCCGGGCTCACGACTCCGAAACCAGGGACGGCTTCTCCCGGAAAGGCGAGCTGCATCCGGAAGGCGTAGGCAAAGAAGCCCCCCAGGGCTGCCATCAGCAACCCCAGGAACATGTACTGCAGGCCGATCACTTTGTGATCCACCGAGAAGATGTACTTGCTCAGGAAGCTCTGATCATGATGATGATCATCATGAGCGTGGGCCTCCTGATGCTGTACCGTTGCGGTTTGACTCATCAATCCTCCTTTTGGATCTCAGATGATAGGGAAAGCGTTAGTTGCTGCTGACCAGATTTTCCTCACCCGCATTCACGGTGTTCTGGCTCACTTGGGGACGCTTGGCAGCGATCGGAATCGGATCATTCTCGAGTCGCTTCAAGTAATCACTCTCATAGGTGCCATTCTTGATGGCTTCCATGGTGCGTTGGTAGTCTTCTGGGGTATGAACAGTGATGGAGCCCCCCATGATGCCGTGTCCGTGTCCGCACATTTCAGCACACTGAACATCGTACGTGCCCACCTGGGTGGCTTCAAACCAGCCGGTGATCGTTCGACCCGGAATCATGTCCTGCTTCAGGCGGAAGGCCGGAACCGAGAAGTTGTGCAACACGTCCCGAGACTGCAGCTCAAAGTGATACACCTTGTTCACTTCCACGTGCAGGTCGTTCACGGTGGAAATGTCATCTTCCGTGTCCAACTGACCGTCCGGACCCGAGTGGATGAAGGCCCACGACCACTGCTGACCAATCACCCGGATGGTGTCATCCTTCGGAGGCAGGGTCTGCTTCACGTTCACCCAGACCATAATGGAGCCTGCAATCAGCACGACGTCACAGAGAATGATGACGTAGTGCGGATAATGGATCCACTTGTTTTCCGAGTGCTTCTCACCCGTTACGTACGAGGCCTTCACGCCTTCACGGTGCCGGTAGCGGATCATGAAGTACGCCAGCGTCGCCAGGGTCAGGACAAACCAGAAGCCCACGACCCACACGATCATCAGGAACACGTTGTCCACGTCTCCACTGAAGGTCGACGCTTGGGGCATAAAGTAATCAAGCATGGAACTACCTTTTTGAGGTTAACTCCGGCAAGGAGGGTTAGAGGACAAAGATAATGACCGACATCATGAACAGGACGCAGCCGGCGACAGTAACAACAAAAACCTTGGAAACCAGCTGGTCGGCCTCCTGAGGCAGGGTGTGGTGCATGGAATGCTTGTCGTGGGACATGAGGGGCTCTCCGGGTTAAATGAGGAAGTTATCTACGACCAGCGCGATCGCAATCAGAGGCAGGTAAATGATGGAAATCAAAAACACCGTCCGCGCCTTGGCCACAGTCGGTTGGTGCCAGAACCAAAGAGAGCCCGCAAGGAAGGCTCCACCCAGAACCAGTGCGCTCACCAGATACAGCGTGTCGGCTTGCCCCGCCCAGTTGAAGGTCAGGCTCGCCGCAATCAGGATCACGGTATTGAGTACAATCTGACGAGACGTCCGGACGCCTTGGTCATCTCCGAGGGAGAGCATGCGGAACCCGCCCATCGCATAGTCCTTCCGGAAGGCCCAGGCCAGCGCAAGGAAGTGCGGCAGTTGCCAGAAGTACATCAGCAGGAAGATCGGCAGCATCTGCCAACTCATCTCTCCAGCCGCCGCAGCCCAGCCCATCAGCGGTGGCAATGCCCCCGTGATGGCCCCCATCCAGGTGTTCAGCGCCGTCACCTGCTTGAGGGGCGTGTACAGCAAAACGTAAGAAGCAAGAGTCAGTCCGCCCAAAATCGCCGTCAGCGAGTTGACGGTCAGGCTCAGGTACAGCAGCCCCACCAGCATCAACCCCACCCCAAATCGCAGCGCCTCTTCCGAACTCAGGCGGCCTGCCGGCAACGGGCGGTTCCGGGTTCGCGGCATGCGGCCGTCCGGAATGCGCTCGTACCACTGGTTCAACGCATGCGCTGCTGCCCCCACCAGGGCGGTTCCGATCAGCATGTGCAGCAACGCCAACGGCTCTGCTGCCTGGGGAGCCAGGCTAAATCCCAGCGCTGCGCTCAGCAGCACCATGCCCAGCAGCCGGGGCTTCGTCAGCGCCCAGTAGTCGGCGAGTTTGTTCGTTTGTGGTGCAACGCCTTCTAGCGAATATGCTTTTGTCGGGGTGGGCACGGGAACGGCTCGTTGAGTTTCAATTCGCCTCTGAAGAAGAGGTGATAAACAGCGCAAAAGCTAGCATAAACAGCTCTATTACTGCAAGGGAAAAACTCAAAGCGCCTCCCCCCCTTCCCTCTCTCCGGATCCGCCTTCTGAGCCCCCTCTTTCTTTTTGAAAGCCTTTCCCTGAAGTTCCTGCCCCAGACCGCTCTTGAAATATACCCTACAGGGGTATACACTGAGGACCAGTTGACCTTTTCAGAAAAGCCCATAAACCTGACCATGCTTGTAACCGAATCCCCTCTCCCCTCTTCAGAATCCCCCCGTGCCGATCAGGACTGCGAACTCCGCGTCGGCGGCCTGCGCTGCGTCGGCTGTGTGAGTGCGGTGGAGAAAGCCCTCCATGCCCTTCCGGGAGTGGAAGACGTCCAGGTCAACCTGACGCTTGGGCGGGCCAAGGTCCAGTATGCTCCGGAGGCAATTGGCCCCAACGGCCTCGTGGACGCCATCCGGCACGCGGGTTATGAAGCGGAGCGACTCGTGGAGGAAGAGGCCGATGACACCCGCGTCGACCTCGGTGAGCAGGAGTACCAAAGCCTCCGTCAGAACACGATCCTCGCCCTTGGATTTGCGCTCCCGGTCGTCTTGCTCGCCATGCTCCCCATGCTCGGAGTTCCCTTCCCCGAGGTGCTGTCTCCGCACACCAACCCTCAGACGTGGGGGGGGCTTCAGCTGCTGCTGACCCTTCCGGTGCTTTGGGCAGGGCGCTCCTTCTTCATCCGTGGCACGCAGTCCCTGCTCCACCGAAGCCCCACCATGGACGCGCTCGTCATGATCGGTTCCGGAGCAGCCGTGGGACTCAGCGCCTGGAACCTGCTGGTCGCGCCGGCAGAAGATCGCTTCTTCTTTGAAACCGCTGCGGTCATTCTGGCCTTGATCCTCCTCGGAAAGATGCTGGAAACCCGCAGCCGCGCTCGGGCCTCGGAAGCCATCAGCGCCCTGCTCCGCCTGCGCCCCAAACTGGCCACCCAGGTCCACAACGGCGAGGAGTTTGCCATTGCCATCGACCAGGTTCACCCCGGAGACCTCCTCAAGGTCCGACCCGGTGAAATCATTCCAGCCGATGGCATCGTTGTGGAAGGGGAAAGTCGTGTCGACGAGTCCATGCTGACGGGAGAGCCTCTGCCCGTGTCCAAGGCTCCGGAAGCCCCCGTCACTGGCGGCACCATCAATCAGCAGGGCGTCCTCACCTTCCGGGTGCTGCGAGCTGGAAGCCAGAGCACCCTGGCGCGCATCATCAAGATGGTCGAACAGGCGCAGCTCAGCAAGGCTCCCATTGCTCGGTTGGCCGATCAGGTTGCAGCGATTTTTGTCCCGGTGGTGCTCCTGATTGCTGCGCTGACCGCGCTGGGTTGGTGGTGGGCGGGAGCTTCACAAACCGAGGTCCTCATCCACACCATCGCAGTCCTGGTCATTGCCTGCCCATGTGCGCTGGGACTCGCCACCCCCATCGCCATCCTTGTTTCCTCCGGAGTCGGCGCCCGACACGGCATCCTCTTCCGGAATGCCCCCGCGCTTGAAGCCCTCCATGCCGTTGACACGATCCTCTGCGACAAGACGGGCACCCTCACCGAGGGACGCCTGAAGCTGGTGGACGTGACACCGGCTCCGGGGGTGGCAAGCAGGGACCTGCTGAAGTGGGCGACCGCCGCCGAACAGAACTCCGAGCACCCGCTGGGACGCGCTGTGATCACAGCCGCTCAGGAGCAACAGATCCCGCTGCTACCCGTCACCGAGTTTCAGGCCATCCGAGGCCAGGGGGTCTCCGCTCGGCTCGAAGGCAGCCTCCTGCAGGTCGGACACGCCGAGTACCTTCAGGCGCAAGGCGTTTCCCTGCCCGGCCACACGAAAGACGTCCCCGGTGCCATTCCGCTGGAACTGGCTCGTGAGGGGCAGTGGCAAGGAACCCTCTGGCTCGCCGATCAGATCCGGAAAGAAACCGCCGAGGCCCTGCGTACGCTTCAGCAGTCGGGAATCGAGGTGGTGATGCTGACAGGCGACCGCTCCTCTGCGGTGCAGGCGGTCGCAAAAGAACTCGGGATTGAGCGCTACCACGCAGGCGTTTTGCCAGAAGAAAAACCCCAGATCGCGCAGCACTACCAAAGCGAAGGCCGACAGGTGGCCATGATTGGAGATGGCGTCAACGATGCCCCAGCGCTGGCCCAGGCAAACGTCGGCATCGCCATGGGTGCCGGCACCGACGTCGCACTGGAGACGGCTGATGTGGTCCTCACTCAAAACGACCTCCGTCACGTTTCTGGTGCCATCCGCCTGAGCCGCTCGACCCTCCGGAACATCCGGCAAAATCTCTTCTGGGCCTTTGCCTACAACGTCATCGGCATCCCCGTTGCGGCGGGCCTGCTCATTCCATTTGGCGGTCCCGGACTGCACCCGATGTTTGCGGCAACCGCCATGGCGCTGAGTTCAGTCTCTGTGGTCCTCAATGCCCTTCGCCTCCGGACCTTCCGCTTCTGATTCCCGCCGTTCCGGAGGCCCCCGCCAGCCTCCGGAACACCTGTTTTTTGCGGTCACGCCCCATCCCTTTTCTACGTGAGACGTCCCAGGCCGCTCTCCTTCCGGAACCGCCCCTTGCTCCTCTCGCCTACTGAAAGTCTCAAGCCTGAGCAGCCCTGTTCTCGGATTGCGATTTTCTGATTCGGATTGAATACTGGTCCCTCCTGAATTGGACAGCCCACAAATTACTCATCCGTCTAAGAGTCATTTCATTATGGAGTACGTTCCCGGAGAACAATGGTACGTCGCCCGAATTCGGTCCAACGCAGAAAAGCTGGTGCTGCTGGGGTTGCAGCGGAAGCAGTTTGAGGTCCTCAATCCCACCTACCAGGTCGAGAGCAGGCGCCGGGACCGGAAGAAGATCCTCATTCGCCCCATCTTTGTCGGGTACATGTTCCTGCATGTGGAGCTGAACCCGGAGCGGCACCTGGAAATCCTGAAAACGCAGGGAGTCATCGAGTTGCTCCAGACCAGCCATGGCCCGACTCCGGTGCCTGCCGATCAGATTGAAAACGTCCGGCTGCTGGAGCACCACGTCGGCGAGGTCTTTCAGGCCCCAACCTTTGAAGTGGGAGAAGAGGTCGTTGTGGTGGAAGGCCCCCTGACCGGCCTGCGTGGCCTCGTTGATGAAGCTGACCGTCGCTTTCTCGGCATTCATGTGGATTCCATTCCCGGATCCGTCAAGATCCAGGTCGATCCGTCTCACGTCAAGCCGGTCAAGCGCACCGTCTACGACACCGTGTCCGGACGCGTATGACCGTTCCTTCTCAGCAGTTCTGTGCCCAATTGGGCCTTCGTGTGCCATTGGTGCAGGCCCCGATGGCCGGGGTCTCCACGCCGTCACTCGCGGCTGCAGTTTCCAACGCGGGCGGTTTGGGGTCTCTTGCCGTGGGCGCCGTTTCTGCAGAAGCCACGGCGGCCCTCATCCACGAGGTCCGGGCGCAGACCTCGGCCCCCTTCAATGTCAACGTCTTTGCCCACCAGCCCGAACACCGAGATCCGGAACACGAGCAGCAGTGGCTCGCCTTCCTTGCGCCGTACTTTGCCGAATTCGGAGCCCCGGTTCCGGAGCACCTGACCACGCCTTACCGCACCATTGGCGAGGATCCCGAGAAGCAGGAAGTGCTGCTGCGGGCCCGGCTGCCTGTGGTCAGCTTCCACTTTGGTCTGCCCGACCGGGCGTTTCTGCAGGCCTTGCAGCAGGAGGGAAGCCTGGTGCTCGCCTGCGTGACGACCGTTGCAGAGGCTCAGCAAGCAGAAGCCCTGGGCGTGGACCTGCTGGTGGCACAAGGAGCCGAAGCTGGAGGGCACCGAGGGCACTTCAGCGCTGATCAGGATGAGCAAATCGGTACCCTGGCGCTTGTGCCTCAGGTTGCCCAGGCGGTCCGGATTCCGGTCATTGCTGCAGGAGGAATTGCCAACGGACGCAGCCTCGCGGCCGCCTTGATCCTCGGTGCTGCTGGAGCTCAGGTCGGAACCGCCTTCATCGCCTGTCCGGAGTCCTCAGCCAGTGCGGCTCACCGAGAAGCCCTGCGCTCGCCAGCGGCCCAACACACGGCCCTCACCCGGGCCTTCTCCGGACGTTCTGCCCGTGGACTCGTGAACCGCTTTGTGCAGGAAGCTCAGGCCGGTCCACTGCCACCAGGCTACCCGGAAGCCTACTCGGTCGGGAAGGCCCTGGCCGCCGCCGCCGCCCAGCAGGGAGACTTCGCCTTCTCCGCCTTCTGGGCCGGGCAGGCCGCCGCTCTGAGCGGTCCCGCCGAACCTGCGGCAGCCGTCGTGGCCCGGTTTCTTCAAGAGGCTGAAGCGGCCCTCCGTGACGCTCCTGCGCTGCTTTCCCCCAGCCTGTCATGACCCTCGACCTCATCATCCGCAATGCCACGCTTCCGGACGGACGCAGCCATCAGGACCTTGGGGTGCAAGGCGAGACCCTCGTTGCGGTTGAACCGAACCTCGCCGCCTCCGCTCCGGAAGAGTTTGATGCCGCCGGGCGATTGGTCAGCCCGCCGTTTGTGGATGCGCACTTTCACATGGACGCGACCCTTTCCCTTGGGCAGCCCCGCCTGAATGAGTCTGGCACCTTGCTGGAGGGCATTGCGCTTTGGGGAGAGCTGAAGCCGCACCTCACGGTGGAGGCCATCAAGCGGCGCGCGCTGCAGTACTGCGAACTCGCCCTTGCCCGCGGGCTGCTCGCCATCCGGAGCCACGTGGACGTCTGCGACCCCCGGCTGCTTGCCGTTGAAGCGCTGCTGGAGGTGAAGCGTGAGATGGCTCCGTTTCTTGACCTGCAACTGGTCGCGTTCCCGCAAGACGGCTACCTCCGGGACCCGCAGGCCGCGGCATTGCTGAAAACGGCACTGGACCGCGGCGTTGACGTCATTGGGGGAATTCCCCACTTTGAGCGGACCATGGACGAGGGAAGGCAGTCGGTGGAACAGCTCTGCCGCCTTGCTGCCGACCGGGGCCTCCGGGTGGACCTGCATTGCGACGAGAGCGACGACCCCCTCTCCCGGCACGTGGAGACGCTCGCCCGGGAAACCCTCCGGTACGGCCTGCAGGGACGAGTGACCGGATCGCACCTGACGTCCATGCACTCCATGGACAACTACTACGTCAGCAAGCTCCTCCCCCTGATGGCAGAGGCAGACCTGCAGGTGGTCGCCAACCCGCTGATCAACATCACTCTGCAGGGACGGCACGACAGCTACCCCAAGCGACGGGGACTCACCCGGGTTCCGGAACAGCTCGCCCACGGCCTGAATGTTTCCTTCGGACACGATTGCGTCATGGACCCGTGGTACGCCCTTGGCTCGGCAGACCTGCTGGAGGTCGCCAGCATGGGCCTGCATGTGGCCCAGATGACTGGCGTCACGGCCATGCGTTCCTGCTTTGATGCCGTCACCGTTAACCCGGCCCGAACGCTTGGGCTCGAAGGCTACGGCCTGGAACCCGGGTGCCAGGCCAGCTTTGTGGTGCTGCAGGCTCAGGACCCACTGGAGGCGCTACGACTAAAGGCCCACCGCCTGCTGGTGGTCCGACGTGGAGCCATCCTCGCCCGCTCCGAGCCTCTCCAAACCGAGGTCTACCTTCCCGGAAAAACGCGCGTCGTTGACTTTCAGCATCGTGCTGTAACTTGAAACTCTTCCGGATTTGCGGATACTGAGCACGTTTATCGCGCCGCCTTCTCGACCGTCTTTCCGGACCTTCACCCTTTCAGGAGCCTTTCGATGCGATACGTCTGGATGATCTTCTTTGTGGTCTTTCTCTTCTTTGCTGCAGACTTTGCCACCAAAAATGCGGATCCGGTAATCGTCAAGTATCACCTTGAGTGGCTCGGCATCCGCTGGAGCAGCGAGGGTCCGCTCTTTGTCCCCATCCTCCTCACCCTCGGCTGGGGGATCCTCTTCAGCGTCGCCTACTTCTTTTCCTACCACCTCCACCTGCGACGCCAGGCTCAGCAGAACGTGCAGGAGGTCAAGCGCCTGAAACGCCTGGTGCTCGTGGAGCGGGAAAAGGTCAAGGGCCTGGAGCAGCGCAACACGGAACTGCAGCAGATCGCGGAACGGGTTCAGTTGCAGCTGGAGGGCAACAGCAGCCTGCCGGCCCCATCGTCCTGACCCTCAGCGTCCGAGTCCGGAGAGGCGCCTGGTTTTCCAAATGATTTTGAGAACATGACAGGAAGCCACAGCTTCAACCGACGCTGTGGCTTTCAAGAAGGGAGGCCCTGAGCAGGGATCAGAGGTGCTTTTCCAGGAAGGTCGTGGTGCGTCCCCACGCCTGCTTGGCAGACTCCTCACGGTAAGCCCGTGCGTTGTCCTTGTTGGCGAAGGCGTGCCCGGCGTTTTCGTAGATGAAGATCTCATGATCGCCGCCCTGAGTCTTCAGCGTCGCCTGGAAGGCCTTGACGTCATCCACCTTGATGGACCGGTCTTCGGCGCCAAAGTGTCCCATGATGCTGGCTCGCATCATCGCTAGGTCGTCCTCCGGGTTGAACTGCCCGTAGTACATCACCGAAGCGCGCACCCCGAGGTCATTCTTGGCCATCTGGTACGCCCAGCCTCCTCCGAAGCACCACCCCACAGCGGCCAGGCGGTCGGCATCCACCTCCGGATGCTGCTTGAGGAACTCCACCGCGCTCCGCAGGTTGGTAAAGGCGCCATCGAGGTTGCCACGAACCGAGCCGGCGAGACGCCGGGCGTCCTGCGGATCGGTCGCCGACTCCCCGTTGTACATGTCCACCGCCAGGGCCACGTATCCCAAATCCGCAAACTCCTGGGCAAAGTCCCGGATGTTGTCATTCAGGCCCCACCACTCGTGAATCAGAATCAGGGCCGGCTTCTTGCCCGGCTGATCCGGAACCACCAGGGTGCCCTGGGAGTTCGGTTGAGTGGAGTCGTAAGACACCGTGGAAACCGTATTTTCTGCTTGGGCCAGGCCGACACCGAGGAACAGGGTCAGGCCAACCAAAAAGGTGCGTTTGAGTGCAAACATGCGGGACTCCTCAAAAGGGATTGAAAGGGAAAAAGGAACCCTTCCGTTATGCCAAATCCCCATTTTCCGTCAACAGTGGAATCGAAACGAAATGTGTCAGCGTCGCCTTTCCCTGCGATTTCTTGCGCTTCCCCGGCATCTCGGGCATGATTGCGAACAGGCGCGAGGCCCCTCATTCCGCTAACCTCCGCCCCTCACCAGGCTCCGGTTTCAGGAGCCGTGGACCAACATTGACCCCAACCATGAAGAACGAGCAACCATGAAGATTGGAATTCTGCAGTGTGATGAAACCCGTGAGGAACTGCGGCCCCTCCACGGAAATTATCCAGACATGTTCTTTCGGTTGCTCCGTCCCCTCCGTGAAGGGCTGACCTTCGAGGTCTACCGCGTTCAGGCTCTGGAGTACCCCGAAACGCCGGATGAGTGCGATGGCTACATCATCACCGGAAGCAAGCACAGCGTCTATGAGGACGAGCCGTGGGTGCGGACGCTCGCCGAGCAGGTCCGGCACCTCTACCAGGCGAAGGCGCCTCTTTTGGGGATCTGCTTTGGACACCAGATGATCGCCCATGCGTTGGGCGGCAAGACGGAGAAAGCCACACAGGGCTGGGGCGTGGGGGTGCAGACCTATCAGGTCAGCCAGCACGACACCTGGATGAGCCCCGACCTCGACACCTTCTCCATTGTTGCCAGCCACCAGGATCAGGTGACGCAGCTGCCTCCGGATGCAGAGTTGATGGGGCACAACGCCTTCTGTCCCCACGCAATGTTCCGGATCGGGAAGCAGGTGCTGGCCTTTCAGGGGCATCCGGAATTTGAAAAGGCGTACTCGCTGGACCTGATGAAGCTCCGGGAAGAGCTTCTGGGCGCCGAGGTGTTTGCCGAAGGAGTCCGGTCACTGGAAAAGCCCCTTCAGTCCTGGGAGGTGGGAACCTGGATGCTGAACTTCCTTCAGGAAGCCTCCGGACGCTGAACCGGCGACGGCACGGTCCGGGTCTTGATCCACAGGTCCGCGTACTTCACAAAGGTGGAGTGCGAGGAAAGGGCGGCCAGCAGAAACCCCTGCCGCCCATCCAGAAACCCGGCTTTGACGAGGTACATCTTCACAAAGCACCCGAAGGCGTGCAGGAGGGCATTCCGGAGCGTGGAGCTGCGCCCCTGCTGCCGACGCGCCTCACTCCAGTCATCGGCGTAGCGAGCGGATTTTTCAAGGTAGTGCCGCAGGTTGCGGTAGGTGAAGTGGAGCAGGTCCCCCTGCAGCTTCCGGATGGGCAAGGCGTGGGGATTCTGGACTGACTCGTGAACCCGGGCCTCATCGTAACCCGCCTGCCCCCTCGGATACAGCCGCGCCACCCAATCCGGATACCAACCGGAGTGCCGGATGTAGCGCCCAAAGCACCAGCTCAGACGCGGCAGCTCGCCCACTACCGGGACGTTGGCCTGCACAACCGCTTCAATGCTTGCCCTCAGCTCGGGTGTGACCCGCTCATCGGCATCAATCATCAGCACCCAATCTGACGTCACCAGGGCTTCGGCCCGCTGACGCTGGGCCCCGTAGCCGGCCCAGTCGGTACGGACCTCCACGCGGGCGCCTCGTTCTTGTGCCAGCGTCACGGTCGCATCCTCGCTTCCGGAATCCATGACCAGCACCTCATCCACCCAGTCCAGCGCCTGCAGGCAGTCCGGAAGATTGGAGGCTTCATTCTTGGTCAAAATGACAACAGAGAGCGTGGGCATGAAAACAGGACCAGGGCTGGAGGTGAAGGCGAAATTCGGACGCCAGGCTCAAGGGGCCGTCCCTTGCGAGCCACCGAAATGTCTTGAGGCGAGGCGGTCAGGACGTTATATTTTCAGGGCTAAACAGATCCTTTTGCTGCTTCCCAGAACTCAATTGCGCATGACTGCTTCCCGGAACACGGACCCCATTGTCATCAAGAAGTACGCCAACCGCCGTCTGTACAATGTCACCCACAGTGGGTACCTGACCATTGATGACCTGGTGGAGTTGATCCTGGAAGGGCACGAGGTGCAGGTCTTTGACTCCCGGACCAAGGAGGACCTCACCCAGAGCGTCCTCACCCAGATCTTCCTGGAGAAGAACACCTTCCTGTTCTCTTCCGCGTTTCTGCACCAACTCATCCGCAACCACAACGGCGTGATGGGGGAGTTTTTTACCGAGTTTGTCCCCAAGCTCCTGGATTCCTACCTCGAGACCCGGGACCTCATGCGCCGGCAGATGAACGCCCTGGTGTCGCCCCAGGGGTGGATGCAAGCGTCGACCATGCAGAACCTGATGAACCCCTTTGCCAGCTTTGCGGAACACATGGACCACCTCCGGAGCAACCTGGAAACCGAAGGAGCTGCCGCTCCGGAAGCCGGAGAGCCCAAGGACGTGGACGCCCTGCAGGCTCGGATTCGAGAACTGGAACGGGAAGTTGAGGAGTTGAAAGCCTAATGGAATTTGAACCTGTCATCGGACTGGAAATTCACGCCCAGTTGGCCACCCAGTCCAAGATCTTCTGCAGCTGCCCAACCACCTTTGGGCAAGACCCGAATGCCAACACCTGTCCCGTGTGCCTTGGGCTTCCCGGCGCGCTTCCGGTGCTCAACAACCAGGTGCTGGACTTTGCCGTCAAGCTGGGACTGGCCACCCACTGCGAGATCCGGCTCGACTCCCAGTTTGCCCGGAAGAACTACTTCTACCCCGACCTGCCCAAGGCGTATCAAATTTCTCAGTATGACCGTCCTATTTGTGAGAACGGGTGGATTGAGATTGAGGTGGACGGCGAGACCAAACGCATTGGCATCACCCGCATCCACCTCGAAGAAGATGCCGGCAAGCTGGTCCATGACTCCGCTGGCGATTCAAGCCACATTGACCTGAACCGGGCGGGCGTGCCGCTGCTGGAAATTGTCAGTGAGCCCGACCTGCGCTCTCCGGAAGAGGCCAAGGCGTACATGGAAAAGATCCACTCCATTGTCACCTACCTCGGCGTCTGCGAAGGCGACCTCGAGAAGGGGCACTTCCGCTGCGATGCCAACGTGTCGGTTCGTCCCCGGGGACAGGAGGCCTTCGGGGTCCGCGCCGAGATCAAGAACCTCAACTCCTTCCGGTTCATTCAGCAGGCGGTGGCGTATGAAATCGAGCGGCACCGCGAAGAGATCCTGGATGGCCGCAAGCTGGTACAGGAGACGCGGCTGTGGGACTCGGAGCGCCGGGTCACGTTCACCATGCGGACCAAGGAAGAGGCGGAAGACTACCGCTACTTCCCCGATCCGGACCTTCCGCTGGCCCGGGTCACCGAGGCTCAGGTGGAGGCCATTCGGGCTCAGCTTCCGGAGCTTCCGGACGCCAAGCGTGAGCGGTACAGCGAAGCGTTTGGCCTGAGCTCCTACGATGCCGGCGTCCTGGTGGCCAGCCAGGAAGTCGCCCTCTTCTTTGAGGCATCGGTTCAGGCAGGGGCCGATCCGAAGCTGGCCTGCAACTGGATCATGGGCGAATTCATTCGCGTGATGAATGAATCCGGCGGGTCCATTCAGGACGTTGGGCTGACTCCGGAACACCTGGCGGAGCTGACCCTGCTGCTGAAGCAAGGCGAGATCAGCAACAAGATTGCCAAGACCGTGTTTGAAGAATCGCGGAGTTCGGGGCAGAGTCCGCAGCAGGTGGTCGAAGCCAAGGGGCTGCGGCAGGTTTCCGACACCTCGGCCCTGGCCACGCTGGTCGACGAGATCCTGGCGGCCAACCCGTCACAGGTTGAGCAGTACCGGGCGGGGAAGGTTCAGCTCCTCGGGTTCTTTGTCGGACAGATGATGAAGCAAACGAAGGGGCAAGGGAACCCCCAAGTCATTAACCAATTACTCAAGGAGCGTCTCGATGGCTAGTCCAGCTTTGGAGCCTCAAAAACCCGTCATTCCGGCTCTGGGCGTGGCCTCCCTGCTTGCCCTGGCCGGGTGCGTCTTCTGGGTGTTCGGAGTCGCTCCGACCGAGACGGAGCAAGGGTTTGTCCAGAAGATCATGTACCTGCATGTGCCCTCGGTGATTGTCTCGTACGTCGCCTTCTTTGTCGTCTTTGCCTTCAGCATTGGGTACCTGTGGAAGCGGGACCTGATGTTTGATCGCATTGCCAAGGCGTCTGCCGAGATCGGGTTGCTGTTCTGTGCCATGGTCCTCATCACCGGGGCCGTGTGGGGGCGTCCGACCTGGGGCACCTACTGGGTGTGGGATGCCCGCCTGACCACCACCTTGTTGCTCTTCCTGATCTTTGTCGGGTACTTCCTGCTCCGGGCAGCCACTCCGGAGCGACACAAGGAAGCCCGCCTGGCCTCCGTGCTGGGCATCATCGGCTTCCTTGACATTCCCATCATTCACAAATCTGTGGAGTGGTGGCGGACCCTGCATCAGCCGTCCACGCTCTTCAAGGTGCAGCAGGGAGCGGCCAAGCCGGCCATGCCTCCGGAACTGCTGTACCCGCTCCTGACCTGCATGGGCGCCATGCTCGTGTTCTACGTCTTCCTGCTCCTGCTCCGGACCAAAACGGAGGAGCTTCACGACGAACTGCAGGAGCAGATCGCTCTGGCTAACGAAGGGTAACCGCCCATGCCCATGAACCTGGAATACGTCCTGGCCAGCTACGGCATCTGGGGCATCGCCTTTCTTGTCTATGTGCCTTGGGTGGCGCTGAAGATGCGGCGCTACCGCCAAGGGTTGCAGCAGCTCAAGGACGCTCAACCGCAACCGACGTCCGCTTCCATGAAGGCTCAATGAAAACACGAACCAAGTTTGTGATTGGAGGGGCAGCCATTCTGGCCGTCCTGACCCTGCTCTCCGTTCAGGGGCTGCAGGAAATGACCGTCTTCTTCTACACCCCTCAGGAAGTCCTGGCCCAGCCAGCCGACTTTGAGGAAAAAACCATCCGCATCGGCGCCCTGGTGATGCCGGGAACCGCCGACTGGAATGCCAAGGACATCCAGCTGGCCTTCCGGATCACAGAAGACTCCCAGCACTCCATCCCCGTTGTCTATCAGGGGGTGAAGCCCGACATGTTCCGAGAAGGCCAGGGTGTGGTCGTCGAAGGACGCATGCGCTCCGACGGAACCTTCCACGCCGACCAGCTGCTGGTCAAGCACAGCGAAGACTACAAGGTGGACCCCAACCACCAAAAAAGCAAAGACGAGTACTACAAGTCCCTCGCTCAGTAACACGAGCCTCCGGGAATGTGGACTCGCCTCCGAGCCGTTCAGACTCAGCTGCATGAGCTGATTGCTGAAGACCCGCGCATCCGGAACCGCCTCCTGGCGGTTCTGATGCTCCTCGCCCTTCTGTTCTTCCTCACGACCTTCAGCTTCCGGCAGGGGCTCCCGCTGCAGGATGAGAGCGAATCCCGCCTGGTCCTGTTCCTCGCAATCAACGTCAACATCGTCCTGATTGCGATCGTCTTCTACCTCATTGCCAAGAACCTCCTCAAGCTGGCCTACGAGCGTCGCCAGCGGGCACTGGGCGTCAACCTCAAGACCAAGCTGATCCTCGCCTTCATTGTGCTGTCGCTTCCGGCACTGGGCTTCCACCTCTTTGCCAGCACCTTCGTCGTCTCCACGCTCGAGACCTGGATCGTCGATCAGCACCGGAGCGTGGTCCGGAGTGCTCAGAAGGTATCTGAGGTGTACCACCAGAACCTCCGGATGACCCTGGAACTGCAGGCCCGGCTTCTGGAAAAGGAACTCCTCGCCCACCTCGACTCCGGAGGGCTGTGGCACACGTGGCGTCCCGATGATCAACTCGGCGCCGGGGTGGTGCTGTACGGCAAGGACCGCATCATCCTCCAGCGGTCGCTCCGGACCGAAGTGGCCCAGGATTCCTGGCGCCCGCTTTCCGGAGCCGAGTGGCTGCAGGTGGAAGAGCAACAGACCTCGTGGTTGACCGAGGCCGGAGAGCAGCGCCTGATGTACCGGCACCTCCGCGCCGTGGAGACGCCCAGGGGAACCGTGTGGCTCGAGGTCTTTCAGCCGTCGGCCCGCCCGGCGTCCCAGGCGATCAACATGATCATCCAGCAGCAGCACACCAGCGAGTTCCTCACCGCTTCGGAAGACCTCATTCGGCGGTACTACATCGTCGTGTTCCTGCTGATGATGTCCTTCATCATCTTTGTGGCCACGTGGTTGGCGTTCTACCTCGCCCGGGGCTTTGTGGAACCCATTGAGGAACTCGCCCAGGCCACCGAGCGCGTGGCGGGGGGAGAGTTGGGCTATCAGGTGGAGCTGGAAATGTCCCTCGACCGAGACTTTGCCCTGCTGATCCGGTCCTTCAACGCCATGAGCGTGGACCTCCAGGAGAGCCGCCTTGCCCTTGAGCAGACGACCGACAACCTCCAGCAGAGCAACCGGGTCCTTGAGGAACACACCCGCTTTGTGGAGCTGGTGCTGGAAAACATCAGCACCGGGGTTGTCTCGCTCGACCTTGAAGGACGCATTGAAGGCGCCAACCGCGCAGCCAAGCAGCTTCTGCAGTTCCAGGAAGAGAACCCGCACAACCAGCACTTCCGGGATGTCCTGGAGCGGGAGTCGCTGGAGGCACTGGAGGGGATGCTCGAAGAGGTGGAGGCTGGAGGAGCAGTGGTGTCGCGGAACCTGACCATTACCAAGGAGGCTCCCATTCAGGTGGTGGTGGCGCTGCTGCCGCTGGAAAACCGGGAGCACCAGGCCGTTGGGACCGTGCTGGTGTGCAACAACATCACGGAAATTCAGCGCCTGCAGCGGGCGCAGGCCTGGCGCGAGGTGGCCCGGCGCATTGCCCATGAGATCAAGAACCCTCTCACCCCCATCCAGCTTTCTGCTGAGCGCATCCTCCGGAAGTATGCTCCTCAGGTGGCCGACGACACCACCCTCCGGCAGGCCACCCAGACGATCGTCCGGGAGGTGGAACGCCTGAAGCAGATGGTCGCCGAATTTTCCCAGTTTGCCCGCATTCCAGAGTCCAACCCGCAGCCCGGTGACTTCAATGAGCTGCTCCGTGAGGTTGAAGCGCTCTATGCCGAAAACCTGCCGGGCCGGATGATCCTACGCATGGAGCTGGACGAGCGCCTCCCGCACTTCCCCTTTGATCACGAACAGATGCGGCGGGCCCTCATCAACCTGGTGGACAACGCCATTGATGCCATTGAAAAGAAAGGGCGGCTGTCGCGCCTCTTCCGTCAGGGAGAAATTTTCCTCCGGTCGAGTTTTGATGCGACGTTGCGGATTGCCCACATTGAAGTGGAAGACAACGGCGCCGGCGTGGAGCCTGAGGTCGCTGACCGTCTCTTTGACCCCTATGCCACGACCAAACCCGACGGCACCGGACTCGGTCTGACGATCCTGAACCAGACGGTTTCTGACCATAACGGCTTTGTTCGCTTCCGGAACCGAGACCAGGGCGGGGCCATTTTTGTCATTGAGCTGCCCACCACCTGAGCCTAAGGCTGAGCGGCGCCGGCAGTCGCTGGCTCCTGGGGCTGCATCGCATAGCCTTCGGCTTCCTCCACCCACCAGCGTTCCAGGTAGAAGTGATCCTGCGCCCGCATGGGAGCAAACTCAAAGATCCGCTGGTGTCCGGGATTCACCCACCCCTGCTCCTGCAAGGGGGTCGAGGTGAGCCGCAGGGTCCGGTAGTCCATCGTCTTCGGGTTCCACGACAGAAATCCCAGCACAACCCGGGCAACCGCCCACTCGTTTGAGCCATTGGTCAGCCAGACCTGCAGGGTCTCGCCGCGCAGCTCGCCCAGCGAGCCTCCCAGCTTCTGAGCCTCTTCCGGAGGCAGCTTCTGGTAGCGCTTCCGGGCTTCCAGTGGCGAGCGCTTGGGGTCCGGATACTTGCGGTCACAGGCTTCAATGATCGCACCGGCAGCCAGATCGCTCTGCACTCCCCGGAGGTTCTGGAGCAGGCAGTCGTCATAGGTTTGTGTCTGCTTGCCAAGCAGCGCCGGCAGCTGCAGCAAGGCGTCTTGAGCCTGAGCAAGCAGGGGAAACAGGAGGAACAGAATCAGCAAACGCATGAGTGATTTGGGGATTGGGGTTGCGTTCTAAGGTGCATTCTCGATAATCTAACACAAGCTTTGACAAACCTCAGCGCACTCCTACTGATGACGGCAGCTCCTGAAATTCAATCCTTTTTCTGGCTTCAGTGCCCGGCCTGCGGGTCGGAGCAGGTGCTGCTTCAGGGGGGATTGGGGCAAACCGGGGAGTCGTTTGTTCGGTCTCGCTGCACCGCCTGTCAGGAGCAGGGCTTCTTTCAGGTCGATGAGTTGCCGACTCCTGACAACGAGGCGCTGGTTCCGGAAGTCCTGAAAGCCATCCAGCAGGAGTGGCAGGAGTGGTATGCCCTCAAGCAGCGCTACCTCCACCACTCCCGTGAGCCCCGCCCTGCGTCTCGTTGGCAAACCCGCGGGCTGTTGCTGCTGCTGGTCAGCCTGACGCTCTTTTTCCTCACCCAGCAGCTGTATCAGGTGTGGGGGGTCGGAGAAGACCTGGGGCTTCGGCAAACGGTCATTGAAGACTACCGCGCTCAGCTGGAGGCCACCAACTGCCTGTCTTCCAGCATGGAAGCCAAGCTCCGGACGGTGCCCATCCACTACGTCAAGGAACGTCCCTTTCACCGCAACTTCATTCAGTATGGAGAAGCGGGCGTTTACTGGGGCGAGGAGGCGATCAAGGTGTACCGTTCCAACTTCTGGTTCTGGGGCGCGCCCCGCAGCAGCGTCCTGATCGAAACCCTCATTCATGAAGTCCGGCACCGGGTCAGTCCGGGACTGGGGCACAACGTCCTCTTCCAGGAACTTGTGGCGCGCGATACCCACTGCGCTCTGAGTCGCTGGTAAGCTCACCTTTGCTTTAGGGAATGATGACACGCACATGCGTCTTGTGGGGACTGCTTTTCCTGACCCTGACCGCCTGTTCCACCAACCCCACCTTCTGGGCTCACCGCAAGAGTGAATACGGTTACAAGAGTGCCGCCTTTGAGGAATGTGGCGCCGACTACCGGGTGCTTGAGTATCGAGAGGAAGAGGTGCTGATCGAGTGCCTGCCGCCTCGGTGATCAGGCGGCGGAACGGGGCTGGAACAGCTCCAGCTGCTCGGTTCCATCAGGAGGAAGGAAGGAAAACCGGGATTGCTCCGTACGGGGGCGCTGCAGGCGTTCGTACCCCTGCTTCAGGCGATTCCGGTGGAGTTCCAGAACCTTCCGCAGCGCCACTTCCCGCTCATTGAACCACAGGCTCCGGGACTGTCCCCGCGACCCCAAGGCACCCCAGCGCAGCCGAACCAGCCAGCACAGCCGCCCGTGTTCCGGAATCGACTCCTGCCAACTGATGCGATAGAAGCGGGCCGGAACCCGCTGCTCGTAGTAGAGGTGCATGAACCGACGTCAGCCGCGAATGTCCATGAAGGTGAAGTACATCACAGGCAGCACCCACAAAATGTGCACACCTGCAGCAATCATCGCAACAATGCTTCCGTCCATGTTGGCTCCTTATCAGGGTCTCAAAACGTTACTTGAAAAACGAGGGCAGCGACTGCGGCTGCGGGCGGTTGTCTTCCGGATAAATGGAATGACTCGGCAACCTTGGTGACTGAGGGGGTACGTACTTCGCCTGGGGCGGCTCCGGCTTGTTGATGATCGACTGATACACCGCCAGTTCCCGGATCTGACGAGAAAACTGCGAGGTGGCATTGTCCACGGGACGTCGATTTGCCTGGTACGTCGTCTCTTGTGCGGTCAGGAGCGACCAGTTCACCAGTACCACAGCCGTCACTCCGATGGCAATCCACCTCCACTTCAATGCGTTCACCCGCTTTGGTCAGTTAACAAGTTTTCAGAAAATCCGCCTTGCGGCTCGGGCTCGCATTGCCTAAAATTTCGAGCCATTTAAGAGCAATTAACCGAGAACTGCAAGCCCGATGCCTTTACCCTCCTCCTCTTCCGTTGCCATTGTTGGTGCGGGCCTCGCCGGTTCCGAAGCCGCGTGGCAAATCGCTCAGGCTGGCCTGCGCGTGGACCTCTATGAAATGCGCCCGCAGCGCATGACGCCAGCGCACAAGACTTCCGGATGTGCCGAGCTCGTCTGCAGCAACTCCTTCAAGAGCCGGTCGGTTGAAAATGCCCACGGTCTCCTGAAGGCGGAACTGGCTCTGCATCAGTCCCTCATCCTGGAAGCCGGAGAGCGCTTTTCTGTGCCAGCCGGACAGGCCCTCGCCATTGACCGGGAGCCCTTCTCGCAGTACGTCACGGCACAGCTGGACGCCCACCCCAACGTCACCCTCTGTCGCGAAGAAGTCACCGCGTTGCCGGCACTGCTCGACCAGTACGCCTGCGTCCTGCTTGCCACCGGCCCCCTGACTTCAGATGCCCTGGCGCAGTCCCTCGCTGAACGGCTCGGCACCGAAACCCTGGCCTTTTATGACGCCATCGCCCCCGTGGTGCTGGCAGAATCGGTGGACCAGCGCATCGCCTTCCGCGCCTCCCGCTATGGCAAGGGGGAAGCCGACTACCTGAACTGCCCCATGGATCAGGAGCAGTATGAGCGCTTCATCACCGCGGTTCAGGAGGCCGACAAGGTACCGATGCACCAATTTGAAGACATCCGCCCCTTTGAAGGGTGCCTGCCCATTGAGGTCATGGTCGAACGCGGAGCGGAAACCCTCCGGTTTGGTCCCATGAAGCCCGTCGGGCTGGATCATCCGGAAACCGGCAAATCCTTCCACGCCGTTGTTCAGCTTCGGCAAGAAAATGCGGTGGGCTCGCTCTACAACCTCGTGGGCTTCCAGACGAAGATGACCTGGACCGCGCAGGAGAAGGTCTTCCGGATGATTCCGGGACTCGAAAACGCGGAGTTTGTTCGCTTGGGCTCCATCCACCGCAACACCTTCATCCGCAGCCCCGAGCTCCTCACCCCACGGCTGAACCTGAAGCAGGAGCCCCGGCTGTTCTTTGCCGGACAGATCACCGGCGTTGAGGGGTACATGGAGTCGACCACCACCGGCGCGCTGGCGGCGCGTCAGATCATCGCGCAACTCACAGGCCGCGAGGAGCTACCTCCGCCTCCCATCACCATGAGTGGCGCCCTGATCCGCTACATCACTGAAGCGGCGCCAGAGACCTTTCAACCGATGAATGCCAACTTTGGCCTGCTCGATCCCCCGGAACGCAAGGTGCCCAAGCGCCTGCGCAAGGCATTTTATGCGGAGCGTGCCCTGGCAGCGGCTCGTCAGCACTGGAACCTCCCGACCTCTCTTTCCGCTTAACCCGTGCAAGTCCTCCTCACCACTCGCGCCGGGTTGGTGCTCGGGCTGATCCTGCTCCTGGCCGGATGGGCACAGGCACAGAGCATTGGCACGCTCGAACTGGTCACCGGCAGCGTCCGGCTCAAACGGGAGGCCCAGTCCAAAATCCTCCAGACACCGGGAGCCTCCCAGGATCTTTTTCGCAGCGACACCCTGCAAACGGGCTCAGGGACCCTCGTCCGGGTGGTTCTCAACGACAAGGAGGACGAAGTCGAGCTGCGCTCCAACTCGTACCTCGAACTGGCAGACATTGCTCCTGCCGCCACAACCGTCAAGCTGCTGACGGGCAAAGCGGGCTTCAAGGTCTCGCGCCTCGGTCGCATTCAAGGCCAGCGTGACTTCCGGGTCCGGACGGTTCATGCCGTAGTGGGCGTACGCGGCACCGAGTTTGTGATGGGCGTTTCCGGAACCCAAACCAGCGTCCTCACCCTGGATGGACTCGTGGGACTCGCCAGCGTCGAGGCGCCGGAGGTCATCGTGGAGGTTTCTCCCGGAACCGCCTCCACCGTTCAGGTGGGATACGGGGCCACTCCGCCGGTTGCCGTGGCGCCAGAAGCTCGCGAGCAGATCCTCAACTCTGAAGCTCCGGACGTCTTTCAGGCCACCGTGCCGTTTGGTCCCCCGCCCCCCTTGGGAACACCGGCCCCGCAACCGGGTGACGGCCCTCCGGAGCCCACGAACGCTCCGCCTCCCCTGGATGACCGCGCCCTTGACGGCGTCAAGGATGCGCTGAACAAGCTGCCTCCTGCCAGCACGGGCGGGGGGGTCCGCTTCAAGCTGGAGGTGCAATGAGCGTGGTCCGACACCCCCTTCTCTGGGGAAGCCTCCTCTGCCTGAGCCTGATCGGGTGTGCGGCTCCGGAAGACTCCGGAGCCCTGAAAAAGGTTTCGGTCACCGCCCAGCTCACCTCTGCTTCAGCGCTTCGGGCTGCCGGCACCCTCCGGACGTCTCAGAAAAGCATCATCGGGGGCGAGGTGCAGTCGGCATTTGCCATCGCCCTTCCGGAAGCAAACAGCACGCTCTCCGACATCACCCTCAACTCTCCGATTCAAGCGTCTGGACCTGTCGAAATCGACAATACCGTCACCCTGTCGGTTCCAGTCAACACGGCCCTGCGCCTTGTCGTCGGAGGCTTCACCCAACGCATTCAAACCGTTGAGGAAGCCCTGAGCAACAGCCCCGCCACGGTCTTTACTTCCAGCACCTTTCAGGTGGGATCCGGGACCACGGAAATGACCCTGCTGCTGACCGAAGCCTCCGTTTCCTCTGATGGAGACAGCAACCCCGTCTCAGACAACACCACGGGGCTCGACAATGGCTCCACCACGGATCCGCCTCCTGTCATTGCCGATAACGCCTCTGCGATTGTGGACAACGCCACCGCGCTCGACAATGGCTCCACCACAGACAACACGACCCTGCTCGACAACACCACGGGCTCCGATAACGCGACCGGTTCTCTCAAAGCGCTCTCTTACTTTGCAGGATGCTCGGCAATCGTCCGGAACTGGGACAGCACCGGCACTCTGGACAACCAGACCCCCAGCACCGGCTTCAGCTTCCCTGTCGCCTTCTCGGAGTCCATGGACAACACCACGATTCAGCCGAGCTCCGACTGCACACAGGACGCCGTGCAGTTGCTCGAAGGCACCCAATGCCACACGCTGAACGTCAACCTCTTCATGGCCGTGGTGCCTCCTGACGATGTGAAAGCCCGTTTGCCTTTTGTCCCTCCCGACAACCAGGGGTCCTTCCAGTACTTCGTCGACAGCTTGGGAGTCGGAAATTACACCATCCACATCAACACCACCGCCGAGAGCATCTTCGGCCACACCCTGACAGCAGCAGTGGCGTCCCCCTTCACGCTGGTTGCAGACAATGGCTCCGCGACCGGGTGCCTCTACCTTGACAACAACAGCCTCTCGCCCTGATCCATGCGCTCCTCGTTGCTCCTCTGTCGGATTGGATTGCTCGGGCTCCTCTTGCTCGGGATTCCGGGAAATGGGCCCGTGGCGTTCGCTCAGGAGCCTGCGGCAACGGGAAGCCTGCTCATCATTGTCCTTGCTCCGGAGGAAACCACTCAGGAACAGCTGGACCTCGGCATTCGGGTGAGTGGCTTCTCCCCAATCCAGGAACTGCGTTTCAATGGCCGGAAGTTGCTCTTTGACGAAGCCGGAGCCGTGGATGAAGTGGAGGTCACGATCCCCGTCCAGCTGGCTCCGGGAGAGAATTCCTTTCGCTTCGAAGCCACCAGCCTGCAACAGACGCAGCAGAAGGAGTGGACCCTCTTCCGGGAAACGGAGGATGTGAAGAAGCTTCAGGGCCCGCGCCAGACCTGGAACTGGATCACGCTCCTGGAACGCTCCGTCGACAGCAACGCCGAAAGCCAGCCCGACACCAGCGAGCTCACGGTAGGCGAGCAGTGGCGGCTGACGTTCGTCCCACGCTGGACCCACCGGTTTTCGCATCGCTCCCAGTTCACTGCGCAGGGGCTGTTCACCGAAAATCGATTTGACAACCGGGACCTGATCGACCAGGAGTCGCGGGTGCTGCGCCTCGGCGGTGAGTGGCAGTACGGGTTGCCTGAATCCGGACGCTGGAGCATGGCGTTCGGGTGGCAGGAAACGCGGCTGGACAGCCAGGTCTCTGAACGCACCCTGATCGGCAGCCTTCACTGGCAGGTGCTCCCGGAAAGCGGTTGGGGCCACGGCCTCGCCTGGGAACGTCAACTGCCTGAAGGCGCCAGTGATTCCGGAGAGCAGGGACGTGAAGACACCCTCACCTGGGACTACGCCTGGACCAGCGGCAGCTTCCGCCTCACCGGAACCCTCTTTGGCGCGCTCAAGGATTATTCCGAACCCACCAACGACCTCACGGAACGCGGGGCAACCGTCAAAAGCACCTGGACTCTTGGAGACTGGACTCCGAAACTGAGCTACGGCGCCACCCAAAGCGACTACGTGGAAGCCGAGGACACTCCGGAACACAGCCTGCAGCACACCCTGACGACGGCTCTGCAGTGGAAGGCCTGGCCCACGCTGCTGTTTGAAGTCACGGCCACCCTGACCCGAAACGACTCCAACCTCTCCAACGTCGAGTATCAAAAGCACGTCGTCGGCCTCACCACCACCTGGATTCTCTAGATGCAGCTCAAACTCAAGTGCCATTACCCCGAGGTCACGGTTCCCACCCGGGGCCACGCCTCTGACGCCGGCCTCGACCTCACCGCCTACCGCGTTGAACAAAAAACCGAAACCGTCTTCCTCTTTGACACAGGCATCTCGGTGCAACCGGAAACCGGCTTTTACACGGAAGTCGTCCCGCGTTCCAGCCTGATGAAAACATCCTTCATGCTCGCCAACAGCGTGGGCATCATTGATCCGGACTACCGGGGCCGCATCCTTGTGCCGCTCCGCTACCTGGGTGCCGGAGACGGCCTCACTGAAGCCCAGGCCCTGCTCGGCCAACGCATCGCCCAGCTGCTGATCCGGCGCCTGGAACCCTGCACCGTGGAGGTCGTGGACGAGCTCGACGACTCGGTCCGCGGTACCGGAGGCTTTGGCAGCACCGGAACCCACTGAACTCCTTCAGCCTCTTCCCTCAACGTCACGCATGAGTCACGCCCCCCATCACATTCATTTTTCCGGAATCTGCGGCACCGCGATGGCCTCCCTTGCTGTCTTGCTGCACCACCGGGGACACCGCATCACCGGCTCGGACCAAAACGTCTATCCCCCCATGAGCGACCTCCTTGCGGCAGAAGGGATTCCGGTTGCCAGTGGGTATGCGGCCGCAAACCTCCAGGACCGTCCGGACCTGGTTGTCATTGGCAACGCCCTCTCCCGGGGCAATCCGGAAGTCGAAGCCGCCCTGGCTCAGAAGCTCCGCTACGTTTCCATGGCCGAGTTGCTCAAGGAACACTTCATCCGCGGCACCACCTCGCTGGTCGTGACCGGTACCCATGGCAAAACCACCACGACGTCTCTGCTCGCCTGGACGCTGCTGCACGCCGGGCGCGACCCCGGGTTTCTCATCGGAGGCATCGCCCGGAACCTGAAGACCAGCTGCCGAGAAGGAAGCGGCGGCTTCTTCGTGACAGAAGGGGACGAATACGACACCGCATTTTTTGACAAGCGGTCCAAGTTCTTTCACTACCTCCCAGACCAGCTGATCCTCAACAACCTCGAGTTCGATCACGCCGATATTTTTGGCTCACTGGAAGACATCCTCCGGTCGTTTCGGTTGCTCCTGCGGCTGGTCCCGGAAAATGGCCTCATTGCCGCCAATGGCGATGACCCGAATGTCCAGCAGGTGACCCAGCAGGCCTTCTCTCCGGTGGTGACGTTTGGGCTGGGGGATTCCTGTGACGTTCAGGCCCGGAGCCTGACACTGGCAGAACACGCAGGCGTCACCGGAACCCGCTTTGAGGTCGTGCAAAACGGAGCCACGGCCGAGTTCTTTCTGCCGATGCTCGGGGCCCATAATGTCCGGAATGCCTTGGGCGTGATCGTGCTCGCCCGGAATAACGGCCTGACGGATGAGCAGATTCAGAAGGCGTTTCAGGCGTTTGAAGGAATCAAGCGTCGCCTGGAACTGAGAGGCGTGGCGGGAGACGTGACCGTTTATGACGACTTTGCCCACCACCCGACAGCGATCCGGGAGACCCTCTCAGCGGTTCGCCTCAAGCATCCGGACCAGCGCTGCATCGCGGTGTTTGAGCCCCGTTCCAACACGAGCGTGCTCAAGGTGCATCAGCCGGAACTGGAGCAGGCATTTGGCGATGCCGATGCCGTCATCCTCACGGTTCCCCACCGCCAGGAGCAGATTCCGGTGGAACAGCGCCTGGACATTGAGGCCGTTGTCCGCAGCCTGCAGGGGCAGGGCAAGGCCGCCTTTGCGTTCCCGGGGGTTCCGGAGATTGTGGCCCACCTCACGGAGCAGGCGCGTCCGGGGGACGTCGTGGTCATCATGAGCAACGGCGGCTTCGGTGGCATCCACACCCAACTGCTTGAGGCGCTCGACCAGCGCTAGCCTCCGGAGCCCTGCAGGCGTTCCAGCAGCTTCGTCAGGCGCAGACTGAGGTCATCCTGAGAAGCCTGATCTCGCTGGTGCAGGGCTTCCAGACTCCGCTGTTCCGCCAGCAGTGACTGCCCCAGCAGCAGCGCGCTCTCCCGAAACTCCTGCCCCATCTGCGTCAACCCTGCCAGCAGGTAGCGGTGCAGCAGGTTTTCCTGGTAGTTGAACAGGTCAAACTGCAGCGCTTCGGCCGCGTCTTCCTTGAGCTGCTGCTCCAATCGCTCTCGCAACGCCTGCATCCGCGCTTCCGGAGACTTGAAGGCTTCTCGCCCCAGGCTGAGGAGGCTCTTGAAACGAGCGGTGTGCGTCCATTCCAGCGTTGACGAAAACGCGGGTGGTGGCAGATCTGGAAATTGGGGCACCGGCAGGGCCCGCTCCCACTCCACCTCAGCAAAGGGCGCCTGTGCGGCCAGCAGCGTCCCGAAGGCCTGGCGCATCTGCCGCAGTCCTTCCTCAAACTCAGATGCCAGTTGCCGCAACTGAGCCAGCAATCCGGGGTTGACCTCTTCTGCCAAAAAGCGGAGCTGCCGTTGCTGCAGGTCCTGATACGCCTCCAGCCCCAGCGCACCGGGAAGCTCCAGCGCCATCTCACGGAGGCGGATGGCCTTGCCCCAGGAGGCAGGAAGCTGGTGCTGCTCCTGAAACCGCTGAAGCTGCTGCAACAGACTCTGCCGCCCTTCATGAAGGAGGCACCGGACCCGTTCCTTCAGAGGGTCCCGCTGAGCGGCCAGCTTCTGATCCAGCATCGCCTCCAGCGTCCGGAGGACCTCCTCCAGTCCGGACTCTGTCAGATGGCCCAGAGGCATTTGGGCCGAGTGAGTTTCCAGCGCCTTCCGGGCCTGTTCCACCCAGTGCACCACCCGCTGCGTGAGGGTCCGGAGGTGCTGCTGCTCCGTCCGCTTCAGCTCTTCCTGCCGGCGGTTTTGCCACCCCGTCAGGGTCTGGTTCAGCTCAGCCCAGCCTTGCTCATGCAGCTCGATCAGCTCCGGATTCTGCTCCCAGAGCTGAAGCCTGAGGGCCTCCGTTGGCCCTTGAGGCAACTGCTGAAGCAGCCGGTAGAGCGCTGAAACGCTGAGGACCGGATTGGGCAGGCCTCCGAGTTCGTGCTGCACCGACTGCCGGACCCGCTCGGCATCCGACACCGAGTCGTGCTCGCCCAAATCGAGGTTGAGGACAAAGACCGTCTGTTCCAGCAGCCCCAACTCCCGGAGCACCGCCAGCAACCGGAGGTCTGCCTCGCGCAAACCCGTCCGGGAGCTGAGCACATACAGCACCGCAGTGGCGCCAGCGAGGTAGTCCTGCACCCGGAGCAGGTGCAGCGGGTTCGGGGAGTCGCTGCCTTGGCAGTCCGCCAGCTCCAGGCCAAACGGAAGCTCGGGCACCCGCAGCAGCACTCCTGCCAGGTAGGCCGCTGTTGCATCACGGCTGACCCAGTCCTGGTGCTGCTTGGCAGCCGCTCCCGACCAGATCAGGGGCTGGGGGGGGTCCCTCAGCCAGGGTTGCATTTCCGCCCACCCCTGCTGCAGGCTCTGCAGCAGGCGCCGGTCTTCCTCCAGGGCCATGACATTTGGAGGCACATGCGCCATCCACTCCGGAAGCCGCGCCATCAGCGCCTCCAGCGAGTCTGGCGCCTCCCAGGCCCACTCCAGCGTCCGGGCCAATCGCGCGGCGGCACGGAGGGCCTCTTCCGTCAGCTCCGGAAGCGGACGGAGCTGAATCTCTGCCTGAAATTCCTCTCCGGCTCGCAGGCGGGTGACCGCCGAAGTCAGGATGCCCGCGCCACGTCGGACGAGGTCCTGCCCAACCAGGGCGTTCACCAGCGTCGATTTCCCCGACTTGACGGTTCCGATCACGGCGACCCGCAGGTACGCTTCCCGCAGACGTTGGGAGGAGCGCTGAAGCTGCTGCTGCCACTGCGGCACCGTGGCGTGTGCTTCCGGAAGCAAACCGGCCAGTTCGGTCAGGAGCGGGCCAAGCTGCTCTGGTGGCACGCAGGAGGAGGACAAGGGGTTGGACATTCGAGATGAATCACACAAAAAGAGGGCACAGCGGAGCCATCAAACTAGCAAACTTCAACCGATTCGCAAGTAGACGGCTTACTCGTTGCAGGGCAATTCCCTGTTTGCTCTTCGATTAAGGGTATGATAAATTCAGTTCCTTTGTAGACCTACCCTCAAAAGCGTCGCTACCTCCGCATGAAAAGTTTCTCCATCGTCTTACTCAGAAAGTCCGGGCGCGGGGTGAACCAGTGGTTCATCAGCTCCAAAATCATTGCCATTATCGGGCTTTTGCTCCTTGCAGGTGGAGGGCGGCTGGGCTTCCAGTTTTACCAACAGGACCAACTCCTGAAGAAGCAGCAAACGATCATCCTTGAGCAGGAGTCTGCTCAGGCGGAGCTGCAGCGCAAGCTGGACCTTTATGATGGGCGAGAGTCCCGGATCCAGTTCCTGGAGGACTACGTTGAGGAGCTGAAGCAGTCGGCTTACAACAGCGAAACCGCGTACAAGAAGCACCTGGCCCTGACCAAGGCCGCGACCGACCAGCTTCAGGAGTTGCATGACCTGATGTGTGAGCGCCTTCAGGCCAGCTGCCCGCCCAACCCGTATGATCCGGAAGACACCCGACAGCACGTCCTCTGGCTCTCTCAGATTCAGCAAAACCTGGACATGCTCAGCACCCGCTTCCGGGATGCCCTTGCCAACCGAGAGACCTATGAAGAGCAGGCGGGGCGCATTGAACAGCTCAAGTCTCAGCTGGCCAAGGCCGAGCAGGACCTTTCTGAGCACATGACCTACCTGGAAGCCCGGAGCGCCACAGTTGAGCGACTCGCAGAGCGCATCACCAACACCACTGGCATCAACCTCACCGGAGAAGCCACCAGCCTGCAACGCGCCAAGGGAGAAGGCAACCGCGGGGGTCCGACACTGGAAGACCGCCTGTCTCTGGAAAACCCGGAGGAGTTTGTCCAGCAGGGACGGCTGCGCGACTACCTTTATTCCAGCTCATTTGACTATGAGAACTTTGTCCGGGAGTTCGAGGACCTGAGCCAAATGGTGGCTCAGAACGAGACCTACTGGCGGCAAACGCCGACCCTGATTCCCGTCCGGAGCCGGCTCCTGTCCGACCGTTACGGCTTTCGCGTGGACCCCTTCACCGACAAGCGAGCCTTTCACTCCGGACTCGACTTCAGTGCCCGGACCGGCACCAAGATTTATGCCCCGGCTGATGGAATGGTCCGGATTGCCAAGAGTCACTTTGGCTATGGCCTGCTCGTCGAAATCGACCACGGACGCGGCTTCTACCCCGGAAAGCGCCAGACCGTCCGCTACCGGACCCGCTTCGGCCACCTCTCCCGGATTCTGGTCAAAAAGGGACAGCGGGTGAAGCGAGGCGACCTGCTTGGGCTCGTTGGCAGCACCGGCCGCAGCACCGGCCCACACCTGCACTACGAAGTGCTCATCAACAACCGCCAAGCCGATCCGCTGCTGGCCATCTCTCGTTTCAATCCTGGCAGCCGCCTCTACGTCCGCTGAGTCATGAGCAATAAATCACTGGGGTTGTTGGCCGAAGACCTGTTCCTTGAGGGCAACATCGACTGTGGCGAGCACATCGTCATCAACGGAGAAATCCACGGAACCATCACCGGTCGTGGTGAAATCCTCGTGGGGCAGTCCGGACGCATCCGGGGCGACCTCGATGGAGACTCGGTGACCATTGCCGGAAAAATGGAGGGCAACGTGTTCATCCATGAGCAGCTGGAAGTCGCTGCCACGGGAAACGTCACCGGGCACATCCACGTCAAGCCCGGACGCATGATCATCCGGGAGGGCGCCCTCATCCAGGGCGATTGTCAATTCCTCAACGAAACCCGGCCCAGCGGAGACGCATGAACCTGCACCGGAATCGTCTGCTCCAGGGACAGCACACCCAGCGTTCGCGGCCTGCCAGCCCCACCACGGTGGTCCGGAAAGACGACCGGGTGCTGTACATCCGGGGCCTCTTTGCCCCGCCCAAGGAACAGGAGCCCGACACCTTCCGGAAGACGCAGGAATCGGAAGAGTGGCGCCAGCTGTTTACCATCGGCCTCCTCCTGACGTTCGGTTTGATCGTCGGCATCATCTCGGTGATTGGCGATTACGGGCTCTGGAGTCGCGGACAGATGGTCGACCGCAGGGTTCAGCTGGAAACAGAAATTTCCGAGCTTCAGCACGAAAAGGCTCAACTCCGCCAGGAGATTGTGGCCCTCCGGGAAAGCCCTGCCTACCTGGAGCAGGTGGCCCGCCAGGAGCTGGGCCTCGTCGGCAACAAAGACCACATCTACCTCGTCCTCCCCTGACCGCTTCTCCGGAAGCTTCCTTCCTCTGGCTCGCCTGATGACAGAAGCCCTGATCGTCTGCAATGGCAGCCCTCCTTCTGCTTCTCTGCTTCACACGCACTGGAACCGCGTGGCCTTACGGGTTGCCGCTGATGGTGGCGCCAATGCTCTGCACCAGCAAGGCCTGATTCCGGATGTGGTCGTTGGGGACCTGGATTCTCTGCAAGACGCGCCTCGTGCCCAGCTGCAGCCCGAGCAGCTGATCCGGATGGAAGACCAGAACACCAATGACGCCGACAAGGCCATCTGCTACTGCTGCGAGCAGGGGGCGGCTCAGATCCACCTCCTTGGTGCCGCAGGCCAACGGATGGATCAGTTTCTGGCTAACCTGGAGGTGATGCTCAAGTACTCGCACCACGCCCGGATTCTCCTCTGGACGGAGCAGGAGCGCTGCGAGTTCATTCACGACTCGTGGGCCGAAACCCTTCCACTTGGCACCACGGTGTCACTGCTTCCGGTTTTTGGCGGCGCCTCCGGCATCTACACCCACGGGCTGGCGTATGCGCTCCGCGACGCGAGCCTGCTTCCCGGACGCCCGCCTGCGGGTGTGTCCAACCACACCAATGCTCCAGAGGTCTCTGTACGCCTTGCCTCCGGACAGCTCCTCCTCACGGTTGCGCATTCCTCGTGATGCTTCCAGCCTTGCGCATTGAGCAAGGGCTCAGGACAATGCCTCATTGCCGTTTTTCTGCTCTTTCAAGCGCTTCCCGAGAAGACTTCCCATGGACGGACAACGCAAGATCCTGATCGCTGGAGCCGTGGTCGCTGGCCTGGTGCTGGTGTGGCTCGGTTTGCAAAACACCGGACGCTCCCACCTGCTGGGCACCAACAACCCGGACGCGAAGAGCGAGCCGTTCCGGAGCTGCGACCCTGCGATTGAAGAAGCCGTGGGCGAGTCACTCAAGTTCAGTGTGCTGACCACTGCAGTCATTGAGACTCCGGAAGGCCTGGACGTCTACCGAGGCTTTACCTCGTCCTCCGGAACCGGTGAGGCTCTCTGCAAGGTCCGGAACGGGAAGGTGGAAATTGTCCTCAATCCGGAAGCCCCGCCTCCTGCTCCAGAGCCTGCTCCTCCTCAGGAAGGCGACCTGCCTCCGGAGCCTGCAGCAGAACCGCCTCCTGCCAACTGAGCGGACGGCCTTCACCTGACCCCTTGCGAGGAAAAGCATGCGTACCCATTCTCTAGTTGACCGGATCCTGGAAAATGCGAAGAGTCGTCGCACACAAACCGCGTTCATCTGCGGCTCAGAGACGCTGACCTTCGCCGATTATGCCGATCAGGTCAGGCGGATGGCTGCCGGCCTGCACGCTCGTGGGCTGGAATCCGGAGACCGGGTTGCGGTGCTGCTTGACAATGGATTGGAAGCCGCCGTGACGTATGGCGCCTGCCTGGCCGCCGGAGTCATTGCCGTGGGACTCAACACCCGCACCGCCGCTGAAGAAATGGCGCAGGTGCTTCAGGTCACCACTCCCGGGCTTCTGGTGACTCAGGAGCGCTATGCCGATGCGGCCCAGGCACTGGCTGCACACGTGCCGCAGCAGGTTCTGCTTGAAGGCTCCGGAGCCCACTCGTTTGCCGCGTTGCAAGACTCCCCGCCCCTGGCTCAGCTGGCCACCGATCCGGATCAGGGCTGTGTGATCATCCCCACCGCTGCTGTCGGTGGTGTGCCCAAAGGCGCCTTGTTGAGTCAACGGAACCTCTTTGCCGCCTGTCAGGTGCACCTGCTGCACTTTGGGGCCAGCGCCCTTGAAGGACACCTGGGCGTGATGCCGCTGTTTCATGTGATGGGGCTGACGTCGCTGTGGGCCTCCTTTGTCTGTGGTGGAAAGACGGTGCTGCTCCCTCAGTTTGATCCACAGGCAGCAGTGCAGGCCCTCGATGAGCATCAGCTCACGTACTTCGGATCCTTTCCGCCCATTCTCGGGCGCATCCTGGATGCGGCCCAGGAGTCCGGATCCTCGCTCAGCAGCCTGAAGCTGGTTTACGGACTCGAGGGCCCCGACGGCATCCAGCGCCTTCACCAGGAAACGCAGGCCACGTTCTGGACGGGCTTTGGGCAGGCTGAAACCAGCGCCTTTGTCACCGTGGCGCCGGCAACCGAACGCCCGGGCTCTTCCGGACGCGCCAGCTGGGTCAACTCAGTCGCCGTCGTCAACGAGGCCGATGAGTTCCTTCCGGAAGGAGAAGCCGGGGAAATTGTGGTCCGGGGCGAAAACCTCATGCTTGAGTACTGGGGACATCCGGAAGCGACGGCGCATGCCTTCCGCAACGGTTGGCACCACACGGGTGACGTGGGTCGCCTGGATGCCGACGGCTACCTGCATTACGTCAAACGCAAGGCTGAGAAGGAACTGATCAAGACCGGAGGCGAAAACGTCTACCCCGGCGAGGTGGAGGCCGTGTTGCTGCGGCATCCCGATGTCACCGCTGCTTGTGTGATTGGTGTTCCGGATCCAACCTGGGGAGAGTCGGTCAAGGCCATCTGCGTCCTCCGGGAAGGAGCTTCCGCGGATGCCGAGGCGCTTCGAGCGTTTGTGGGCGGTCAGATTGCCGGGTTCAAACGCCCGCGGATCATTGAGTTTGCCCCGGAGTTACCAGGGCAAGAGGGCGAGGTTGACCGCGACGCGGTCAAGGTGCAGTATGGAGGCTAGATCTGCTTGAGGAGTCGGGCCATCTCAATGCCCGTGACCACGGCGTTGCGGCCCTGGTTCCCGGCTTTGGTGCCAGCGCGCTCAATGGCCTGCTCAATGGTGTCTGTGGTGAGCACGCCAAAGATGACGGGCACCCCGGTCTCCAGGCTGGCCGAGGCAATTCCGGAGGCCGCGCTGCCGCAGACGTAGTCGTAATGCGAGGTGGCTCCACGGATCACGGCGCCGAGGCACACGACGGCGTCATAATTTCCGGAGGCCGCCAGTTTCTTGGCCGCCAGAGGCAGCTCAAACGCTCCGGGCACATGGGCAACCGTGACATGGTCGCGCGAGCCACCATGCCGCGTGAAGGCATCCAGGGCGCCCTCGAGCAATCGCTCGCAGATGAACTCGTTGAAGCGAGCCACCACGAGGGCCACGCGCAGGTCGGTGGCGACCAAGTCGCCTTCCAGGTGCTTCATGCTGAACCTTTCTCAGAAGAGTCGTCCGCGGTGTCATCCATGCCACGGAGCGTTTTGAAGTTGTAGAGCCCGGTGCTGTGCCCATCGCTCCAGTGAATGCGCAACGCGTAGTTCCCCACGTATTCACTTCCAAGCGGGTGAATCTCCGGGGGAATGCTGGAGCGCTCAAGTCGTTTTTCTCCGGTCATCTCGTCCACACACTCGGCACAGGGACACGCATCCCGGAGGTCAAGAAAGGTGTAACGGCTCTCATGGCCATCGCGCCAGAGCACGTACACGTCGTCAGCAAGAAGGATTTTTTCGGGTTTGGTGCGTTTTAGCTTCAACATTGGGGCTTGGCGTAAAGTGTGCAGGATTGAGCACGCGAGAAAATCTTGTGTTTGTCTGTCAATTTACAGTACTTGATTGGACTTCTCAAGCAATGAACTCCGGAGGACTTCAGGCGTTCTGGAAGGCACAGGCCTTCCGCTTTTCCTCGGCCCTTCCGGCTTTCTCAAGGGATTCTTTTAGACAAAGCCATTATGTCAGAAACGACAGGAAAATTTTCCTCCATTCCTCAGGCTCCCGTCCCCGAGGAGGCTAAGGAGCACTTCGAGTCCATGTCGAAGAAGACAGAGTCTTTTCACGTGGCCAAGGACCAACTCCTGAGCGCCAGCAGCAAGGAAGAGCTGAAGAGCAAGCTTCCCATTGCCATCGTCCTCAAGAAGAACCTCAAGCAGGACGTGGCGCAGATCTACTCTCGGTTCAAGGAGTTCAAGGAAAACAATCCGGATCCGGATGAGGTGCACGAGTTCAAGGAAGCCTGCAACACCATCATCCGAGACGCCCAGAAGGCGCACCAGGAGATCAAGGAAAAGGTTTACGCGGTTTACGACAAGAAGCCTTCGTGACCGCCGCCTGGCCGCCACCAGCGCCTCCCCTTCCGCGAGCTGGACGCTTCCTGACCTTTGAGGGAATCGACGGGTCCGGCAAAACCACGCAACTGCAGCTGGCCCAGCAGTGGCTCGAGTCGCAGGGCCACACCGTTCTGGTGACCAAAGAGCCCGGCGGCACCCTGATTGGGCAGCAGATCCGAGCGGTCCTGCTAAGTCCGGAACACCACGCCCTGGGTGAGGTCAGCGAATTGCTGCTCTACCTTGCCGATCGGGTACAGCACCTGCAAGAAAAGATACTGCCTGCGCTTCAGGCGGGGACTTGGGTGCTGTGTGACCGGTTTCATGATTCCTCCGTTGCCTATCAGGGATTTGGCAGAGGCCTCGACCTCTCGGCCCTGGATTCGGTGGTGGCCCATCACATTGCCCCTCATGTTCCCGACCGGACCTTCTGGTTGGACCTGCCTCCCCAGCAAAGCCTCAAGCGCCTTCAGCAGCGTGGGGGCACTCCCGACCGACTGGATCAGGAGTCCCTCGACTTCTTCGAACGGGTCCGGAGTGGCTACCAGGTGCTGGCCAACGCACAGCCTGAACGCTTCGTGTCCCTCAACGCGGAAGCATCTCTTGATGCGATCCATCAACAGATTGTGGCCCACCTGTCCACTCTCTGAATCGCCAACGGCCTCATCCCTTCATCCCGAAAAAATCTTCATGCGTAGCGTATCTTTCCAGCGTCCCCTGGAGTATCAGCTTGTCACTGAAACGGAAGAGTGGAACCAGGGAGATTTCATCCGCGGGACCCTCCGCATTGCAAACAACGGTACCGACCCGACTCCGCCGCAAGTGGCTCAGGTCATTCTGGCCTATGCCCTCAAGAAGGACCTGAAGGCCGGCGCCGTGGACTGGCAGGTCCTGGAACGCGTGGAGCTGGACGTCCCGGCACTTGAGCCACAGGCGACGCACACGAGTGACTGGGAACTCCACCTGCCTTCCGAGAGTCCGATTACCGACAAGGCCGGCGCCCTGCATCTCGTCTTCGGGAACGACCAGGCTCAGGAAACCGGAGGGCGCATTGACCTCCAGGTCTCGCTGCACCCCATCCTCGAGAGCTTCCTCCAGACCTTCACCACGCAGTTCAAGTTTCTGGAGAAGTACCACAAGCACCTGGACGGATGGACCGAGGTCAAACTGGTGATTCCGGATTCCCGTGAGTACCCGCAACTGGATGAGGTGCTGCTGCAGCTCCGGATCCTTCAGGAGCAGTTGCAGATCCGTTACGTGTTCCGGCTCCGCTCGCTCAAGCGAGACGGGGAGAGCATCAAGATGAAGCGCAAGAAGAAGGAGGTGGAGCAGGCTCTGGACTCTACCGAATACCTGCTCCCCGGGGGCTTTCCGAACCGCACCCGGATGCGGGCATG